>NZ_JBALNF010000025.1:145842-295083 GCF_036962465.1 Neobacillus vireti
AAGATTAACACAGCCATTATTTAAAGAATGGAAGCTATTTGATCACTGATACCACACCTATTTAGTCTCACCTTGATAAGTAAGAGAGCCTGGTTGAATAACTAGGTTCTCTTTTTCTTAAAGTGAAGGACATTATACGATGCGAATGTAGATACTTTCGTTAAACTATAAAAAGGGTTTATACTATGTAAGTAGATTAATTGCAAAAAAATAGACTAGAAGAGGTGATCATCGTGCTGAAAAAAATCGATATTTTAACCAAAATTGTAGATTGCGGGGTCGTCGCAGTTGTTCGTGCGGATTCCAGGGAAGAGGCAGTAAACATTTCTGAAGCCTGTGTAAAAGGAGGCATTCAGGGTATTGAGGTGACCTTTACAGTCCAAGGCGCAGATGAAGTGATTAAAGAATTGGCAGCGCTTTATCAAAAACACCCGGATGTGGTGATTGGTGCAGGAACTGTCCTTGATGCGGCAACTGCTAGAATAGCGATTTTAGCCGGAGCTCAGTTTATAGTCAGTCCAGCATTCGATGAAGCAACGGCAACACTATGTAATCTTTATCAAATTCCATATATGCCAGGCTGTATGACGCTTACTGAGATGAAGCGAGCGTTAGAAGCGGGAGTGGATATTGTCAAATTATTCCCTGGCAGTGCCTACGGTCCAGAATTCGTTAAGGCTGTCAAAGCGCCGCTTCCACAAATTAATATTATGCCAACCGGCGGTGTTGATTTGGAGAATGTTGATAAATGGATCAAGAACGGCTGTGTCGCTGTCGGTGTAGGCGGAAACTTAGTCGCACCGGCCAAAACGGGGGAATATGAAAAAATCACCGAATATGCTAGGCAGTATATCGAAAAAGTTCAAGCGGCAAGAGGATAATAACCGATAGGGGGATAAGATGATGGCAGTCCATTTAAAAGATACAACCACTTTACATAACGGCGTGAAAATGCCTTGGATGGGATTAGGTGTGTTTAAGGTAAAAGAAGGCGAAGAAGTTGTTGAGTCGGTTAAGGCTGCGCTCAAAAACGGTTATATCAGTATCGACACTGCTGCCATTTATGGCAATGAAGAGGGGGTCGGTCAAGCGATTAAAGAGTCGGGCATTCCCCGGGAAGAATTGTTTATTACAACAAAGCTTTGGAATTCAGAACAAGGATACGAATCCACGCTAAAAGCTTTTGAAACCAGTCTTAACAAGCTTGGACTCGATTATTTAGACCTTTATTTAATTCACTGGCCAGGAAAAGACAAATTTAAAGATACGTGGAGAGCATTTGAAAAGCTTTATAAAGATGGCCGTGTGCGTGCTATTGGTGTAAGTAATTTTCAAACCCACCATTTAGAAGATTTGATTGGTTCGGCTGAAATTAAACCAATGGTAAACCAGGTGGAGTATCATCCGCATTTAACACAGAAGGAGCTTCACGCTTTCTGTAAAAAAGAAGGTATTCAACTTGAGGCATGGTCACCTTTAAAACAAGGACAACTCCTCAGCGAACCGGTTCTTGTGGATATTGCCCAAAAGTACAATAAATCAGTAGCGCAAGTCATCCTGCGCTGGGATCTTCAGAATGAAGTTGTAACAATTCCAAAATCTATTAAAGAGCATCGTATTATTGAGAATGCCGATGTCTTTGATTTTGAGTTGTCCCAAGAGGATATGGATAGAATTGATGGATTAAACCAGGATAGTCGAGCAGGTTCCGATCCGGATAAGATGACGGTTGGGTTTGTATAATACGGAAGCACAAGCAGATAAGCTTTATCTTGCTTGTGCTTTTTTTGATTTGATGGATGATGAAAACAAATTAGCTTGGGAAGATGTAATAGGGGTCCAATTCAGGGCGTAAATGGGATATTATAGAAATAAGGGCTGCGATTTGCAGTATATTTCCTTAAAAGGAATATTCAAAGGCAGGAAGAAAAGAATGGATAACAAATCATTATGGATTTCTTTAGGAATTTCACAACTAATCTATGTTTTATTATTACCTGTTTGGCTGAGGCTGCTAGCCTATCTCCATCCGATTGTTTTGGTTGTTATCTGGATGTGCCTGACAAGTCTTACTATGCTTGTAGTTTTTTATGTGCGCAGAAGTACCATCAATATCTCTACTTTCATTTTTAAAATATTAATAACGTTATATAGCATAGGATTACTCGTGTTGTTATTTTTTCGTCCAACAAATCAGGAATATAGTCAGATCAATTATATCCCTTTTAAAACCATACGCGGATTTCTTGGTGGAGACGGTAATTTTTTAATAGCTTTTTACAATTTAACTGCCAATATCCTTTTATTCGTACCCTATGGGGTAATTGCTCTTATGTTTTCAAGGCACCGCTCTTGGTGGAAGTTTGTTTTGATACCGGCATTAAGCATCCTATTTATTGAAATTATGCAGCATCTCACTAAACGCGGCAGCATGGATATTGATGATTTAATCTTAAATCTGTTAGGTGTATGGATTGGTTATGGACTAAGTTTTGTTATTCAAAAGGTTGTAAAAGTAAAAAATTGATTAGGGAGCTAAGATACTAGGGGGAATCACTATGAACTCTCTCTTAAACCTAGGTGGTGCACAGTTTGTCGGAACCTCTCTTTAAGATCAATCACTCAGTGGGGCTAATCAATTTTTCCAAACAACACAGGGAGGTTAACGTGTGATTTTTAGCAGAAAAAAGCGGTGCGCAAGCAGCACCGCCTTCTTAATTACGATTATTTTAGCGGGATCCATATCTCAGAGTAATAATCTGGGCTCCAAGGGTCACCTGGAGAATAGACTTCTAACTCAGGACCCGCTGCATGCTCGAAATGACTAGATGGGAACCATTCCGAAAAGATCTGTTTCCAAGCATTCTGCATGGAATCTGGCATTGACCCGTACTTCAAATACTCCCCACTTGGCTGCAGGAATATCAAGAATCTCTAAACCCTCTGGAGGGGAACCTGCATATTCAACTGCAATCCAGTAATCCATTAATCCGGGCTGCTGGGAACGTTTGTTTACACAGACACCCACAACTCCTTTGATTTCACCATTATTGAGCTCAACTAACAAATCATTTGTACCATCGGCATGAACGACATCCCACATTTTAGGGATTTCCCTTAGATTTTCTCCATTCACACAGGAAAACTCTCGCTTAACTCCAACTACTCGAAAATGTTCTCGTTCAATAATTTTATAATTCATCCGTTTTGCTCCCATCTGATTCACCAATACCAATGAAGGCGATAAAGGACATTTTATGAATTAATCTTTTTTACCTAACCCGTGCATGATAAATTGGACCGTGCGCTCAGTTTCAAGTTCATCATCCCACGGAGCATCTGGGAACAGGATATACCGTGAAAATAAGTAGCCCATGACACTGGTAATCATTAAACGGGCTATGCTTAAGGCAGGCATTTCAATAATTTGCCCTTTTTGCTGATAGCCTTCAATGATGTTTGAAAAACGACCAAACAAATTTTTTGCAATCAAATCAATAAATTGTTCTCGCAGCTCTGGGTGAAATGGGATCTCTTGAAGCATGATTTTAACTACAGGGAGAAGTTTTTTTAAGACATCTCTGCGGTTCTCAATCGTCGCCTTGAGAAAATCCTCGATGCGGTCGTACTGCTGATTTAAGACCTTATCAAAGTCATTTACGATATAGGGCCCCACCACTTTTGCCATTATAGGAACAACAATAGCCATTAATAAATCCTTTTTGGTTTTATAATGACGGAAAATCGTTCCTTCGGCTACACCAGCTTTTTTGGCAATTTCACTTGTAGACGTGGAGGCATACCCTTTTTCAGAAAAGTATTCAATCGCTGCGAGCAGTATTTTTCTTTGTTTCTCGGTTAATTTTTCTTCATCAAACAGCTGCTGAATGAGCATTTCTTCTTGTTCAAACATGGTTTGCTCCTTTAAATTTTTCGATACTTTTTCAAAACTACTATATTTAGGAGGATAAAAACAAGGGCAAACCCTAATAAGACAAGCAGATCGTTAATAATATCATTAAAGCCTAACCCTTTATACATAACGGATACCAATGCATCTCCGCCGTAATACAGGGGCATAATTTTTGCGATCACTTGCATCCAGTCGGCCATACCTTCAAACGGAAAAATCCCTGCGAAAAAGACCTGAGGAACAATTGCAATCGGAATAAACTGCATCATTTGGAATTCGGAATTGGCAAAAGCCGATAATAGGATGCCAAGGGACAAAGCAACAAGTGCAAGGCACAGATTGATAATGACCACATTCCAAAATGAGCCTACAAGCATAATGTCTAGTACTTTGACCGCATAAACGACAACAATCAGGGTTTGAATGATTGCAAATAAACCGTATCCTGACAAGTAACCTAGCACGATGTCTCTTCGTTGAATCGGTGTGGCTAATAAACGGTCCAACGTTCCAGTTGTCCGTTCCCGAAGCAAAGCGATACCTGAAATCAGAAATACAAAGAAGAAGACAAAGAAACCAACTAAGATAGGGCTTAACTGATCAAAAAAGGTTGTATCCTTATCACCGTAAATATAAGTGGTTTCAATTTTTGGAGCCGCAGCCTGCTCGAGTTTTAATGGCACCACATGCAGCTTATTCTGAATCTCTTGCATGAATTGGGTCATTTTTACAGACTGCTTTTTTGCATTTTCCGCAGCAATCGCTTGTTGAACCTTAATTAGCAGGGCCTTAGTGGCGGAAGGCTGATCATTTTGAAGTGTAAGTTTTATATCATTTTCCTTGACTTGAAGAATCGCATCTAAATTATCTTGTTCAATTACTTTGTTCCAGTTAGAACTGTCGGTATATTGTTTAACAGTGATTTCTTTACTTTTTAATTGTTTAACAAGGGAAGCATCCGCTCCGATTACACCCATTCTCGGATCAACCGTATTACCTCCGAGCAGGTAATGGAGAAGGGTGAGTATTAATAAAGGGGCAACCATCATCATGGCAAGTGCACGTTTATCGCGGAGCATTTGATGGATAATTCGTTTAACTAAAGCTAGAATCCTCATTTTTTAACACCGCCAGCCTTTAAAAATACCTCTTCTAATGTCGTGATTCCGTACTGTTTTTTTAATTCTTGCGGTGAACCGCTTGTTAGGATTTCACCATCTCGAACCATGGCCAGATAATCACATTTTTCCGCTTCGTCCATTACATGAGTTGTGACTAAGATGGTTTTGCCTTCTTGCTTTAAACGGTTGATTTCAGCCCAAATCGATAGGCGCAGTTCGGGATCGATTCCAACTGTTGGTTCATCTAATACAAGAACCTGCGGGTCTTGGATGAGGGCAACAGCTAGTGATAACCTGCGTTTCATGCCGCCAGAGTAGTCTTGAACCTTCTTTTTTAAATCGGCTGTGAGATTGACTAAATTGGCAGCGTAGGCGATCCGTTCTTTTTGTACTTCTTTTTTTAGTTTAAAAAGAGAAGCGAAGAAGGCCAAGTTCTCCTCACCGGTTAAGTCGGTGTAAAGCGCATCAGCCTGAGCCATATAGCCAATTTTTTGCAGCAGCTGTAAGTTAGGAACCGTTGTATTTAGAACCTGTACATCACCTTTGGAGGGACGATCCATTCCGACAATGATTTTTACTAGGGTGGTTTTACCGGAGCCAGATGGGCCAATTAAACCGTAAATTTGTCCAGGTTCAACCGATAAGTTAACATGATGTAATACTTCTTTTTTTCCAAAACTTTTACTAACATCTTTCAACACGATAGAAGCTGACATTGATAAACCCCCTTCGGGAATAAAAATGAGTGATTACTCACTTTTATTATAGAGCAGCTAAAGGTATAAGGTCAATTGTGTTTTGAAAAAGTTCAATAATTTGATGGGGATATGAAAAAAGCACGATTCCCTGAATGGAAATCGTGCATTGAATAGTTTATTCTGTTACAGGCTTTTTCAAGATACCAAGCAGGACAGCTGAAACAATTGCTCCAATTACAACTGATAATAGGTACAATAACCAGTTGCCGCTAACAAGTGGCATTACGAATACTCCGCCATGAGGAGCGCGAAGGCCAATATGGAACATCATGGATAATGCACCTGCTACAGCAGAACCTGCCATAACGGAAGGAATGACACGAAGCGGGTCTGCTGCGGCAAACGGAATTGCACCTTCAGTGATAAAAGATAATCCCATAATGTAGTTCACTTTACCAGCTTCACGATCTTGCTGGCTGAATTTCTTTTTAAATACAGTTGTTGCGATAGCGATACCTAGTGGTGGAACCATACCCGCAGCCATAATGGCTGCCATTGGCCCATATACACCATTTGCTAATAATCCAGTACCAAAAACATATGCTGCCTTGTTGATTGGTCCGCCCATATCAAAGGCCATCATCGCACCAAGGATAATTCCAAGTAAAACGGCATTTCCCGTTCCAAGATTGGATAACCAGTGTGAAATTCCTTGGTTTAGAGCACCGACAGGTTTATTAACAACAAATAACATGATGAACCCAGTTAATGCAATACCTAATAGTGGATATAAAAGAATGGTTTTAATACCTTCAAGTGATGCTGGCATAAACGTTAATACTTTCTTCAAACCAACTACTAAATAACCGGCAAGGAAACCTGCAATTAGTCCGCCTAGGAAACCAGCACCGCCGGCATTCGCAAGCATACCGCCAACCATACCAGCTGCAAATCCAGGACGGTCTGCAATACTCATCGCGATGAAACCAGCAAGAACAGGAACCATTAGAGCAAAGGCATTACCGCCGCCGATCGTCATAAGTGCTTCAGCAATCGGATTATAGGTTGGATCATCCGGCTTGAAGGCATTAAAGCCAAACATGAAACAGATGGCGATTAAGATACCACCGCCGACAACGAATGGAAGCATGTTGGAGACACCGTTCATTAAGTGCTTGTAAATCGTTGCCCCAACGCCTCTGCCTTGCTTTCCGCTATCATTGCTGGCAGTTGAACCATTACCATGGTAAATTGGAGCATCCTGCTTTAACGCACGGTCAATTAATTCCTTAGGTTTGCGAATTCCGTTCGCTACCGCGGTTTCAATTACGTGTTTGCCGTTGAAGCGGGCCATTTCTACTGTTTTATCCGCAGCGACGATTACCGCCACAGCATTTTCAATTTCTTCCGCTGTCAGCACGTTTTTCGCGCCACCAGAACCATTGGTCTCGACTTTAATGTCAACGCCCATTTCCTTTGCTTTTGCCTTTAAGGAATCAGCAGCCATATATGTGTGGGCAATTCCAGTTGGGCAGGCTGTAACGGCAACAATAAATTGATTTTTCCCAGTCATTGACTGTGTTTCTTCTTTATCTTCCTGATCATACTTGTTGATGATTGTTAATACTTCATCTTCGGATTTTGCCTCTAATAGCAGTTGACGAGCCTCTTGGTTCATTAAGATAGTTGATAGACGTGCAAGTGCTTCTAAGTGAGTATTGTTTGCACCTTCTGTTGCTGCAATCATAAAGAAAAGGTGGGCAGGCTGGCCATCAAGAGATTGATAGTTTACACCTTCTTTTGATCGGCCAAACGCAATCGCTGCTTGTCTAACTGCTTTTGTTTTGGCATGGGGAATAGCAATTCCATCACCGATACCGGTTGTACTTTGCTCTTCTCTTGCTAAAATGGCTTTTTTATATTCCGCCTTGTCAGTTAATTTACCGGCATGATCTAAGACCGTAACTAACTCTTCAACTACATCTAATTTTTGTGTGCCTTTTATGTTTAAGTTAATAGTATTTTTGGTTAAAAGCTCTGTAATTTTCATAAACAGTCTCCTTTAAAATAATTTCGTTTCGAGCTTTACTTGCGGAAGTAAACTTTCGATTTTTTCAGGCGTACATAGACCAATCGAAAAAGCTGTAGCACTTCCTGAGGCAACGCTAAAGCGGAAGGCTTCTTCAATCGATTTGTTTTTTTCATAGGTTGCTAGAAAACCAGCTACCATTGAATCTCCTGCACCAACGGAGCTTTTAACCTCTCCTTTTGGCACCGTTGCGATGATGGCTTTGTCATTGTTAATGAGGACGGCACCTTCCCCTGCAAGTGAGACAATCACATTTTGTGCACCTTGTTTGATCAGTTCTCTTCCATACGGAATGACTTCTTCACAGGTGGATAGGGTTGTGTCAAATAAATCACCAAGTTCATGATGGTTAGGCTTGATTAAGAAAGGCTGTAATGGAATGACCTTTTTTAGCAAGTCTCCTTCTGCATCAACCACAAATTTAATTCCTTTTTCATTACAAATCTCAGCTAGCTGTTCGTATGTCGTTGTCGGCATAGTGGAAGGGATGCTTCCTGCCAATACAAGGGTATCTTCGCTAGTTAATTTGTAAATTTTTTGCTTTAATGCTTCAAAGTTCTCTTTCGTTAAACTTGGACCAGAAGCATTGATTTCTGTTTCCGATTCTGACTTTACCTTGACATTAATTCTTGTATCACCATCAACCCTGACAAAATCCGTGTTAATTTGAAGTGACTTTAGATAGTTTTCAATATAATCACCTGTAAAACCGCCAATAAAACCAAGGGCTTTGTTTGTTAAATCTAGTCTTTTTAAGACTTGTGATACGTTAATCCCTTTCCCGCCAGGCAATTTCGTTTCCTTTTTCGTTCTGTTTAATCCGCCTAAAGTAACCTGTTCTAACTCTACGATATAATCAAGTGATGGATTTAGCGTTAATGTATAAATCATGAAGTAACCACCTTTATTTTTGTCTTACTGGAATACTGCTCCCTCGTATCGATGTCCAACTCATTTGTAAGGATTGTTGCCTCGTGAAGGTCGGTTATTTTTGCGAATGCAATTTCAGAGAATTTGGACTCATCTGCTAAAATATAAGCCTCACGAGAGAGGTTGATTGCTTGTTTTTTAATCATGGCCTCTTCTTGGTCAGGAGTTGTATACCCTAATTGGGGGTGTATTCCGTTAACACCCATAAAGCATTTATCAAAACGATACTGTTCGAGGCTCTCAAGTGCACCACGGCCAACCATGGCTTTGGTAGTAGGCTTGATGCTGCCGCCTAGTAAATATGTTTTTATATTTTTGTCGAGAAGCTCGTTTGCATGCATTAATCCGTTTGTTACAACGACAATCTGACTGGGAAGGAAAGGGATCATTTCAAAAATGGTCGATCCTGCATCTAAAAAGATACAATCCCCCTCTTCCACTAAGCCGCCAGCATATTGAGCGATCTCCCGCTTTGCTTGAAGGTTTTTGGATGATTTCTCGGTCATGCTGGGTTCTTGCAGCTTTCCTTGAAGTCTGGCTGCACCCCCATGGACCCTTTTAAGAAATTTTCCTTCTTCTAACTGGGTGAGATCCCTGCGAATCGTAGATTCAGATGAATTTGTAAGCTCAACCAGCTCATGCAGCTTAACTGAGTTCTTTTTCTTTAATGTTTCTAGAATAATTTGATGGCGTTCAGGCTCTAACATTCAACTCGCCTCCTATAAAACGCTTACATAACTTACTTGTGCTTTTATCATACTGACTTTTTTAAAAAAAATCAACCAAAAACTTTCATAAACAATCTATATCAACCAAAAACGTTCACTATTTTGACGTAATTTTAAAGAAGGCTTTAAACCTTACAAAATAACAAGAATTTAAGTCCCAGTGTCATTTATTTGATATAATAATGTTGATATTGGTAAATTTTGCTTGGAAGTTGATGACCGTTTCTTTATTAGTTTTGCCTGTTTTTTAGATAAAAAATATAGGTATTTGGAAGGGAGTCATTGGAGTGTTATCTTTTGAGGAAAAAAAGGCTATTTTTCATTCATTTAAGTTGAAGGAAAAGATGAACGGTAATGGAAAGGTGAGCTTTGTATATCCTGAAAGTGTTCAAAAGGGACAGATTTTGGCCACGCAATTACACCCAAGTGGAAATGGCTATGTGATCGGGAAGTATATGTCGGAGGATACGATTAAGAAGCACGGTTTTCAGGTGGATCCACGCGGGTGGATCTCCATTAAGGTATTGTCAAAGGAAGAGATTGCGAAGGTTATAACGGAGGCCATTAAGTCGATGTCTGGCGGGCCTGTGGATGTGCTGCTTCCAGAGAATGAGGGGGCAGAACAGGAATCTCCTAAAATAAGAGAATCTGTTGAAGCGGTAGTTCCTGAACAGAGTTTGAATGCTGTGGGTGCTTCGGTAGAAGATCTTTCAGAAAGAGGAGAAGAGGGGACTGCTGAGGTTCCTGAAAAGATGGGCGTTTTGAATGTGGCAGAAGGTCCTGCTGTTGAAAAAATTGCTGCTGGCCGGGTTGAGAGCGAGAATGAAAGGGAGCAGGGTACATATGAGTTTTACCCAGGTTCGTGTCTGTTTGCCTGGATGGGGCTGACGTTGTCAACTATGGAGTACGGGTATTTGGTATGGAAGAAGGCCTTTAGGAATATAGTTGGTCCCAATTCAATGGGAGAGAAAGATTAAGTGGATTATTTTGACAGACACAAGCGAACTTATTGCTTGTGTTTTTTTTGATGGAAGCTAATTGGTCTAAGTTAAGAATTAGTCCCGTCTATCTGATAATTTTCGGATTTCTAGAGGACAGTTTAACTTAGAGATTCGATGAATTTGTCCAATAGGAAGGTTCTATTGGACAGTTTAACTAAGAGGTCCGATGGATGTGTCTAATAGGAAGGTTCTATTGGACAATTTGCCTAAGAGATTCGATGAATTTGTCCAATAGGAAGGTTCTATTGGACAGTTTGCCTAAGAGATTCGATGAATTTGTCCAATAGGAAGGTTCTAATAGACAGTTTAGCTAAAAGACCCTATTATTTTGTCCAATAGAGCGTCTTAAAAAGACAAAATTCAGAAGCCAGCGAAAATCCTGTCCAATAGATCACCTCTATTGGGCAATTTTTATATAGCCAAAACAATTTTGTCCAATAGACTTCAGCTCTAAGACAAATGAAAGAGTCTCCTGGAAATTATGTCCATTAGAAATAATCAATCACAGTTAACCAAACAGATCATCAAAAACTTCTCCCAAATCCAACCATTTTGTTTTATAGTAAAAGGTAGTTGAAAGGAAGTGAACCCATTGTCTAATCATACCGTCTTATCACGTGATGACCGCAGTCATGAGCACCTTCGTGCCAAGTGTGAAGACTGCTTCGGGTTGTGCTGTGTCGCCTTGCCGTTCACTGCTTCAGCAGACTTTGCTTTAGACAAAAAGGGAGGAACACCATGCCCGAATCTACAATCAGACTTTCGCTGTGGGATTCATCGGAACTTAAGGAAAAAAGGATTCAAGGGCTGTGCGGTTTATGAATGTTTTGGAGCCGGACAAAAAGTCTCACAAGTTACCTACCAAGGCAAGGACTGGCGTGAAACTTGCGACAATGAAACATCCAATGAAATGTTTACTGTCTTCCCAATCGTCCAGCAACTCCAGGAAATGCTCTGGTATTTAACTGAAGCCCTATCATTAAAAGAGGCAGCAACCATACATATACAACTCCGTCAAGCCATCGATCAAACAGAAAAGCTTACACTGCTGAGTCCCAACCAACTTAAGCAACTCAATGTATCCACACACAGAGCAGAGATAAATAACTTACTAGTAAAAACAAGTGAACTAGTTCGTGCTGGTTCGAAGTCAAAACGAAAGATACGTCGTGGTGCTGATCTCATCGGAGCTAACTTAAGAAAAGCGGACTTGAGAGGAGCTAATTTGAGAGGGGCCTATCTGATTGCGGCTGACCTAAGGGAAGCAGACCTAAGAACCGTAGATTTTATTGGAGCCGACCTGCGTGATGCTAACCTTAGCGGAGCAGATCTTACTGGAAGTATCTTTCTCACTCAAGCACAAGTAAATGCTGCCATGGGAGATGCCAAGACAAAGCTGCCTCGATTACTCTCGCAACCATCCCACTGGTCAGCCTAATCATCCTATCCTGCACTATCTTAAAAAAGATAGTTGACGAGTAAAGGGGAATAGTAATGAGACAAATCACGTTATCTAACGGAACCACTGTTGAGGTGGAATGTTTAAGCTGTGCACTAACGAGCGGCCTGGTGCAGCCTGATGGTGGTGTTGTCATCGAGACAGAGCATTTCCACGCGCATCAGGATGTCGCCTACCCCATAAAAGGATTAATTATCTTAGCATCTAAGCGGCATATTTATTGCTTTGATGAATTAACAGAGGAAGAGCAGCTTGATTATATAAGCCTTTTAACAAAAATCAGAAAAGCGCAAAGAGACGTTCTAGGAATTGAACATGTTTATTACTTTTATAATGAAGATACTTCTCACCATTTTCACACCTGGATGGTTCCGCGTTATAAATGGATGAACGAATTTGGCCGTTCCGTCGAATCCGTAAGACCGGTCTTACGCCATGCAAGAAATAAAATGAATAATCAAGAGAATGTAAACGAGGTAATCCAAGCGATCAGTCTGTTGACTAAGGCATTACATGGGGAGAGATAATGGGTTCCCAATGATTGACCTGACTAAAATGGAGGGGAATTTAACATTCCCTCCTTCATTTACCGTGTAGTTTCCTTAAAAGTAGTCCTAATCACTTGACTGGTTGCAGGGTTGAACTCAATATCCACAAACACGCCAAATTCCTTTTTGTCATCTTTTAACCAGAGTTTAAATTTTTCAGTGCTGGATCGTGGGCCTGTTACTCTCCCAATATGAAGATAATCAATAATCTTCGCATGAGGATACCTTTCTTGCGTTTTCTTCATTGCGTAAGTACCCCATTTGGCATATGGCGGGATCGGTTTTTGTTGGGCGGCAGCTTCGTGGGGGGACTGCCATATTCCTATATCTATAAAAACAAATGTAATAATCAAACTGATCAGAAGTTTTTTCATATGATTACTCCTTTTTTATTAGGATTGCATTACGGGTTATAACTTATGTTGGAAATAATTGAAAGAGGTGAACAATGGAAAGGGTTCAGGAGTTTATAGTGAAAAATAAACAAAGGAGAGAGTAATAATGGAAATTCGGTTATTAACTCCAGCTGATGCCAGAAATTACTGGACATTACGGCTCGAAGCATTAAAGAACCATCCCGAGGCATTTTTAGCTAGCTATGAGGAGTCAGTCACAAAGGAAAACGCCGTAGAACAAACAGCTCAAAACCTTACAGCGGAAGGAAACTTTACTTTTGGAGCTTTCGATCAGGATAAACTTATTGGCGTTGTAACTTTACTACAAGAAGAACGGAAGAAAATTCGCCACCGGGCAAACATTTTTGCCATGTATGTCACCCCGAGCAGACGGGGAGTAGGGGCAGGTAAGGCACTGATGACCGCGGCCATCCAGAAAGCGAAGGATATCTCCGGGGTTGAACAAATCAATTTGAACGTAACTGCCAGTAATCATAGTGCGAAACAGCTTTATACTCAATTAGGCTTTCAGGAGTTTGGGCTAGAAAAGAATGCTTTAAAAATAGATGGAGTTTATTATGATGATGCCTATATGGTTTTACATTTAAAAAGATAGGGATTTTGCTGAAGGAATGGGGACGTTATTTTCTTTTATTAGAAATTAATGAAAGCGCTATCAAATGTGTAGCTCAAGTGATATAATGAAATAGAGAAGCAGGTATGTCACTTCTTAACAGGAAAGGGGTCGCTTGCGTATGACGGAAAGCATTTATTCGCATTTGAAAAAAAGAGGGGTTGTTGTTCCAGAGCATTACATTCAACCTTTAAAGGCCCAGTGGGATGCGCACCAGATTTTAAATAACAGTCCTAATCTTAATAATTATACAGAATCTAATCATAGCTCGAAACATTTGACTGAGGAGTTTGATCACGAGTAGAGTGTGATTCCATAAAGTGGAAAAATCCACTTGATTTTAAACTGGATTTACAGTAAGATAAACATACGTTATAACGAAAAGGGTGACTTAAAGTCCGATGATTAACTAGTCCTATTTTTGGAAAAAATTCGGATAACGAACATATTCTGGATAGGATTCGTGCGGGCTTTTTTATTAAATGTGGCGAAGTAAACTATTACTTGGCTGTTTTATGTCCTAAAGTGCCTCCTGTCCGGATTGTTGGATAAGGAGGTTTTTTTATGGAACAAGGAAATACAAATGCAAATGTTTCAATGGGTTTATTGTTTCGAAATAGGGTAATCCAGACATTATTACTCTCGACGTTTTTTCTGCAAATTGGGGTTTGGGTAAGGAATTATTCTATTTTGTTGTATGTTGTAGAAAAGACAAATGAAGACCCCGTCGCTGTATCACTGATATCAGTAGCGGAGTTTGCCCCAATCTTTCTCTTTTCATTTATCGGCGGGACCTTTGCTGACCGCTGGAAACCGAAAATGACGATGATATGGTGTGATTTTCTGAGTGCTATTTCCATTTTTGTGGTCTTGCTGGCCCTTTTCTTTGGCGGATGGAAGGTCATCTTTTTTGCAACATTGGTATCGTCGATTTTATCCCAGTTTTCCCAGCCTGCTGGAATGAAGCTTTTTAAACTTCATGTAAAAGAAGAGCTTATTCAAATGGGAATGTCTATTTACCAAACCATCTTTGCATTGTTTATGATTGTCGGTCCGGTACTTGGTACGTTTGTTTACCAGCATTTTGGAATCAATGCGGCCATTGCCATTATGGGGGTAGCTTTTTTACTTTCAGCGGGGATCTTATTCTTACTGCCGTCGGATTATGATGCAGAAGAAATGTCAGAAGCTACCACCTTACTTCAAGAGATGAAGGCTGGATTCAAATATGTATGGCAGAGCCGTGCCCTTACCATGCTGGGGGGATGTTTTGCCGCGGCGGGCTTGGCGTTGGGGCTTACTCAGCCATTAGCGGTCTTTCTCGTAACTGAACAGCTTGGTCTGCCGAAAGAGCAGCTGCAATGGCTGATGGCTGCATTTGGAATCGGAATGATTTTGGGCGGAGGTCTTACAGTCGGGTTCTCGAAAAAGACACCACCGCAAATTTTGCTTGCGATTGGTATGGGTGTCAGTGCACTTGGCTTTTTAGTAATGGGGCTTTCCGACATGTTTTGGTTAACCTTGACCGCCCAATTTATCAGCGGTTTGTTTATGCCATGTGTTCATATAGGAATCAATACCATGATCTTAAAGAATACCGATGCAGCCTTTATTGGCCGTGTTAATGGGATACTAAACCCTATATTCATGGGTTGCATGGTAATTACAATGACAACGAGCGGGTGGTTGAAGAAGACTTTTTCCCTCGTTTCAATGTATGAAACAACCGCTTTGCTTTTTGTGATCGGAATTCTTTTTCTCGTTCCTCTTTTCAAGGGGTCGACGATGTTGGAAAAAAGTAAACAAGCTTAATGGAACAAAGCGAGGAGCTTGGAAATCCAGGCTCCTTTAAAATTTATCTTGAAAAAATAAGATATTGGAAAGGAGGTATATTCAAAATGGATGTTATTGAAAAAGCGCTGCAAATGGCAGCCAAAGCCCATGTTAAACAACGCCGAAAAGGAAGTGATATCCCCTATATTGTGCACCCTGTTGCAGTTGGGATGATTTTAATGAAGGCAGGATACGATGAAACGCTGATTGCAGCTGGTATCCTTCATGATACGGTTGAAGACACGGACCTTTCATTGCAGGATATTGAACAGGAATTCGGATTCAAGATTGCGGAAATTGTTGCTGGATGCTCTGAACCGGATAAATCTTTAACGTGGGATCTGCGGAAAAAACATACAATCGAATACTTAAAAAATGCTCCAAGAGATATCCGGGCAGTCGCTTGTGCGGATAAATTACATAACATACGTTCCATTACAGACGATTATAAGCGAATTGGGAACGAAATTTGGAGTAAATTTAATGCCGGTAAGGAAAAACAGGAATGGTACTATACCCACATTGTAGAAAGTCTGAGATACCAAAACTCCTTTCCTTTAATCGAAGAATTGGAAGAAGCCGTCCATCACTTATTTAACAGATAATCGTTGAACTTTGCAGGTCAGACTTTGATAGAAAATATGATAGAATGGGAACATTGGAACTGGTGATGGAGGTTTACAAGTGATTACATTCTACAAAATTGTTGTGTTCATTCATATCTTTTCTGCGATCATTGGAATGGGTCCAGGGTTTATTTTAACAACAGTCGTTAAATCTGGAAATACTATGACTGAATTAAGACACTCCTATCGGCTCAGACACAAGCTCCATATTTTTGTGATGGCAGGCGGTACACTGCTGCTGGTTACAGGGCTAACGATGGGTTTTCTAAATCCGAGCTTGTTTCGGATGGGATGGTATGTGACAAGTTTGGTCTTATTTTTAGGAGCACTTGCAATCGGTCCGCTCATCTTATCCCCAAGGTCAAAACCTGTAAAAGCCTTATTGGCTGCACATCAAGGTGAGGAGATTCCTGAGGAGTACTGGCGTTTAGCGAAAATTTTATTTCGCTGTGAATACCTAGAAAATTTCATTTTCATCATCATCATCGCTCTTATGATATTAAAACCATACTAACTAAGGAAGGTATCGCATATAAATGTGCATACCTTTTTTTGTTGGCCAGGGAAAGGACGGCTGTTTGTAGCTGCCCAAACTCTTACTAGCCGTGCAAGGGCTTTTTTGAAAATAATATTTTAAAAATATTGGTTATAGTCAGATATTTAGATTGACTGATAAAAGTTAGAACTCCTAAAATTAAATGATCAATAGGAGAGGGTGTTAATAGTGCAGGAGAGTGGAAGTAAGGGAACAGTGATAGAAATTAAGACTGATGGTTCATTTAACCGCCAAAAAAACAGATTTACAACCCCGTTTGGTAATCAGGAGGGGGAGCTTCCAATTGAGGCAGGAAGATACCGACTATTATGGTCAGCGGTTTGCCCCTGGGCACATCGTTCTGTCATTGCCCGCAGTCTGCTTGGGCTGGAAGAGGTCATTAGTTTAGGGACTGCCAGTCCGATGAGGCCCAAATTGCCACATGTGGATTGGGAATTTTCGTTAGATGAGGATGGTGTCGATCCTGTCTTAGGGATTCGCTATATGAGTGAAATTTATTTGAAAACAGCCCCTGACTTCACGGGCAGACCTACCGTTCCCGTTATCGTCGATATTAAAGAGCAGAAGGTCGTTAATAACGATTATTTTAAACTAACAAACTATCTCGAAACCGTATGGGTACCTTTTCATAAAGAGAATGCCCCGGATTTATATCCTGAGCACTTACGGGACGAAATCGACCAGTTAAATGATGTCATTTTCCATGATGTGAATAACGGGGTTTATAAGTGTGGATTTGCCCAGTCTCAAGAGGCATATGAACTGGCCTATGAAACCTTATTTTCAAGATTAGATGAATTAGAAGCACGCCTTTCAAAACAGCGCTTCTTATTTGGCGATTATATTACTGATGCGGATATTCGTCTTTATGCTACTCTTGTCCGCTTTGATGCCGCCTATTACTCTGCCTTTAAGGCTAATCGTAATCGTATTGTTGACTTTCCGAATCTATGGGGATATCTGCAAGATCTTTATCAGACTCCTGGTTTTGGAGATACGACTGATTTTGTCGCGATTAAAAGGCATTATCATCTATCAAACCATATTGCTAGTAATGATCAAAAAAGCTATCATATCTTGCCAAAAGGACCTGACCTTTCAGGAATAACGTCCTTGCATAATCGACAAAATTTAAGTAATAAGCCTGAGAAATTTTTAATAAAATGAGAAAGCGGAATAGGAGTTAAAGGATAATGATCATTCGTGATGCTGCAGTAAAGGAATTACCGCTGATACGAGAACAACGGATTCATGCTTATGAAATACATGCAAATAGCATTCCTGAAGGACATTGGGAAGCGTTGAAACAAGCGATTTCATCCGATGCAGATACCCATCCTGATATTGAACGAATCGTGGCAGAATTAGACGGAAAGATTGTCGGCAGTGTGGTTTTATACCCGGCGAAAACAGATGCCTATGAAGGCAATGTCGAGAAACTGGATTATCCTGAAATCCGTATGCTTGCTGTTGCCCCCGAGGCCCAAGGAAAAGGGATTGCCACGGCGCTTATTTCTGAATGCATCGCTAGGGCGAAAGCCAAAGGCTTCCAGTCAATCGGTTTGCATACTGGAGAATTTATGACCAGTGCAATGAGATTATACGAACGTCTGGGATTTGAGCGTATTCCACAACATGACTTTCAGCCTGCCAATGATGGTATCATTGTAAAGGCCTACTGCCACAGCTTTGATATAGAAAATCTATCACAGCAATAAAAATATTTTAATAATTTAATAAAATTATCTTAAAACCCACTTGACACCTCGGAAAAGTCAGAATAAAATGGAAATAATTCAAGCCCAAATAATAAATAAAAAAGGTTAAGCTGATTGGTCAACCAAAGGCTTATACTCCCAGACGAGAGTATAAGCCTTTTTGTGTCTAAAGAGAGGGGAGATCAGCAAATGACGTATCCAATTAGTAAGTGCAGTCCACATTGTAGGCAATCAGATGGGAACTTAAAATTTTTTATTCATAAAACCAAGTATTCTGATGTGATATTAATTAATTAAACTTAAAGGGAGAGGATCTGATGGCAGCAATAGATCAAGAGAGAACAAAAGTCATTTTAGAAGCATTAAAAAATATTGAGTATGGTTCTGTTACGATTACGATTCACGACGGTTCGATTACACAAATCGATAAAACAGAGAAGACTCGTTTTGAATCAAGACGTTCTAGTGCAAAAAATCAAAGAGTATAAGACTAGCCGATCAGTCGACTGAAGGCTGCTTAATTTTACATATGCTTACGTTCTGCCTGGAGATAGGCACAACGATTCTTAGGCAGGGATAAAAATTAGGCAGCTTTTTTTAAATCAGAGGGGGAATCAAGATGAAGAAACATTTATACAAAATTACACTGGTATTTGCGTTAATCGCACTTATTTTAGCAGGCTGCAGCAGTAACGAAAAATCTAGTACGGAAACATCCACAAAAAAGGAGAAAACAGCCGCTCAAGAAACGACGAAAAAGAAAGATCCAGTCCAGTTATTAAACGTATCATACGATCCTACGAGAGAGCTTTATGAACAGTACAATAAGGAATTTGCTCAATACTGGGAAAAGAAAACTGGTCAGCAGGTGACCGTTCAACAATCACATGGCGGTTCTGGTAAACAAGGGCGCGCTGTTATTGATGGACTTGAGGCAGATGTTGTAACACTAGCATTGGCCTATGACATTGATGAGATTGCTAACAATGGTTTGCTTGCTAAGGACTGGCAAAAGAATTTACAGGATAATTCTACACCGTATACTTCAACAATTGTTTTCTTAGTTAGAAAAGGGAATCCAAAAGGGATTAAGGATTGGGATGACTTAACAAAGAAAGGCGTTTCTGTTATCACTCCGAATCCAAAAACGTCTGGCGGTGCTAGATGGAACTACTTGGCAGCTTGGGCGTATGCACAAGAGAAATTTGGCGGAAATGAAGCCAAAACCAAGAATTTTATGAGTCAATTATATAAAAATGTCGAGGTATTAGATTCAGGAGCACGCGGTGCTACGACTACGTTTGTAGAACGCGGAATTGGTGATGTGCTAATTGCCTGGGAGAATGAAGCGTATCTTACATTAAATGAGCTAGGCAAAGATAAGTTTGAGGTCGTGAATCCATCACTCAGCATTCTTGCTGAACCGCCAGTGGCTGTCGTTGATAAAGTAGCAGATAAAAAGGGGACAAAAGAAGTAGCAAAGGCCTATCTGGAATATTTATACTCCGATAAAGGACAGGAAATTATTGCGAAGAATTACTATCGTCCTCGGAATGAAGAAATTCTAAAGAAATATGCAGATGTCTTCCCACAAATTAAAATGGTCACCATTGATGATTATTTTGGCGGCTGGAAAAAGGCGCAGGAAAAACATTTTAATGATGGCGGGACATTCGACCAAATTTATCAACCTAAATAAGAAGAAGAATAGGGAGCATTCGTGCTCTCTATGTATCTAAATGGAAGGGGTCAACCTCATGGGTCTTTTTAAAAAGAGAACAGGCGTATTGCCGGGTTTCGGACTGTCGCTAGGGTTTACGATGACCTATATTAGTATTCTAGTTATCTTGCCTTTATCGATGATATTTATAAATTCGGCGACAGCTCCCTGGTCAAAAATTTGGCACACCATCTCGGAGCCAAGGGTTGTGGCGTCTTATCAGTTAAGCATCGGTGCCTCTCTAATGGCGGCAGCGATCAATGTTATTTTTGGAGTTTTAATTGCTTGGGTCCTAGTTCGATACCGTTTTCCAGGTAAGCGTATCATTGATGGGCTCGTAGATTTACCCTTTGCATTGCCAACTGCAATCGCTGGGATTGCCTTAACGACCTTGTATACAGAAAATGGCTGGGTTGGCCAATTTTTAGGCTTTAAAGTGGCGTTTACTTCGCTCGGAATTACAGTGGCCTTAATGTTTATCGGCTTACCCTTTGTTGTTCGAACGGTACAGCCCGTTTTACAGAACGTGGATAAGGAAGTGGAAGAGGCCTCTGCAAGCTTAGGGGCAAACAGGCTCCAGACCTTTGTAAAAGTAGTTATACCGGAACTGTTCCCTGCTGCTTTGACAGGTTTTGCCCTAGCATTTGCCAGGTCGCTGGGTGAATATGGCTCAGTAGTATTTATTGCAGGAAATATGCCGATGAAAACAGAAATTACCCCGTTGTTAATCATGACAAAGTTAGAACAATATGACTATGCGGGGGCAACTGCGATTGCCGCTGTCATGCTTGTATTTTCCTTTTGCATGCTATTGGTTATTAACCTATTACAATGGTGGACCAATCGAAAATTCATTTAATAATGGGGGATAAAAATGTCCGGACATGTTCCATTAACATACTCAAATCCACAGATACAGAATTCCGATAAAGAAGCTGAACCGCGTTGGGTTCGTTATTTATTGATTACATTAGCAGTCGGTTTTTTAGGGCTGTTTCTGGTTTTACCGCTGCTTGCTATTTTTATAAAGGCTTTTGATAAAGGCAGTGCTGTATTTTTGGAAGCAATCAGCGATCCAGACGCCGTAGCGGCGATCAAATTAACGGTGTTGATTGCTTTGATTGCCGTTCCGCTTAATGCTATTTTTGGTGTTGCTGCTGCATGGGCGATCACTAAGTTTAATTTTAAAGGAAAAAGTTTGCTGATTACGATTATTGACTTGCCGTTTGCGATTTCGCCGGTTATTGCCGGGCTGGTGTTTGTTTTGTTATTCAGCAGTCACGGATTATTTGGTCCATGGCTGCAGGCGCATGATATAAAAATTATCTTTGCCGTTCCCGGCATTGTGCTGGCAACCTTGCTAATCACTCTGCCTTTCGTAGCGCGAGAATTAATTCCATTAATGCAAACACAGGGGACAGCCGATGAAGAGGCCTCGATGACACTTGGTGCGAGCGGCTGGAAAACGTTTTGGCTGGTAACCCTTCCGAATATAAAATGGGGCTTATTATATGGAGTGATTCTCTGTACGGCTCGTACGATTGGAGAATTCGGTGCGGTATCGGTTGTCTCAGGACATATTCGCGGAATGACGAATACTATGCCGCTTCATATTGAGATTTTATATAATGAATACCAATTTTCAGCGGCCTTTGCTGTCGCATCATTAATGTCATTGTTCGCAATTATCACTTTAGTAGTAAAAAATATTATTGAATGGAAAGCAAATAAGACCATGATACCAGAAGAGGGGGAAGCATAAAATGAGCATTCAAATTAATAACATCTCAAAATCGTTCGGAAGCTTTCAAGCCCTTGAAAATATTAATCTAGACATACAAACTGGGGAACTGGTTGCACTCCTCGGACCTTCTGGATCTGGGAAAACCTCGCTTTTAAGAATTATTGCGGGACTTGAAGATGCCAGCGATGGTGTAATCCTGTTTGGCGATGAAGATATTACTTTATTGAGTGCAAAAGAACGCAAGGTGGGCTTTGTTTTTCAACATTATGCCTTATTCCGCCATATGACGGTTTTTGATAATATTGCGTATGGTTTAAAGGTCCGTCCGCGTAAAAATAGACCCTCAAAAAGTGAGATTAAAGAAAAAGTCACTGAACTATTGAAACTAGTAAAACTTGAAGCTTTTGCAAATCGGTATCCATCCCATTTATCAGGCGGACAACGGCAGCGTGTCGCTCTTGCCCGGGCATTAGCCGTCGAGCCAAAGGTGCTTTTGTTAGATGAACCGTTTGGAGCTTTGGATGCCAAGGTCCGAAAAGACCTCCGCCGCTGGTTAAGGAGGCTTCATGATGATTATCAGATTACGAGTATATTTGTGACGCATGATCAGGAGGAGGCCCTTGATGTGGCCGATCGGATTGTTGTCATGAATGAAGGGAAAATTGAACAAATTGGCACGCCGGAGGAAGTCTACGAACACCCGAATAGTCCGTTTGTTTATCACTTCTTGGGGAATGTGAATCTCTTTAAAGGCCGTTTACATAATGGAAAATTGCAGCATGGGGAGTTTGAAGTGGACGCTCCTGAATTTGCGGAAACCATTAATACTGAAGCGGTTGGGTATGCTAGACCTCATGATATCAGTATTAAACGGGAATATAGGCAGGATTATGCAGCCGCTAAAGTCAACTATATTCATCAAATAGGTGCAATTGTCCAGGTTGAACTCATCCGAAACGATACTGGTGATTATTTAGAAGCCGAATTAACGAAGGAATATTTTCGAAATCTTGACCTTAAAAATGGAGAAGAAGTATATATAAAACCAAAGCAGTTAAAAGTGTTTATTCCAGAGGATTATTCCATTTAGATTTCAGGTTGGGCCTTACTTCAAAAAAGAGGTAGGCCCTTTTTTAATATTTTCATATATTGGATAAAAATGTATAATATAGGAAATAGAGTAGTTCAAAGATGGGTCGGTGAGGCAAGATGTTTAGGAGAAGAACGAACCCAATCAAGAGTAAATACCATCCTGTTGCATCGTTAGAAGAGGTTGTGCTTGGCGGGAATAAACAATTTATTTTAATCAGAGGGGAAAATGTTGAAAATCCGCTGATGTTATTTTTACATGGCGGGCCAGGAACGGCACAGATCGGCTTTGCCCCTAAGTTTCAAAGAAACTTGGAAAAGGACTTTATTGTTGTGAATTGGGACCAAAGAGGCGCAGGCTTGTCCTTTTCTCCGAAAATTAACAAAGATGAGTTAACCATTGAAAACATGGTCCAGGATGCAGTTGAGTTAATCCAGTATTTATTAAATCGATTTCAACAATCGAAACTGTACTTAGTTGCTCATTCCTGGGGAACAATACTAGGGACATTGATCGTTCAACATTACCCGCACTTTCTTCATAGCTACATAGGAATCGGCCAGGTTGCCAATATGAAGAAGGGAGAAAAAATATCCTACGAATACACATTAAAGAAGGCCCGCGAACTAAATGAGGAAAATGCGGTCAGACAGTTAACGGATTTGGTGTACAATCCTTCTGATATGAACTATCTTATAGCTCAGAGAAGGTGGCTGACGAAGTTTGGCGGATCTGCCATCGGGGTTAGTGATTTCGATCTTATTTATTCCAATATGTTTTTTGCTCATGAGTATACCCTTAAGGACTGGATGCGTTATATGAAGGCAGGGAGATTTTCCTTAGAATCAATGTGGCCGCAAGTAATGGAGATTGATTTTTTAAGGAATCCTCTTCAGTTAGCGATTCCTGTTTATATTTTTGCAGGCAAGCATGATTATCAAACCCCTTCCGAATTAGCGTTAGAATACTTTAACAACATAGACTGTCCCCATAAAGAATTTATCTGGTTTGACCACTCTGCCCATTTATTAAATTTCGAAGAACCAGAGAAGTTTTATGAGCAATGTTTAAAGGTTAAAGCGAAGCTTGCGTAATGTCCCGGACCGGCAGAGTTGCTATAGTAACTCTATATAAGTGTGTTACTTTATCTTTACAGATTGTCGTTTCCGCATCTCTTTTTTAGACTTATGTTATACTTTAGGTAAGAACAAGTGGCCATGTGAGGAAGGGGACGAGTGCAATGGGTAGTGAAGTTTTGATTAAAGATAAAAAACAAACGGTAAGAGGGAAACTTGCCCGCGCGGCAGTTTTTGCTAGGAGCAAGGTATTCGAGGTTATAGCCGAGAATAACGAAAAATGGTACTTAGTATATTATAAAAACACCTTGGTTTATGGAGCTAAGCTTAATCATATAGATAATGGAACTTTTATTGAAAAGGCTTTGACCGAAGGAATGCTTCTTGATTCTTCCCATCCAGTCTTAGCAGCACTAATTCCCCAATCCGTTACCATTCCTTCGAAGAGTAAACTTTTCTCTCATCTGCAACTCCATTTCCCGCTTCAGGAAGTGGCCTTTATTTCCACAACGCTTGACGCCTTTTATGAAAAAGAACAGCTAATCAGTATTTTAGATAAAATCTATTTTAACTTTAGAAGAAACGGCAAATTTTTAAAATCCTTTCAAGTTATTCAACTCTTACATGATTTCTCTCCGTCATTAAAATCTGCAAAGGAACGTATGGATTCACATGAATTCCATCCGTATCATCAAATTTATCATTCCAAGGATTTATCCTCACTCTATGAAAAAGATCCGCTATTTGTAGAATTATACTGTTTCAGACATCGGTCACGCCAAAAAGAAAGAGCATTCCTTCTAAACAAACAAGATGGTTTAGCGGCGCTTTTGTTGTGGTTAGAATTTCCCGATGCCGGCAGCGTAGAAAAATATACAGAAATAGCCTTACAATTTATCACAATAGAAGATTGGCTCATTCTCTTAAGTCAGGTCCATATTAATCCATTTAAGTACCTGCTTGAGGCAAAACCCACCCTAGAAAAACTGTTGCAGGCTGGGAGCGTAGAGAAAGCTGCTACTTGCTTATTCCCCTTTCTTAAGGACCTGCCATCGGCTTACGATGACATGCTAGAACAGATTTGGGAAAAAGCTGACCCAGACTTTGTCATTGCGCATATCAATGAATGGATTCAAGCATTGAAACATCTGCCTGATAATCATCCCCATCTGGAATGGGAGGAGAAATTGTTTCAATTATCGGTTAAACTACTAGATTTGTATGATCTTCCTTCTGTTGAGGAAAAGCTCTTATCGTTTCAGTCCATATTTCCAACATCAGATGTGATTGGGAAAATTAAGGAAATGACAGCTTTAGTAGAAAATCCTGATCGAATGATGGAATTGGGTGACTTTTATGCTGAATTTAAACAATATGACAAAGCGATTGACTGTTTCGCTTGGGAGATGGAGATGCAGCCACAGAACCCTGTGCCCATCCGGAAAATAAGTAAAATGTATCAAGCTAAAGGATTAGTAAAGGAAGCGTCAGCCTATCAGCAAATTTTGAATCATTTATCTTCGAATAAACATATAGGATAAGAAAAGGCGTCGAACACCAGTTTTGGTGTTCGACGCTTTTTTTGATAGGTTGGAGTACAAGTAGTACAACATAGTAGGGACGCTTGCTCAAAGAGACAGGTAAGCATGCAGCTTCTACCTTACTTAATTTTTACTTGCAGCCATTGGCGGTTGTTCCAGCCATTTATATTCAATCATTAGGTTCAATCCATCATCTAGAAAGGTGCCGGTTTCAACAATTAGGAATCCAAATAAACTGCTTAAATCTCGTCTGACGACAAAACTTAATGCATTTCCATAGCGAGCGATGGCAATTTGAGCGAGCGATAGCGCTTCAAACATAATCAGACGGTCGGAAAAAGGAGAAATCGTCGATCCTGTTATCTCAGATTCAAACGTAGCTAGAAACGGAAGGTTTTCCGCTGTATTAAAGGACTGAAATCTTTCTACCCTTTTTCCAGCTATATTTTTGCCTCTCCGGCAATATTTTTGAACTTTTGGATCTTTAGCAATTTGTGAAAATATCATAAACATTGTTTTGGCGAGGACTACACCGCGCAGGCTGAAAATAAGATTATCAATTTCTATCCCTGTAAGCTGCCGTTGGTCACCCCACCAACCTGAAACGAAAGAATGATGTTCAATCATTTCTGGTTGTTTTAGTTCGGGTATATAAACAGGCTGATGTCCATATCCTTTTTTATGAACTGTTTCCGTAATCATCCGATAAAGCTCCGTTGAATTTTTGAGACATGTTTCAAAAAAAGGCAAAACCTCCGGATGATCTGTTTTTCCCAAGGTTAACCCGTAACCATATATGCCATATTCGGAAAGTACATGGAGAATAAAAAGGATTAGTTTATCAGACATTAGCCGAGGGACCTCTGGACTCACGTCACTATTTAGATTAAACCCAATCGGCGGAGTAAACCCGGCCTTTGTATATAAAGCAAGACCATCCTCCACAATTTTCGTGGCTGTTTTTTTAGATTGATCTAAAATTTTTTTTAAATCTTCGTCTTCCGCGTGAAAATCCCAATAGGTTAATAAACAAAGGTGGGCTTGATTGGCGATAATAAACTGCCATAAATTCGAAATCTCTCCCGCTGTTGGTTTGAGTTCCATAGTACCTCCTAAAAATTCCAATCAAATATAATATAGATTCTGCTATACATTCAGCTGTTATGCATAAATCTGATAAAGGGTAAATTTTTAAAAGCAAAAATTTTGTTAACGGAGACAGAAGAAATTAATGGACATTAAATTCTCATGAATTAGACAAAATACTCCAGTATAAATGAGATAAATGCTATATCAAAACTGTTGTAATTCATATAAAATAAGGATGTACAGACTGTAAATATAAGGAATAAGGACAAGCAGATATCCGTTTATAAGAACTCTTGGCTGGACTAATCATTATTGATTAGTTAGGGAGATGATTATTTGATGAAAAAACAGTATGACTCACTGGCCGATCTAAAAAGAGGGATCTATCTTTGGATTGTGCCGTTAATTGTAACCGCTCTAATACTAAATACTGTTATGCAAAATAGTCCTATTGAAAATAAAATGAGTTTTATCATTAATAACGCCCTGACGATTTGGCTGTTTTTTTGCTGGATTTTATTAATCATTAGGCGCTGGATTAAGTTTGCTGAGTATTCTTGTTTAGCTTTAATTACGATTTACCATATCGCTACTTTTTTTGATACAGTCTCGCATTATTTGCTTACAAGTGGAGGATCCTTAGGAGATTTTATAGTATGGATGCCTATTTATCTTGCGTTTATTTTCTTAACTTTAGGAGTTAAGAAAGGGCTTCCCTTTTCCATACTGATCTTTCTTCTTACACTAGTGGATGGTCTTATTTATTTTGACAGACTTTCAACTGACTCACTGGATTCGTTATGTCAGTATTATTTTGCTAATTTTGTGTATGTTGTTGTTCTTTATTATGCTCAGCATATTTTTAAAGTATATGCGGAAGCACAACTGATTAAAAAGCATGCCTATTTAGATTCTTTAACAGGGGTTGCTAACCGTCATCGAATTGACGGATGGTTTGAACAAAAACTAAAAGATTCTAAAGAGATGAATATTAGTTTTTCTGTAATTTTTTTCGATATTGATCATTTTAAAATAATTAATGATCAGTTTGGCCATAAAGTTGGAGATGCTATTTTAATTGAGTTAGCTGATTTAATTCAAAAGAATCTTGTTGTTAGAGAATTGTTTGGACGATGGGGCGGCGAGGAGTTTATTATCATTCCTACTGTTACAGGGAAAGGGGCTATTAACCTTGCAGAAGTATTACGAGAGACGGTTGCCCAGCATGATTTCCACATAGTAGGAAAATTAACAGCAAGCTTTGGCGTTACAGAGTCCTTGCCGGATGACACGATTGATTCGTTATTAAGCCGTGTTGATGAGGGGCTATACCAGTCAAAGCATCGCGGCCGAAATAAAGTAAGTAGTGTCAGTTAAGAATATGAGTACCTAGCTGCCATTAGGTGGCTTTTTTGTTTTAATTAATAATTTCAAACGGCAAAAAATTGGGGAATACTGTTTTAATAGGTTATATTAAATTTACACTAGACCATTTAGCAAGGAGAGGACTTCATGCTGATCTCTATAGACCCATCGCAAAATACCGAAAGAGAAAATTATAAATTTCTAATCGGCAGTATTATACCAAGACCGATTGCTTTCGTGACATCCATGTCAAACGAGGGTGTTTTGAACGGTGCACCGTTTAGTTATTTTAATATTGTTTCAGCCAACCCTCCAATGATATCTTTAGCGATTCAACGCTCAGGCGGGATGCAAAAGGATACAGCGAGAAATATTATCGGCTCTAAAGAATTTGTTGTGCATATTGTAGATGAACAAAATGTGGAACCAATCAATAAAACAGCCGCCAGCCTCCCTCCCAATCAAAGTGAAATTGAATTAGCACAATTAACTCCTGTAAAAAGCGAAAAGATTTCCACGCCGGGGGTTAACGAAGCTAAAGTCCGAATGGAGTGCACATTAGAGCAATCCTTAGAATTAGGCGGGGCAGATTCCCCGGGATGTGACCTTATCATCGGTAGAATTGTTCAATTTCATATAGAAAGCAACCTTTACCAAAATGGAAGAATCAATCCTGAAGGCTTAGCTGCGGTAAGCCGGTTAGCGGGTAACAATTATGCGAAAATCGGTGAGATTTTTGAAATCGAAAGACCACAGTAGTTTTAATCATAACAACGCTCATCTTCTGGGATGAGCGTTGTTTTACATGGGTAAAAGCAAACGTTTGTGTTAAAAGAAACTAGGATTGTGCAACTAAAGGCAGCAATATTTCAACTTGTGTCCCTTGGTCTAGGTTACTTTTTATTTTAATTTCGCCGCCGTAGGAATCAATGATCCGCTTACAGACCGTTAATCCAAGACCTGAACCGTCTTTTTTTAAAGTGTAGAATGGATTAAATGCTTGTGAGATTTGTTCCTCCTCCATACCAATACCATTATCGGTTACCGTAATCCGGCACCTATCAGATTGTTTATCTAAATAAATGGATAAATTGCCGCCAAATGGCATGGCCTGTAAGGCATTTTTCATTAGGTTAAGGATGACTTGCTTTAATTGGTCTTTCACACAAGATACTGGCAGTTCTTCCGGATGGTAATGGAAGGTTAATTCCACGTTTGCATAATTTGCCTCTGAGGTCATAATCGGTGCTATTTCAGAAACAATTTCATTTGCGTTACAGATTTTAAGGGTGTAAGCAGTTGGTTTGCCGAGGATTAGAAGTTCGCTAACAATCGAATTAATTCGGTCGATCTCTGATTGGATGACCTTAAAATAAGTTTGTGCCTTTCAGTCCTGGTTTTCTTCACTTAAAAGTTTTACCAAGCCCTTTATCCCAGTGAGTGGATTTCTTATTTCATGGGCTGTACTGGCTGCCAGTTTTCCAATTAGCTCGAGTTTATGGAGCTCTGCTTGTTCCTGTTCTTTTTGAATCTTCCTTTTTAAAAGGAGATAGTTGGCCAATAAAAATAATATACTCATTATAAATAACGAAATAATGAAATTATCTAAAAAACTATCCCAAAATACTTTCTTTTTATGAGGATTCACAAAAGCCGTTATGGTCCATGGTACCCTTGAAACCTTAACAACGGATTTCACAGTAAATTGGTTTGTAACGGGACCAGATTGTATGATGGCTTTGCCGGTTCCATTTTTAATGATAATTTTTTCGCCATTTACTAACCTAGTTATTTCTTTTTTTATTTCATCCATTCGCAAACTAGCAACGAATACACCCTTTACCGTGCGATTTTCTACAATTGGAGTTGCAATAGATATAATATATCTGCCTGTTTCCCTTCCAAAATGGGGGTCCGATATACTGGTTTGCTCAGAATGAATGGCATGCTGGAAGTAGGTCTGGTCCATAACATTGACCCGGGTTGTGATTTTATTAGTACTTAAAATAATGTCACCACTTGTATTAGCCCAATAGAAACCAGAAAAACGCGGATCTTTTTCTTTGGTTTCACGGAGTATTCTATCCATGTTCTTTAAATTGTTCTGCTGAACATTAATGGATGTGGAGAGCATTTCTAAACGCCCGACTGTCTCCCCGACAAACTTCTCCATATTCAAGGCATGAAAGTTGGCATATGCTTGTGCCCTAAGTTTATATTCACTGTTCACCACTCTCACATGGTGCTGGGCTAGGGCCATACTCACTGCCACTGATGGAATCAGCGCAATCAGTAGGTAGATAAATGATTTTTTATGTATAAGAGCCTTAAACAGGCGAATAAGTACCAAACAAATCTACCCCTCTATTTATAATGCTATTTTTTCAGTTAATTGTTATTTTAATACAGAATCGGAGGGTTAATTGGAAAAATGTAATTAAAATGATACTTACGCGTTTTATTTATAGCTTGGTTGCTATGTTAGATATATCAGATACATTATTATATGAAAATAGAAATGAAAATATCAATAGGGGAAGTTAATTGAAATTTTAAGCATTTCTAGAGTATATATAGATAGATGATCAACGAAAGGGTGTAATTCATGTACTTCCTCTATTGGTTTCTTAAATGTGGATGGCTGCTGTTCATTATTTTTATTGGAAATATTTATTTAAGCCGTTTGGGCTTTTGGTCTATCATTATTTGCATCGCTGTCTTTTTGGCTGGGAATCTTTTGATTAATAAAAGCATGGAAAGGTTCATTTTATCGAGGAGGAAATAGAGGTTAAGTGTGTTTTTTTAGAGTATACCTATTCTAACTCATTAGTAAAAGTGGAGGCTTTTTTTTAAAAAAGAAAGAGAATCGAAGAAAATTTGAAGGATTCATTAATGGAATCTATGAATTATATTAATTTTCCCAACGTTAGCAAATATCAGTTCAAGGATTTTTAATAGAATTTCAAGAAATGACAGTTGATTAGCTTGTTTCTGATCACTTTTTTCCCAATTATGCGGTCGATATTACCGTGATATGATGTTTTTGCACCCCAAAAAACATATATAATTAGGAGGCTGGGAAACGATGAAGAAGAGAACATCTATCATGCTAGCATTAGGTTTAACGGTTGGGTCAGTATTGCCGATAACAGCTGCGGCCAACACTACTCCGTATAATGTTACTGCTTCTAAGGATGCGAGTCAGTTTGGCAAGGATGCAAAGGTAACGTGGAAAAAAGGGCAAACCGTTCCCTCCTTCGTCCATGGTAAATTATCTACTAAGGTCTATAAAGATCAAGCATCCGTAAAGCAATTTTTAAAAGATAATAAGTCGCTATATCAATTGGATGCCGATAAAGATTTAACATTGCTGGATGTTCAGACCGACGAGCTCGGCAGCAAGCATTATAATTTTGTTCAATCTGTGCAAGGTATTCCGGTGGATGGGGCCAAATTCAAAGTGCACACCGATAAAAATGGTATTATTACAGCGATTAATGGAGATGTATTTCCAGCCGCATCCAACTATTTCAAGGGGAACCTGAAAGCTCAGCTGACTAAGGACGCTGCACTCGACAAAGCTTGGAAATCTATTCATTTAACAAAAGAGGAAACATTAACCAATGCCGAGGCAGGACCAACCGGTACGAAATTTGAAGATACCGTGGAAAAGGCGGAATTGGTCGTTTATAAAAAAGAAAATGACTTCTATCTGGCCTATAAAACTAACCTGCAATTCATCCAGCCATATGGGGCTAACTGGGTAGTATATGTTGATGCTGTAAATGGGAATGTGCTAGATTCATATAATGCTGTTGCGGATGGTGCTACAACAGGATCGGGATATGGCGTATTAGGGGACTATAAAACGCTGAATACCTATTATTCAAACAGCACTTATTATTTATATGATGTAACAAAGCCGATGTCAGGAGTAATTGAAACAAGAACTGCACAAAGCCGAACCGTATTACCGGGAAATTACTCAGTGGATGCCGATAATCAATTCAATGCAGTTTCCCAAGGCGCTGATGTCGATGCTAACTACTATGCCGGTAAAGTCTACGATTATTACAAAAATACGTTTAATCGTAATAGTTTTGATAACAATGGCGCAACGATTCGTTCTTCGGTACACTACAGCCGCAATTACAATAATGCCTTCTGGAATGGTTCACAAATGGTATATGGCGATGGTGACGGTGTAACCTTTAGAGCTTTGTCTGGTGCTCTGGATGTTGTTGCCCATGAATTAACACATGCTGTTACGGAAAGAACGGCAGGGTTGGATTATTTGAATCAATCGGGGGCCTTGAATGAGTCGATCTCCGATACGTTTGGGGTATTCCTAGACAAGGGAGATTATTTAATCGGTGAAGATGTTTACACACCAAGTAAATCAGGCGATGCGCTCCGCAGTTTATCCAATCCAACTCTTTATGGACAGCCTGACAATATGAGCAACTTTGTCAACACTACTTCTGATAATGGCGGAGTGCATACGAATAGTGGGATCCCTAATAAAGCTGCTTATTTAACGATTTCCAGCTTGGGAACATCTGTTGCGGAAAAAATTTACTATCGTGCGCTTACCGTATATCTAAATCCGCAAAGTAACTTCAGCGATGCACGGGCCTCACTGCTTGCCGCCGCTGCAGACCTATACGGCACAGGCAGCACCCAATACAACGCGGTTGCCTCTGCTTGGAACCAAGTAGGAGTTTACTAAAATAATAGAAACAAAGGGCCAGGCATCACATATTGTGGTGGCTGGCTTTTTGTATGTGAGGATAGTAGAAATGGTGACAGGCACCAGCTGCTATTTTTATGTTAGGACAAAAAAAATAGATTGGTGCCGGCACCAATCCAAAATGGGAAGTTTTAAGAAATGAGCTCCTTCGAACTTATTTCCTAATTAAGTTACTCTTATAATAGTGAAAACTTGTGTAGAAAATACGGGGAAGTTATGTGGAAGTTGTGAAGATTAGGTTCTGAAGACAAAAAAATAGACTGGTGGGTTCACCAATCAAATTATGGGAAGTTTTAAGAAATGAGTTCATCGAACTATTTCCTAAATAAGTTACCTTAATCATAAGAAAAACATATGAAGAAGTTATGCAGAACTTATGTGGAAGTTGTGAAGATTTTTACTGTCTAGGATGGTTTTTGACCATTTAAAACGACCTCGGCCATAAACGGAGAATAGCTCTTTAATAATAGTTTAGATTCTTCCGCTAAAGTACCGCCAACATATTGGTGCAATCGTTTCTTGATATAGGGGACATTCTCAATAAATTGATCCATCTCCATATACTTATCATTAATTGAAAAAACAACTTGTCGGATATTTGCCATTACAATTGTGGATAAACACATCATGCAGGGTTCGACCGTCGTATAGAGAATACATTCACCGGCATGTTTCCGTAAAAAGGCAGCGCATTGATTCATTGCGTTTATTTCAGCATGTGCCAGCTCACTATCCATTGTGTTAATTCTATTGGAACCTCTAGCAATAATTAGGCCATTGTGGACAATCACGGACCCAATTGGACGGTCACCTCTTTTCCCAGCTTCCTCCGCTTCCTTTAAAGCCTCCCGCATAAAAAAAGAATGGTCAAAATCATGGAAATTGGCTATCAATCATTTTCCCTCCTTACCAAGTTTTCATTAGCTTAACTTTAACATCTCTAGCTCAGTTATGGGCATTTATCTATTCCGATTTCAAAGTATAGACATACACTGTTTACAGCAAGATTAAAGGAGGGAATTGAATGGAGGAAAGACAATTTGGGGTTCCTGGTCAAACATATCATCATGGCCATGGAGGCTATTATCCAGGTCAGGGTTATCATCACGGTCATGGTGGTTATTATCCTACGCCAGTAGGGTATCCAGGTCATGGATATCATCATGGTCATGGCGGTTATTATCCGGGACATGGTTATCATCATGGCCATGGAGGCTATTATCCAGGCTACGGCTACCACCATGGTCATGGAACCTATTATCCAGGCCAGGGATATCACCATGGCCATGGCACTTATCAACCAGGCCAAAGATAAAAAAGCCTTAAAAACAAACACGGTTAACAAGGTAAAAAAAGTGCCTGACACCCTTTGGGTGTCAGGCACCTTTTTTACCTTTGGGTAGTTGTGTTTATTAAAAAATGCCATATAATAGAATTATCAGTGTTCACAAAATTGTCGAAAATTCAATATTAGTAGTGTATAAATAGAAATAAGCATAGCGGACAGAAAAATGGAGGGATTGCTCAATGGTAAAAGCAGCAGTTGCAGGTGTCATTGGTTTTGTACTTATTTTTATCGAATCAATGATCGTAATGAAATTAAAAGGCTATGAAACGATTGAATACGGAGGCATTGCTCCTTTTATTAATGTCTGGGCAATGAATTTCTTTTTTGTTTATGCTATTCTTACACAGCTTACAAATTGGTATGTAAACCATCAAGAACTTAATGAGGATAATAGCTTTTAGAAGTCTACACCATGTCTGGAGAAATAAGATAAGCAGCTCATCTCAATTTGAGAAGGGCTGCTTTTTTTTATTTCAAAAAACTGGAATTAGCACTTGATAAAATTAATGGTATTAGTTAAAATAAAACTAATGATATTAGTTTTAGGGGGATGAGTTAAATGAGACTATTAAAAAAAGGATATGTTTATCAAGTCACATTTATGGCACGTTTTTTTCCGGTTAATTGCTATTTGGTGGAGGAAGAGGATGGGTTAACGTTAATCGATGCGGCCCTAGGATTTTGTGCAAAGGGAATATTACAGGCTGCTGAGCGAATCGGAAAACCCATTACTAAGATTGTACTAACACACGCTCACGAAGACCATGTGGGTGCACTTGATGCAATTAAATTGGCAAACCCAGAAGTACCTGTTTATATCTCATCCCGTGACTACAGACTAATGAATAATGATCGTTCACTTGATCACCATGAAGATCAAACGCCGATAAAAGGGGGAGTTCCGAAAGGCTTAAAAACTCGGGCTAATATTTTACTTAAGGAAGGGGATTTAGTTGGCTCATTAACAGCTATTGAGACACCGGGTCATACACCTGGATCGATGTCATTCTTCGATTTGCGGACTCAAGCCTTAATTGCCGGCGATGCCTTTCAAACAAGAGGCGGTATCGCGGTTGCTGGGGATATAAAGCCCTGGTTTCCATTCCCTGCTTTCGGTACTTGGAGTAAGAAAACGGCTTTAGCGAGTGCCAAGAAATTGCTTAGCTATCAACCAAAGCTGCTGGCGGTTGGCCACGGGGAAATGGTAGAGAATCCTAGTGCGGTGATGGAAAAAGCAGTGGAAGAATTTCAACGGAAAATCGGATAAAGGAGAAGAAACATCATGTCACCAAGACCGAAAGTCGGACTTGAATTGTCTGCCATTCTAGATACAGCGGGGGAAATTGCCGATCACCAAGGAATGTCTGAGGTTACTCTCGCAAACCTTGCGAAGAAATTAGGAATTCGCCCCCCTTCATTGTATAACCATTTTGATGGACTTCCTGGATTACGAAAAAAACTTGCTATTCATGGTATCGACCAATTATATGAGGAATTGGCAGCTGCCGCTAATGGGGCTGCGGGAACGGAAGCGGTTCTTGCTATGAGTAAGGCTTATGTTAATTTTGCCCGAAAACATCCCGGGATTTATGATGCCACCTTACTTGCTCCAAACCCGGAAGACGAGGAGGTACAAGAGGCCGGAGGGAAAATTGTTGACCTTTCGGTCCGTGTCCTGCAAAGCTATCATTTGCAGGGAGAGCAGGCTTTACACACTGTTAGAGGATTACGCAGTATTTTACATGGTTTCGCTGCTTTAGAGCAAAAGGGTGGTTTTAAAATGAAGTTGGATTTGGATGATAGTCTGAACATCATTATTCAAGCATTTCTTAAGGGAATGGAGAGCAGCAATTAGTATCATAATTACATGCCAAACAATGGTAATGTTTTAATTGTTAGAGCTTTGATATAATGGGGATAACTTTACTTTAAGGAATGATCAGTATGCAAAGATCGGAACAATATGGGTTAATATTGGATGTTGAAACAACCGGCTTGGGACCGACAAAAGACGAAGTAATTGAACTTGCTCTTAAGTTATTCACTTACCGGAGGGAAACGGGAGAAATCATCGAAATAATCGAGGAAGATTCTTTTTTACGTGAGCCCCTTTCAAGGACTGCCCGGAACAATTATGATACTGCCTTTCGTGTCCATGGAATTCCTTATGAATTAGTAAAAGGGAAAAGCTTCTATGATGTGAAAATTAAAACTTATTTCCATCGTGCCGATACGGTGTTTGCTCATAATGCATCTTTTGACCGCAGCTTTTTGTACCATATGTATCCTGAAGTCAATGAACTAAAGTGGTATTGCACGATGAGAAATATTCCTTGGAAAAACTATGGATTTCCAAATGGAAAACTCCTGACTTTATTACAGGCACATGATATCACAGATTATCAAACACATAGAGCGCTCGATGATATTACATATCTACTGGATCTGCTTAAGAAAACAAGCCCGAAAGGCAACCTCTATCTCCAAGAAGTCCTCGAAAAAGGGCCTATGAGAAAATACCAGCCAGCCGCTGCCCGTACCAAACTAGGCTAAAAATTGGTGCCTGACACCATTAATGGTATTATCACTATACCAATGTTGAAGGCTCATTAATTTATAACATGAAATTTGTATGCTAAAATATTCACTATGTTAAAATACATCGGGGTATGGTGATTATGAAACTCTTAACGTTAAACTGCCATTCTTGGCATGAGGAACATCAGCTTGACAAGATCGCACATTTAGCAGATACCATTATTGAAAATTCTTATGATGTTATTGCCTTGCAGGAGGTAAGCCAGTCAAGAAGTGAAGAGAATGTGGATGGGAAAGTAAAGAAGAATAATTACGTCTACATTTTGTTACTAGAACTTAAAAAGCGTGGCAATGACGAATACTCGATGGTATGGGATTTGACGCACTATATCAAAAATGGTACCTACGAAGAAGGGGTAGCTATCTTAACCAAACATCCAATCATTCGGCACCACTCTTTTTTTGTATCTCAAAGTGAGGATTATGCAGTAAACTGGAAAACAAGAAGAATTATCGGAGCAACGATTAAGTACAAGGACATACCTTATACCTTTTATTCTTGTCATATGGGCTGGTGGCATGATGAAGTGGAACCTTTTAAGGCACAGGCTGACAAGATGTTCAAGAAAATGAATTGGGATGAACATTTCTTCCTAATGGGGGATTTCAACAATGATGTTTCTCTTAAGGAAGAAGGGTACGAGTATTTGTTAAGTCATGGTCTTTATGATACATACACTCAAGCAAAGAAAAAGGATGAAGGAATTACCGTTAAAGGAAAAATCGCCGGCTGGAGCAATAATAAGCAAGACCTTCGTATTGATTTAATCTTAACGAATCAACCAGTACAAGTAGATTTTTCAAAAGTAATCTTTAACAATTACAATAAAATGGTGGTATCTGACCATTATGGTGTGGAGGCAAAGGTTAACTTATAAACCTATTAGTAATTTACTGATTTTTGAATGACCAAGGGATAAAAACAAAAAAACGGCTTCGCTGCATAAGGTTGCATGCGAAGCCGATTTTTGTTGCTCTCCTTCTATGTATAGTAACCTTATGCTGGATATCCGTATAGGGAAGTATCAAAAGGTTATCTGCCTTCAGTGAAAACTTGAAAAGAAACACCGAACTTATCCGTAACACTGCCGTATGCTGGGCTAAAGAAGGTTTCTTGCAGCGGCATACCCACTTGTCCGCCTTCCTTTAATGCATCAAAGAACCTATGCGCCTGATCAGCATCATTTGTGGATATACAGATGGTAACCTGATTTCCGCTCTGATGTGGTTGGCCAGGGAAGGTATCAGACAGCATAAGGTCTGTTTCACCAATTTTAATGGTTGCATGACTAACACGATCCTTTGCCTCAGCTGGCAATGGAAATTCAGGGTTCTCTGGCATTTCACCGAATGATTGGCTGAATAGAACCTGAGCATCTAAGGCATTTTGGTAAAATTCAATTGCTTCTTTTGCATTACCATTCATTACTAAATAGGGAATCAAACGTAATGACATCATAAATCAGCTCCTTGATTAATTAGTGGACTTCACTTTCCATCTAACAGGAAACAACATTGGCATGAACAAAGATAAGTGAAACAACACAATTCCTATTCTTACCAATATTTTAATTATAAAACAAGGAACAGATGTTCGCAATAGTAATAATGGTGCCTGACACCAATATTACTATAAGTACCGTTCATTTATTATATTGAGGTGGTGGAGTGCGTGGCCTGCGATGATGTAGGCGAGGGCACGTGTTGTAATATCGGAATTGTTGGCAACGCCAATTCTCTCCCAAGCTTCTTCTGGCATATTGTTGACGAGTGTAATGGTAGCTTTACGTACAGCTGTGAAGTCTTCAATGATTTGTTTAACAGACAATATATTAAAGTTAGATGCAGCTATGTAATCATTCTCGTTGAAACCAGCAAGTGGTGTTTGATCGCCGCGGCCCACTCTCAGCAGACGATAGCTCATGATCCGTTCCGTGTCAGTTATATGACCAAGAACTTCTTTGAGGCTCCACTTCCCTGGAGCATAACGAGATTGTCCAGCTTCCTCGGATAAATCTTCAGCCAAGGAAACCAATTTCTCCAAATTCTCTTTCAATGTTACCAATAAGTCCCCATCTGGAACCAAATTTACATAGGGCAGGTAATACTCCGGAAATTCACTTACACTTGGACGTTGAATCATCGCAAATTTTCCCCCTCTAGTCTTAAGAATTAATTTTTAAGGCTTTATCCACCTAATTGTATTTACCGACTTGCACCATTATTATAATTTTTCAAAAATTAATTTGCCATCTATCTGCCTATTTTAGAAAATGGTTTATTACTTCACCATAAAATAATCTCTAATCAAAAAAAAAGAGCTGCCGCAAAAAGCAGCAACACTCCGTTTACCGTTATACCATTTTTTCAAAATGGATCCGTTTATTGAGTACATACATGACTGGCATTCCAACAGCCATTACAACAAATTCACCAACAGCGGTTGTCAGCCATGTGAATAGGAAGGGCAAGTCAAATGCTAAATGCAGTTCAAGCGCTATGAAGAACATCGTGACCGTGAAAACAAGGGTGTTGACGATCATTCTAGCCCAAATTCTGTTAATAAACCGAGAACACAAAATCGTAATCACTAAAGCAATCACCGATTGTCCTACTCCAAAAATTAAATCATAAGCCTTCATTGGCGAGAAAAATAAATTCGTCAAAAATACCCCTAAAACAATCCCATAAATATACTTTCTGTTAAAAACAACTAAGTGATTAAACATTTCCGATACACGAAACTGTACCTGAGTAAACCCAAACGGTTGAATCAACGCTGAAACTGCAATATACAGCGCTGCAACAATGCCATTTACGACGATTCCTTGCACATTGCTGTGCCCTCTGCCTGTTGTGGCATTTGTATTGGCCGACTGCGCAGATTTTTCCATATTCATTTCTCCTTAGTTTTTTTACGTGGGAGGTTCTCGAACCACGTTAAATTAGAATACTTGCAAACTAATATATTATTATAAAAATAAACATGAGTCAATGACATTATTTTGAGATAACAATGTAGTATTATTTTCCAAAATAGTAAATAATACCACTGAGTACTGTGCATATTAAAAATAAAAAAGGAATGGCTATAAATGAAATATAATAAAATGTTTTTACTCGTGTTAATGCTAGTACCATGGCTGTCGGTACCAATGCTCGGAAAAAGAAACTTTAAACGCTTTTTACCAGCAGCCTTTTTTATGATGGTCTGGATAGCTGTAGAAAGCATAATGGCTAAAAAAAGAGTCTGGTGGAAATTTTATGAAAAACTAATTCCCAATACAATGGGGGAATTGCCGTTCCTTTTAGGACCGTTTATGATTGGTTCGATTTGGATTTTAAAATTTACATTTGGAAACTTTTTTCGCTATCTAATTGTGAACTTGGTCACGGACTTTTTATTTGTCTATCCCGGCATGTATGTATTAAAGAGAATGGGTATTATCTCTCTCGTTCGAATGAAACATTATCAAATGGGAATCTTGTTTATGGCCAAATCCGTCCTTATGTACGGATTTCAATATATGGTTGAAAAAATACGCAGGAAGCCCAAATCATTAATCCAACAACTCCTCCCTAAAAAGTGACAAGTGCTGATTTTCCTATTTGGCATCCTTTTATTATTGCTTGTCTTCTAAATTGATGTTAAGATTTTATTAATTTAATTTTAATATTATAGGATTGTAACTGTTAAATCAGGCAAAACCTAAGACTAATGCCATTATCGTTAGTTTTGGGTTTTTATTTTTTTAGAGGTGATTGACATGAAAATCGCAAAAGTAATTAATAACAATGTCATCAGTGTCATCGATGCCCATAATAAAGAACTTGTTGTTATGGGCAGAGGCATTGCGTTTCAAAAAAGACCAGGTGACCTTGTGGACGAAACAAAGATCGAGAAAACGTTTAAATTAGATAATAAGGATGTCTCGGAAAAGTTTAAAACACTATTGTATGATGTTCCGATGGAGTATATGGATGTTTCTGACCGTATTATTTCCTATGCGAAAGAGAGACTGGGGAAAAAATTAAATGACAGTATCTATGTTTCGTTAACGGATCATATCACCTTTGCGATTGAAAGAAGTCAAAAAGGTTTAATTATTTCAAATCCATTACTTTGGGAAATCAAACGAATATATGCTGACGAGTATGCGGTTGGTTTAAAGGCCATCACAAAGATAGAAGAGATGCTTGGGATTACTCTTCCCCAGGATGAAGCCGGCTTTATTGCCATGCATATTGTCAATGCAGAGTTAAACGAAGAGATGCCGAATGTCGTGAATATGACAAAATTAATTCAGGATATCTTAAATATCGTTAAATACCATTTCAAAATAGAGCTTGATGAGGAATCATTAAACTATTTCCGATTTCTTACCCATCTCAAATTTTTTGCACAGCGATTATATACTGATTCTCCTTACAACAACGAAGATGATTTTCTCTATGAGATGGTCAAAGAGAAGCAAAAAGAAGCCTTTGCCTGCGTACAGAAAATCCGCGATTTTATAAAAAAAACACATAACCATCAACTGACAAAAGAGGAAATGGCCTATCTAACCATTCATATTGAACGTGTGGTAAATAGATCTTAAAAAAATTCAGGAGAAAGCGTTGACAGGAAATGAAAGCGTGTGCTACTATGTGTTTACAAATTAATATTAATTTATTAGGATTGTTACTGATCAGCAGGCAAAACCTAAATTGTAGTGCCATAAACTCTTAGGGGTGTGGTGTACAATTTAGGTTTTTTTTATTCCCTAAGTCGAGTACTGTTGCGAGAACTGGCCAGAACTTTACAGTCGCTTCGGCAAGTATTACCTAATTTAATATAGTTAAAATAGGATTGTTACTGGTATTGCAGGCAAAACCTAAGGAGCACGGGTGGGGACCATTTGATCGATTCCATCTCTTGTTACTTAGGTTATTTTTTTACAGAAAATCAGGAGGTCACACCATGGACTACAAAAAAACAGCTATAAGTATTGTAGAACTTGTCGGCGGTGAAGGAAATGTTCAGAATGTTATTCACTGTATGACGAGATTACGTTTCAATTTACAAGATAATAGTAAGGTCGACCGTAAAAATTTAGAAAAGGTTCCTGGAATTATGGGTACTAATATAAGCGGCGATCAGTTTCAAATTATTATCGGAAACGATGTTCCAAAGGTATATAACGCTATTTTAGAAAATAGCTCGATTAAGGCAGACAGCACTAGTAAGAAGTCTCAAAAAAATAAAAACCCATTAAATGCAATTTTTGATGTTATCTCTGGTGTATTCACACCGATCTTACCAGCGATTGCTGGTGCCGGTATGATTAAAGGAATACTTGCTATTGCCCTAACGTTTCACTGGCTTACAGCTACGAGTCAAATTTACACTATTTTAAATGCAATTGGTGATGGAGCGTTTTATTTCTTACCTATCCTGCTGGCAGTAAGTGCAGCTAGAAAATTTGGCAGCAACATTTACGTTGCAGCAGCAATAGGAGCAGCACTGTTACATCCAACAATAACAGCATTATTAAGTGCAGGTAAGCCGGTTCACTTCCTTGGTCTTCCTGTAACGGCGGTCACCTATTCTTCGACTGTTATTCCAATCCTGCTTGCCATCTGGATTGCAGCATATGTAGAAAAATGGGTTGACCGTATTATCCCTAGCATGTTTAAACTGATCTTCGTTCCAACATTAACATTACTAATTGTTGTTCCAGTTACTTTAATTGCGGTTGGCCCATTAGGTTCAATTATCGGAAACTGGCTTTCTGCAGGTGTAGGAGCACTATTTGATCACGCAGGTTTATTTGCAGGAGCTTTATTAGGTGGAACTTGGTCATTAATCATTATGACAGGTATGCACTATGCGTTTTTACCAATTGCAATGAACAATATTGCAACTAAAGGGTACGATGTTATTATGCCTTCGATGTTTATGGCAAACATGGGACAAGCTGGAGCAACATTTGCTGTATCATTACGTTCTAAAAACAAATCGTTTAAATCATTAGCAATGACTACTAGCTTAACTGCTGTTATGGGTGTTACCGAGCCGGCTATGTACGGTGTAAATATGCGCTTTAAGAAGCCATTTATTGGTGGACTTATCGGTGGAGCCGTTGGTGGAGCTTATTACAGCGCTCTTGGTGTAAAATACTTTATCCTTGGCGGTAATGCAGGGTTACCAGGATTAGCTTCTTTTGTAGGTGACACATTTGTCTGGGCAGCTTTAGGATTCCCAATTGCTTTCGCGGCTGGTGCAGTTGCAGCATTCTTTATGGGATTTGAGGATGTAGAAAGTGAAGAAGAGCAAGATACAACAACAGCGTCAGAAACTAACACAGTAGACACTAAGCCTGAATTAGTAGTAGCAGCAGAAAAAGTATTCAGCCCTTTAAAGGGAGAAGTAAAAGCATTAAGTGAAGTAAATGACCCAACGTTCTCTACTGGAATTATGGGTAAAGGGTTAGCCATCCAACCGCAGGAAGGAAAAGTAGTTTCTCCTGTCACTGGAAGAGTAACAACTATTTTTAAAACAAAGCATGCCATCGGTATTACAAGTGATAATGGAGCAGAAATACTAATCCATGTTGGTTTGGAAACAGTAAGACTAGAAGGAAAACATTTCACAGCATATGTGAAAGATGGCGACTTTGTTGAAGTGGGCCAAACACTTGTAACCTTCGATATGGGTGCCATTAAGGCAGAAGGATATGACTTAATTACACCAGTCATTATAACAAATCCTGACCGTTATCAAGCTATTGAACCAGTTAAACAAGGAAAAATTAATGCTCGTGAAGCATTCCTGGCATTACAGTAAAGTATAGATCGGGGGAATCTTAATTCCCCTGTCTCCAACATAAATACAATAATTCTTATATGAGGTGACTATAATGAGTAAATTTCCAGAAGGCTTTTTATGGGGCGGGGCAACCGCAGCCAACCAATTAGAAGGAGCATATCAAGAAGGTGGGAAAGGCTTAAATCTTGCTGATGTCCTTCCTGGAGGAAAAGTCCGCTTAGAACTTCTTATGAAGCCTGGTTTTAATTATGAAATAGAGCAAGATAAGTATCACTATCCAAATCACGAAGGAATCGATTTTTACCACCGCTATAAAGAAGATATTGCACTTTTTGCGGAGATGGGTTTTAAAGTATTCCGTATGTCAATTGCTTGGTCACGAATTTTCCCAAGAGGAGACGAAGAAACTCCAAATGAAGAAGGTTTAGCTTTTTACGACCGCGTTTTTGATGAGTTACACAAACATGGTATTGAACCAGTAGTAACTATTTCACACTATGAAACACCATTACACCTCATCAAAGAATATGGTGCTTGGAAAAATCGTAAACTAATAGGTTTCTTTGAGCGTTATGTAAGAACGATTTTTGATCGTTATAAAAATAAAGTAAAGTATTGGATGACTTTTAACGAGATTAATGGAGCAACACATTTCCCGCTTTTCGGCTTAGGTTTCTCTGCCTCAAGTGAAGAAGCGCGTTTACAAGAAAGTTTCCAAGGATTACATCATCAATTTGTAGCTAGTGCCTTAGCTGTGAAAATTGGACACGAAATCATTCCTGGTTCACAAATTGGCTGTATGCTTGTATATGCTCCAGTTTATGCTTTCGATAGCAATCCTGATAATGTTATGTATGCTTTAAGAGAAGAACAAATTTTTAACTATTATTGTGGGGATGTCCAAGTTCGTGGTGAATATCCTGCATTTGCCAAACGTTATTTTGAGGAGAATGCTATTAAATTAGATATTCAAGAAGGCGATTTGGAGATTATTAAAGAAGGTACGGTTGATTACATCGGATTTAGTTATTACATGTCCCGTACTGAAAAGAAACAAAAAGAGAACGAAGAAGGTGCATCTGGTAACATCATCGGCGGTGTGAAAAATCCTTTCCTTAAAGCAAGTGATTGGGGCTGGGAGATTGATCCAGAGGGTCTTCGCATCTCATTAAACAAACTTTATGACCGTTATCAAGTACCTTTATTCATTGTAGAAAATGGTCTTGGGGCAAAAGATACAGTAGAAGCAGATGGTTCCATCAACGATGATTATCGGATTGATTATTTAAGAGACCATATTAAAGCGATGGGTGAAGCAATCAAAGATGGTGTTAACCTAATGGGATATACTCCTTGGGGCTGTATCGACCTAGTGAGTGCATCTACTGGAGAAATGTCCAAGCGTTACGGATTCATTTATGTTGATCGACACGATGACGGCAGCGGATCATTAGAACGCAGCAAGAAAAAATCCTTCTTCTGGTATAAAGATGTGATTGCCACTAATGGCGAACAACTTTAATCCAAAGTATGCCGGAAAGCATTAGTTGCTTCCGGCTTTTTATATTTTAAATTGAAAAATCAAGTGTATCGGGGGGGCCATAACCCCTGAAGGACAGGGCACGATTGGAATTCGACAGATAAGAAGGGTTCATAACCCCCGAAGGACAGGGCACGATTGGAATTCGGCAGATAAGAAAGGTCCATAACCCCTGAGGGCCAGAGTACGAATGGATTTCGACAGATAATAAGAGTTCATAACCCCTTAAGGCCAGAGTACGAGTGGATTTCGACAGATAAGAGGGCTTCATAACCCCCGAAGGACAGGGCACGAATGGATTTCGACAGATAAGAGGAGTTCATAACCCCTGAAGGCCAGAGTACGAATGGTTTTCGACAGATAAGAGGGCTTCATAACCCCTGAAGGCCAGAGTACGAATGGTTTTCGACAGATAAGAAGGGTTCATAACTCCCGAAGGACAGGGCGCGAATGGATTTCGACAGATATGAGGGGTTCACAATCTCCCCAGCTTTGTTTAGACGGAGAGGCAGAAGATCAGGCATATCCTGGTCTTGTAAAAGAATGGAAGGAATATCGCTTTCAAGCATACGAAATGCTTGGGGAAATGGAGAAGCAAAGGGAGTTAGCAAGGGAGCTTTTATTTAAAAATGAATTTAAATACTATCAAAAGTTAAAAGAGTTATATCCCACAAGTGAATGGGAATCCATTTTACAAGGAATTGTTGATGAATTTGGCCGGCAGAAATACCAGCCTTCTACGTATGTATCAATTTTAATACAGGAGAATTTGAAAGCAGAGCTTTTGCGCTATTGTCAGCAAAATCACTTGGTAATTACGGAATATTATCCATATATAATTAAGGATTATCCTAATGAAGTTAACGATGTGTTTTCTCAATATATTAATCAATCAGCAGATGAAGCGACTGATCGAAAAAAATACCGGAAAGTCTGTGCCATGATTAAATCGTATAAAAAAGCTTGCGGGCCAATGGCTTCCCACCATCTAATTACGGAGTTAAGGGAAAAACATAAAAGAAGACCAGCGTTCTTAGAGGAATTAGCGAGGATAAGGTAGGGGTGAAAATAGACTTTAGTTGCCAAGCAACAATCCTTTAGAAATAAACCCAAGTCGATTATAATAGTGGAAGGGTTTACATAAGAAAAGTGAGGGGATTACTTTGGTTTACCAAGCAGCAGAAAATCGTTACGAAACCATGAAATACAATCGAACTGGCCGCTCCGGGTTATTGCTTCCGGCTATATCTTTGGGACTCTGGCATAATTTTGGCGGCGTCGATACATACGAAAATGGCAGGGACATGCTGAGAAGAGCCTTTGATTTAGGAATTACCCACTTCGATTTAGCCAATAATTACGGCCCGCCAGCAGGTTCTGCGGAAGAAATGTTTGGCCGTATGTTAAAGACAGATTTCGCTCCTTATCGTGATGAAATGGTCATTTCAACAAAAGCAGGCTATTATATGTGGCCTGGTCCATATGGAGATTGGGGTTCCAGGAAATATCTAATCTCTAGCTTAGATCAAAGTCTCAAACGAATGGGCCTTGATTATGTAGATATTTTTTACTCCCATCGTCTGGATCCGAATACACCAATTGAAGAGACCATGACTGCTTTAGACTCGATTGTCCGTCAAGGCAAAGCGCTCTATGTTGGTATTTCTAATTACGGTGCCGAGCAGACCACTGAAGCCATTAAAATCTTGAATCAGTTAGGTACACCGCTGCTAATCCATCAGCCTAAATATTCGATGTTTAACAGATGGATTGAAGATGGATTGCAGGATGTGTTACAAGAAAATGGAGTTGGCTCGATTGCCTTTAGTCCATTAGCACAAGGCTTGTTAACGAACAAATACTTAACAGGAATTCCAGCAGACTCCCGTGCAGCGAGTCCAACAGGATTCTTACAAAAAGAACATGTTACACCGGAAGTACTAGAACAAGTCCGGAAATTAAACGAAATGGCTGTTGAACGTGGTCAAAGCTTATCGCAGATGGCTCTTTCATGGGTATTACGCGGCGGAAAAGTGACAACTGTTTTAATTGGTGCGAGCCGTGTCAGCCAAATTGAAGAAAATGTTGCGGCTTTGAACAACCTTGACTTTACTGACGAAGAATTAGCAAGAATTGAAGATATCTTAAATAGCTAAAAAAAATCTGTCAGCGGCCTGCTGACAGATTTTTTAAGATAGGGCATTTAACCCTATGACCCCGATAATAATTAATACAACACTAAAAATACGTCCAGCGCTTTTAGATTCACCCAAAAGAAACATATTAATGAAAACAGCCCCAGCAGTTCCAATTCCAATCCAAACGGCATAGGCGATACTCAGTTGAAGAAACTGAAACGATCCATATAAAAAAGCAAGCGAGGTCCCGAATCCGCCAATATAAACAATTCCATTCCGAACATTCTTTTGCTGACTATACAATTTTAACCCAACAGCACCAATAACCTCACTGGCAGCAGCTAACAGAACTAATAACCAGCCCATCGTTATGCAGCCCCTTTCATGGCTGCTTTATCTTCCTTATTATCGGAAAGATTTAACCCAATTACACCAATAATAATGACGGAGATAAAAAAGGTTTCCCCCAGGCTGATGTTGCCGCCAAAAAGGAATACATCCATTAATACTGTACCAATCGTACCAACCCCAGCAAAAATAGCATATACCGTGCCTGTTGGGAGGGTTTCACAAGCTTTCGGGAGGATATGATAATCCCACAAAATGACAGCTATAACCAATGCCCACTGCCACCATGTATGTGCTGTGTTAAACCCGTAAACCCAGATCCATTCAAACACACAAGTTAAACCAACATAGAACCATGCTTTATTCATCATTTGCACCTCTTAGGAGAATAACCAGTTTATTTTAGAATACCATATTAAAATTAGGGTGGGCCTCATAACTACTTTCTATAGCAGTGATTTACATCACTATACTCTATTTAGTTTGCCTTTATTATTATGTAAATAGGGGAAAATTAATAGTGGATGGTGAGAAACATGGATTATAATTTTAAGTCATTATATAGTGAAATTGGCGGACAGGAAACGATTGATAAGCTAGTCAATGCATTTTATCCACGTGTTTATGCTGATCCAGTCCTAGCCCCACTTTTTCAAGGAGATATGGAAGAAATCAAACGAAAACAGCGTATGTTCTTACCGCAATTTTTAGGAGGTCCAGCACTTTATAGTCAAGAATTTGGTCCGCCGGCGATGAGAGCGAGACATCTTCCATTCGAAGTGACGCCAACAAGAGCTGAGCATTGGCTGCAATGTATGAAGGAGGCCTTCCAGGAAATTGGTCTTGATCAGAACCCTGCAGGAATAGCCTTTTATGAGCGATTAACGCAAGTAGCCGGCATCATGGTAAACACATCTGACAGTGAATAAAATAAAGGCTCTTCTCACAGCGAGAGGAGCCTTTAAAGATTTATAATCTTATTTTTTTAACTTAGCCCATGTTTCGTCAAGAGCTTTCATAGCTTCTTCTTTTGTTTTTTGACCGCCCACATATGCTTGTAGTGTTGCACCAAATTCTTGTCCGGCACCATCAGGATATTTCATAAACTGCCAAGAATACGTTTTTCCTTCTTTAGAGTACTTTTGAAGGTCAGCGCCTAGAGGTCCAATATCTTCTGCTTTAGCTTCAATTGTTTTAAAGGCAGGAACATATTTGAAATCTTTAACTAAAGCTGTCTTACCCTCTTCAGAAGTTACCATCCAATTTAAGAAATCTTTTGCAGCCTTTTTGTCTGCATTAGGTGCTTTGTTATAAACAACCCAGTTAGTTGGTACGTCAACCATTAATTTATCAGCTTGTGCCGCATCATCTGTAAGTGCTAGAGGAATAAAGCCGACCTCCATATTTGGACTTAACTTATCAAGCATTGGCTGAATCCAGTTACCTTGTTGAATCATGGCCGTTTCGCCATTAGCAAATTGAGTAACTTCTGTATTATAGTCAGTCGTTAATGGATTTTTGTTTCCATACTTAACTGTTAAATCAACAAGTTTAAAGTAGTCTTCAAAGTATTTGTTTCCTGCAATCTTAGATTTACCTTCATTTAAACCAGGGATAAAGTTTTCGTCATCTGCTTGTTGGTAAGCAAATGGTACGTTAAGACCATGGTTTGCTAATACCCACCATTCCGCGTAGCCAACGGAGAAAGGAGTGATTCCTGCAGCTTTAAGCTTCTTCGCAGCTGCTTCTAATTCTGAGTAGGTTTTAGGAAGTTCGGTAATACCTGCTTTTTCAAATAACTTCTTATTGTAAGCAAAACCGTAACCTTCCATGTTTACTGGCTGGCCATAGAGTTTTCCATCCATTGTCATTGGTTTTAATGCATCCTCATATGCATCCTTTACCCAAGGCTGGTCTGATAGATCTTCTAACTTATCCTTCCAAGTAATAGCTTCTTGGTATCCGCCGTTTCCAAAGATGTCAGGTGCTTTATTTGAAGCGAATTTTGCTTTAAGGGCTGCCGCACCATCAGCGCCGCCTCCGACTGATTCAATATTAAAAGTTACGTTTGGATGTTCTTTTGTATATTTATCTGTTAACGCTTTCAACTGATCTGCGATTTCAACCTTACCGTTAAAGATATCAACTACGACTTTACCATCTTTGCTGCCGCTGTCTTTTTTCGTTCCAGATGCGCTGTCACTGTTGCCGCAAGCTCCTAGAAGAAGTGAAGCTGATAAAATTCCCGCTGCGATTGAATATTTTTTAAATGCCATTTGTTTTCCCTCCTGAATTATATATCTAATTTATAAATCCCTGCTGTCAGAACAAGCCGGCAGCAGAGGTTGACCCTAGTGAAAGTTGTCCAGCTTCAGCCCTAGTCAAGGCCTCCGCTTTTCGATTACTTGATAGAACCGCTCGTAATCCCTTTGATAATGTGTTTCTGCATTGAAAAGAAGAATATTAACAAAGGTATGATACCAAGAACAAGTCCTGCCAAAGCTAAATCCCATTGCTTGGTGTACTGACCAAAGAAGGAGAAGGTCGCTAATGGAATGGTTTTTAATTCCGGATCCTGAAGGACCAGTGATGGCAATAAGTAGTCATTCCAGATCCACAAGCTGTTTAGGATAACAATGGTTACGGTGATCGGCTTTAATAATGGAAAAACAATTCTCCAAAACACACCAAACCTTGTACATCCATCGATAATGGCTGCTTCTTCAAGTTCTACCGGGATTCCTTTGATGAACCCGTGATATAAGAAAATCGTCATCCCAGATCCAAAACCTAGGTACATAATAACAAGACCCCAGATACTGTTTAGTAAACCAAAATTACCAGCTGTTCTAATGAGCGGGATCATTATGGATTGAAACGGAATAATCATCGCTGCAACGAAAGTCATGAAAATTACATTACTAATTTTCTTTTTCGTTCTAACCAGCATATACGCTGCCATCGAACAAAAAACAACCAGAACAACGTTACTTATAACTGTAATAATGACGGAATTTGTAAATACCTTTAGATAATTCAATTTTTCAAAGGCATTCACATAGTTGTCGAACATAAGTGTTTTTGGTAAAGCAGATGTGTTCGTTAGAATCTCTGCAAAAGGTTTTAAAGAGTTTGATATCAGATAATAAAATGGGACTAAAAAGACAAGTCCAAGTAGGATGGCAAAGATTTCACCAATAAATGTTTTTCCTGTATATCTGTTTCCCATTATGATTCAACCTCCCTCTTCTTAGAAATTGTTACTTGAAGGATGGTAATTGCAGCAACCACAATGAAGAAAATTAATGCCTTTGCTTCACCGATACCATATCGGTTGTTAACAAATGCTTCCTTATAAATGTTAAGTGCTAACATTTCTGTCGATTTAAACGGTCCGCCGCCAGTTAGTGACAGGTTTGCGTCAAAAATTTTAAATGATGATGCAGTTGTTAAAAATAAACAGACGGTAACGGCCGGAGCTACTAGTGGCATTGTAATATGGCGAAGAATCTGCCATCTGTTTGCCCCATCGATTTTAGCTGCTTCAATTAATTCTTGCGGAACATTTTGCAAGGCTGCAATATAGATAATCATAATGTAGCCTGCTCCTTGCCATACACTTACAATGACAATTCCCCAGAACGCGGTATTAGCATCCCCTAACCAAGGTAATTCGAAAAATGGAATATGCGTTAACTGTCCAAGTGAAGCAAAGCCTTTAACAAAAATGAATTGCCAGATAAAGCCTAATAACAAACCTCCAACCATGTTTGGCATGAAGAAAACGGTTCGCAATATATTTCTTGTTTTCAACATCTGTGTAACTAGGATGGCTAAACCAAAACCAATCATATTTGTTAAAACAATGGCTACAACGGTATATTTGGTTGTAAGAATAAAGGAATCTTGAAATTGCTTGTCCTGTGTAAATAGGTATTTAAAGTTGTCGAGACCAACCCATTTGATATCTCCTGTTATTCCGTTCCAATCGGTGAATGCGTAATAGATACCCGTAAAGAAGGGAATTAAGACAATAATGGTAAACGCTAAAAATACTGGTCCGACAAATAGGGCAAACAACCCTGCGTCTTTTAGCTTCTTCTTTTTATTTAAAGAAGATGACTCTGAAATTTTTATACTAGCTTTGCCAGGTAATGCTGAACTTTCTAACTCACTGTGATTATTCACTGACTGCACCTCCTATACCTTCATTTTAGGGGTTTTGAAAAATTATGAAACGGCTTACATTGACCAATAGGGTGGAAAATATTGAACTGTCGATTTTTACATATTAAAATAGACACATTTTATTACGTTGTTTTCTTGTGCTAAAATGGTGGGGAATTTAGTATCACTTAGAAAAGGGGGGAGGCTAGTTCAAGTTTAGGGACTAGCCCAAGAGCTAATGCAATGGGGAATCCGAACTAAATTAATTATCACTCTGATGGCTGTCATTATACTCCCTTTTGGAATTGCCATTACGATCACGTATTATCAAACCACAAAGTCAATAAATGACCGCTTTGTCTCTACGAATCATGATTTAATTGTTAAAGGGGAAGCAGAGCTAAGCACTTATTTAGAAGATGTCGCACAAATGTCGACTGTTTTATATCGATATACACCATTTATGTCGGTAATGAGGGTTGGTATTTCTGACAACCTAAGCAGTAATCAAGAAGAAGTACGGAGAATGCTTGCCTATACCTTTAATTCCCGGCCAGAAGTCGAACAAATGCACCTTTATATAGATAAGGGGAAAGATTCCTTTACTAACTATCACTCCAGGATTAGCGGCAGGGGGAAATACGAGAGTATCTTGTCCAATCCCTTCTATTCCCGCTTAAGCCGGTCTCATGACTTTTCCGTTATTGAACCCCCTCATGAGATTTATAGTTACAATAACTTGTCGGTGATTCCTAATTCCGAGAAAAATCAGGTTTTAAGTTTCCATACGATTATTAGAGATGTACCACTAGATACTATTTTAGGCTTTGTATCTATTGATATTAATCTCTCCAAGATAAGAGATATTTCGGGAAGGTTATATACGGATGGGATTGAAGACTTATACATAATGAATGAAGATGGGGTTGTCGTGTATTCTTCAAAAAACAACGTAATTGGAAAGACCAATAAGGATGCCTGGTTTAAACAACTAAAAAAGGAACCGGAGGGTAATAAAAGTCTTGAATGGAAAGACGAAAAATTTTCAGGCGTTATTGTCTACCAAAAGTTCTCTGATTCGTTTAAAAACTGGTACATTGTTAAGAGAATTCCTTATAATGTACTTTATCAAGGAGCGAGGCAGACTGTATTTACCAATATAATCATTGTCATTATTACACTTATTATCGTTTTATTTGCTACTATGTTCATCTCTTTGAGACTCACTGCTCCAATCAAAGTATTAATCGCTAATATGAAAAAAGTAGAAAAAGGTGTGTTTGAAGCAGATTTTGAGTCATTAGGGAATGATGAAATTGGGATGCTGGGAAGGCATTTTAAATTAATGATTTCGAAAATAAATGAATTAATTGAACGCGAATATAAACTAGAGATTGAAAATAAATCTTCCCAGTTAAGGGTTCTCCAGTCCCAAATAAATCCGCATTTTCTCTATAATGCTTTTCAGTCGATTGGAACGCTTGCCTTAAAATTAAAGGCGGTTCAGGTGTATTCATTATTAAACTCATTATCGAACATCATGCGTTACAGCATGAATATGAAGGATGATATTGTCCCATTCTTAGCAGAGGTAAACCATGTTAAATCCTATCTTAATTTACAAAAGCAACGATTTGACGAACAGTTTGAGTTTGAATTAGATATTGAAAAAAGTATAGAAGAGGTTCTAGTACCGAAAATGATCTTACAGCCGATTGTTGAAAATTGTTTTAAGCACGGTTTTGATCAAAAGCTAGAAAAAGCAACTATTGTCATAACAGCAAGAGGTGAGCATGCCGATTATTTATGCATTTCTGTCCAAGATAACGGGATTGGTGTTAAGGAGGATGCACTTGAACAGCTTCGCCGGGAATTGGCCGGCAACGAGAGTGACGAAAAGTCAAAAAGCGCTGGTATTGGTTTGAAGAATATTTATGACCGGTTAAAGATTTATTATAGCAGTCAGGTAGAAATGGAAGTGGACAGCAGCGAAGAAGGCGGATTTACGGTTACGATAATCATTCCCAAAGATATTCAAAATGAGGTGGTACATCCATGAAAGTTTTAATCGTCGATGATGAAAAACACGTTCGTGAGGGAATTAATCTTCTCGGAGAATGGGAAAAGAATGGCATTACGGAGATTTATGAGGCCAGTAACGGTGAAGAGGCGATCCGGCTTATTCAAACTCTTCGTCCGGAAATCATTTTTTCTGATATGAAAATGCCTAAGATGGATGGTACACAGTTATTAGAGTGGATTAAAGAACATCAGCCAACTAGCAAAACGATTGTTGTCACTGGTTACGATGATTACCACTATATGCGTAAAGCCATTCATTTTGGCAGTTCAGACTATTTATTAAAGCCGGTTGATCCGGAAATATTAAACCAAACGTTGGAAAAAGTGGTAAAGGAGTGGAGACAAGAAGAAGAGGAACGGAATAGTAAAACAACCAGCTATCAATTAATAAATGAAATGAAGCCAGTTTACCGGGACCGGAAACTCACTCAATTATTGAATAGTGATAACCTTAAAGAAGAATGGTATGAAGAATTTGGTTTTACTAAAGCACAAAAATACCTTGTCGCTTTAGTTCGGATCAATCGGAAGGCAATCGAGGCTTTTCAAGGAGATCGGGATTTAACCTATTTTACTCTCTTGAACGTCATGAATGAGATTCTACAGGAAAAAGAGTGCGGCATAGCCTTTCGCTACCTGGCAAATAAAGGTGAAATTGTCATTGTGTTTTGGAATCGGTTTACCCAGATTGAAGAATTGCTGGGACGCATCTATAAAGCAATTCTGAATGTCATAAATGTTTCTTGTCATATTGCCGTTGGAATAGAGGTAAATAAAAGGAACAAATTAATGAATTCTTATCAACATGCAAAGCAGGTGCTATTAAACAGGAATGTATTAGATAGTATGGAGACCAAGGTTTACCGGCAAGATGTTCTTCATCCTCCGGAATTAAAAAATCTTTATGCCTATTCATCGGAAATTGAATTAGCTGTGCAAGCAAGTGAGATCAGGGCTTTTGAAGATTTGATTAAGAGAATTTCTAAAGATTATACGGAAGGCCATTATCTAGCCTGGAGCCAGTTGCTTCTTCTTGAGAATGAGTATCTCAATATTAGTAATCGCTGGTTTAAACAATTTGATATAGCCGTAAAAGTGTCGAATCATATTGAATATCGGGTGGATCCATTTTTTAACGAGGATGGTACATTCGAGCTGGAAGCTTATATTAACCGAACTTTACGGGAAGTTTCCATCTTTTTAAAGAGAGTAAAGCGAAAGACAGTCCAGAAAGGCAATAATGTCATCTATGAGATAGAGAAATATTTACAGGCAAACTTTGATCGGGATGTAAAGCTGCAAGAGATATCAGACCATTTTTATATTAGCAGAGAATATATTTCGAGAAAATTCAAGCAAGAGTTTAATGTTAATATTTCCGATTATGTGATCAAGATCCGCATGGAGCGGGCAAAATCATTATTAAGAAATAGTGAACTGAAAATCTATGAAATTGCCAGTATGATCGGTTATCAGGACGACAAGTATTTTCGAAAGGTATTTAAGAAGGTCGAAGGTATAACGCCCAATGAGTATCGGGAATTACATATTATTCAGAAATAAGCAGAGTCGAATTCGTATTCTGCTTATTTTTTTATATGTTCAATAAGCAGTGACCCAAAGGGGGGTATCTCTATTTTGGGTCACTTTTTTTATTTAAGACTTAGATTGACCAATAAAAATCTAATGGTAGGATGAGAAAGGTTATGTTAGATTGAATAAATAATACAACTTGATTAGAAAAAATGCATAATACTGTAAGGGTTTACTTAAGCCTTCAGGGGGACTGATATGTTTTTTTCCTTACGTAATCGTTTATTTATCGTATTTACTTGTTTATTAACAATCCCGTTAATTATATTGTCCTTTATTATACCAAGTTGGTTTACATCCATCATTGAAGAACAGACTCAGGAACTGACAGTGGAGGCTATGGACCAATATTCGCTTTTTATTGATTCCATCACAACGCAAGCGAAAGATTTAGGAAATCAGGTACTCGTGAACCAAACGACACAAAAATGGATCAAACTAGAAAGCAAGAATGCCAATATATCCGAGGGACAGAGGCTGCTACAGAAGAATCAACTCAAAATGCTGCTATCGTCGATGATGGTAAACAATTCAAATGGCATGTCGATTTCAGTTGTTTTGAATGATGGGACAGGGATTTGGGGAAATATCTCAAACTTAAATCAAGCAGCTTGGTATAAAGACTATTCTCAAAATAAACAGCGATATACTAAGTCGCATATTGATTTATTTCAGCCAACTCAAGGTAACATTAATAGCTATATTTTACCCCTCTTCGATATGAATACATTTGATACATATGGAATGATTAAGGTGAATTTTCCTTCAGAATTGCTTGAAACATCGTTGAATAAAACCAAGATTGGAACAAACGGACATGCTTATTTGATCAATCATAATGGCGAAAATATCCTGCCTGGAAAGATCCGAACTCCTAAAATGGTTTTGAAACAAACCTTAATTAAATTAAGCGATGCTAAAAATCAAAAGGGATTAATCCAAACGGATGATCATGGAGAAAAATATTTAGTTTTTTATCAAAAGTTAGGGGTAGGAGATTGGATTTTAATTAGTGAAGTTACCAAGTCTGAATTATTCGCTAAGGTCACGCGTTTACAACGGAACCTGCTGTTAACTAGTGCAATCGTGTTTTTAATAACAATTGTAGCTTCTTATATGATTTCTTCGAATATTGTTAGCCCTTTAGGTAAATTGGCAAAAGCAATGAGGTGTATTGAAAACGGTGATTTTTCCGGTGCCAAACGCTTTATGCCAATTATAAAATCAGCTAATAACGAGGTGGGTTACCTAATAACAGTCTCTAATCAGACGATTGATCGTTTGAAGAATTTAATTGAAACCGAATATGAGGCTAATTTACGCCAAAAAGATGCGGAATATAAAGCCTTATTATTACAAATCAATCCACACTTTTTAAATAATACGCTTGAAATTATTGGTGGATTAGCTATGCAAGGAAAAAATAAACAGGTTATGGATGTAAGTGTTCACTTAGGCCGAATGATGAGATATTCCTTGAACACGCATAGTGATATAGTAAATTTGGGAGAAGAGTTAAAGTATATCCACAGTTACACTGAAATATTAAAGCTAAGATATGAAGATGCTATATTAATTGAGATTGAAGAAGATTTAGAGACAAGAGGTCTTCCTATTATTAAATTTATTTTGCAGCCGCTCGTCGAGAATGCTGTGAAATATAGTTTTATTGAAAAGACGTCCGCAGAAATTTTCATTAAAACCAAGCAAAGTAACCATTTAGTATTTATTGTTATTGAAGATAAGGGGATCGGAATGTCTGAAGAAGTGATCTCCGATCTAATGAGTGTCGAAACGAAGAATAATATAAATAGTGTCCTTATGAGTAAAGGAAGCAGTATTGGACTTAGAAATGTACTAAGTCGTTTGAAACTTTACTATGGTCCAAATTTCTCATATACGATTGAAACTGAAAGGAATGCTGGCACACGGATTACGTTTTGTATCAATACAGATCGGGGTGATAGACATGTTGAAGGTGATCATCACAGATGACGAGATTCAGATTCGTAAAGGCTTACGAATGAAAGTGAACTGGGAAGAAGAAGGATTCCAAATAGCAGGAGAGGCGTCCAATGGAGCAGAAGCGCTTGAATTGCTTCGGGATTTGAATATCGATTTGGTTATTACGGATATGAGGATGCCGATTATGGATGGAATTGAATTAGCGAAACGTTGTCAGCAAGAATTTCCGAACGTAAGGGTAGTTGTTTTATCGGGTTATTCTGATTTTGAATATGTAAGAGGTTCATTGAAAGAAGGGGTCAAAGACTACTTGTTGAAACCCGTTGCCCCTGATGAATTAATAGAGGTATTGAGTAAGATTCGTAAGGAAGTGGAAGAAGAGAAGCGGATTCAAGCAGAATCGGCTCGATTGCGCAGGCTTGTTCATTCTCAGCTTCAAGAAGTTCAGGAGCAATATTTACTCTACCTTGTAAAAGAGGAATGGCTAGAGCTAAACATGGTAACAGAGAGATTGCGCCAATTGCAGTTAGAAGATCTTGTGAATGAAAAAGCAGAAGTACAATTTGTTACGGTAGAAATAAGAGAAAAGGAATACAATTCGAATCGATTAAAGGAACTATGGCTTCCCTTTCAGATGTTATGTAAAGAAATTGCAAAAGATCATCCCAAAACGTTTTCATTTTATGACCCTAGTTATGCAAATATGATTCAATTTTTAAAGGTTCTCGATTCCGACAATAGAGACAGTCCTTCAAGACTAGTAAAGGAAATACAGCAGACGGTTAAGAGACTCTTGAAATTAGAAACGGTTGTGGGAATTGGAAATGTTATTTGTGGAATTACAAATTTTAAGACTGGTTATATTTCAAGTTTACTTGCATGGAGCCAAAGCCAACTCGGCTCACAATCACAGGTATTGGATGGGGCGAATGTAAAAGAAGAAGTATTTGAGTTTTCACCCGAGATTGAAAGGAAGTTAACTAATGGAATTGAAAGTGTCAATTACGAGGCATTTAAAGAAAATATATACATTTTATTGGAAGGGAACCGAAACCTCTCAATTATGTCCTTTACCTTTGCGGCTAATCGAGTGTTATTTTTGTTAGGCTCACTCGCAAGAAAATATAATATCGAAACAAATGATTTTCAAAGGGTAATGTGGAATTGTCAGCAAAGCATTTGGGAACTCAATTCGCAAACTAAAGTAATTGAGCATCTTCTTCAATTAGCGAAGCTAATTATCGAGAAGGTCCATGTAGCGCGTTTTTCGAACGGAAAGGTTATCGTAGCAAGTGTTCAGCAATATTTGGAACAGCATTACGCAAGTGAAATTTCCCTTTCCATGCTATCAGAACTCTTTCATATCAATAGTGCACATTTATCCGAAACGTTTAAACATACTGTTGGACAGAATTTCAGCGATTATCTTGTTCAATTACGACTACAGAAGGCCCGGCAGTTCCTGGAAGATAAACAGCTTAAAATCATTGATGTGGCAAACTTGACTGGCTTTTCTAACTCAGGATATTTTAGTACCGTTTTTAAAAAGTATTTTGGACAAACCCCTGTTGAGTTCCGAAACTCACTAGATTCATAAGTTTACTTTTTAAAGCAGGAAGGTGAGGGAATGTAGATGAAAAAATGGTTATCTTTGATTACTTTTACCATTTTACTTATAAGTAGTTCCTTGTATGCGCTATCTTTCCTTGGTACATTCTCTAGCAGTAAAACAGAAAATGTTGAAAAACCAAATAAAACCAACCCAATCGTGCTAACCTTCTGGCGCAATAATGGAAATGCAGCAGAAAATAGAGCTTATGAAAAAATAGTTTCTTCTTTCGAAGCAGCTCATCCTGCTATTAAAGTTCATATGAAATCATTTCCTTATAGTGATTATGAAATAAGACTGCGAACCGAGCTTGCCACTGGAAACCCTCCTGATGTCCTGACGATTGACAGCCCAACCTTGGCGCTTTATGCCAATACAGGTTCATTATCATCACTCGACTCATATATGAGAAACGAGGGAAATATTGAGGATATTCCTGAATCGACATTAAAAGGAATGAGTTTTCAGGGGGACATTTACTTGGCTCCTCTCGTTGAATCTAGTATTGCATTATTTTATAATAAGCGGCTTTTTAAAAAGGCAGGCATACCTTTTCCGTCAGGCGATCCCAATAAGCCAATGACATGGGAGGAAGTGCTGCAGATTGCCAAGAAACTAACCCATCCTGAAAAGGGAGTGTATGGGATTGATCCAGCAGATGGCTTTAATGATGGCGAGTCTCCTGCTTATTTTAAAATGCCTCTCCTTTGGCAGTTTGGAGCGGACGCGCTAAGTCCAGATGGTACAACTGCAAGCGGGTATTTGGATTCAAAAGAGGCATTAAAAGCCCTGCAATTCTATCAAGATTTATATTATAAAGATAAAGTTGCCGGTTTTGAATTACCACCAGATCCATTTATATCAGGGAAACTCGCGATGACTGTTCTTGGCTCTTGGGCATTGAAGGATTTGGAAAATAGTTCTGAGTTTAAATTAGGTGAAGATTTTGGAGTTGCCCCTTTGCCAAAAGAGAAGTATCAAGTTGTTCCAAATGGAGGATGGGCCCTCGGTATCTCCTCCAAAACTAAATACTCAAAGGAAGCTTGGGAGTTTATCAAATATGTTACAAGTTATGAAGGGATAAAAATGTATGTCGAGGAAACAGGTGATATACCTGCTAGATACTCTGTTGCGAAAGACTTTCCTGAATTTAATCAATATCCTAAAAATATCTTTTTACAACAAGCACAAAAATTTTCTAAAAACCGCCCGGTTACCCCGGCTTATCCTGTGATCAGCGAAGCCCTAAAGACCTTATTTGAAGAAGTGGGGCTTGGTGGGTATGATGTTCGAACTTCGGCCGAAGAAGCGGTGGAGAAGATTAACACTAGTTTAAAACAAATCCAGAACCCATAAAAAGTAACCTCTAGTTCAAAACTAGAGGTTTTTTTATTTATTAAGCTGTGTTAAAGGTTATTTTAATTTTAAGCATGTTGATTGGAGCGGAAGGCGCGCAGACTCCTGCGGGAGTACGGGGTCTCCGGACCGCCCGCGGAAAGCGAAGCGCCTGTAGAGGAAATCAACAATTAAGATTAACACAGCCATTTGTTTCAAAAAAGTAACCGATTTCAAAGTGCCGAAATTATTAAATACCTTAAACCGAAAATATTGAAATATTCATAGGAGCCATTTTGTTAAAGTAAAGCCAGAAGAAGAAAATACCCCTGAGAGGAGGATACAATTGTGGAACAGATATACCAAAAGGTAGAGAATGGTTCAAACGAAGTAAGGAAAGCAGAAGCGGGCACCAAAATGTCGAGGAATTTAAAGTATATGAAGACCAACTATCAATTATATCTACTTGTTCTTCCAGCCTTAATCCTGCTTATTATTTTTAAATACGTACCCATGTACGGAGCCATTATTGCCTTCAAAGATTTTAATCCACTACAAGGAATTATGGGTAGTCCGTGGATTGGATGGAAGAATTTCGAGAAGTTCATGAGCACCCCAGATTTTATGGATCTCTTAAAGAACACCCTAAAATTAAGTGCCTTTGGATTAATATTTGGCTTTCCTGTACCTATTATTCTAGCACTTATGATTCATCGAATTAAAAGAGTGTCCATTAAGAAAAATATTCAATTAGTCTTATATGCTCCAAATTTTATTTCAGTCGTTGTGGTAGTTGGGATTGTTTTTATTTTCCTATCACCGGTTGGACCTGTTAATCGTTTCATCACTTTTTTGGGTGGAGACAGTATCTCTTTCATGACAGAACCTAGTTATTTCAGGTCGATCTATATTATAAGTGATATTTGGCAATTTGCAGGTTGGGCCTCGATTGTTTACTTAGCAGCACTTTCCAATGTAAGCCAGGACTTAATTGATGCTGCAAAAATAGATGGAGCTAATATATTGAAGCAAATACGTCATATCGATTTGCCAACGATTAAACCGATTATGGTGATTCAATTTATTTTAGCTGCCGGAAACATCATGAGCCTTGGGTTTGAAAAAGCGTATTTATTGCAAACATCAATGAACCTTCCTACATCTGAAATATTGCCTACCTATGTTTATAAAATTGGCTTGCAGATGGGGGACTATGGTTACTCAACAGCAATTGGCCTTTTCAACGCAGTGATTAATGTCATCTTACTAATCAGCGTTAACCAAATCGTAAAACGGTTAAATGAAGGAGAAGGTATATAAATCTACTAGATGGAGGTGAGAGGTATGTTTAAGCATCAAACGAGGGCTGATAAAGTCATCTTAACAACAAACGGGATTATCCTGACCTTAATCGTATTTGCTATTTTAATCCCCTTAATTTATGTCATTTTGGCATCGTTTACAAATCCAGCAACTTTGTTAAACAGTGGGATTACCCTTAATCCATCCAAATGGACACTTCAGGGATATTCACGAGTATTTAAAGATGGATCACTATTAATAGGTTTTAGGAATTCACTTTTTTACTCCACGGCTTTTTCGATTATTTCAGTTACAATCACGTTATTCGCCGCTTATCCATTATCAAGGAAGGATTTTGTCGGCAGAAAACTAATGATGACTCTCTTTATTATAACGATGTTTTTTGGCGGGGGATTAATCCCAACGTATCTGCTAGTCAAAAATTTAAATATGCTGGATACGATTTGGGCCATTTTATTACCAGGTGCTGTAAATGTATGGAACATTATTTTAGCAAGAGCCTACTTTCAAGGCATCCCAGATGAATTACGAGAAGCCGCTATTGTTGACGGTACATCGGAAATCCAGTTTTTCTTTAAAATACTGCTTCCATTAAGTAAACCAATCATAGCGGTATTAGTGTTATATCAATTTGTCGCACAGTGGAATTCTTATTTTGATGCCATGATTTATTTAAAAAGCGAGAATTTACAGCCCTTACAAATTGTCCTTCGATCAATTCTTGTTCAAATGCAGCCTAGACCTGGCATGATTCAAGACGCACAAAACACAGCCCAGCTGCAGCAAATTGCGGAAATGGTCAAGTATTCAAGTATTGTCATTTCCAGTTTGCCGCTAATAATAATCTATCCATTCTTCCAAAAGTACTTTGAAAAAGGAGTAATGGTGGGTTCAATAAAGGGTTAAAAAATTAATTTTAAATTAATGGCTCTGTTAATCTTGAATGTTGATTTCCGCTCCAATCAACGCTGAAAATCAACAATAACCATTAACACAGCCAAATTAATAAATGGGGTGAAGGGATTATGAAAAAAAAGAAAAAGATGAGTTTTTTAATAACAGCAGCGCTTGTTACAAGTTTACTAGCTTCAGGTTGTTCGAATTCCGCCAGTTCGAAAAAAGAGGCAGATGGGGCCAATTCATCACCAAAGTATGAACTGAAAAATATCAATTTTCCATTAGATAAAAAGGTGACACTTAAATTTTTAACACAAAGTTCACCAATTGCGCCAAAGGATCCAAATGATAAATTAATTTGGAAAAGAGTAGAAAAAGATACAAATGTTCATATCGATTGGACGAATTATCCTTGGGAACAATTTGGAGATAAAAGAAACTTGGAGCTTGCTAGCGGCGACCTGCCGGATGCCGTTTTTCATGCTGGCTTAAGCGATAATGATATTCTGAGATACGCGAAACAAGGAGTTATTGTCCCTGTAGAAACACTAATTGAAAAATATATGCCAAATTTCAAGAAAGTTCTAGATACTCGTCCGGAATATAAAAAATTAATCACTGCTTCGGATGGACATATCTATTCCTTCCCATGGATCGAGGAACTTGGCAGTGGGAAAGAAGCGATTCAAGCGTTAGATGACATACCTTGGATTAATAAGAAATGGTTAGATGAGTTAGGTTTAAAAATGCCGACAACTACTGATGAGTTAGAAAAAGTCTTAATTGCGTTTAAAGAAAAGAAGCCTGAGGGGAAAAATGATATCATTCCAATGTCGTTCATGATCAACCATGGCGGTGAAGATCCGGCTATGCTCTTAGGTGCCTTCGGATCAGGCGATAACTATGATCATTATGTAGTATCTGAAGATAAAAAAGTCATGTATACAGCAAACCAAGAGGGATATAAAAAGGGAATTGAATGGCTTCACCAGCTTCAACAAAAGGGTTTAATCGATAAGGAGGCCTTTACGCAAGATTGGAATACGTATGTGGCCAAAGGGAAAAACGGTCGCTACGGCTTATACTTTACGTGGGACAGAGCCAATATTTCTGGTAATAATGAAGATTATGTTCCACTTCCTCCATTAAAAGGACCAGATGGGCAGATCAATGTAGCAAGGACCAATGGATATGGTTTTGATAGGGGCCGAATGGTCGTTACAAGTGCAAACAAGAATCTTGAATTAACAGCAAAATGGATTGACAAGGCTTATGAACCAATTCAATCTGTACAAAATAACTGGGGTACTTATGGAGATAAGAAGCAACAAAATATCTTTGAACTTACCAGCAATGGTTCTCTAAAACATTTACCGCTTGGTTCCGCTTCACCTTGGGATATTAGACAAAAAACAAATGTTGATGGACCTTTGGCCGTTTTAAATAACTACTATGGAACGGTTACGACCATGCCAGATGATGCTGCATGGAGACTTGATATCCTGCATAAAATATATGTTCCTTTTATGAAAGCAACCTATAATTATCCACCAATTTTCTTAAATAAAGAGGATCAAGATCAATTAACACAACTAGAGACAGTAGTAAAACCATATGTGGAAAGAAAGAAAGCGGAATGGATTTTAAAAGGTGGTATTGAAAAACAATGGGACGACTATTTAAAACAATTGGACAAAAACGGACTTCCAAAGCTATTAGACATTAAACAAAAAGCTCTAGATAAGTATAATGCTGGGGAATAAGTTAGTAGATTATTAAATGAAAGAATGACCTTCCAAGCCGAAACAGAATTTCGTTTCTGTTCGGCTTATTTTTTATAAAGTTAGGTGAGTAGACATGTTCGATGTAACGGCAGTGGGTGAATTATTGATAGACTTTACGCCAGCAGGTAAATCAGAAACTGGTGAAGTTCAGTTTGAAAGGAATCCAGGAGGAGCCCCAGCAAACGTTCTTGCAGCACTAGCTAAGTTAGGAAAAAAAACTGCGTTTATTGGTAAGGTAGGTAATGATCAGTTTGGTCATTATTTACATTCTGTTTTAGGGAAGAATAACATCAACACGAAGGGTCTTGTGTTCTCGAATGAGACAAATACAACACTAGCTTTTGTACATTTAGATGAACAGGGGGATCGGTCTTTCAGTTTTTATCGTAATCCTGGGGCGGATATGATGTTAAAAGAGCAAGAAGTCAATCTAGAGTTACTAGATCATACGCGTATCTTCCATTTCGGGTCGATATCAATGACACACGAACCTGCTGCTTCTGCCACTTTAATGGCGCTTAAGTATGCGAAAGAAAAGGGTCATCTCATCTCTTTTGATCCTAATTTAAGAGTGAATCTTTGGGAGAGTTTAAGTCATGCAAAGGCTATGTTTAATGTAGGTTTACAATATGCCAATGTTTTAAAAATATCTGAAGAGGAGCTTGAATTTATCTCCGGCTCGAAAGACCCTCATACGGGAACAGATTATATTTATAAACAATACCATACCGAATTAATCTTCGTTACGATGGGGGCTGAGGGTTGTTATTTTCGATTAGGAGAAAAAGTAGGAAAATGCAGTGGTTATAAGGTAGAGTCAATCGATACAACAGGTGCAGGAGATGCCTTTTTAGCGGGCATCCTTTATCAAATACTTGAGAATAATCGTTTGCTATCTAATTTGAGTTTGGAAGATGTAGAGCAAATGGTATCATTTGCAAATGCAGTAGGAGCATTAGCAACAACGAAAAAAGGGGCGATCCCTGCTATGCCATCCCTGGAAGAAATTAATGCATTAAGAGACAACCAAATTCTATGTGAACAGGAGAATTGAATCATAATGAATAAAACTGATGTGAAAGAAAAATTTCGTCCGCAGTATCATTTCTCACCGGAATCAAACTGGATGAATGATCCAAATGGGATGGTTTACTATGCCGGGGAGTACCATTTGTTTTATCAGCATCATCCTTACGGAACAACATGGGGTCCGATGCATTGGGGCCATGCCGTTAGTAAGGATTTAATCCAATGGAATCACCTTCCTATCGCATTGGAACCTGACGAGCATGGTGATATTTTTTCTGGCAGTGTGGTAGTTGATTGGAATGATTCAACAGGATTTTTTCAAGGTGCTTCTGGTCTAGTAGCGATTTTTACACATGCTGACCAATATCCGGATTCAGATCGATCAAGGCAGAGACAGAGTCTTGCCTATAGTACGGATCATGGCCGTACTTGGACTAAATATGAGGAGAATCCCGTATTAACGGAGGAATCTATCACTGATTTCCGTGATCCGAAAGTATTCTGGCATGAGGATAAGAATAAGTGGATAATGGTTCTGGCTGCGGGGAACCATGTAAGGTTTTATAGTTCAGACAACCTAATATCTTGGGAGTTTGCTAGTGAATTCGGTGCTCAAGCTGGATCCCATGCTGGTGTCTGGGAGTGTCCTGACATCTTTAAGTTACCGGTTGACGGAAATAAGGATTCGAGCAAATGGGTGATGATTGTAAGTATTGGTAATGATACTGCATTTGCTGAGGGTTCAAGAACACAGTACTTTATCGGTGAATTTGATGGTATCTCGTTCACCAATGATAACTCTGATGACACAGTTCTTTGGCTTGACCATGGAAGAGATAATTATGCTGGAGTAACATGGTCAGATATTCCACATGAAGATGGACGGAGGCTCTTTATTGGCTGGATGAGTAATTGGAAATATGCGAATGAAACCCCAACCGTCGGGTGGAGAAGTGCCATGACCCTTCCGAGGGAGTTATCATTAAAAGAAACCTCCGATGGCGTTAGACTTATTCAAGCTCCAGTGGCTGAGCTTGAAAAAATCAGAGGGGAAAAACGGTCATGGGATCAGTTCATTCTTAAACCAGAGAAAAATGTTTCAGTTGACGTTAGTGGAAATCTTTTAGAAATTATTGCTGAATTTGAACTGCAGTCGGAAACAGAATTTGGTATCAAATTTCGCAATTCTGATTCAAAGGAGACCATAATAGGATATGACGCTGTAAATGAATTCCTTTTTGTTAATCGGATTAACTCGGGGGTTACTGAATTTAACGAATATTTTCCTTGTATGCATGGAGCTTCGTTAAAGTCGGAAAATAATAGAATTAAACTGCAAATTTTTGTTGATAGTTCATCTGTCGAAATTTTTGCGAACAATGGCCAAGTGGTGATCACGGATTTAATCTTCCCTGATCCTAAAAGCACGGCGATTGAATTATATACCACAGATAAGAAAGTTAAATTAGCCTCGTTAGCGATCGTTCAATTGGCTTCGATTTTTTAATGACTACATCCAGTCTTGCTTTTTCTGAACTGCTGAAGTTTATTGTTATTTCAAATTAAATGATTTATTTGAGTAAGGGCAGATTTCAACCTGAGTGAACCTGCCCTTTTTCTTTCATTAATTGAGCATAAATCACATAATAGGAGGGCATTTCATGCAATTAGGCTTTATAGGATGTGGAATTATTGCAATTGAACATGTTGAAGGATTAGCGGAGTTAAAGAACAAAGGACTCGAAACATTTGAATTGTCAGCAGTATGTGACATTCAGATAGAAAGAGCTGAACATTTTGCCTTAGAGGTGGAAAAACGGTTAGGAAAACGGCCGGCTGTATATGCTGATTATCGTGTGATGTTAGAAAAAGAACCATTAGATGCCGTATCTGTTCTGGTTAACCATGATTTGCATCATACAGTAGCTGAAGATTGTTTTACTGCGGGGGTAAATGTGCAAATGCAAAAGCCGTTAGCAATTTCCCCTTCTTTTGGTCAGAAAATGATTTCTGATGCCAAAAAGTATAATCGTGTTCTAACAGTTTCAGAACCAAGTGTGTTAGGTGCAGCAAATGTTGCGATGGTGAAGGCTGTAAAAGATGGAATAATTGGTTCTGTTTCTTTAATTATGGATTATGCGACAGTTTCCCTAAATCGAGGATTTTTCGCTGGTACTCCGTGGAGGCATATGAAGGGTAAAGCTGGGGCTGGCTGGATTAATGATCACGGTGTACATCGAACACACTTCTTTACTGAAATTAACGGAGTGATTGATGAGGTTTTTGCCTATACAGAAATTTTTGAAAAAGAATTAAGTAATGGTGAAGTGACAATTAAACCTACTGGAGAGGATACGGCAGTAACAGTATTCAAATTTAATAATGGGGGACTTGGACATTGGATGTGTGCCACATCAGCCCATGGTGAAGGAACCGGAGGTGTGTGGATTTATGGGAATAAAGGATGTCTTCGTCCGGGGCAGCATGTAGCACTTGAAGATGGAAAAAGAATATTAATACCAGAGCTAATTGAAAGATATGCATCGGATATTGTTAAACATCCATTAGCCCACTCCTATGTAGAGTTATGGGATGCAATAGTTAAAAACAAGATACCTATTTCTTGTGCCCAAAGAGGCCTAGAAGCATTAGGAGTTGTATTTGCTGCGCTAGAATCCGCAACAATTGGCCAGCCAGTCAAAGTTAAAGACATCCTAACTGGTAAAAAGCACAAGTATGAAAGTACAGTTTTTGATGAGATGGAATCTAAAGAAGTGAAATTATAATCGAGCTCAAATAAAAATATGAATCTAGTAATTATTGTATTTGGAAGAGAGGGTAAAGGATGAAATGGACTTTGAAAAAATGGACTTTTGTATTTTTGTCAATCGTGCTTATCGCAGCTGCAATGGGAACGATTTTTACTCATCCTACGACAGGAAGGGCAACTGAATCGTCAGAAAGCGGGGAGGGTTCAACTATTATTGACAACGCAACCAAAGCAAATACGAATCTAAGAGACTGGCAAGTGAAAGGGAAAGGCACATTAGAAGACACAGAGCAGGGACTTTTGCTCACTTCAGAACCTAAAGAAAATGTCATGGCGATATCGGGTATTACAACTGAAGATTTTATTTATGAAGCCGATGTAAAAATCATCGACAAGAACGCAGACTCCACATTAGTGTTCCGATCAAATGAAGATGGCTGGGACTCGTACATGCTGCAAATCGTGCCAAATGCGGGAATTATTCGTCTTCGTGATGCTCGTGATGAGTCGAGATTAAAAGTCGAACACCAAGTGAACCTGCAAGAAGGAGGAATCTATCACCTGAAGGTAAAAGCGGTTGGTGATCATCTCCAGGTTTATTGGGGGGATCATTATGCTCCTGTCTTTGATGTCCATAACGATTTATATAAGAAAGGGTTTCTTGGTCTTAACGTATGGGACGGATCTGCCTTATTCCAAAATGTAAACGTTAGCAAACTATCTAGCAATCTAGGATCTTTTCAATATAAGGAAGGAAGCTGGGAACCAAACATCAAAGGGTTGAAGGGAATTGCCGTTGATTGGGTGAAAGCCAAGCAAATCTTTAAAAGAAGTGAAAGCGACTTTGTTCTTGAAGGAAATATATCATTTGACCAAGATCTAGCGGAAGCTGGCCTATTATTTCGTACAAATGAGCAAGGAACTACGGGGTATCAAGCGGTACTTATCAAAGAAGGAAACTCGGTCAAAGTTCAATTAGAGAAAGCGGACGGTACTGTACTTAAAACATCAGCCCGCGACTTTCAGACTCAAGAAGGTACCATACACCATCTTGAAATTATCACAAACGGCAATCAAATTAAACTTTATGTTGATGGGTATACGGATGCAGCGATAATTGTGACGGATACGAGTTACAGCACAGGCTTTGCCGGTTTTACCGTTGCATCAGGGACTGCATACTTCCAAGATACTTATCTTGTTCCAGCATCAAGCTATTATACGGAAAAATATCGGCCAGATTATCATTATACTCCAGCCCGCGGCTCTGTAAGTGATCCAAATGGACTCGTCTATTTTGAAGGTGAGTATCATTTGTTCCATCAGGATGGAGGAACTTGGGCTCATGCAGTAAGTAAAGATCTGATAAATTGGAAGCAGCTTCCTATTGCGTTACCATGGAATGATTACGGACATGTATGGTCCGGTTCTGCCATAGCAGATGTAACAAATGCCTCAGGTTTATTCACTAATGCTGGTGGTAAAGGGCTGATTGCCTACTATACTTCATTTAACCCAGATGGACCTAATGGTAATCAGCGGGTTGGTCTTGCCTATAGTACCGATCAAGGGCGTACATGGAAGTATTCAACAGAGCACCCCATCGTTATCGAGAATCCGGGTAAAAATGGTGACGATCTAGGCGGGTGGGATTTCCGTGATCCAAAAGTGGTCCGAGATGAGACGAACAATCGGTGGATTATGGTTGTATCTGGAGGAGACCACATTCGTTTCTTTACTTCAACTAACTTAATAGATTGGAAGCTTACCGATAATTTTGGTTATGGAGATTATGTTCGCGGTGGTGTCTGGGAATGCCCTGATCTTTTCGAACTTTTAGTAGACGGTACAGGGGAGAAGAAATGGGTTCTGATGATCAGTACAGGAGCCAATCCGAAGACCCAAGGATCCGATGCGGAGTATTTTATTGGTAATCTAACAGCAGAGGGAAAATTTATTAATGATAATCCAGCGGGTGCGGTGCTGAAAACGGATTACGGGAAGGAGTTCTATGCGTCGACGTCCTTTGCCAATATGCCGGAAAACCGCCGTGTAATGTTGGCGTGGATGACCAACTGGGATTATCCATTTGCATTCCCAACGACGGGCTGGAAGGGAGAACTGACCATTCCAAGAGAGGTAAGTTTGGTGAAAACAGATGATGGACTCAGACTTGCACAGACACCGATTCAGGAACTTCAGACCATTCGAAGTACCATTTTTCAAGCGCAAAATAAGGTAGTCAGTCCAATCAATGCTTCGAATTTGATGAAGGGAATCTATTCAGGCGCTTTTGAAATAGAAGCGGAGATTGAAATCCCTGCTGACAGTAAAACAACCGAATTTGGATTTCATGTTCGTGAAGGGGCTGGCCAAAAAACGGTTGTTGGGTACAAAACAGAGGAAAACCAATTATTTGTCGATCGTGCTGATTCAGGAGAAACTGATTTCTCAAGCCTGTTTTCCACTTTACATGAAGCACCTTTAAAACTAGATAATAAACGTATCAAACTGAATCTATTTGTAGATGATTCTTCGATTGAGGTATTTGCTAATGATGGAAAAGTAGTTTTTTCTGATGTCATTTTCCCTGATCCATCAAGTCGCAGCATCAACTTCTACACAAAGGGCGGCGAGGTGAAGGTTGTATCCTTAAAAGTCCATTCGCTATCCAATACCTGGAACCCATACGGTGATGAGGGCACCAGTATTGTTATGGATTCAAATCAAAGAGAGATGAATATAGGTGATTCTCTCACTTTATTTGCTTCCGTGAAAAACGGAAAAGGAAAGGGAACGCAGCCAATAGAGTGGAAATCGAGTAATCCGAATGTGGTGAAGGTTGCCTCCTCAGCTAACTCCAAAGCTGTACTTAAAGCGGGAAGCAAAGGAGAAGCCATTATTACCGCCTCTGAACCAAATGGAAAGGCTTCTGCAAGTGTTGTGGTAAGAGTGTATGAGGGTGAATTCTATACGAATCTAACAGGATGGAAATCTGATCTTTCAGTCTCCCACTGGACCGTTACCGAAAATGGAATTCGTGGTACGTATACAAGTGATGCCAACTATGTGGCCAAGGAAACAGCGGGAGACTTTACGTATGAAACAGATATGATGCTGGGACAATCAGGAGGGGCAGGTTCTATTCTTTTCCGGGCAAGTGAAGATGGCAGAAGCGGTTATTACTTCAATCTTGATCCTAATATGAAGGCTTTTCGATTATTTTACAAGATTGATGGTGGCTTTGAGGACCGAATGACCATTGCGAAAGTCCCCGCCTTTATTCAACCAGGAAAGACATATAAGGTGAAAATCGAAGCAAAAGGTCCTCACATCCAGATCTATGTGGATGGCCAGAAAGTCATCGATTTACAGGATGGGACCTTTGCAGAAGGACATTTTGGGTTAAATGTATTTGGAGGGCAAGTTTCCTATCAGAATGTGAATGTCAGCAATCTGTCTTCGGCCGATTTAACCGTTACAAGCTTTACAAATAAGGCATTAGGCAAAGCGCTTTATACAGCTAAGTCAGAGAATGGTGAGCCTGTAACAATAATTGATTCTGACAAAGCTGTAAGCTGGACTTTAGTACCAACGGGTGACGAATACGCTTCTTATTCAATTCGCACTGAGGAGGGAAAGGCACTTGACCTGGATACAGGGCAAAATAAAATTCAGCTCTACAATTATCTTGGCTATAACAATCAGCGCTGGATTCTTACAAAAAATGATAATGGTACGGTAACCATTACATCTGTTCATAACGGGAAGGCACTTGAAATATCAGAAGCGGGCATTTTGACCCTAAACGATAGGAACCCGGATCTAGAGCGCCAGCAGTGGACCTTTTCAACTGCAATTAAATAAAGTTCCAAAAGAAAAGCATTCGAAGTACGTACAGCGTGGAATGCTTTTTCTTTTGTATTCGTAGGAAGCCCGATTACAAAAATAGCAGAATAGTATATGTTTTCATTAGATGGTCTATGTCTTATTATTAGTAGCAAGAAGAATTATTCAAAATTAATAGAATGGTAATTAAAAGAAAATGACCTTGGTTTGTTTGTTATCAAACTAGGTCATTTTCTTTTTTTACTAGCTAGATTTTACAGTATAAAAATATTTTTTTGAAATCTATAACTTTTCTGAAAGTATGTATTGAAATTGGAAGGGTAATCCATTAAAGTAAAAATGTAATCGCTTACTGAGAACGATTACAACTAGAGAGAATATCTTTTTAAAGGAGGGAAAAGGGGGAATTTTGTTTGGCAACCATTGCTGATGTAGCAAAACGAGCAGGGCTATCAAGAGCAACCGTTTCAAGGGTGCTTAACAATCACCCAAATGTTACAGAAGATAAAAAAAAGTTAGTTCGTGAAGCAATGGAGTCGTTAAAGTATGTTCCAAATACAACTGCTCAGCGGCTTCGGAATCAAAGAACAGATACCATTGCCATAATAGTTCCAGTCCTTACAAATCCATTTTTTGCTTACTTACTGGAATCGATGGATATGGTAGCAACAAAGAACCATCTTCAATTACTTATTTGCCAAACGAGATATAGCAAACAGAAAGAACTTGATTTTCTGGAGCTATTAAGAAGAAAACAAGTAGACGGTTTAATCTTAACTTCCTATGAAAATGAGTGGAGAAAAATTGAACCATTTGCAGCGTTTGGCCCCATGGTTTTGTGCAATGAATATGAAAGAAATACAAAAGTGCCGATCATTCGAATGGATCAATTTGAGGCCAGCTACATAGGAACACGGCACTTGATCGAACAGGGCCATGAGCGAATCGCATGCACCTGTGGCGATAAAAGTAACTTAGCTAAGGATAGACAAGCGGGGTACAGGAAAGCGCTGGCGGAAAAAGGACTATTGGTTCAAGACGAATGGATTTTTTCAAATGTATTCGACCTTGAAGATGGTAAAAGGGTTTTTAGATCGATGATGTATTTGAAAGATGTACCTACAGCAGTTTTTACGGGAAGTGACCAAGTGGCGGCTGGAATGATCATGGCAGCTAAGGCGGTAGGTAAAAGTGTGCCAGATGATATTGCGATCATTGGCTTTGATGACCAGCCAATTTGCAAAGTGATAGAACCCGCACTCACAACCATTAAACAACCCATTGAAGAACTTGGAAAAACAGCCATGGAAGTAATGATTGATCTTATTGCTTTTAAGAAAGAACTCAACCACCAAGAGATTCTATTACCCTATGATTTGGTAATTAGAGATTCAACAATGTCAAAATTGAAATCGATTTCAATATAGGGGGAAGAACATGAAAAAATCTAATAAAGCCAAACTTTTAGCCGTTTTTGCTACTTTATCCTTGGCACTTGCTGCCTGTAGTTCCGATCAAACAAGCACAAAGGAAAAGCCAGCTGGTGACAAGACAAAGACCGCGGCCGAGCAAAAAGTAAAACTCGTGTATGCACGCGGAAAGGATGTTACAAAGGGAACAGAAAAAATGGTCGAAGCGTTTGAAGCGACACATCCAAATATTGATATCCAGTTCCGGGAAATGCCCTCCGATACAGGAAAGCAGCATGATGCATATATAACCGCTTTTAATGCAAAATCCTCTGAAATTGATGTTATTGATATGGATGTAATTTGGCCTGCTGAATTTGCACAAGCTGGCTATGTGCTTCCACTTGACCGCTTTATCCAGCAAGATGGAATTAACTTAAATGAATATAACCAGGGGGCTTTAGGGGCAGCCCAGTTTAACGGAAAACAATGGGCCCTTCCTAAATTTGTTGATGCAGGACTTCTTTTCTATCGAAAGGATTTAGTTAAAGCAGACGAAGTACCAAAGACGTGGGATGAGCTATTGGCAAAGGCAAAGGAAAAGAAGGGACAGGGCAACACTAAATTTGGTTATGTTTTCCAATCGAAACAGTATGAAGGACTTGTGTGCAACGCTGTAGAATTTGTTGCTTCTTACGGCGGAGCGTTTATCGATAAAAGTGGGAACGTAGCCGTGAATAGTCCTGAAGCAATCAAAGGTTTAAAGAAATTAGTGGAAGTGGCTAAGTCTGATGTAGTACCTGGTAACGTTACTACTTTTACTGAGGTTGAATCAGACCAAGCCTTTATTGAAGGCCAAACCGTGTTCTTACGTAACTGGCCATATGAATACGCAAGTGCCAACGACAAAGAAAAATCCAAAATTGTAGACCAGGTAGGTGTAGCACCTCTTCCAGCAGGTGACAAAGGATCCGCTGCTGCACTAGGCGGCTGGATGGCTGGTATCAATAAGTATTCTAAACATCCAAAAGAAGCCTGGGAGTTCCTAAAGTTCATGGCTGGTGCTGAAGGTCAAAAGATTGATGCAATTTATGGCGGACATGCTCCAACGATTACTAAGCTTTACCAAGATCAAGAGATTCTTAAAGCTAACCCAACTTTTGCTGATAAAGGCTTCGTAGATGGCTTAAGTGCAGCAGTTTCTCGACCAGTAGCTCCGAATTATCCGGAAATTTCTGAGATTATTCAAATTAATATATCAAAAGCAATTGCAGGGGAACAAACCGTTGAACAAGCGGCTCAAACTATGGAAAAAGAAATGAAGGCAGCCCTTAATCAATAACATTAGAAGCTAGGAGATTAGCCTTCACTTTGAAGGCTAATCCGCTTTTATCCCTAAAAAGGAGGGGTTAACATGAAAAATAATGACCTTAATATAAAAACAGATGAATATCAAACATCAGTTACAAATACTTCTATTACCCCGAAAAAGAAAAGAAAGAAAATTTTTACAGAGAAAACAGCAGGGTATTATCTTGTCGCACCTGCTATGATATTAATTTTCCTCATTGCGATATGGCCTGTTCTGCAATCCTTTTATTTCAGTTTGTTTGATTTAAAGTTAAACAACCCCACTAAATCGGAAGTCCACTTAAGTTATAATCTCGACCTAGAACGATATCTGAATAACTATCCGTTTTTAATTGGTACGATTGACAATGAAATCAAGAGTGGGAACGGAGTTGAAGAGCTTCAAGCTATAAAAAATCAACTGCAATCATTGGATAAAAGGATTCAAAGCAAATCTGAAATTAGCTCAAAATATACCACTGTAAATGAAAAGTTAATGAATTTTGAACAGGTTAACTCTGATATTAGCGTTGCAAAGATTGATCGAACAATGGCAAATGAATATGAAAAAACCTCGTTAAACATGAACAAAAGAATCAGGGCGTTATCACTTAAAGTAAAGTTTACGCAGGAGAAGAAACTTCTAGGTTTAGCCTCAGGATATGGCGATGCTCTCATTCAACCTAATTTTATCGGTTTGCAGCATTACAAAGATAATTTAAGCTCAAGCAGGATGTGGAAAGCGATTGGAAATACTACTACATTTACCATCTTTTCTGTTCTTGCGGAACTAGTTTTAGGACTGGCTATTGCCCTATTAATCAATAAGGCGTTCATTGGAAGAGGGCTGATTAGGGCAAGTATTCTGATCCCTTGGGCTATACCGACCGCTGTTTCTGCCCTTATGTGGAAGTTTTTATATGATGGGCAAAATGGGATTATCGCCAAACTGTTTGCTGATTTCGGCTTGGTTGATAAGATGGAAAAACTTCTGGTAACAGATACAGGTGCTATGTTTTCGGTTATCTTTTCTGATGTTTGGAAGACCACTCCATATATGTCATTACTGTTATTGGCAGGACTTCAAACCCTACCAGATTCATTATACGAAGCAGCTTCCATTGATGGAGCAGGAAAGTGGAAGCAATTCACAAAAATTACTTTACCACTGTTAAAGTCAAGTATACTTGTTGCACTTCTTTTTAGAACGCTTGATGCATTCCGTGTTTTTGACTTAATTTACGTTCTAACCGGTGGAGGGCCTGCCAATTCTACCGAAACTATTTCTATCCTCGCTTATAAAGTGATGTTTTCTCAAACGAATTTTGGTGATGGATCTGCCCTCTCTGTCATTGTATTTATTTGTGTAGCCATCATTTCAATGATTTATATCAAATTTCTGGGTAGAGACCTGCTAAATGACAGATAAGGGAGTTTGACAGAACACCATTTTTGAGGGAGGAATTTTAACATGCAGAAAAAAGCAAGTCCATTCTTTTATGTGTTTCTGATCGTCTTTGTCTTTGTTGTCATGTTTCCGTTTCTATGGATGCTGATTAGTTCAATAAAACCAGCAACTGAACTTTTTGGAGATAAGGCTTTTACTCCTTATACTTCACATCCGACAATGGAGAATTATAAATCTGTCTTCTTTGAACATCCGTTTTTAAAATATTTATGGAACAGTACAGTGGTATCAACGGTTACAACTGTGTATGCCGTGACGGTTGCTTCGTTTGCTGCCTATGCAATTGCGAGACTTCAATTTAGAGGAAAAACATTTATTCTTGGGATAGTCCTATCTGTTTCGATGTTTCCACAAATTGCAACCATTACACCGATTTATATCTTTTTGAAAAACCTGGGATTAACGAACTCCTATTTAGGATTGATTATTCCTTATTCAACCTTTACGCTGCCGCTGTCTATTTGGATTTTAGTCACTTTCTTTCGTAAGATACCGCTGGATCTTGAAGAAGCAGCAAAAATTGACGGAGCGACTTTAATGCAAACTTATTGGAAGGTCATCATGCCGCTAGCGTTGCCCGGAATATTTACAACTGCGATCCTTGTTTTCATTGCCGCCTGGAATGAGTTCTTTTTTGCCCTTACTATAAATACGGATGATAAGTATAAGACTGTACCGATTGGAATTGCCATGTTTCAAGGGCAATTTACCATTCCATGGGGTGAAATTGCAGCTGCTACAGTTGTAGTAAGTGTACCGTTAGTCATTATGGTTCTAATTTTCCAGAGGAGAATCGTATCCGGTTTAACCTCGGGTTCAGTGAAAGAATAATAGCAAAATAGTTCATCTTTTAACTATATAATCTATGTTTTAATTCGCATGGTCATAATATGATGGAGTCAAATAAGAAATGTTTTTATAAGTTAATGAAAATATCAAAAATGCCTGTAGGAGAAAAGGTGTAAAAAAGGAGACAATAAGATGACGAATAAAAACTATCATTTAGTTATTGTTGGTTATGGTGGCATGGGAAGCTATCATGCGAAGCTATTAAAAGAAAACCAAAACATTGAGGTCGTTGGAACCTATGACATATCTGAGGATAGAAGAACAGCTTCTTTGGCAGACGGCTACAAGGTCTATGAAAGTTTATCTGCTGTTTTGTCTGACGAACTTGTTGATTTTGTTCTAATTGCTACCCCTAATGATGTACATAAAGAAATTGCAATCGCCGCTTTGAACGCAGGTAAGGATGTCATTTGTGAAAAGCCGGTTACTATTTACAGTGAAGAGTTGCTTGAGATTATGGAGGCGGCAAAAATTAATGACCGTGCCTTTATTGTCCACCAGAACCGCAGGTGGGATGAAGACTTCCTAACAATGAAAAAGATTTATGACGAACAGATCATTGGGGATGTTTTTCATATCGAATCACGTGTTCAAGGAGCAAATGGGATTCCTGGTGACTGGCGTCATTTAAAAGAATATGGCGGCGGGATGCTTCTTGACTGGGGTGTCCATTTATTAGATCAGCTCTTATTTATGGTTGATAGCAAGATTACCAGTGTTTTTGCTAATTTAAGTTACATTTTGGGGGACGAAGTAGATGATGGATTTCAAGTGTTTATTACATTTGAAAACGGTATCACTTCATTGATAGAGGTTGGAACAACCAATTTCATTCAACTGCCGCGTTGGTATACAAAAGGAACCAAAGGTACAGCAGTCATTAATGATTGGGATATTAATGGTAAAATTGTCACTCAGAATCTAGGCGAAGTAGAAGCTCCTAAACCGATTAAAGCTGGACAGGGCTTAACGAAGACAATGGCGCCTCCTTCTGAAAAAGCTGTGAGTACATCTGATTTACCTAAAGTAGAAAAAACAATGGAAAGTTTTTATGAAAATGTAGTTTCAGTAGTGGCAGGAAATGCAGAACCAATTGTGAAAAACGAGGAAGTTTTACGTGTCCTGCGATTAATGGAAACGATTTTTAAATCAGCGGAAACTAACCAAGTCATTAAGGACTTTGATCTTGTACCTTCAAAATTAAGTTAGTTAAGAAGAAATGGAAAGGGATAGAACTGGTGTATTCTACCCCTTTTCATATATTATTCAAGCCGGCGGTACATACCAGGAGCAATTCCATACTTCTTTTTAAACACTCGATGAAAATAGGGATAGGTGCCAAAACCACAGTCTTCAGCTATTTGTTCGAGTGTTAGTGTAGTGTACTTCATCCGTTCAAGGGCAGCGGACAAGCGGATTTCCTGTGTGTATTCCATAATTGTTTTTCCCACACTGCTTTTAAATAGATGAACCGACCGGGAGACACTCAATCCTGAATGGCGTGCTACATCTTCGACTTTAAACTGGATTGTCGCATGCTCCTCGATGTACCTCATCATCCGTGTTACTGGATAGGGATAATGGTAGGAAGGGACTGTTTCACTAACAGCACGTTCAAGTGTTAAACAAAGTGCCCGGACTAGATAGTCGGCAAGTTCCTCATTCTGATTGGAACCAGGACGCCTTTTTTCAATTAAAATCTGGCGCCAAAGGAACAGCAGTTTGTCATCCAATTCAATACGGGAAATGGGAGGCTTAGCTGAACGGTTCCACCATTCGTCGAGCCATTTACCCTCACATCCGATGTGATAGTCCCCGCTAATTTGCCCTTCATTAACTAAGAGTTCATAATGGTCGCCTGGTTTAATAAGGAGAAGATCACCCTTCTCAAGTTCCAGTTTGGTTCCTTTTACGACTACCTCGCATAACCCTTCTGTTTGCAGACGGAAAAGGTAGGATGGGTATCCCGCTTTATGTTGGGAGTGATATCCCTTTGTATGATAGGAGTAGCCGCAAAAAAGTATGTTTATGGTCATAATTTTCCTCTTCAAAAAAGATTGCAGAATAGTAGATGTTTTAATTATATCATCTATGTTTATCAGTAGAAATAAGATATAAGATGTAATCAAATAAGCTCGTTTTTTAGAAATGGAGGACTAAGGATGAGAAAAATTCCAGTAGCGGTACAAATGTTCACATTAAGGGAAGAAAGTGCAAAAGATTTTGCAGGTACTCTAAAAAAAGTGGCAGAGCTTGGCTTTGATGGTGTTGAGCTTGCTGGCTACCATGGGTTAAGTCCGATGGAAATAAAAGAATTATTAGATCAGCTTGGACTTAAAACAGCTGCCTGCCATGTGCCGCTTGACCAATTGGAAAACAATTTGGCACAGGTAATTGAAGACCAAAAGATTTTAGGAAGTAAGTATATTGTGTGTCCATATCTAATGCCAGATCGACGCAGTGAAAGTGACTACATAGCCCTTATTTCGTTTTTAGAACATGCGGGTGAGATTTGTCGTCAGGAAGGGATTTCCCTTTGTTACCATAATCATGACTTTGAACTTGAGCGCTTATCTGATGGAAAAATGGCACTTGAAGCGATTTTTGATGGAACAAGCCCTAACTTAGTCAAGGCAGAGCTTGATATTTACTGGCTGACTAAAGCGGGCCAAAAGCCGGCAGAGTGGATTGAACGATATCAAAATCGGACACCGCTCATTCATTTGAAAGACATGACAACAGATGAGGAACAATTCTTTGCAGAACTTGGAACAGGCGGTGTGGACCTCGAAGCTGTCCTTCAGATGGGGGAACAAGTTGATATCCAGTGGTGGGTTGTTGAGCAAGACGCAAGCAGGCGTACACCTTTTGAAAGTATTGAAATGAGTATCAATTATTTAAAAACAAGGCTCCCGCATCTAATAGATAAATAAAATAGTTCAATATTTTTCACCCTGTTTGTCAATGTAAGCAGTTTCAATTATTCTAGCATTCTTTAAAATAAAAGGTGGACAACGAAAAGGAGTGACCAATTATGGTAAAGGTAACGGTATGGAATGAAAACCGTCATGAGCAGACAGATCCAGTCGTAAGGGATATCTATCCTAATGGGATCCATGGTGCCATTTCAGAATTCCTTCAATCGGAAGGATTTGATACAAGAACGGCTACTCTTGATGAACCACAGCATGGTCTGACAGATGAAGTTCTAAGCAACACCGATGTCTTAATTTGGTGGGGGCACGTCGCTCATCATGAAGTAAATGATGAAATTGTGCTAAAGGTTAGAGACCGAGTTCTTCAAGGAATGGGGCTAATTGTTCTTCACTCCGGTCATTTTTCAAAAATCTTTAAGACCTTAATGGGAACAAGCTGTGATTTAAAATGGCGCGAAGCAGGTGAAAAGGAACGCCTTTGGGTCGTAAGCCCAAGCCATCCAATTACAGAAGGGCTCCCTGAATATATCGAGTTAGAGCATGAGGAAATGTACGGTGAGCATTTTGATATTCCGCAGCCAGATGAACTCATTTTCACGAGCTGGTTTGAAGGCGGCGAAGTCTTCCGCAGCGGCTGTACATACAAGCGCGGAAACGGAAAAGTATTTTATTTTAGACCTGGCCACGAAACCTATCCAACTTATCATAACAAGCAGATTCAGCGTGTCATTAGCAATGCAGTAAAATGGGCCGAGCCTGTTAAACGAGAGCGCCCGGTTTATGGAAATTCTAAACCACTTGAAGTAATTATAGGAGGAAACTAATATGACAAAGATAAGAGTAGGCGTAATCGGATGTGGCAGTATTGCCCAGCATCGTCATTTACCAGAGTATCAAGTAAATCCAAATGTAGAGCTTACAGCCGTTTGTGATATTAATCAAGAGCGGGCAATCGAAACAGCTGAAAAATACGGAGTTCTTTTCTTTACAGATTATAAAGAGCTGCTGAAAAGTGGAAAGGTGGATGCAGTAAGTGTATGTACACCAAACTATCTCCATGCGCCGATCACTATTGATGCCTTAGAGGCAGGTCTGCATGTCCTTTGCGAGAAACCAATGGCAACCTCTAAAGAAGAAGCCGAAGCGATGATTGCGGCAGCTGAGAAGAACGGGAAAAAATTAATGATTGGCCATAATCAGCGCTTCGTTCCTTCCCACCAAAAGGCTCGCCAGCTGATTGCCAGCGGAGAAGTCGGCAAAATTTACAGCTTCCGTACAGCGTTTGGTCACGGCGGCCCTGAAGGCTGGAGTGTTGACGGAAAAGAGAGCTGGTTTTTCGAAAAAGAAAAAGCGTTTGTCGGTGCGATGGGTGACTTAGGTGTCCATAAAACGGATTTATTACGCTATGTATTAGGGGAAGAAATGGTTGAAGTAGGTGCCTTTGTGGAAACAAATGCAAAGGATTTTGCTGACGTGGATGATAATGCCGTTTGTGTATTGAAAACAGAAAGCGGCATCATCGGTACTCTTGCCGCCAGCTGGGCTTATACCAGCAAGGAGGATAACTCTACCATTATTTATGGTGAGAAGGCAATCCTTCGCTTAGAAGATGACCCAATAAATTCTCTTGTTGTTCAATATAGCAATGGAGAAGTAGTGAAATATGAACTAGGGAAAATTCAATCCAATGAGGCGGGGGGGCAAAACAATACCCATGTCATCGAGCATTTTGTAAATGCTATTCTGCTAGATGAAGAGCCTGCGGTACCTGGTAAGGAAGGAATGAAATCACTAGAAGTAATTCTAGGAGCACTCAAGTCAAACGAAACGAAACAAATTGTTAAAATATAACTATTAAAAACTAGAGTTGGCAGCAAACATAGCGGTCAGCTCTGTACTATTTATTGTAATCAATATATGTTAAAAAAAGTGAGGAGATTATAATATGAAACTAGGCGTCTTTACTGTATTATTTGCTGAAAAAACATTCGAGGAAATGTTAGATACTGTTCAACAAGCGGGCTTACATGCGGTTGAAATCGGAACCGGATGCTACCCAGGAAACAGCCATTGTGATTTAGATTTGCTACTAGAAGACGAGAACGCAAGAAGTGAATATATTCAAAAAGTGGAGGAGCGCGGATTAACCATCAGTGCGTTTAGCTGCCATGGTAATCCAATTTCCCCAGAAAAAGAATTTGCTCAAAGTTCACATGAAACACTTATAAAAACGATTAAATTGGCATCGTTACTGAATGTACCAGTAGTAAATTGTTTTTCAGGAACAGCAGGAGACCATGAAGGCGCAAAGTATCCGAACTGGCCTGTTACGCCTTGGCCAAATGAATATGGTGACGTTAAAAAATGGCAATGGGAAGAAAAGCTGATTCCCTATTGGAAAGAAGTTGGCCAATATGCAAAAGATAACAATGTCAAAATTGGTCTTGAACTACATGGCGGCTTTTTAGTCCATACTCCATATACGTTGTTAAAATTACGTGAAGAAACCTGTGATGCAATTGGAGCTAACTTAGACCCAAGTCACTTATGGTGGCAAGGAATTGACCCTGTAGCAGCCATTAAGATTTTAGCAAAAGAAAATGCCATCCATCATTTCCATGCAAAGGACACATACATTGATCAAGAAAATGTGAATATGTATGGATTAACAGATATGCAGCCATATGGAGAAGTACGTTCACGGGCGTGGACGTTCCGTTCCGTTGGCTGTGGACATGGTTTAAAAGAATGGTCTGACATGATGAGCGCCCTTCGCACATATGGCTATGATTATGTCGTTAGTATCGAACATGAAGATCCAATCATGTCGATTGAGGAAGGATTCACACGAGCTGTAAGCAATTTGAAATCTGTCTTAATCGAACAGCCTGTTTCACAAATGTGGTGGGTATAACTCCTAAGAAAAACATCTAAGAATTAGAGGTGCCATATGAATAAAAAATGGTGGAAAGAAAGCGTTGCTTATCAAGTTTATCCGAGAAGCTTTATGGATAGCAATGGGGATGGGATTGGCGATTTAAAAGGTGTTACTTCCAAATTAGATTACTTAAAAGAGCTTGGCATCGATGTGATTTGGTTATCGCCCATGTTCAAATCTCCTAATGATGATAATGGCTATGACATTTCCGATTATCAAGATATTATGGACGAGTTTGGAACGATGGCAGATTTTGATGAACTCCTTGAAGGGGTTCATCAGCGCGGGATGAAATTAATTTTAGACTTGGTTATTAATCATACAAGTGACGAGCATCCATGGTTCATTGAGTCTCGCTCTTCCAAGGATAATCCAAAGCGCGATTGGTACATTTGGCGAGATGGAAAAGGCATAAAGCCACCAAATAACTGGGAATCCATTTTTAGCGGGCCGGCATGGAGATATGATAAGGAAACGGAACAATATTTCATGCACATCTTTTCACCGCGCCAGCCGGATTTAAATTGGGAAAACCCCGAGGTCAGAAATGCCTTATATGACATGGTCAATTGGTGGCTCGAAAAGGGAATAGATGGATTCCGGGTCGATGCGATTTCTCACATTAAAAAAGAACCTGGATTCCCCGATATGCCGAACCCTGAGAATCTAGACTTTGTCCCATGCTTTCCAAAAATGATGAACGTGGACGGGATTGATGAGTTCCTAACCGAGTTCTCACAAAAAACGATTAAAAACTACGACATTATGACGGTTGGGGAAGCTAATGGTGTTGGGCTGGACGATGCGGATAAATGGGTCGGTGAAGACAACGGCTACTTTAATATGATCTTCCAATTTGAATTCTTAGGTCTCTGGGATAAAGATGCAGATGACCGTGTGGATGTACGTGCATTGAAGAAGAATCTGACCAAATGGCAGAAAGGGTTGGAGGGCAGAGGATGGAATGCCTTATTCATTGAAAACCATGACCAGCCGCGCCGTGTTTCAAGTTGGGGTAATGACCGCAAGCTTTGGAAAGAAAGCTCCAAAATGCTGGGTGCCTTATACTTCCTAATGAAAGGAACGCCATTTATTTATCAAGGCCAAGAAATAGGGATGACCAATGTCCAGTTCCCATCCATTGAGGATTATAATGATGTGGGAATGCTTAACTATTACAAGGTTGAAACGGCAAATGGCCGCTCCCATGATGAGATTATGGAGATTATTTGGAAACAATGCCGTGACAACGCTCGGACTCCGATGCAATGGGATGCTTCCAATATGGGAGGATTTACTTCCGCAAATCAAACCTGGCTAGGGATTAATCCAAACTATAAAGTGATTAATGTTGAGTCTCAACTAAATGATCCAGATTCTATTTTATCATTCTATAAAAAGTTAATTCGACTGCGGAAAGATCACCCACTGTTTGTATATGGAACCTACGAGTTGTTAGTACCAAACCATAAACATTTATTTGTTTACACTCGTCGTCATGGAAGCCGTAAAGCGATTGTGATTAATAATTTTAGTGAAAAAGCAACTAGATTTAAAGTTCCAACAAGTGTCTCCTATACGGTTTCTGAATTGGTATTAAACAATTATGACACAGCGGACAAGACATTAAGAAGAGAATTTACCCTAAAGCCTTATGAAACAAGAGTATATCTGTTGAAGTAGGAATGTGGCTTTTACCATAACAAAAGACGATTCGAAAATCCGAATCGTCTTTTGTATATCTATTTATCTCTACACGGTTGCTTTTGCCTTATCAGGACTTGCATTTTTGTTACTCATCTTTCTAATGAAAGGAACAACCCAGTGGTCTAAACCAATTTTACCAGCGTTATAGCCTGCGGTTAAGATAATGAAACCTATGAAAATGTCTCTAGGATTGTGAGATACAGTTCCTGCTAGGAAGAAAGTAAAGTTCATGACTAGACCAAAGAACATTGCTGCAGTTGTTAAGCAGCCAAGGATTAAACCTAAACCTATTAAAGTTTCCCCAACCGGTACGACTATATTAAAGATATCAACGTTTGGCAATGCAAAGTGTTTTAAGAAATCAACATACCAGCCAAAAACGACTGCGCCGTCCGGACCTTTTACTGGATTTGCAATCGCTCCTTTTATGAAACCAGAAGCATCGAATCCCCCACTTGTTAATTTTCCTATACCGGCTGTAACCCAAGAGTAACCAAGATATAAACGTAAAACAGTTAAGATCACTGTTGCAATTTTATTCTCTCTTAAAAATTTGTTAAACATAAATGATTCCGCCCTTCTTTTTTTTGTTTGTTTGTTCTTTATGGTTCTACTATATTCCTTTTTCACTTAAATAACATGGCAATAGGGATAAGTTCAAAGTTTGTTCGAAATGTTATGGCAAACTATTGAACGCACAATCTATTAAATAAAAAAAGTGGCAGCCAGTTCTTTAAACTGATTACCACTTTTTGTTTATACCGAAAGTTCTGCTTTTGCTGCCCTGCGTCGCTCCCATGGTTTCATAAACCAGCGTTTTAATGCGAAACAACCGCGCAGCCACTCATCTGCACCCTGGGCAAGCCAAACACCTAATAATCCAAGTCCATAGTGGACTCCAAGCAGATAGCTGAGGGAAACGGCTATTCCCCACATCGACAGTACCCCAATCACCACTGGAAAACGAACATCACCCGCCGATTTAAGTGAATTCATTAAAACAATATTCATCGCCCTGCCTGGTTCCACAAAGACAATGGCCCATAAGACAGGCAGGCCAACAGCGATAATTTCAGGGTTTTTTGTAAACGTTTCTAGTAAAGGCGACCCAATTAAAGCAATTATTAGCGATGTTATCGTGGAGGCAGCCATGGCAATTTTCAAGGTCTTAATACCTCGCTTTAAGGCCCGGTCGTACTGCTGGCCGCCAATGTACCGGGCCACTAACAACTGTGTCCCTTGGGCAATTGCCACAGTAAATAGAAAACAAATATAGTTTATATTTAAGACATAGACACGTGCCGCAAGGGAAGCGGTACCCATGGATACAACAAAGCTGGTAATAATCAACTGCGAGAATTGATAAGAAAGATTCTCACCAGCTGAGGGAATTCCAATACCAAGAAGACCCTTAATATCTTCTTTCTTAGCAGACATAACATCTTTTAATTCCAGTTTTAAAGCCAGCCTGTTATAAACAAAGTAAAGTAAAGCACAAACGGCAAAGGCACGTGCCACCACAATCGCCCAGGCCACACCTGTGACACCCGTAATCGGTAAACCGAAAATACCTGTTATAGCAAGGATATTTCCGCCTATACTGATAAAATCCATCATCATCGTTACAAACATTGATTCTTTTGTATACCCATGGCTTCGTAAGATAGCACTTAATGCAAGAGAAATAGATTCAAAGAAAAGCGAGATTCCGCATATACGAAGGAAGGTCAGTCCGTAGTCATATACTTTTCCATGGATATCAAATAGTTGTAAAAGCTGTTCGCCGAAGAAGAAAACGATAAATGCTACAAAAAGTCCAAACCAAACGTTTAGTCCAAAGACTGTGCGTCCTAACTGTCGAGCTTCTTTCAAACGATTGGCACCGAGTTTTTGGCTAATTAAAACTGTTCCTCCAATCGAGGTCACATTAAAGACGAGTATAAATATATTTAATAGCTGATTGGCAACACCTACACCGGCAGCTGCTGAATCCGAGAAATGCCCCAACATGAAGGTCGCGATAATACCGATTCCCATATGCAGGGAAAGTTCAATAAAAAGCGGCCAAGAAATACTGAAAAGGGATTGTTCTTGATATTTATAAGATTTTTCCTCCAAATTTTATACTCCTTTGCTCAAGTAACTTATTCAAACATAACTTCCATTGTACACCCTACTGACTGATAAAAATAGTGGAAATCTCACATGGTCTCTCTTACCATATTCGATATAGGCTTGTATAAGACATAAAAAAAAATAGGCTGACTCCTTAATCAAAGAGTCAGCTAGGTCTTGAAAAAATGGAGAAGGGATTATCTCCCCCATTTCATCGCAATGGTTAAGGTGCAGCAGTTGACTGATTGCAGCTGGTCAGGATGGGTTGCAAGGGTAAAATTTACGCCAGTAGGTGTGAACTTAGACTGAACAGGCACTCTTAAACCAATTGATTTTATCAATTGATCAACTTCAGCGTGTTTTCCTTGCTGGGCAGCACTCATAACCTTGCGGGCAAATTGTGCATCACCAAGTCGGTCTAATAGAATACTTCCTTGCGCCATTAACTGACGAAAGGTTTTAACGGACATTTCAAATATATTGATATCAACAGGTGGATACATACGGGGGAACGGAGCGTTTAGTGAATAGGTCGAATAAACCTGAATGGGAGGAATAGCCGGATAATAAAAAGGATTGTAGTACATGCTTTCTCTCCTTCCATAATAAAAACACAAGGCAATATACGGTATGACATAAGGGGGACTTTTGTTCCGAGGAAAAAGGCGACAGTGAGGATAGATATGAAGGATATCTAAGACTTTACGTGTATATTTAAATCCTCTTAATTTTAATAAAATGGAGAATTGAGCTAAAATTGAAGGATGAGGATATAGAGAGGTGCGTGATTTCTGTTAATCAGGCCATTATTTTATTTATTCTAGCTGGAATTGCTGAGATTGGCGGAGGGTACTTGATTTGGCAGTGGCTGCGTGAGGACAAGCCATGGTGGTTTGGAATTTTAGGCGCAATTGTCTTAGTCGTATACGGCGTAATCCCCACGTTTCAAAAATTCCCTTCGTTTGGAAGGGTGTATGCCGCATATGGGGGAGTCTTTATTCTTCTAGCTATACTCTGGGGATGGGGTATCGATAAAAAGACCCCTGATGTGTATGATTGGATTGGTGCGTTGATGTGTTTGATTGGGGTTACGGTAATCCTTTGGGCACCAAGACATTAAGAAATTTTCTTTTTTCGATTTACGAAGGTTTTTTCATTCCCTCTAAAGAAATTATGGTATCCTTTGGTAGGGAGGAGATTTACATGCTGCAGAGTTTAAATAAACGACTTGTCAAAATTATGCCGTTGATCACTCCGGTTAGTGTGATTTTAGGTGTCCTTTTAAGCACTCATATAAAAGAGTTTTCTTATTTAATTCCTTGGATTTTTGCCTTTATGACTTTTGAAGGCAGTTTAAGTTCAAATTTCAAATCATTAAAGGATGTCATTACACATCCATTCCCTATATTCCTAGCCTTGATGATTTTACACGTCCTTATGCCGCTTTGGGCCTGGGGGATTGGTCATGCTGCTTTTTCAGGAGATGCCTATACGATCACCGGTCTTGTATTGGGCATGGTCATACCAACGGGTGTCACGAGTTTCATTTGGGTATCGATTTATAAAGGAAATATTCCCTTGGTTTTATCCATTATATTAATTGATACTTTATTATCACCGATTATTGTTCCATTAACATTGACATTATTTATCGGTCAAAAGGTCGATATGGATACAATGAGTATCATGAAAGGTATGCTGGGAATGGTTGTGATTCCGTCATTGATTGGGATGACTTTAAACCAGCTTACAAAAGGGAAAGTGAAAGAACAAATAGGGCCAAGTCTCGCCCCTTTTTCAAAACTTTGTTTAGGCATTGTTGTGATGCTGAATGGGGCTGTTGTGGCCCCATATTTGAAAAATTTTAGCCTTAAGCTGGTTAGTATTATAGTAGTTGTCTTTTTTATTGCTTTAACGGGTTACTTGTTTTCCTTCCTTATAGGGCGCTTGATGAAGAGAAGGCAAAGAACTGTTATTACTTTGACGTTTACAGGCGGGATGAGAAATATTAGTGCCGGTGCGGTTTTAGCGGTTTCGTTTTTTCCAGCAGCAGTAGCGGTTCCGGTTGTAGTTGCAATGCTATTCCAGCAAGTGCTGGCTTCGTTAAATGGTCATTTTGTTGAACGGTATTATAGTAAGAAAGCCGTCGATAGTCAGGAATCGATTGCATTATAAATGGTAAAGCCAGTTATGAAGAAACTGGCTTTTTATTATGCATCTATTCCAATATGCTTAAATTTTGAAACTTGGAATAACCCTTGATCCGTCAGCTTTAACTCCGGAATCACCGGCAGTGATAAAAAGGAAAGCGTTAAGAAGGGGTTAAAGTGTTCGTTCGCTCCTAATGTACGAAGAGCCAGATTTATTTCATTTAATTTACTGTACACTTCCTGATAAGGGCGATCAGACATCAACCCTGCAATAGAAAGCTTTAATGAAGCAATTACTTTCTCTTGATTAACAACAACCATCCCGCCTTGCATATCTTTGACCGCGTTTGCTGCCACAACCATATCCTTATTATTGGTGCCTGCGAGGATGATGTTATGAGAATCGTGGGCGATAGTGGTGGCGATGGCTCCTGACTTTAGACCCAGGCCTTTCACAATCCCTAAGCCAATGTTTCCTGTCAGCTGATGTCGTTCAATGACTGCCAGCTTTAATTGATCCGTTTTAATGGATGGTTGAAATAATCCAAGTCCACAGGTATCCACCTGTTCTATTTGTTGAATCGTGACTAGGCTGTTAGGGATAATTTCAATGATATTCGCCTTATTGTTCTTTATAAGGAACTGAAAACTATCCTCTTCAAGTTCGTGAAAGCGAACCGATTCTCTTATGGATGCAGGGATGGAGGGGATTGGATTTTCTTGTTCATTGGCCAGCAAGCCATCCATAACAACCGCCAGTCCATCTTTATATACATCCGTTATTTGGATGGTTTCGAGGTTATCAAAAAGGATGAAATCCGCTTTGTAACCGGGGGCAATAGCTCCTTTATCTTCAAGACCAAAACATTCGGCCGCATTAATGGAAGCCATTTGAATAGCAGTTAATGGGGAAAGCCCAGAGGCAATCGCCAGACGAACATTATGGTCAATACTTCCTTCCTGAACAAGGTCGTCTAGGTGCTTATCATCAGTTACAAACAGACAGCGTCTGGCATTATGTTCGTTCACAACAGAAATTAACTGATGTAAGTCTTTGGCAACGGTCCCTTGACGAATCATCAAGTACATTCCTCTACGAAGACGTTCTCTTGCTTCATTAGCAGTTGTACTTTCATGATCCGTTCGAATGCCCGCGGACATATATACGTTTAAATCATTAGCTTTTAGTCCGGCCGCATGACCATCGATTTTTTTTCCTAAGTTCTTGGCATCCGATATTTTTTGAATCATATCTGGGTCTTTGTTTACGACAGCTGGGTAATTCATTACTTCAGCTAACCCTAGGACACGCGGATGCTGATAAAAAGGCTTTAAATCCTCAGCCATAAGAATGGCACCGGAATGTTCGAAGGCTGTTGCCGGTACGCAGGAGGGGAGCGTAAAGTAAAAGTCAAAAGGGAGGTCCTCCGTAGAATCCAACATATATTGAAGACCTGCCGCTCCTGCAACGTTTGCAATTTCATGGGGATCCGCAATGACGGTTGTTACCCCATGGAGGAGAAGGACTTTGGCGAATTCCCCGGCTGTTACTGTAGAGGATTCAATATGGACATGGCCATCTATGAAAGCTGGAGAAACATAACTGCCACTTGCATCAATGATATTTTTTCCGCTATATTCTCCTATTCCTGCAAAATATCCATCTACAATGGCAATGTCAGCTTCGATTATTTCACCGTTAAAGACATCGATTAATTTTCCATTCTTAATGACAGTATCTGCAAGCTCGTTTCCAGATGCCACAGAGATTCTTCTTTCTAATTGATTTCTCTCCATCTTCAACATCCTCTTTTTAGTAGATTAATATTCAACCTTAGTATGAGATCTCTCCCAGGTTCTAAACGGCAAGTCACCATTAACAGGAAAAATTTGTTTCATTGGGATTTTTCGTGCCTCGCAAGGTAATGCGAGTTGTTCATAGATAAATTGGTCATCAAAGCCAATTTTTGCTGCATCTTCTTTGGTGCAGGCATAATAAACAGCCCTTGGACGCGCCCAATAGATGGCGCCAATGCACATTGGGCAGGGTTCGCAGCTTGTATAGATATAACAGTCCTCAAGTTGAAAGCTTTTAAGGAACTGGCAGGCTTCGCGAATAGCTTGAACTTCGGCATGGGCTGTTGGATCATTTGAGGCAGTAACTTCATTCCGGCCCCTGCCGATAATTTTCCCTTGTTTGACAACAATCGCTCCAAATGGTCCCCCGTGACCGGTCATCACATTGGTCAGAGCCTCATTGATGGCTTCTTCTATAAATTTGTCAGCTGACATCACAATCTCTCCAATCTACTCTATATTAAACGTTTGTCATTATCGGTTTATACCTGCCTTGTGTTAAAGGGGAAAACAAAATTTTCCCATTTAAACTTGTGATTTATTATTCTATAACTTCCGTATATTTTCTCCTTTGTTGGAAGGATATCTGACAGCCTTTTTAAAAGTGAATCTCGTTCGGCAAACTTCTAAATCATGTAATCCTAAGGAAATAATCGTTCCAGTCTTTTTTTGTTTTTAAATTTATTATGGGAATCTAAAAATAATCTTTCATAAAACCATCTGACCGAAAATATTGAAAACAAATCCAGTATTTCTAAGAAGATGGCTTGGACCATCTCCGATTTTTTCAATATAATAAAGATAACTATTTCCGGTTTTGGAGGATCATATGACTAAATTATTTGTGGACAAGACGATTGAAATGAATGCTTCTGCTTCAACTGTTTGGGATGTCTTAACTAGAAGTGAATTAAATCGCCACTGGGCGGTCGAGTTTTCGAGCGGCGGGCCGGAGTTTCACCTGGAATCAACTTGGGAGTTAGCAAGTCCGGTTTATTGGAAAGGTCAGGATGGGACCGTGATTGTCGAAGGGAATGTAACCGCTGTTGAGCAGGATAAGCTTCTTCGTTTTACTGTTTTTGATGTTCGAATGGCAGAAAGACCCGAGCTTACAGAGGAAGATGGGATCACCTTTCAATTAGCTGAAGTGGAAGGAAAGACAATCCTTCATATTTTACAAGGGGATTTTTCTGCGATGACGAATGGCCAGTTCTATCGAGATGCTAGTGCAGAAATCTGGGATAAGGTCCTGCCAAAGATTAAAAGGATAGCGGAAGACTTTTAGCGGCTAAGTATTTTTTATACTTGGCTTTTTTTTATTATGGTACACTTTTTATAAAAAGGAGTTTTGGAAACCATGAATATTATTGATTTGCATTGTGATGCCTTGATGAAACTCCAGGAAGCAAAGGGAGCTTTACGATTTGCCGATGCAAAAGAACTGGATACTAATAAGAATCGGTTACAAGCAGGCCAAGTAAAAGTGCAATGCTTTGCAATATTTATTGAGCCGGACATTAAAGGCGATCAGAAGTTTCAGGTTGCAATTGAGCAAATCGATTATTTTTATAAGGAAGTTCTCGGTCGTAATCCTGATATGGTTCATATTAAAGACTGGTCGGACTTTGACCGTTTGAAGCTTGGGCAGATAGGAGCGATGCTAACGCTTGAGGGTGTTGATGCCATCGGGAATGATTTAGCCAAGCTTCATATCCTCTATCAGCTGGGAGTACGGTCGGTGGGATTGACTTGGAACCAGGCGAATCTTGCTGCCGATGGTGCAGGGGAACCTCGCGGTGGAGGGCTGACCGTGTTTGGCAAGGAGATTGTGGAGTTTAATAATCAGCATCAAATCCTTACGGATGTTTCCCATCTGAGTGACAAAGGAATTTGGGATGTGATTGAATTAGCAAAATATCCGATTGCCAGCCATTCCAATGCCCGGGCAATTTGCAGCCATCCACGGAATTTAACGGATGAACAGGCGAAAGCGATGTTTGCGCGAGGCGGATTGGTCCATGTAGTTTACAATCCTCCGTTTATTAAGGAAAATGGTGAAGCAACCATTTCGGACTTGGTCAGACATATTGATCATTTTTGTGGTTTAGGCGGCGTGAAACAGATTGGCTTTGGCTCTGACTTCGATGGCATCACTACTTTTGTAAGAGATTTGGATGATGCCTCTAAGAGTCAAAATCTGATTAATGAGCTGTTAAAGCATTTTAAAGAGGAAGAGGTACGAGGCTTTGCCTACGAAAACTTTCTTAATCACCGGCCGGGAATGGAGCGGTAATTTAGATTAAAAGGAGATATTACATTGTATCTGACAATAGAAGAAACAGCGGAATATTTAGCGGTACCAGAGGCAACCGTCAAGAGCCTGATTCAAAAAAAGAAAATCCGAGCTTTATTTGACGGCGAACAATACCTTATCTACAAAGAACAATTTGCCACCCATTTAAAACAAGTGGAAAAATACAAACAGCTCGTCGAAGAATACCTGAACGAACCTATCCCAGAAAGCATCGATGTAAAGGACGAAGACTAATAGTGGCTAGATGTTGTGAGTGGTGCCTATGGTGCCTCTGTTGGTGCCTGACACCATTCGTGGACACTGTCCGTGTGGAGAGTACAGCGGGGTGTTTATAGCTTAGTGAGGTGATTAACTTTTGGCTAATATTTTTATTAAAAGGATCTATGAACCGTATGATGAGTTAGATGGATGCAGGATTTTGGTTGACCGGTTGTGGCCGCGGGGGATTTCGAAGGATGCTGCGCGTCTGTCTTATTGGTTTAAAGAGGTCGCTCCTAGTAATGAGCTGCGGAAGTCGTTTTGTCATGTGCCAGAGCTTTTTGAAGAGTTTCGTACAAACTACCTTGAAGAGCTTCGGACGGATGACGAAAAGCGTGGGTTAGTCAGGCAAATACTTGATCTCGCGGAGAAGGAGCGGGTGACTCTTTTATATGGAGCTAAGGAACCTATTTATAATCATGCGCAAGTGTTGATGGAGGAGCTTAGAGGACAAATAGTAGAGACTAATGAGTAAATCTGACTTCATGGAGCGTTCATGCGGACAAAGACAAGAAATAAAAAGAGAAATCAGTCCTCATGGAGCGTTCATGAGGACAAAACCAAGAACTAAAATGATGAAACTGTCTTCAAGAAGCAGAAGGCCAAAATTCAACGGCTCTCTGCTTTTAATTTTTCCGGAATCGTCCCATGACTTCCATCGTTTGCATAATATTTACAAATGCATGTGGATCGACATTTTTTATCGTATGTTTAGTTTCATTAAGCTCAAATTTAGTAATCACCGTCGTTAACATCTTCCGTTGTTTATGAGTGTATGCACCCTCAACATCCGCTACCGTTACGCCTCTAGCATGGAGCTTAAATAATGAATCGGTCATTTCGTGGTACTTATCCGTAATAATTGTGATCGTCAACTTATTTTGATTTGTATAAACCATATCGACAGCACGGCCAGCCACATAGATCGCAATAATTGTATAAAGGGTAATATTCCATCCGAAAATCAGCCCCGAGCTCCCCACGACAAAAAGATTCATAATCGTATTTAAAAAGCCAACCTGTATGTTCTTCTTTTTAGCCAGTGTTAAGCTGATAATATCAGTCCCGCCCGTCGATCCGCCTTGGCGGATAATCAGCCCAACAGAGACCCCATAAAGGGCACCGCCAATAATCGAAGACAAAAGAATATCAGGACTAACCGCCCGAATTGGAATGAATCGCATACTAAGCGATAAAACCAATACAGCATAACCAGTAAACAGGACAAATCTTTTCCCTAAATATTTAATCCCAACGAAAAATAATGGAATATTAATGGCTAAAATAATCAATCCCGTATTGATATGGGTAAAGTGTTGAATCAAGAAGGAGATCCCCGTTACACCACCCGAAGTCAGCTTATGCGGAATGAGGAAGGAATTAAAGGAAAAGCCGAAAAGCATGGCCGATAGTCCGATGACGATGATTTGAAAAAGTAATCGAAACAAAGAAAACACCTCAGTCATATTTAAGCCATTTGTCCACGGTTACTTGACAGTTTTCAAGGTCAAAAATGCAAGTAGGCAAAAACATTAGTAGTAGAAAAAGTTTGCCTAATTTAAGCCTCATTTTAGTTTGAGCCTTCTAAAAAAATTAATGTTATAAATTTGAATAAAAAATTATTTTTCTAAATCAAAAAACGCCTGGGGTCAGAGGCGTCTAAACTTAAATCACATATAAGTATACGGATAAGAAATGGGACAGGGTTCCGAGTAAAATAAAGATATGGAAGATCTCGTGAAAGCCTAAATATTTTGTTTCAAGGAACTTCGGTTTTGCCCCGTAAATAACGCCGCCTATCGTGTAGAAAATTCCTCCGAGAATCAGTAAAAACAGTCCAACTGGGTTTAAACTTCCAGTCAGTGGTGAGAAGACAAACACAATCATCCAGCCCATTGCGATATACAAAGCTGTCGAAATCCAACGCGGACATGCAAACCAGACCATTTTAAAAACAACGCCGCTAAGCGCAACGGCAGAGATAATCGAAAATAAAATAGCGCCTGTCTTTCCGTTCAGACTGATAAAACAAAAAGGCGTATACGTTCCCGCAATCAGAACAAAAATCATTGAATGATCAAGTCTTCGTAAAAAGGCAATCACTTTATCCCGAGCTATCACCATGTGATAAGTTGCTGAAGCAGAATAGAGCAGAATCATACTGACACCAAAAATGATTACGGCAGAAATAGCAAGCGGGGTGGGAGTGGTCATCGACGCTTTTATGACCATTGCCAGTAAGCCGACGAATGATAAAACAGCTCCCGCTAAATGGGTTAACCCATTAATGGGTTCTCGGATATAATTATGCATTTTTTTACCTCCCTAACACAATATGTAGTTTTAATAACTACTTCTAATGATACTAACAAAACGAAATCTAGTCAATCTTTATCTCAATATGTATAATAAGAATATCGATTAAGTTAGCGGGGGCTTTTTATATGGAAAATATCAAACATATCATTGATTCATTAGGTCTTGAGACAAATTTAACGCTGGATGATATTCCAAATATCGATTTATATATGGACCAGGTTATTCAGTTATTCGAAAATAAATTCAATATGTCCAAGCGGAATCAAGAAGATAAGATTATTACTAAAACGATGATCAATAACTACGCAAAGGGAAAATTGATTTTTCCGATCCAAAATAAAAAGTATTCAAAAGAGCATCTAATCCTAATGAGCTTGATTTACCAGCTAAAAGGGGCACTGTCGATTAATGATATTAAAATTACTCTTAGTGGAATGAACAAAAAAATAATAAATGATGAAATGGATTTAGCTTCTTTTTATACGAGTTACTTACATCTAGCCGGCCAAAACGTTACTGACTTTAAGGAAGATATTGAAGAACGGGTAAGGGCTGTAACGGAAGAAATTACTGAGAATAACAAGGAAGATGCAGCTTATTTAGAGCAGGTGCTGATGATTTCGTCGTTAGTCCATATGAGTAATTTATACAGAAAAATAGCTGAAAGACTAGTAGATGAAATGGTTGTTGAAAAAGAAGGGAAGCGTCAAAAGTAAGGCTTGACGCTTTTTTTATCTTTCTAATGCTGCAACTGGTCAATATATCGTGCCTGCTGATTCAATCCTAACGTTTTGTACAGCTTTTCCAACCTCAATTTCTTCCGGAACGCAAGCCTGAATTTTTAGTGAATCAGCCCGATGATCGCCGCCGTAAACCTTTATACATGCTCCACGATTCGTAAAACTCTTAACTGTGATTTTGTTCAGAATTACATTTCGTGCCCGATATTGTACCGCAATAACCGGATTACCTTTAAAGTCGTACTCAGGGTTGCCAACGATGGTAAGTTGATTAATGACCACATTTTTATAAGCGGAAATGACCATTCCACGCGGCGCTGAGTCTTTATATAAATCAGAATATACCGGTGCAATTACTGCGAGATTGGCGGCAATAATATTGTAGGCAGTCCTTGATTCAGCATCATTTAGTTTATGATGGCCAATATGCCGGAAGTTAAAAGCCCGGTTATCATTTATCGATAGGTGTCCAATGATTGTTACGTTTGAGGCCGCTGAGGAATTTTGGTGGGCCTTTATTTCAACCCCGCCAAAGCACCTGGCACTTGAATTATTCACTAATAAAACATTCCTAGAACCATCATCGATTTCAAATCCGTTTGAATTAGAGAATCCTTGTTGATGGGCTCGGCCGCTTGGATCACACATATGAGAGTTAGAGATAAAAATATAATCACTGTGGTGTGTGGTAATGCCATCGTCACCGAAACCATACCCAGTTACATGATCGAGCCAGACATATTTGCTGCCCCTGCGGCCCCGAAATCCGTCACCCGCATAATTGTAAAGGGTTGAAGAAATATCAAAACAATGAAGCCCAGGATTAATTCCTTCCACCTCTTTCACCCATCCGTAGGTAACATTGGCGTAGGTTAAACAGCTTGAATGGTTGCCCCATGTACTTGTTTTTGGAATATTACCGAGCCTTTCGACATTCCAATCCAAACTTAAGCCTTGGACGAGCAGGTGATGATTGCCTTTCCAGTGGTTAGCGTTTGTGAGTAATCTTGTACCCCTTGGGGCTTTATCATGTAATTTTATCGTGGTCATACCGGGGCCTGAGCCAACAAGCCATGTCCAAGACGGTAGTTTGATTCCCTTCGTGACATAAATCCCGGGAGGAACGATTACTTTTACGCGACCGTTGCCGAGTGCTTTTTTAAAAGCAGTGGTGCAATCCGTTTTTCCATCCCCAACCGCACCACAATCTACCACGTTTATTTCCTTTGTGATAGTGGATAGTAATCGCTTGTACTCTGCATCAAGCTTGTCTTTCCAATCTGGAACGACATTTCCATCATCCTGGTCCAGTAAAACGCGGGTGGGTTCTAGTATCTGAGACCGCTCTGCTGTAAGACGAAAAACCCCGCCTTCCACTTTTTTAGAATTAGAAGGGGGTGTACTTGCTTTGGGTTGGGAGTCACTTGAAAGGTTTAGTGATTGCTGAAAAAGGGTTTCGGTTTCTTGGATCAGCTCTTTTATAGGTAGTTTGTTTCCTGTGATCTGGTCAATCAGCATCTTATTCTGACGCGGATCATGTGTTTTATCAAAATTCAGCATATTTTTCACTCCGTAAAAGCTTATGAAACTAGTATACCCTGTTCAGCCTTTGTCAAAAAGCATGGGTCATTCAAACGTGGTTTAATTTCTGAATCTTTTGTGAACCGAGATAATGTATGTAGGTTATTGGAACTAATTAGTTTACGATAAAGAGGGGATTGAAAAACACTTTTCATAAGGAGGAGTAAAGAACATGAAAAATCAAAAGTCGATTAGCTTTTTGACTGTACTAATTTCGATCTTTTCTTTTGCTGCGACGGCATATGCATTTGTTTCAAATCAAGGTAAGGGTCCATACGTATATAAATCAATATTTAGTGAAAATGTGGACATTTATGGAAGAGGACTCTATCAGCATGATTCCGTTTCAATGGCAACACAAGCACTTGCACAAGATTATGTGACCTTATTTTTAGGAATACCATTGCTCATTATTTCACTTGTTCTAACCGCAAAAGGATTGGTAAAGGGGAAGCTGCTTCTTACAGGAACGCTTGGCTACTTCTTATACACCTACGCCTCATATTCGTTCCTTTCGATGTACAACTCCATGTTCCTAGTTTATGTCATTATCATGTCAGCTAGTTTCTTTGCGTTTATACTTATGATGATGACCTTTGATATTCCTAAGTTACCATATTTATTTAACGAGACACTTCCTGTTACATTCATCAGCAGCTTCTTACTCGTTGTTTCATCTGTGTTTGGCTTGATGTGGCTCGGTAAAGTAGTGTCCGGGGTGATGTACGGTACTCAACCTGACGGCTTGGAACATTACACAACCCTTATTATACAGGCACTAGATCTAGGCTTTGTTATTCCAGTTGGATTCTTAGCTGCCATATTACTCATCAAACGAAGACCATTTGGCTATCTCCTTGCAGCAGTAATCACCTTTAAAGATGTGACCCTTTTAACCGCCATTTCGGCCATGGTCATTCTGCAATACCTAACAGGGATAAATATCAGTCCTGTCATGATCGTAATCGTCCTTCTCATCAACATCGTATTCCTCTATACCATGGTTCTCATCTTGAAAAACGTAAAAGAGGTGTCAGGCACCAATAAGTGAATTGTGATAGTTAAAATAATGATAAGCCAAGTTGTCGCTTATGTAACTTGGCCTAGACTGTTTTTTGTGTGGTGTAAGGTCTGTGGGAGTTCGATTCGTTTTGGTTTATTTACGATAAAGATATAGGATAACGCACCGATGTAAATCATTGATGCCACAAATCCACTTTCCATAAGGGCCCTATTAACGGCTTTACCCTTTAAATTCAACAAGTGCAGCAAGGAGTGCTTTAATGTATCCAACTGAGTAGGCATATCCGATGTTGTTGTAATTCCATTTGATGCAAGTGTTTGGCCAGCTCGGGTTATCTGCGATTTGGACTCCTTCAAGTATTGGCACATGGTCCGGATTTAAACAGCCGTCATATCCGACTTTATCTAACTCTAATAAAATCTTAAACATATTTAAATCTCCATCATCGAGGAGCGCTTCCTCAAACGCTTTAGTGGTAGGGAGACTGCCTCTCACATTTCGGAAATGAACTAAGAAAATCTTCCCCTTTCTTCCATAATGATTGATTTCATTGAGGACAAGCGGGCTCCCGCCCTCTTCAGCCCTTGTGCCAATACAGTAAATATAGCCAACGTTTTTACTTGGAAAAGCATCCATCAACCGATGGTAGCCAAGCCCGCCAAACAGTGTTTCAGGGTGCGGGGCATCAGATAGATGCATGCCGAGTAACACATTAGCATCTTCCGCCACTGGAACCATTTCACGATAGGCATCACAGAAGCGCTGCCGCTGTAACTTATCGGATTAATCAATTAGAAAAGGATTTAGACATTTCCATTCTAATTAGGGGGAATAAGGGAGTTCAATTCACGCTGCAGGGAGAATTTCTAGTCGAAAGTACAAAAAGGCTTATACACGACAGGATATCATGATTGAACAGGTTCAAAATCTAGCGGAAGATGTGCAAGGTACTTGAAGGCTTGGGGTCTCGAATAACTTTGCTATTTCAAAGTTCCCACCGATTATAGCCAGTTTTAACAAGACCTTCCCAAAGGTAAAAATCCAGCTTAAAACTGGTTTAGGAATCGAAATTATGAAATTGTTGGAAGAAGGGGACATCCATATTGGGATTGAAAGTGCGGGGCATAAATGGACCGAGCAGAAGGTATTAATTGATAAGAGTAAGATTTGCTTAATCTCTAAGGAGAAAATTACCTGGGAAGAGCTGCCTGGAAAAAACATAATCTATATTGCTACCCCAGCCATCAAAAAGGTGTTCACCAACTGGTGGCCTGTCATGTTTAAAACCGCGCCAGTTATCACGATGGAAACGGATTATGTTGAAACGTGTAAAAGGATGGTTATGAATGGATTAGGTGTAGCCTTTGTTCCAGGTTTTTGCTTAGAACCAACTGATCCAGTCCATATTCTCGAACTAGATGGAATGACAAATGAGGAATTTATCATGGAAAGCTGGATGAATTACCGGGAATCCACAGTAGCACTATCAGTGGTAAGAGAATTTATTCGATTCATAATGGACCGAATCTAAATAACCTTACTTAAGAATTTATAAGGGAGCGTCAATTTATTTATTCTATACAACAAAACCTGCAATAAACAAGGCCATGGGTAAGAAACATGCAAATAAGATCCGGGCAGTACTAACTTGTCCATATAATACGATGGTTTCAATTTCCCTATCCCAAGTCGATTTTCCATTCTTTTTAAGATCAAGGTATGAGAAATAAAAGCAAACTAAATTAATAATTGGTACACCAAAGCCCATTCCAGCGCCAGTTACATAAATACTTCTTTTTATGGCTGTTAAAAAGTCAAGTCGGTCTCCATTTATTTTATATAATCGAAGATTTAAAATAGCTTTACCTATGGTGTTTCCAAAGATTGAGAGGATGACAGCTTCTACTGAAATATAGAGAATCAGATTAAGAATAAAGATAAATAAACCAGATGATTCAAATAGAAACGATGGGGAAAAGATCGAGACAAAGGTAATAAGGAAGAAAGAAAATAACGATAAATCAAAAAATCTAGCCAGATAGCGGACAAAAGGTCTTCCAGTTGGATACGTATCCTTATGCAGTTCCCTCCAAGTGCCAGTTAAATTTACCGTTGAATCGGCAAGCTTATATTTAAAAGAGGATTCAGGAAGCAAATATAGACGATTAGCCATCTGCCAATCATCCAGATCCTTGTTCCAAATGTAAGTTTCAGCAGGTAAGATGCCCTGTTCAAATAGTTTCCGTAATTCAAAAAAACCAACAGGCCCTTGTTGTTGATGATCGCGGATGTAAAACCAAGCATTTTCTTTTGGTAATTCCATGTCATCACCCCTAATCAGGTAAATTATACCATGTCAGATTCCCAAAAGGATTTTAATCATTTTAAGTAATTTTGAAAACTTTTTGACACTTTTTTACTAAAGGATAAATTACAGAAAATGAAAAATACTAACAAATGTTCGGAGGTGGGAATGATGGAACAGAAGGACTTTCAAAAAATTTATGAAGAGTACAAGGCACAAGGAGAACAGCAGGCACACGTTGAGGCAGATCAAGGGAATAGTTCGGGAAAAGAGGAATTTGTTGCAGTTAGGAAAAATAATGATGGCGACATTATCGCGTTCAGAACCAGTTCTGGGCGGGAATTAGATTATCTAACGGCTTTAGATGAAGCGAAGGCAGGTAAACTCGCCCATGTAGATGTATTTCATAAATATGGCCGGGACATTATTCGGAGTGAGCCGGACGGCATTAAGGAGAACAATCTGGATCATCTGCCAGAATTTTAATAGGCAGAAAAAATGCGCTAGGGCAATGCCCAGCGCATTTTATTTGCTTGCAGCTTCATATTGCTTAATTTTATCCTCGTAAGTTAAAGTAACGCCAATTTCATCCCAGCCATTAAGCAGCATTTGCTTCGGGTATGGGGCGATATCGAAGGATAGCTCAAAACCTTCATTGTCGTATACTTTTTGTTCCTCAAGGTCTACTGTTAATGTATATTCAGTGGACTCTGCCTTTTTAATAATGGTCTGAACCTGATCCTCACTGGCTACAATTGCGAGTATACCATTTTTTACACAGTTGTTTTTAAAAATATCGGCATAACTGGGAGCAATAATGACTTTAAAGCCATAATCCTGAACTGCCCATGGGGCATGCTCACGAGATGAGCCACAGCCAAAATTCTCTCCGGCAACAATGATTGATGCGCCTTTATATTTCGGCTCATTCAATGAAAAATCAGGACGTGGATTCCCGTTGTCATCAAAACGCCAGTTATAAAATAGAAATTGGCCGAAACCACTGCGTTCTATCCGTTTTAAAAATTGCTTAGGGATAATCTGGTCAGTATCAATATTAGAACGATTTAGTGGATAAACAAGGCCTTGATGGACGCGTAACGGTTCCATTTTAAATTACCTCCTGTGCAGTAAATTGACGGACATCTACAAAATGACCAGCTACCGCTGCAGCAGCTGCCATCTCTGGACTTACAAGGTGGGTGCGGGCACCATTTCCTTGGCGTCCTTCAAAGTTACGGTTAGAGGTAGAAGCACAGCGTCCACCTGGAGGAACAATATCATCATTCATTGCAAGACACATACTGCAGCCAGCTTCACGCCATTCAAAACCAGCTTCGATAAACACCTGATCAATACCTTCTTTTTCAGCGACAAGTTTAATACTAAATGATCCTGGAACAACAATCGCTTTAACACCAGGATTTACTTTGCGGCCGCGAATAACTTCAGCAGCTTTACGTAAATCGCTTAATCTTGAATTTGTACAAGAACCAATAAATACGTGATCGATAACCACACTTGAAAGAGGCTGTCCAGCTTCAAGTCCCATATATTCAAGGGCACGATTAATTTCGTCTTTCTCACTTGGCTTATCGCTATCATCAGGGCTTGGTACGTTTGCTGTAACCGGGATACACATACCAGGGTTGGTTCCCCATGTAACTTGGGGTTCAACTTCAGCTGCATCTATTTCGACGACTGTATCATAGACTGCACCTTCATCGGTTGCTAGGGCACGCCATTTTGCGACAGCTTTCTCAAACTCTTCGCCTTGAGGGGCATGTCTGCGGCCGCGTAAATATTCAAAAGTAGTTTCATCCGGCGTAATTAATCCTGCTCTAGCACCAGCTTCAATCGACATGTTGCAGACTGTCATGCGCTCATCCATGGAAAGAGAGCGGATGGCTTCACCAGTGTATTCAATTACATAACCAGTGCCAAATTGAACACCAAATTTACCAATAATCGCTAGAATTAGATCCTTCGCGGTAACACCTGTCCCAAGTTTTCCGTTTACTTTTACATTAAGGGTCTTAGGTTTTGCCTGCCAAAGCGTTTGAGTTGCAAGAACATGTTCCACTTCGCTGGTTCCAATTCCAAAGGCAAGAGCCCCAAATGCACCGTGAGTAGAAGTATGACTATCGCCGCAGACAATCGTTTTACCAGGCTGTGTAAGACCAAGCTCTGGTCCGATAACGTGGACAATACCATTGTCGGGATGATGAATGTCAGCAAGTGTTACTCCGAATTCCTGACAATTTGTTTGTAAGGTATCGATCTGATTTTTTGAAACAGGGTCGTTAATAGTCAGCCTCTGACGGGTTGGTACGTTATGATCCATTGTTGCAAATGTAAGGTCAGGGCGGCGAACCTTGCGCCCGTTCATCCGTAAGCCCTCAAACGCTTGAGGGGAAGTTACCTCATGAACTAAATGTAAATCAATATATAGTAAATCTGGTTTTCCTTCTTCTTGATGAACGACATGTTGTTCCCAAATTTTTTGGATAATCGTTTTTGGCGTTTGCATAGCACACTTCCTCACGATAATAGATTTATTTTTTTAAGATAGAAAAATTGTGGGTAAACCATTAAGACAATGGTTTACCCCGTAATTGAATTAATAATAACAGCTGGCGATACACTTGGATGCATGCTGTGATTTAATATAATCAACAATCAATTTCGTCATTTCTGCGGTTCCTACTTGGCGTCCTTCTGAGATTTGAAGGTCCCCTGTATGGAATCCGGCATCGAGCACTGACTGAACAGCATCTTCAATCACTTTTGCTTCGGTATTTAAATCAAAGGAGTATCTTAACATCATGGCAGCTGATAAAATCATGGCAGCTGGATTGGCAATCCCTTTACCGGCAATATCAGGTGCCGAACCGTGAACCGGTTCGTACAGACCAACACCGTCTTCACGTAAGCTCGCCGAAGGGAGCATACCAATCGAGCCAGTTAAAACGGAAGCTTCATCACTTAAAATATCCCCAAATAGGTTCTCGGTCACAATTACATCAAACTGTGTTGGGTTTGTGATTAATTTCATTGCAGCTGCATCAACTAACAGATGTTCAACCACAACATCAGGATATTGAGCTTTTTTCTCCTCCACGACTTCACGCCACATCTTGCTGGATTCAAGGACGTTGGCCTTATCAACTGAAGTAAGATGACCGCGGCGCTGCTGGGCAGCCTGAAAGCCTTTATCTACAATTCGTTCAATTTCCTTACGAGTATAGGAAAGGGTGTCGACAACGGAGCTTCCATTATCACGCCGTTCACTTGGTGTACCAAAATAAAGCCCGCCTGTTAATTCACGTACAATGAGGAGATCGCTTCCTGACACCACTTCTTCTTTTAGAGGGGAGGCATGGAGCAGGTTCTTAAATCCTTTAATTGGCCTTAAATTTGCATATAAGTCCAGTGCCTTTCGGATACCTAGTAAACCACGTTCGGGGCGAAGATGAGAGGGATTTTGATCCCACTTGGGGCCGCCTACCGCTCCTAGTAAAACTGCATCTGCTTGTTTACAGGCATCTACTGTTGAATCCGGAAGGGGAGTGCCATACTGGTCAATGGCTGCTCCTCCGATTTCATGGGTTTCAAAGCTAAAACTGTGGTTAAATTCTTCCGCAATCGCATGTAACACATCTCTTGCAGAATTAATAACTTCCTTGCCAATCCCATCCCCGGGAAGTAAGACAATATGTTTTTTCATTAGAAGCAACCTCCTCATTTTTTTAGGTAATAAGTATATAATTATCCAGCTCCAGCACCCAGCGATTAGTGTACTTTGCCCATCTCCCTACGATAAGTAAACATTGAATCGCTGTTGTTCTTCGTGCTTTCTTTATCTCAGTCGATGGGCTCCAGTTCTGTCAATGCGCTAATGGGTGCTTCCGCTTTTCTCATATGGTTGCTGGTTCTTGAACGACGGCTGATTGGTTAAAAAATACGCGATTGACTGCATTTAAGAAAGACTTTGCTGAGGCTTCTAATACGTCCTGTGCAGATCCACGGCCCGAGAAAGAAGTTCCGTTAACAGTCATTTTTACATGGACTTCAGCAAGTGCATCACGTCCTTGACCGACAGAGCTTAGCCTGAAATCAGTCAAATGAATTTCTTCTGTAATGAGTGCCTCAAGAGTGTTCATCAATGCCTCAACACTTCCAGACCCCGTCCTTGCTGTTTCAACCCGGTTTCCATCTGGAGTCGTTAGCGCAACGGTTGCGGTAGGAAGGTTTGCGGAACCATACTGTACTTGGAAGGCGACCAATTCATATTTTTTCACATCGATCGTGGTAGTTTGAATATCAGTCAGAATGGTAAAAAGATCCTCATCTGTCACTTCTTTTTTACGATCAGTCAATTGTTTAAAGGCAGTAAATGCTTCAGCTAATTTTTCAGGAGATAGGGAATAGCCCATTTGCTCAATCTTATCTTTAAAAGCATGGCGGCCGGAATGTTTTCCCAAGACTAAATCATTGGATTTAACCCCGACTAATTCAGGGGTAATAATCTCATAAGTTAACGTATTTTTTAATACGCCGTCCTGATGGATTCCTGATTCATGTGCGAAGGCATTTCTTCCTACGACTGCTTTATTAGGCGGAACAATCATGCCTGTTAAACGGCTGACCAGATCGCTTGTGCGTTTGATTTCTTTTAATACTAGATTCGTAGTAAATGGATACTTATCTTTACGGATATTCAAGGCAACGGCAACCTCTTCTAAAGAGGCATTACCGGCACGTTCACCAATACCGTTAATAGTACCTTCTATTTGCGTTACGCCGTTTTCAATTGCCGCCAAAGAATTGGCAACAGCCATACCTAAATCATCATGACAATGACAGGAGAGGGCGGCTTTATGAATATTAGGTACATTTTCTCTGATGTAGCGGAACATCCGGCCATATTCTTCAGGTGTGGTATATCCTACCGTATCCGGAAGATTAATAACTGTTGCTCCGGCATCAATGACCTTGGTAATAATTTTAACTAGAAAATCCAGATCTGAGCGGGAGGCATCTTCTGCAGACCATTCAATCTGCGGGAATCTCTGTTTCGCATATCTAACCATGTCTACTGCAGTATTAACGACTTCCTCTGGAGTTTTCATCAGCTTATATTGCATATGGATAGGGGAGGTAGCAAGAAATACATGCAATCTTGGTTCGGCTGCATCTTTTAACGCATCCCACGCAATGTCAATGTCCGATTTAGTTGCACGTGCCAAGCCTGTAACAGATGAATTTTTAATCGTCTGAGCAATGGCTCTTACTGCGTCAAAATCGCCTTGAGAGGAAGCCGGAAAGCCGGCCTCCATAATGTCAACCCCAAACCGCTCTAGCTGTCTGGCAATTTCTAATTTCTCAAGCTGGTTTAAATTTACACCAGGTGACTGTTCTCCATCACGTAAGGTTGTATCAAAGATGTTAACGTGAACCATTTACCACCACTTCTTTCTTTGCATTTACTGGCTTTTTAATAAATGGCATTAATGCACGAAGCTCGCGGCCAACAACCTCGATTTGGTGGTTATTTTCTGCACGGTTAATTGCATTGAATTGTGGGCGGTTCGTTTGATTCTCTAAGATCCATCCCTGAGCAAATTTACCAGTTTGGATATCTTTTAGTACTTCTTTCATGCGTGCTTTAGTTTCTTCGTTAACTACACGTGGTCCAGAAACGAAATCTCCCCATTGTGCAGTGTCAGAGATAGAATAACGCATGTTTTCTAATCCACCTTCATATAAAAGGTCAACGATTAATTTCAACTCATGTAAACACTCGAAATAAGCTACTTCTGGCTGATAACCTGCTTCTACTAAGGTTTCGAAGCCAGCTTTGATTAGGGCAGTGGCACCACCGCAAAGAACCGCTTGTTCTCCGAATAAATCTGTTTCTGTCTCTTCTTGGAAAGAAGTTTCTAATACTCCGGCACGAGCAGAACCGATTCCTTTTGCATAAGCTAGTGCAACATCACGAGCTTGCCCAGTGTAGTCTTGGTAAACCGCATATAGCGCAGGAACTCCAGCACCTTCAGTGTAAGTACGGCGTACTAAATGTCCTGGGCCTTTTGGTGCTACTAAGAATACGTCAACATCAGCAGGAGGGACGATTTGGCTAAAATGAATGTTGAAGCCATGAGCGAAAACTAGAGCATTTCCTGCTTCAAGGTTTGCTTTGATGCTTTCTTCATATACTTTTGGCTGCATTTCATCTGGAAGAAGAACCATTACTACCTCTGCAGCTGCAGTTGCTTCTGCAACAGTGCGAACGTCTAATCCATCTTCAACTGCTTTATCCCAAGATTTTCCTTCACGTAAACCGACAACAACATCAAAGCCGCTTTCTTTTAAGTTTAGTGCGTGAGCATGACCTTGTGAGCCATATCCGATTATTGCGATTTTCTTTCCTTGTAAAACTGCCTCTTGAATATCTCCGTTATAAAGTACTTTTACCATTATGAATCATCCTCTCAAATATAGTGTTATTTTAATAGTGAATATGTTGCTAGTTCGTTTACTTGTGGCTGGTGCCCGCGTTGGAGGGCAGTCAGTCCGGTTCTGGCAATTTCTTTAATACCGTAAGGGCGGAGCATTTCAATCAGGGCATCAATTTTATCAGGACGACCTGTAATTTGAACAGCAAGACTATCCTTACTTACATCAATAATTAAGGCACGGAACGGATCAATAATCCCGTTGATTTCACTGCGCAAATGGCTGCTTGAAGCTACTTTAATTAAGGCCAGTTCACGAGCAACAATTGCCTTATCAGTAATATCAGAAACTTTTAAAACATCAATTTGCTTGTTTAATTGTTTCGTTACCTGTTCAAGACGTTGTTCGTCTTCCACTTCAACCACCAAGGTCATTTTTGAAATACCCTCAGTTTCGGATGGACCAACTGAAATGCTTTCAATATTGAACTGGCGTCTTTGCAAGAGGCCGGTGACCCGGTTTAAGACACCGCTCCGGTCTTGAACGGTTGCTGTTATGATCCGTTTCATGGTTTCACCCCTAACATTTCATGAATTCCTTTACCAGGGGCAATCATCGGGAATACCTTTTCTTGCTGAAGAACACGGCAATCAACTAATACCGGACCATTATGAGCAAATACTTCCGGTAAAACGGTAATTAATTCTTCCTGATTGTTCACCCGATAACCCTTAATCGAATAGCTGTCAGCCAGTTTGACAAAATCAGGCTGTGTATGAAGAATCGATTCAGAAATCCTGTTTCCGTGTAATAATTCCTGCCATTGGCGAACCATTCCTAGTGCACCGTTATTGACAATAATAATTTTTACCGGAAGATTTCTTTCATAAATAATCGATAATTCCTGTAGTGTCATTTGGAAGCCGCCATCACCCACAATCGCTACGACTGTACTATCCGGATCGGCGATTTGTGCGCCAATTGCAGCTGGGAAGCCAAAGCCCATTGTTCCAAGTCCACCTGAAGTAATCCAGCGATGCGGCTGTTTAAAGGTGTAATATTGTGCGGCCCACATTTGGTGCTGTCCGACATCAGTTGCGACAATGGCATTACCATTGGTTACTTTATGGACTGCTTCAATCACCCATTGCGGGCACATTCCATTCGGATCATGTTTATACCAAAGCGGATACTCCTGTTTGTTCTGGCTCAGTTTTTCCAGCCATTCAGCAGCTTTTGGTGATTCAATTTCCTGATTAAGCAGTTCGTTAAGTGCCTCTTTCGTATCAGAAACGATAGGAAGCTGTGTGGGAACATTTTTACCAATTTCAGCTGGATCGATGTCAATATGAGCAACCTTCGCAAATGGGGCGAAGTGTTTAAGATTTCCTGTTAGTCTGTCATCGAATCGGGCCCCGAAGTTGATAAGCAGGTCACACTCGTAAATAGCCATGTTAGCTGCATATGTTCCGTGCATTCCTCCCATTCCTAACGAAAGGGGATTATCTGCAGGAAAAGTACCAAGTCCAAGTAAAGTAGTGACTACTGGGATTTGATGTTTTTCCGCAAAAGCAGTTAATTCAGCTGATGCTCTTCCATGGAGAACACCGGCACCTGAAAGAATAACAGGCTTGATTGCCTTTGAAATAGATTCGGCAAGTTTTTTAATTTGTAATGGATTTGGCTTTGTTGTCGGCTGGTATCCAGGCAAATTAATGCTCGCTTCTTCAGGTTCTTCTGTTAAAAATCCGGCGGAGATATCTTTAGGGACATCGACTAAGACAGGCCCTGGCCTTCCGGTGGAAGCAATATGAAAGGCTTCCTTGACAATACGCGGTAGGTCTTTGATCGATTGTACCTGATAGTTATGTTTTGTAATCGGCGTAGTGATCGCCATAATATCCGCTTCTTGGAAGGCGTCTGTTCCGATGATGTTTCTTGCAACCTGCCCAGTGAAAATAACAAGTGGCAGAGAATCCATCATTGCATCGGTTATACCTGTTACAAGGTTGGTTGCTCCTGGTCCAGAAGTGGCAATGACGACTCCAGGTTTGCCGGTAACCCGGGCATACCCTTCAGCTGCATGGATCATTCCTTGTTCATGTCGGAAGAGAACATGCTTGATTCTATCCTGTGCGCGGTAAATGGCATCATATATTGGAAGCACTGCACCACCGGGATATCCAAACAGGGTTTCTACACCTTCTTCTTTCAGTAAGTCGATGAGAAGGTCTGCACCGGTTCTCGGCTCTGTAGTTGTTTGGACCTCAAGCTTTTTTGCTTCTACTTTCACGTCATAATCCCTCCTTAAGGGTATTTGAAAATTTGAAAAATTCACGGTAGAACGTTGTCTTTTATTTTGTTTGATGCTTGTTCTTATTTTGGAATAATCTCTATTTTGTAGAATCATATCTTATTTTTCTAGAATAATCTACAAAATTTATAGAATCTTTTAATAATTTGTAGAATTCAAAAGTAATTTGTAGAACCCAAATCCAGCCTACCATTTGATCTGCTTTACCATAGTAAAAAAGGCCTATTCTCCTCGAATTAACTGCAATCAAGAAAGCATAGCAGAATAATCGGGGAGAAAAGGCCTTTCATTTCTCGGTACCACCCGGTTTTTACAGTATCCTTACGAATACTGTCTTAGGAAGCGACAACTAAATAGAGCCGCTTCTTTTGGTAACAGGTGCTTAAAATACACCTGATTGAGCCTACTTTTAACCTATTTCAGCCCAACACTCAGGGATGATGTCAGAATAAGTTGTATTACTGGGCTTCCAGCAACCCCAGCTCTCTGAAAATACAAGTTCTTATTCCTTTATTCCCGTCATCGATTTAACTATTATTTTGTCAAATGATCTTCTCTTAACACTTCTAGTACCTTAGCTTCCTTAGGGAAGGGGAGGGGCACTAACTTTTCCCGTTTAGCTTGGTACCTCAGCGGTAAACCGCAGAACCAGTACGATTGCTAAACTTTATATTTTCATAATTCCGCCAGTATTGGCAGATGTAACAAGCTTTGCATATTTTGCTAGATAACCAGTTTTAATTTTCGGCTCAGGTTTTACCCATGCCGTACGTCTTTGAGAAAGTATTTCATCATCAACAACAAGTTCAATTGAACGAGCTTCAAGGTCGATTAAAATTTTGTCACCATTTTCAACAAGGGCGATTGGTCCGCCTTCTGCTGCTTCTGGTGAGATATGTCCGATTGAAATCCCGCGGCTTGCACCTGAGAAGCGGCCGTCTGTTATTAGGGCAACTTCTTTTCCTAAGCCCCGGCCCATAATGGCTGAGGTTGGAGCGAGCATTTCCGGCATTCCTGGTCCGCCTTTTGGTCCTTCATAGCGAATAACCACGACGTGTCCTGCCTTCACATTGCCGTTATTAATGTTTTCTTGAGCCTCTTCCTGGGAATCAAAGACAATCGCCTCACCCAAGAATGTTTTAATCGAAGGATCAACTGCACCAACCTTGATGACGGCACCATCTGGAGCAATGTTTCCATATAGGATGGATAGTCCACCAACTGGGCTATATGGATTATCTTTTGTCCGGATAACCGCTTCATTTGTGATTGTTGCTTCCTTCACATTTTCATGAAGAGTTTTTCCTGTAATAGTCAAGCAGTTATCGTGTAAGGCACCTTCCACTTTATAAAGCTCATTAATGATAGCACTAACGCCTCCGGCACGATGTACATCGTCCATAGAATAGTCAGATGCTGGCATAATCTTTGCTAGATAAGGGACTCTTTCCGCAATTTTGTTAATATCGCGAAGATCATAATCAATCCCGGCTTCATGGGCGATTGCTAATGTGTGTAACACGGTATTAGTGGAGCCGCCCATGGCCATATCTAGTGCAAAGGCATTATCGATGGCTTCTCGAGTAATGATGTCACGTGGTTTAATATCATTTTTAACTAATTCAATCAGATGTCTGGCAGCTTGCCTAATGAGTTCATGTCTTTCCTCGGATGTAGCAACCATTGTACCGTTACCAGGAACCGTCATTCCTAAAACTTCCATTAAACAGTTCATGGAGTTTGCTGTAAACATTCCGGAACAGGAGCCGCAGGTAGGACAAGCATTGGTTTCAATTTCAAGCAGCTGCTGTTGGCTGATTGTACCGTTGTGGTAAGCACCAACGCCTTCAAAAACTGAAGTAAGGGAAAGATTTTTTCCTGTTGATGGTGAAACGCCAGCTTCCATTGGACCTCCAGATACAAAAACAGATGGCACGTTTGTTCTTGCGGCAGCCATTAACATCCCTGGGGTGATTTTGTCACAGTTTGGGATATAAAAAACACCATCGAACCAGTGTGCGTTTATGACTGTTTCAGCACTGTCGGCGATAATTTCACGGCTGGGAAGGGAGTAGCGCATCCCAATATGACCCATCGCAATTCCATCATCAACGCCGATTGTATTAAACTCAAATGGAATACCACCGGCTTCCCGAATCGCCTCTTTCACAATTTCCCCGAAATGATTAAGATGTTTATGTCCTGGGATAATGTCAATATACGAGTTACAAACTCCGATAAATGGTTTTTCTAGATCACTCGTTTTTACCCCTGTTGCATATAATAAACTTCGGTGGGGAGCACGATCAATTCCCTTTTTAATCATATCGCTTCGCATTTTTTTAGCTCCTAACTGACAATAGCATGGTTTGCCCCTTCTGGGTAACAAGTCATTCCGTCGATTGTTACAAATCGTCTGTAAATGATTGATGATTTATTTTCGATAATCATACAACCAATTGAAAACATGGTCAATATAGAAATCTGACAATTCTAACAAATTAAATTAGCTGATAGCGTTTTCATCATTGGTCTGATAAGGAATTTGTAAATAAAAAATTTTTAAAAAATTTTTTATTCGTTACTAGTGAGTAGAGGAAATTCGGAGAAATTTCAGTAGTAAGTAGGGGAGAGGGGAATAAAAGACCAGTTGTAAACTACTATGCTGCCAGGTGAAAATATTAGACTAGTATAGTAGTTTATCAACCAATTTTTGCCAAATATTCATAAACCTGACGTAGATAGTGGAAGCCTTTTTCTTCCGCCAGCCGTAAATAATATCTCCAAACCTTTGCTGTCATGATGGCATCGCTTAAAGCGTGGTGTCGATTCTCTATCTCAATACCGCAAATCTCGCAAACCTCTTCTAGTGGAGCAGATTTCATATTAGGGTTTGAAAGGCGGATGAGAAAAGAAGTATCGACAATTCGATGGTCGAATCTTGTTCGTAATACGTCGCTAGTGATTTTTTTCATAAAGGCCTGCTCGTGACTGGCATGGTGCGCAACTAGAAGATCACTTTTGATGAATTGATAGAATTGCATTAGTGCTTCTTGAGCTATCGGGGCAGTGCTTAAATCTTCATCGTAAATATTGGTTAAGGCAGAAATTTCATTCGATAGTTGAAAGTCTGATTTTACTAATGTATAAAAGGTGTCCTGTTCCTTTAGTTGGTCGCCTGTCATTTTGACAGCACCAATCGAAATGATTTGGTCACCTTTTTCGGGGTAAAAACCGGTAGTTTCTAGATCAAAGACAACCACCCTTAATTCTTTCAGTGGAACGTCTAAGCTGTTCTTTTCTTTCATTTCTCTTTGTATTTCTCTAAGAAAAGCCATTTGCTGCAGCGAGGATTGATTCGGTAAACTTGCGAATAGGTTTGAATTTGCTCTTCCAGATAATTGGCGGAAAAATTGGATCATATTATTTATTCTCATCTGAATCATCCTTTTCTAGTAACCTTTTCATATGATGAAAGAGAGCTGCACCATTTTTAATGATTTCCTTTACCTCTCTAGACTGTTCTTTTGTCAGTTGGCTGACAGATAAATAATGGCCTGAATCATAGTCTTTATGGTCAGAAAATAATAATCGGTAGGATAGCAGCTTTAAGAATTGCTTTTTAAAAAAAGCTTTGTCACTTGCAGGGAAATACACCTTTGGTATTTTGTCAAGACGCAAGAGTGATGAGGTTTCGTGCAATCTTTCTTTCATCGAAAGGAGGCGGATGGCATTTACATATGGAAAAAGACCAATTTCTTTGATATTTAGTTTACCGGCATGCATTCCGTGTGTTTCTGTTAGAAACTGACCTAATATGTTTGTTCCTTTTTTGAGATGGAGAGTATTGCTTAGTGATTTATTTAGTAAATGATGTTGATTCATGTTTTGATAAATATAGTTTTTTAGCTTTCCAACATAGCCATCCTCTCCGTAGATCGATCTTCCGTCTAGAAATATAAGGAGATAACGGATTGATTCCCAAGTGGATTCCATCATCCAGTTTGATAATTGCTGCTCCCACTCACTAAGCGATTTACACCAGAACGGGTTGCTGGCCATTACGCCCCCGTCACAATATCTGTATCCTGCATGATAGAGCCCTTTGGAAATTTCTTTTCCTAATGTTAAAAAGTATGATTTGACATCGTCCGATGAATCAAGATAAATCAATCCATGGTCTTGGTCGCTCCATACCGATTGTTCCATCCTGCCAGCGCTACCCATGACGAAGAATGTAAATGGTGATGGGGGAGGTCCGTGTTGGCTCGAAACCTGTTTCATAGCAATAGCGGTTGCCCGGTGAATTAAATCATCATGCAGTTCGTTAAGTTCAAAATGGTTATAACAAACATTCCTCAGTTTTTCGTCTCTAATCTGAATTAATGCTGAATATGGATCATGCTGCAACATGTGCACCCCCTAAATTCAAATAGCAGTCATACCTGTAAAAAGGAATGACCGCTGTTGATTCCTTCGATTATTGAACTTTAAATTGCTGTTCTGCTTTTACTAATTCAGGGTAACCGTAGCTGCCGTGCTCACTCATATCTAGACCGATGATTTCTTCTTCTTCTGTGACACGTAAACCGTTCATTACTTTCTTCATTACAGCTAGAAGAATAAAGGAGACGATAAAAGCGAAGGCGGCACAGGTGAAAACTCCTAATGCTTGAACGCCAAGCTGATGTAATCCGCCGCCGTAAAATAAACCCGGTTTACCAACAGTGGCTAATTCTTTTGTTGCGAAGAACCCGTTCGATAAGGTTCCCCAAACCCCGGCGGTTCCGTGAACAGATAGAGCTGCAATCGGATCATCAATTTTTACTTTCTCAAAAAATCTGATACTATAAAACACTAATAATCCAGCGATAAATCCGATAAGTACGGCTGCCCAGGTTTCTACGAAAGCACAAGATGCTGTTATGGCTACAAGACCTGCTAAAGCACCGTTTAACATCATGGGAACATCTGCTTTCCCTAATACGGCCCAAGAAACAATCATGGCTGCGATGGTTCCAGCTGCAGCGGCAAGATTTGTATTCATGGCAACAAATCCAAAGAACCCTTTGTCAACAGATAACGTACTGCCTGCATTGAATCCAAACCAGCCAACCCATAATAGTAAGACGCTTAAAGCTGTGAACACTTGGTTGTGTCCTGCGAGATTATTAGCGGAACCATCTTTGTTATATTTTCCAATCCGCGGCTTTAATAGAATGGTAGCAGCAAGTGCTGCCATCGCACCGGTTAAGTGAACAACCGTTGATCCTGCAAAGTCTTGTTTACCATGCTCAGCTAACCAGCCGCCGCCCCAAATCCAGTGGGCGATAGGCGGATACACAATAACTGAGAAAAGAACGGCAAATACGAGGTAAGCACTTAATTTAGCCCGCTCGGCGAACCCGCCAAACGCAATCGTTAATGAAATACCCGCAAAAGCTAATTGGAATAAGAAGAAAACTGAACCAGAGAGTGATAAACTATCCATATCATAGCCTGAATATAAGAAGTTCGAGAAACCAATCAGTGCATTTCCTTTACCAAAAATTAAACCAAAACCTACTGCCCAAAAGATAATGGAACTGATACTAAATGTTAGTATGGTTTTACCAGCGATATGTCCAGCATTTTTCATACGGGTTGATCCTGTTTCTAATAAAATAAACCCGCCGATCATTAAAATAACGAGGACTGCTCCTAACATTACCCATAGACTGTTCATTAAGAATGTAGTATCCATTCATACTCCCCCTTTTTAATGATGTTAATTTTTATAACATCCTCTGTAGTTGTAACTTTACATCAATTGAAGTGTTGTATCTATAATTGTGGGAGGTTTTCTTACATGTTATTTTAGGGGGAGGAAATCCCTTTAAGTGTCATAGAAAAAAGCCTCGTTTCTGATAAAAAGAATCGAGGCCTTTTCTATTCTGTGCTTAGCTTCTTCGTATTCCAAACTGGGCATTAAGCTGTCCTTGGATCATTTTCCGGCGAATATCTTCCTGATTTTGTTTCTTCTGTTCCCGAAGCATTTCCTTTCTGATTTCATGAGTTTGAATCCCGTCTTCAATTTTGTTAGCGATATCCATTAATAGTTCGACATCGGTAAAGGAAAATTTCCGGCTTCCGCCAGGAGACCGTTCAGGGAATATCAGTTTTCTTTCTTCATAATAACGGATTTGTCTTTCGGAAAGCCCGGTCAGATCTCTGACAATACCAATTGTAATAACCTTTTTATCTTTATAAGACATATCTTTTCCCATTTTAGTCGCTCACCACACCCCGCTGTTTTCCGTAGTTTGAATATTTTTATTATTATATGTTATATTTTCTCACATGAAAATGGATAATTGTATTAATATGCTTTATTTTTATAAAACTAAATCTTTTTAGGGAGTAGAGGACGTTATTTTTCAGAGGGCATCGACTTCTTATAAAGAATCTCCAGTTCACTGATGGTAAGTGATTGAAGCTCGGCAGATGAGTAAAAGATATCTGAACCTGTTAACTTTTTAATATAAAACTGCTTTAGTCGTTCAAGGCCTCTTCGTAAGTGGGTTGTCAACGTCATTCCCTCCTTTAGATATTAGGCATTTTGCAGCTTTCGTAATAGTTCATGTCCTTTAGAGCCCATCGTTTTCATGAGCTCTTCATATAATTCATCACGTAATTTATCTAATTGTAAGATTTGCATCGCTATTTTGATTTCATGTCGTTGATTCATGTGAATTCTCCCCTTCGATAAGTTTATAATCAAAAATTACCTGATTTTTTGGCTCTTGTCAGGGAAGATGTTAGAAAGGTTAACAGGATATTTTCTTGGTCGTGGATCGGTTTGAAAGAATTTCTCACGAATGAAAAAGAACCGGAAAAAGACCGGTTCTTCAATGCTACTTTAAAATTCTCCTTCAAAAGGTGTAAATGGAATGTGGAGACGATTTTCGATTGCTCTTACTCGCTGATTGACGCGTACAAGACGTCTTTGCAGTTGAGTTACATCCCGTTGCAGTTGAGTAATTTCTCTCATTTGACGTTCGTTTTGTCTTTCAAGCTGACTCACACGGCGTTCAAGCTGCTGCGGTTGCCGATTTGGGTCGTATGGGTCAATTGGGGCATAATGATTCACTTGATCGATTGGTGCGTAGGTGTGAATAGGTTCTGTTGAAACGTAGGGAGAATAGTGGTCTGCAGGAACATAGCTATGATACTCAATTGGCATTTGTGGAACTTGATAATATTCGTAGGGATTCATTTAGGCATCTCTCCTTATGTGATATTACCCTATAGATTATGTAACGGAGGGTTTGGAGAAACGGCTAATGCCTATAAAGGATAATCTACGCTGAAGATAGATTTGCTCATCTACTATCTATAAAATATTTATATTTTTCATAATAATGGAAGTTAATTAGGTGGACAAATTAAAGGCTATTAATGGAATTATTTTAGAAGATGACGAAGTGTACTAGATTTTATATTTCATTTAGGTCTATGAGGCTGGTGGAATTACCTTAAACTTTTATAAGATAATCAATTTTAGTCTATTAACGTATTAATATAGTAAGAAAATAAAATATTGAATAAAAACACGAAAGATATTATAATCATTTATAATCTAAAAATTATCAATCTTTAAAAAAATAGTATTTATAAAAAAATAATTAGGAGGCTTAAACATGAAAAAATTAAAGGTAGTAACAACTCTTATGGTAGTAGGTTTACTCCTTCTGCTATCCGCTTGTGGAACTAGTAAAACAGGGGGAAGCGAGAAGAAAACATTAAGAGTGGTAACCGATGCGGCTTATGCACCATTTGAATACCAAGAAAAAGGTAAAGTCGTCGGATTTGATGTTGATTTTGTTAACGCAGTTGCCAAGGAAGCCGGTTATAATGTGAATATTGAGCATGTTGGCTGGGATCCGATCTTTGTGGAGATTGAAAAGAAAACTGCAGATTTCGCTGTATCTGCGATTACCATTACGCCAGAACGTCAACAGAGCTATGACTTTACAGTTCCATATTTCCTATCCAGAAATGAAATCTTAGTACCAAAAGAAAGTTCTATAAAGAGTGCGAAGGATTTAGAAGGCAAAAAGATTGCCGTTCAAAATGGAACAACTGGGCAGGAAGTAGTCGAAAAGTTATTTGGTAAAAATAATCAAAACCTTAAGAAATTTAAAAATAACAATCTAGCCATTCTTGAATTAAAAAATGGCGGAGTTGATGCCGTTGTAGCTGATAACTCGGTTATTGAAACCTATGTAAAAAACAATCCAAAAGACAACTTTAAATTCATAGAAGATGATGCTGCTTTTTCAAATGAATTCTATGGTTTATTGTTACCAAAGGGCAGCAAGCTTAAGAGTGAGTTAGACAAAGCAGTGAAGACTGTTATTGATAACGGGACATATGCAAAAATCTATAAAAAGTGGTTTGGTGTCGAACCTGATACACAAACATTGAAAGATCAACAATAGTACTCTATTGAAATTGCGTAACTTCTATATAATAGGCAGTTACGCAATTTTTGCTTAATAAAGGAATTAGCCTACTCAATTGTGTCGGGGGGATCGTAATGGATTTTAGGTGGGATATCATAATAGATTATGCGCCCTTACTTTTAAAGGGAACATTATTAACAATTGGTTTTTCAATCGCAAGTATTTTAATTGGTACCATTCTTGGTTTATTTATTGGTTTAGGGAAAATGTCGAAAAAAAAGTTATATTCCTTACCGTTTAGATGGTACATAAACTTTTTCCGCGGCACACCGTTAATGGTCCAAATTCTCTTAATTCATTTTGCTGTTGTACCAGCATTTCTTCATTCCACAAATGCAATCGTTGCTGCCATTTTAGCACTATCTTTAAACTCGGCAGCCTATGTGGCGGAAATCTTCCGGGCTGGGATTCAATCGATTGATAAGGGTCAAATGGAGGCAGCCCGTTCACTAGGGATGACACATGTACAAGCCATGCGATATGTTATTTTACCTCAAGCCTTTAAACGTATGATTCCACCTCTTGGGAATGAGTTTATCGTTTTAATCAAGGATTCTTCATTGGCGGCATTGATTGCGGCTCCTGAGTTAATGTACTGGGGACAGGCAATGCAAGGAGAGTATATGCGTCCGTGGGAACCATATCTATCATCAGCGGCTATTTATCTTGTGTTAACCTTATCTCTTAACTTCCTATTAGGTAAACTTGAAAGGAGGTTTGCAACAGAATGATTCAGGTGAAAAATTTAAAAAAGTCGTTTGGGACGAATGAGGTCCTTAAAGACATTAACGTGACGGTCAAACCACAAGAGGTAGTGGTCGTTATTGGGCCTTCTGGTTCAGGGAAATCAACGTTCCTTCGTTGTATTAATATGCTTGAAACCATTACTGGCGGACATGTTCTAATAGAAGGCGTTGATATTACTGATAAAAAAACAGATATCAATAAAATTCGCACGGAAGTAGGCATGGTGTTTCAGCAATTTAATCTTTTCCCTCATAAAAAGGTGATTGATAATATTATGCTTGCTCCGATGAAGGTAAGAAATATTCCTGCTGAAAAGGCGAGAGCAAAAGCAATTGAACTGTTACGAAAAGTTGGACTTGAGGATAAAGCTGATGCTTATCCGGATTCACTATCAGGCGGGCAAAAGCAACGGGTAGCGATTGCCAGGGCACTAGCGATGGAGCCGAAGATTATGCTGTTTGATGAACCAACCTCTGCGCTAGACCCAGAGATGGTTGGTGAGGTTTTAGAAGTAATGAAGGATCTTGCTAAAGAGGGAATGACGATGGTGGTCGTTACCCACGAGATGGGGTTTGCGAAAGAGGTTGGGGACCGGGTTATCTTCATGGATGGAGGCTTGGTCGTGGAAGAAAAGGTTCCTGCTGAGCTGTTTGACAATCCACAAGAAGAGCGGACGAAGGCGTTTTTAAGTAAGGTATTATAACTTTTTTTGGGGCCTAAGAGGCTCCTATTTTATTTAGTCTCGTATCTGGTCGAATGTGCCTGAGAAGTTCCAATTTTGGGTCGAACGGTTAAATAAAGGATAATTATGCCCGCGGGATCCTTGAATTGGGTTGGGCGGTCAAAATAAGGGGTATTTGTGCCCGCAGAAGCCTCGAATTGGGTTGGGCGGTCAAAATAAGGGATAATTGTGCCCGCTAGAGCCTCGAATTTGGTTGGGCGGTCAAAATAAGGGATAATTATGCCCGCCGGACCTCCGAATTGGGATGATACGGTAAAAACAAAGGATAATTGTGCTTATTCTGGTACCCCATAATCCAAACTCCATATCAATTCTCAAAATCAAACACTTCAGTAATTTTATCCGCTTTAACCCGGTTTTGGCATAGCTTGAACAGCTGTGTGAGGAATTCTTCCACCTCATCTGGCAAGGATGGCAATTTAATATGAACAGTCGTCGACCCAAACATCTGTTTAAAATATGCCTTTCTTTGGTCGTTTTTTCCGTCACGCTTAAATGGTTTATAGGACCAAACCAGATGGGGTCCATCCTCCAATTCTTGTGTTTGCCGTATCTCGGCACAGGTAGTGGATTTATTATGTGCATACATTACTAAATAATAGTTGTCATTGCGGTGCCAATCAATGAATAACAGATAATAGCCGAGTTCACTTTCTGGCCGGAATACTTCATATGCGGCCAGTACTTGCTTGCCATTCGTCCATTGATGGAACTTTGGCAGCATCCCGCTTACGGTTTCTAACTTCTTAAGTTCATATCTTATTGGTTTTGAGCGTTCGATTTGTCGAGTTAAAAAAATAGCTTGACCTTTTTCCAAATGAATATCCCCTTTAGGTATTTGTCTCCATTATACGTTGAAAATCGTAAAAAAAGGAAGAAAGACCGAAGCTATTTTTCATGCCCTTAACCATAGAAAGAGGCTAAGTCCAGTGTTTGTCTTCAAAATGAAATATAAATGACATCATATTTAAAAATTCCTTTGTTAGAATCGATATAATTGGGACTTAAAATCCATACATACTTCGAATAGTATATGGAATAAATATGACTCTTTTCCATATGAATGACATAGAGTGTTTTGCAATTGGAGGGAAAGAAAATGACGTTAGAAGAGCAGCTAAAACAAAAGACGTATTATAAAATGTTCATCAATGAGCATGAAGACATTCACCCGATTCGCGTTCTAGGCGAAGCTTTTCAGGAAGAGGCAGCAAAGGACCTCCCAAACCTATCATCGATACGCTTTGCCCAAGGGGAAGTGTATTTTCACCATAAAGACTATGAAACGGCGATTTTTAAATGGGAAAATATCACCGATGAACTCGTTCCATGGGCAAAGAAAAACACAGGGGATGCCTATTATGAACTAGGTTTGCTTTCGACTGCCGAGGATATATATACCGCAATCTCAAGCGATAACGCAACACTAAATACCGAAGTAGCATTACAGCTTTTCTCGCTTTATATCGAACGCGGCAAGACGGAGTCAGCGGTTGCCACGATTAAAAGGACAATTGCTGCAAACCCGGAGTATCCGAATGTTACCGAAATCGCCAGAACCTTTTTCGAAGAACAGCAGGATTGGGAGCATGCGGTTGAGTTAGCGGTCTCCGAAGCCATGCGGTCGGAAGATCCAAATTGGTTTCATATATTAAACACCTATGTAGACAAAGGTGTCACAAAAGGCCATGCACCGAGCTATTTCACCCCAACTTTGATTCGCTTGTTTCAACTGGATAAGAAAAAATTTGAACAGCTCGTATCTTCATTATGGCAAAGTTACGAACACGAAGAATCTTATTTCACTTGGATTAGAGAAATCAATCAGCTATTATTGCAACTTGACCTTGAAAGAGACGATAGCTGGAATGAGCTTTCAAAGCTTTATAAAGCTGCGTATTTCGATTTAATAGAAGGCAGATATTTTATTAAAATGCTCCAAGAATTTATCCCAGACATGTTGACCAATTGGCTTCGCTTAGCGGATGAAAGAAATGTAGTGTTAGCATCTGCTGCGGTGCTTTCTTGGAACGAATTGTTCCCAGCCACTATCAGTTTATCCATCGTTTCTGAAGCGGAACAGCTGATTAGCATAACAGAGACGGACATTAATGAACTCGAGGAGAGCTTGGCGCTATTTGATACCATTGTCGATTGGGCAGAGGCACATGATATGGGTCCGAATAACCGATATAAATGGCTTGTCGAGCAATTAGTGGATTTTGATAGACAGCATCTACTGATTACCGGGTTAACTGGGAGTGGAAAATCGACTTTCGTTAATACCGTTCTAGGAGAAGACCTACAAGACAGCCCAACGTCATCACTCGTCATGTTTAGAGATAGTGATGAAGAAGAAATAATGGAAATAACTGATTGGCAGATTGCCAGCTTAGAAGGATTTACTGAATTCCAAGAGCGAATGGACCGCCGCCGTAATGCCTTAGAATCCATTATCGAATTCAAGCTTCCAAACGAATTCATGCAGAAAAACAAAGTGACCTTTATTGATACACCAGGGTTAAAGGGAAATCACAATGACCGTTATGAAGTATTAAAAAACTTGCAAGTAGCTGACGCTGTCTTATTTGTGCTTGATGGAAACTCGCCGTTTACCGACAAAGAACGAGGAGCGCTTGTACAAATACAAGAATTAGCACCTGATATTCCTGTCCATTTTCTGTTAAGCAAAATGGATACGATCGTTGGTGAGCATGAAGCGGTAAGAATATATGAGGAAACCAAATCGAGTATTCACGCTATTATGCCGGATGCAAGCGTGTTTGCTTTTTCTTCGCAATATGAACGCGGCCAGCAGATGAGGGACATAAAAGAGTTTATACAGTCGATCAAGGTTACTAGAAATCTAGAGGATAAACGACTGGCTAAGCTGTTGTTTTTTATTCGTACCACTATCGCAAGTCTATTGCAAAAGCGAATTGATGTCGAAAATCAATTAGTAGAAGCGATCCGCTGGAATGAAGATATGTACATGAAATTAAATGGTGCCGTTAATCAGCTGAAGGATACGGAAGTACAAAAAATAAAGACAATCACGAAATCGTACCGAATGATTAGGGAAAACATTCATAAGGATATGGCCAGCACTATTCCTGCTATGTTGAAAGAGTGCTCCGACCTTATAAAGGAAGACAGCAACTTTAGTAATATTCATCTAGAATTGAACGAAGAAATGAATAAGAGACTACAAGAATACTTGGAACAAACAGTGATGCCTAAATTCTATCGTTCCTTACAGGATTGGGTTGGCTATAGTAAAGAGGAGTTTGACCAGGCACAGGAATTTTTAAATGAGATGGCTGATGGCTTTAACCAGATGTACGGGGAAGAACATCTGGCACTTGCTTGTGATTTCAAGGTGCTCGATGATTGGCTTCGCGACACAGACCGTATGACAAGCAGATTCCAGCTTGAATCCGTCAATATTCTCCTTCGCCGGACGCCATCGCAATTTTTATTAAAGAGTGCCGGAAAATTATTCGGGGCAATCTCGCAAAACAAGGCAATGCTTTATAACAAATACAAAGCATTTGTAGAAAATGAGGATTACTCAGAAACCATTGAAGAAGTTAGTAAGCAATTCTTCCAGCCATTTGAGCTGTTTGAAAAATCTCTAGAGCGTGATGTAATCTTATTCTTCAAGAGTCCGTTAAGGAATTTAACCACGGCGGTTGATGAGGCTAAGCTGGGAATTGAATCAAACCAGGAGCAGCTTAATAAGATGAATACTAATCCGGAAATGTTCCGCGATCCATTAACCTTATTCGGGGTAAGGCTTCGACAATTCGAATGGATGACCGTGGCCGGAAAAGGAATACAAACTGTATATTAATAGCTGAAAGGAGAACCTTTGTGGTTCTCCTTTTTTGGACTAACGATGAGTATCAAATCTTTTATGCTAAATTAAAGATTGTTATACATTTATATTATTTTTTCTCAGATAACCATTTGGCGATCTTCTCAGAATCCTGGTCAGAAAGTAAATTACTTGGCATCATCCCTCTGCCATCTTTCACAATGCTGAGGATTTTTTGCTCGCTGTATTTACCGCCCACTTTAGAAATATCTGGGCCGGTTCCGCCTTTTAAATCATTTCCATGGCAGCTAAGGCATGTTTTCTTATAAATTTCTTCTGTAGCGGATACTGTGTCATGATTTCCATGAGAAGACTCTTTTGCAGCTTCTGTTTTCGGTGTGAACACACTGTAAGGAACAAATTGGATTTCATGCGGTACGCCATCTGCGACAATTTCTGTAATTAATTTGCCTGTCTCAGTATCCCAAACCTGGACCCCGCTTACAGCGGCACCGCCAAGCGTATAAGGATAACGCTTATCCATTCCATGGTTGAGTGTCCAAAGCTCTTTACCGTCAGGAGTTACGCCGACATGGGCGGGAACCGTTGTCCCTGTTGAGCTCCACTCAATTTTATGGGTTTTTACATTAATTTTATAAATTTGGTTACCGCCTGTTGTCACATACCCGTATTTGCTGTCGGGACTAAAGGCAATGTGAATCGGGCCTTCTTTCAACTTAATTTCGCCGGTCACCTTAAGGGTCTTTGGGTTAATGACAGCTACTTTTTTAGCGCCCATTACGGCTGCCCATACGTATTTGCCATTTGGCGTAAGGTTTGTTCCATGGACCATGCCGCCTACTGGAATACTTTTCACAATTTCATTCGTTTTCATATCAATAGCTTCAACTTTGTTTTCGCCCTCAATACTTAAGAACATATACTGTGTGTAAATGGCTTTTCCATCCCAATACATTGTTGGGCTCAAGTAGCAGGTTCCTTTTCCAGTCTGTAGGTCCTTGATTTTTGTCTTAGTGGCTAAATCAATAACGGAAAGGGTGCCTTCATGCTGGTTTGCTACGTATAGATACTTGTCATCAGGAGATAGGGCAATATGGTGTGCACCTTTTCCAGTAGGGAGTCTCCACTTTTCTCTCATCGTAATTGGATCAATCGCAATCACATAGGATGGTTCGTCGTAGTTATACCAGTCTCCTGTGAAAAGAGTTTTAAAGTCTTTTGTAAAAGCAATCGCGTGGGTGTCATTTAAATTGGGATAAAAATCTTTATTGGTTCTTTCGTTATATGGGCCGCCTGCATCGATGGTAGAAACTAGTTTATGATATTTACCATCAATGACCCATATTTTATTGGCTGTTCCGGCGCCTACAAAAGCGATCGTTTCACTGCCAAGCTGACCTCCAGCGAGTTTTTCATCAAAGCTTGCTGTTTTTGTTATTTTTTCGGCTTTTGTAGGTGTCTTCTCTTGGGCAGTATTTGAACCGCATCCACTCGTAATTAAAGCCGTTAGCAGAAAAGCTGTCCATAATTTCTTCAAGGGTGTTCCTCCTTTTGAATAGAGATAAGTTAACTATAATAAAAAACTTATCTATAAAAAGAAGGTCATGTGAAAGATTAATGAACTGGACTTATAGTTTCAAAGATTGGACACATGTTAATCTTTATTAGCTTCTTTAACAGAAATCAGGTTGTTTTTTTTAATATCCTTTTCTAAAATTTACCAGATTAATGCCTGGTGTCTGTCCGGTTAGATAAGTCTCTAAATTGGGAATAAGGATGTTTTCAACAACCCGTTTGTTATAGTGCTCGGTTGCTCCGGATGTGTGCGGTGTAATAATAACGTTTTCCATTTCCCATAAAGGACTTTCTGTACTTAGCGGCTCTGTTTCAAATACATCTAAACCGGCACCCGCTATTGTGCCTTCTTGTAAAGCAGAAATCAATTCCTCTTCAATCACGATTTCACCTCGGCCAATATTGATAAAAAAGGCAGATGGTTTCATCTGGGTAAACTGCTGTTCCCCAAATAAGTGATGAGTTTCTTGTGTATGCGGCAGTGTGACGACCACATAATCGCATTTTGGCAGCACCTGGTCTAACTGGTCTGGTCTATACATCTCATCAACAAAGTCCGATGGTTTCCCTGAGTGCCTGACACCAAGTACCGTCATTCCAAATGCTTTGGCAATTCTAGCAGTTTCTCTTCCAATTTCACCGACACCAATTACTCCAATCGTTTTTTCATGGATTTCGAGGCTTAAGTGAGCATGATCCCATGTTTTCGTTTGTTGATTTTTCACATAGGTATGAATTTTTCTTGTTAATCCAAGCATTAAGGCAAAGATAGTTTCAGAGATCGGATAAGCATGTACACCGTTGGCGCTGGTTACTTTAATATTTTGTGATTGCAGCTTTTCAAGAGGCAACGAATCAACTCCGGCACTCCAGGTTTGCACCCATTGCAAGATTGAGCCAGAGGTAAGGCAATAATCAGCTAATTCTTTTCTCCAGCCGGCAATGACTTCTGCATCTTTCGCATGTTCTTTCCAGATAGATGGGTCTTTACCTGCGATTACATCCCAATCAGGGATGATTTTTTTTATTTTCGCTATGTATTCTGGCTTTAAGTTTTGTGTGATCACTATTTTCCGTTTACTCATTTAACTCCCACCTTTATGTTGTTATAAACTAATCATATCGTATCTAAACATAAATATTAATCTTTTCTTCGGACCCGGAGGTGTAGAAGATTGAAACACTTTTGTTTGACAGTTGTCTAAATTATTTACATAAGTTATGGTGAAGATGACACCAAGCATGTTCAGGTGGGAAACCTTATCTGGCATAATACTTACAATCTATGAATATTAAATTGAATGTAAGGGGGTTATGGAAATATGCATATTCAAACATGCAGGGCCGTTGTAACAGGGGGAGCTTCCGGACTTGGAGAGGCTGCTGTTCGCAACATCATTGGAAAAGGTGGAAAAGCTGTTATCCTCGACCAATCGGAGGAAAATGGTTTACGCCTTAAGAATGAATTAGGCGAAGCTGCTTTATTTTTAAAAGCAGATGTAACCGATGAAAAGGAGATTCAAGAGGCAATTATTCACGCGGCTGATTTCTTGGGTGAAATCAATACAGTAGTGAACTGTGCGGGAATAGGGATTGCCGATAAAGTATTGGGGAAGAAGGGTGTACATAATCTTGAGCTCTTCTCTAAAGTTATCCAAGTAAATTTAATCGGGACCTTTAATGTCATCCGTTTGGCCGCAGAGAAAATGGCAGGAAATAATGTAAATGAACAACACGAGCGCGGGGTTGTGATTAACACGGCTTCTGTTGCTGCTTTTGACGGACAAATCGGTCAAGCTGCCTATAGTGCCTCTAAAGGCGGGATTGTTAGCATGACCTTGCCGATTGCGAGAGAGTTAGCCCGTTACGGAATTCGCGTAATGACCATTGCACCGGGATTGTTTCACACACCGATGTTCGATACTCTCCCGGACGAAGCAAGAATTTCACTTGGGAAAATGGTGCCGTTTCCTCCACGACTGGGATATCCAAGCGAGTACGCACAGCTTGTTCAGAGCATAATCGAAAACCCCATGCTAAATGGGGAAACCATCAGGCTTGATGGCGCAATCAGGATGCAGCCTAAGTAATATAGGGGAGGACAAACCATCATCTTTTTGGCTATGAATCTATTTTATTTGAGGCATATTGGAAGTAAATGGAGCTTTATAAATCGGAGGGATTCCCTCTTAGGAGAATCCCTTACAAAAATATTATCCTCCAAAGAACAAATCAAGAATGTTCGAAGCGGTCGATGTTTTTTTATTATAAAACTCTGAATATCCGCAGTTCTTACAAAAAACAACTGTGAATGTATTGTGCTGAAGGTCAAACATTTTAGATAGTCCGGTTCCAGTCATTGCTACATCTTTCGTGCCAGCTTCCCTGCTTCCACATTTCAAACATCCTTTTTCACTCATCGCAATCAACTCCAAATTTTGAGATCTCAGATTATTTACGATTGACGTCAGAAAAAGTTGCGAATTAAATGTAAAAATATTCTAAATAATCTTTCTCATTTGGTACAATAGAGGTAGATGAGCTGACTTTGGAAACCATTTTCCAATTAATGTAGAATTACTTTTTATTTTGTTGAATTACCGTCTTGTTCGTAGAATTATCCTTTATTTTTGTAGTAAAAATCCTAGATTTGTAGAATAACCTTAGAAATTTGTAGAAACCATAAAAAATTATCTTAATCTGCAGCTAACATCAATAAAGTAAGCGTTTACAAATTTGAAAGAGAGGTTACTAGAATGAAGCATCCCTATTTAAACGAGGATCACGAAATTTTTCGTCAGTCATTAAGAAAGTTTTTAGAAAAAGAAGCATATCCCTTCTATGAACAGTGGGAAGAAAAACGTATGATTCCTCGATCTTTTTGGGAAAAGATGGGGCAGCAAGGCTTTCTGTGTCCGGATATTGATGAAAAGTATGGCGGCAGCGAGGTTGACTGGGGATTTGCAGTAATCATCAATGAGGAGCTTGAACGAGTCGGGTCAGGCTTAGTGGGTATCGGGCTCCACAATGATATTGTCATTCCGTATATCACCTCTTACGGAACAGATGAGCAAAAACAGCGCTGGTTGCCAAAATGTGTAACAGGTGACATTATTACGGCAATCGCAATGACCGAACCAGGAACCGGCTCAGATTTAGCCAACATTAAAACCACAGCCAAACTGGACGGTGACTGTTATATCGTCAATGGCCAAAAGACCTTTATCACAAACGGAATTCAATCTGACTTGATTCTTGTTGCGGTTAAAACCGATCCACAAGCAGTTCCTAAACACAAAGGAGTAAGTCTCCTCATGATTGAACGGGATACACCCGGATTTTCCCGAGGAAGAAAACTGAACAAGGTGGGGCTGCATTCTCAGGATACTGCTGAATTAATTTTCGAAGACTGCCGCGTCCCGAAGAATAACCTGCTGGGGGAGGAAGGTAAAGGATTTCTCTATTTAATGGAAAAACTTCAACAGGAACGTCTTCTTGTCGCGATTGGAGCGCAAACTGCTGCTGAAGTAATGCTCAAGACGACAATTGACTATGTGAAAAGCAGGGAAGCGTTTGGAAAGCCGGTAAGCCAATTTCAAAATACCCAGTTCAAGATTGTAGAAATGGCAACAGAAATTGAAATGGGCAGAGCCTTTTTAGATCAATTAATCGCCGAACACATCGAAGGGAAGAACGTGGTAACCAAGGTGTCGATGGCCAAATGGAAACTGACGGATATAGCTAAACGGATCGCTTCCGAATGCATGCAGCTCCACGGCGGCTATGGCTATATGGAAGAATATGAGATTGCAAGGCGCTTCCGCGATATTCAAGTTTCAAGCATTTACGCTGGGACAAACGAAATCATGAAAACGATTATTGCTAAAAATCTAGGATTATAGGAGGAAATCATTATGCGTGAAGTTGTCATTATAGAAGGCGTTCGTACACCAGTAGGGAGAAGAAATGGGGTTTTAAAGGATATCAGGCCGGATGACCTTGCAGGTTTAACCCTAAAAGAGCTCATTAACAGGGCCGGAATCAATCCATCAATCATTGATGACGTTATTTTAGGCTGTGTGACCCAAGCGGGAGAGCAGGCAGGAGATATAGCTAGGGTTGCCGCCTTGATGGCAGGTTTTCCAATCGAGGTCCCAGGAACAACGATTGACCGACAATGCGGCTCCAGCCAGCAAGCCGTTCATTTCGCGGCACAAGCCATCCTCTCCGGCGATATGGATGTGGTAATCGCTGGCGGTGTTGAAAGTATGTCCCGTGTGCCAATGGGATCCAATTACAAGGGGGCGGAAGAGCCGTTTAGTCCGGCGTTACGGTCAAAGTATGAAATGATTCACCAGGGTCTGTCTGCGGAACGGATTGCTGAAAAATATGAATTTACCCGGGCTGAGCTTGACCAATTTTCACTGGAGAGTCACCAGAAGGCCCTAAAGGCGCAAGAGGAAGGTTATTTTGCAAGAGAGATTTTTCCAATTGAAGTAAATCTTCCTGACGGAACAAAGTCAGTCATTAAGGATGATTCCGGCCCAAGAAAAGGGACATCTCTTGAAGCATTGGCCAGTCTCCGTACATCATTTAAAGAGGATGGGGTTATTCATGCCGGGAATTCCAGTCAAATTAGTGACGGTGCTGCTGCGTTATTACTAATGTCACGGGAAAAAGCAGAAGAACTTGGTTTGAAACCGCGCTTCCGGGTTCACACACGTGTAGTCGTTGGATCGGACCCAACTTTAATGCTGACAGGACCAATCCCAGCTACGAAAAAGGCGCTTGAAAAATCAAACCTATCGATTGATGATATCGATGTATTTGAAGTCAATGAAGCCTTTGCACCAGTACCTTTGGCGTGGTTGAAGGAGACGGGTGCCAATCGAGCAAAGTTAAATCCGAACGGAGGTGCAATTGCCCTGGGACATCCTCTAGGCGGGAGTGGTGCGCGGTTAATGGTTACGATGATGCACGAGCTTGAGCGGACAGGCGGGAGATATGGATTACAAACCATGTGCGAAGGTCATGGAATGGCCAATGCCACGATTATTGAGAGGCTGTAACCGCGTTAAATTTGGATTCGCTGATATAGCTAAAAATCGCTGATAAAACCGAGAAAACACTGATAAAACTGAGAAATCGCTGATAAAACCGAAGGAAATGCTGATAACACTGAAAAAATCGCTGATAAACAAATTTCAGTTCCAAATCCTTAAAAAGTAAATTATTGGAGGCGGCCTAATGAGTACAACGATTGGGAAAATCTTTGATTTAACAGTAAAAAAGTTTCCGAACAAACCGGCCATTTACGATGTGAGAAAAAATATCCGTTATACCTATCAAGAGTGGAACGAACAGGTGAATCGGCTAGCCAATGCCCTTTTAAAAGAAGGGGTCAAAAAGGGAGACCGCGTATCCACCTTCATGTTCAATACGGAAGAATTAGGAACAGCCCTTTTTGCCTGCGCCAAAATCGGGGCAGTATTCAATCCAATTAATTTCCGGTTAACGCCTGAAGAGGTGGCATTTATTCTGACAGATGCCGCTCCAAAGGTAGTTCTTTTTGAAAAAGCTTTGGAGCCAGTAATTGAGGCGATTGCAGGGCGATTTGATCACACAGCCTTTTGGTTTATCGATGAAGATCAGCCGGATTTTGCCGCATCCTATCAAGAAAAACTGGCAGATGCTTCGACTGAGGACATTATAATAGAGGTAGCTGAATCCGACATCTATGCGTTTATTTATACAAGCGGAACGACTGGAAGGCCAAAAGGTGTGATGCATACACACCGTAATATGGTAGATCAAAGCGTATTATGTATTGCGGCCGAAAAGCTGGAAGCAAATGATGTCGGCCTTGTTACAGCACCTATGTTCCACTGTGCTGAACTCCATTGTGCTTTTATCCCAAGAGTGCATGTCGGGGCGAGTAATGTCATTTTGCATCAGTTTAATCCGAAGGCCATCCTTCCATTAATTGAACAAGAAAAAATTACGAAACTATTTGCAGCTCCAACGATGTGGAATATGCTCCTTCAAGAAGATTTATCTCGATATAATCTCTCAAGTCTGAAACTGGGACTTTATGGTGCAGCCCCCATGGCCCCATCGCTTGTTCACGCGCTGCATGACCGTTTAGGTATCTCACTGATTCAGGCTTATGGGATGACAGAAATGGGACCAGCCATTACCTTCTTGTCAGAGAATGATCAGCTCCGTAAAGCAGGCTCTGCCGGACAAGCCGCTATAAGTCATGATATTCGAATTGTCCGCACAAGAGAGGATGGTCCTTCCGATCCGGATGATATCGTTCAAGTCGGGGAAACGGGGGAAATTATTGTACAGGGGCCATGTATGATGAAAGGTTATTTTAATCGGGAAGATGCGACTGAAAATGCCCTGTATAAGGGCTGGTACCACTCTGGTGATATTGGTTATCTGGATGAAGAAGGATACCTATATGTCAATGACCGTGTCGATGACATGATTATAAGCGGGGGAGAAAATATTTATCCACGAGAAGTAGAAGACTTGCTGCATGGGCATCCTGATGTCTTGGACGTGGCCGTCGTTGGTCAGCCTGATGACCGCTGGGGTGAAACCGTTACTGCCTTTGTTGTAAAAAAGAATCCGGCCGTTACAGAGCAGGAACTGGATGAGTATTGTAAAAACAGCGACAAACTTGCTAATTATAAACGCCCTCGCAATTATGTTTTTTGTGAGACACTTCCGCGGAATGCTAGCGGTAAAATTCAGAAATTTATTTTGCGAAAACAATTAGAAGAGCTTTTAGCCCCCGATTCCAGCAAATAGGAGGGACTTGTCATGCTAACAGGGATAAAGGTGATTGATTTTACCAACTATCTGCCAGGACCATTTGCGACTCTCAGATTAGCGGAATTGGGGGCAGAAATCATCAAAGTAGAGTCGCCTGATGGAGACCCGGCTAGGAATACAGGTATATTGAAAGACAATACAGGTCTTGTTTTTCTGGCTAATAACAGGCAAAAGAAGAGTATTACTCTTAATTTGAAGGAGCATGATGACTTAGAGGCAGCAATACGATTGATTTCCCAAGCCGATGTAGTAATAGAAAGTTTCAGACCGGGGGTAATGGAGAAACTTGGTTTGGGATATGAAGCGGTTCAACAGGTGAAGCCTGATATCATATATTGTTCTATCTCTGGCTATGGTCAGAATGGTCCGTTCAGTAAACTTGGCAATCATGACATTAATTATATGGCACTAAGTGGAGTTCTTTCCCAGCTTAAAGATCAGCAGGGCAGACCGATTCATCCTTCGATTACTCTTGCCGATTACCTGGGCGGGTTTGCCGCCAATGAGCGGATTCTTGCAGGGCTTGTGTCAAGATTTAAAACAGGGGAAGGAAGCTATCATTCAATTTCAATTACCGATCAGCTGGTATCCTTGCTTGGAAATCATATTATGGTTGAAAAAGAAACAGGTGAGGGTACCGGAATTAATGTCCTAAACGGAAGCATTATTTCCTATGCCATATATGAAACTAAGGATCAGCGGTATGTGAGCTTAGCGGCCTTAGAACCGAAGTTTTGGAAGAATTTTTGTTTAGCTCATGGTCGTGAGGATTGGGTGATTGCTCACTTTTCCAAAACAGATGCTTCCAACCAAGTCTACCGGGAGCTCACCGATCTTTTTAAAAGTAAGACGTTTTATGAATGGATTGAATTTGCCCAAGTAGTGGATTGCTGTATGGCACCTGTGCTTGAGGTGAGGGAACTTAGTGAGAACCCGTATTTTAAGGAGAAGGAACTCATCTTTGCATCTTCTTGGGGAGATTATCAGGTTAAAATGCACAGTGACATAGCGCCTTCTGCGATTGTCGCACCACCCCGTAAAGGTGAGCATAGAGCAGAAATTCTAAATAGTATTTTCATATAAACAAAGTAAAAGCTATCGGAGAGTCCGATAGCCTTATTTTGTTAGAAAGGCCTATTGCCCAAAGGGTCAAAATAGTGGCAGTCCATTAAAAAGGGTTACACTGCCCAAGGGTAGGAAAAAATAGTAAAGCGGTAATGAAGCCTCCTCTATTCTTAACATAAAAATTTACCACATCGATTTAATTTAATAGAGCAGTACCTAATCCTAAAAAGCAGTATAATAGAGACAGTTCCTAAAATTGAAAGGAGACACCACCTTGTTTGATCAAGCACTTTCCCTATTAAAAACTCACTTCGGTTACAGCTCTTTCCGAAACGGTCAGGAGCAGGCGATCCGGTCGGTCTTAACTGGCCAGAATACCATTTGTGTCATGCCGACAGGCGGTGGCAAATCGATTTGTTATCAAATTCCAGCCCTCGTCCTTCCAGGTACCACAATCGTCATATCCCCATTAATTTCTTTAATGAAGGATCAAGTTGATACCCTCATCCAAGCAGGAATCCCAGCCACATTTATTAATAGCTCGTTAAGTTTTTCCGAAGCCAGTACGAGAATCAACGAGGCCAAACAGGGGAAATATAAGCTTTTGTACATAGCGCCGGAAAGATTGGAATCTTATGAATTTAGCGAGGACCTAAGACAGTTGGAAATTCCTTTAGTGGCCGTGGACGAAGCACACTGTATTTCCCAGTGGGGGCACGACTTCCGCCCAAGCTACCGTCATATCAAGCAGATGGTCAATAGTCTTCCGCAAAGACCGGTGGTACTTGCCTTGACAGCAACCGCGACACCTAGGGTTCGGGAGGATATTTGTTATTCTCTTGAAATTGATCAGGCGAATAGTATCATCACAGGATTTGAACGTGAAAATCTATCCTTTTCTGTCATTAAAGGACAGGACCGTCAAAGGTTTCTTCTTGAGTACCTTAAAAGGAATCAACAAGAAGCGGGTATTATTTATGCGGCCACGAGGAAAAATGTCGATCAATTGTATGAAAAACTGCGCAAGGAACAAATTAATGCTGCCCGTTATCATGCCGGGATGGGGGATGCAGACCGAGCACGAGAACAGGAAAGGTTTTTAGAAGATAAGGCATCCGTAATGGTAGCTACCTCAGCGTTTGGCATGGGAATCGATAAATCCAATATCCGCTATGTAGTTCACTTTCAGATGCCGAAAAATATGGAGAGCTATTATCAAGAAGCAGGACGTGCCGGCCGGGATGGGTTAGACAGTGAATGTATTTTGCTGTATTCTCCGCAGGATGTCCAAGTTCAGCGTTTTCTTATTGATCAATCAAGCGATCGAAACAGGATGACTCAAGAACTAGAAAAACTGCAGCAAATGGCAGATTATTGTCATACCGAGAACTGTTTGCAGGAATTTATTTTAAGTTATTTTGGAGAAACAGAAACGGAAAGCTGCGGAAGATGCGGGAACTGCTTGGATTCAAGGACCAGAATCGATGTAACCAAAGAGGCACAAATGGTGATGTCGTGTGTCATTCGAATGGGGCAGCGTTTTGGGAAAAACTTAACTGCCCAAGTGTTAACGGGATCAAAAAATAAAAAAGTCTCTGAGTTGGGCTTTGATAAGCTAAGTACGTATGGAATCCTGAAAAATCAGGGTGCTAAAGAAGTGGGGGATTTTATTGAATTCCTGATTTCGCAAGAATTAATTGCGATTGAGCAAGGACAATATCCAACCATCTTTGTGTCTCCAAAAGGGAAGGAAGTTCTCTTAGGCAACCAGCAGGTGTTCCGAAGAGAAGCAGTTCAGGTCAAACAAGTTTCGAAAAACGATCCGCTATTTGAATACTTGAGAGATGTTCGCAAGCAAATTGCTGAAACGGAAAATGTACCGCCTTTCGTGATCTTTTCGGATGCTGCACTGAAAGATATGTGTGCCAAACAGCCAAAAACCAACGAAGAATTTTTGCAGGTAAGCGGAGTTGGGGAGCACAAGCTGCAGAAATATGGACTGGAATTTATTAAAGCTATTCGTAAGTTTCTTGAAGAGAATCCAGAGTATCAAAGTGAAGAAATTCCCGCATCGAATTCACCAAAAAAGTCGTCCAAAAGGGCGGTTCGTGACTCTCATTTAGAAACGTATAGCTTATATAAAGAGAATCTGTCTCTAACTGAAATTGCTGAAAAGCGGGACTTGTCTCTCAAAACAGTTGAGGAACATATCATCCAATGCGCCCAACAGGGGATGGAGGTTGAATTTACCGAACTCATTCCTGAGAAATACCTGCCATTACTAGAGCAAGCTGTGGGAGAAGCCGGCAGGAGCCGTTTAAAACCGATAAAGGAACTCCTCCCTGAAGAAGTCAGCTACTTTATGATTAAGGCATATCTTTATTTTTTAAGTAAATAATTAGGGCAGATAATAAGAGAAGGCTATTAAAGGTGACGAAAGTTTAAGATTTACGAAGGTTTATCCCCTGAACAGCAGATGGTCGGAGTGCTACGGCAGATAAGAGAGGTTCATAACTGCTGAAGAGGAAGAGATGAAGGTGCAACGACAGATAAGAGAGGGTCATAACTGCTGAAGAGGAAGAGATGAAGGGGCTACGGCAGATAAGAGAGGTTTATAACCGCTGAAGAGGAAGAGATGAAGGTGCTACGACAGGTAAGAGAGGTTCATAACTGCTGAAGAGGAAGAGATGAAGGGGCTACGGCAGATAAGAGACGGTCATAACCGCTTAAGAGAAAGAAATGGAGTTTTTACGGCAGTTATGAGCAATTCATAACCGCTGAACAGCACATAATAGATAAGTTTCTTACCCTATTGCAGTTCAGATTGGACGAATCCTTGCAGGTATGAAGAAACCTCGCCATCTATTAAGGCGAGGTTTTTATCAATAATAATTGTCGAAATCCCAATGTTCTTGTTGATATTTCCCTGGAAATTTGTCGATAAACAGGGGGATTTCCTTAGTGCGCCTGCTCCTTATCGTATTCCTCTAAAAATGGCTTATTTGCATAGTAATACATCATTGCCATAAAAACAGCACCGCCAATTAAGTTACCAATCGTTACTGGAACCAAATTATGTACGACACCTGCCCAAGAGATCGTTCCTGGATGATTTAATACTAAAGCAATTGCGAATGTACACATATTAGCAATACTGTGTTCATACCCAGAAATAAAGAAGCAAAATACAAACAACATCATTGCAAACATTTTCGGGCCATCCCCTTTTAATCCCATTGGAAGGAAAAAAGCCATACAAACGAGCCAGTTACAAAGAATAGCCCGGAAAAATAATTGAGTTGTGGGTACCTGCATTTTGATTTCCACAACATGAAGTAAAAAACTGTTCACGGACGAATCAGCAAAAAGTCCAGTAGTAAAGATAATAAAGGCGAACACCAATGCTCCTAAAATATTTCCAATATAACTGCAAATCCATAATTTTATGACATCCAGCCACACCATTTTTTTCCTAAGAGCTGCATAGGTGTAGTAGAATGTATTACCGGTAAATAAATCACCGCCGCCATAGGCTATCAAAATAATAGCCGCTCCAAAAGTCAACGCAGCCATAGGATAGGCAAACGGAGAATCTTTTAAATAAAAAAAGTTCCCGGTCTTAAAGGCAACAATGACACCAAAGCCAATAAACATACTCGCAAGCATGGCCCTTAATAGATAGCGAAGGATACTTTGCTTAAAAATTTTCATCTTTTTTAGAGCGAGTTTTTCCGCCTCGCTTAATGGTTGCATTTCCAAGTTGAATTCCCACCATTCTAACGTTTAATATTATTTATATATTGTAAACTAAAATAGTCGAGATATGTGTCTTTTTGGAGAGTTTTCCTTGAATATACACATTTTCCCTAACATAAACTTTTGTAATAAATGGTTATGACAACCCATTTTTCTAGCAATCAGCTATAATAAAAAGGTTTTAAAGACTGATTTTTAAGGAGTATATATGTTAACTAGAAAAAAAATTACCCCAAAATATGATCCATGGGAAGCTTACTTAGATATTGAGGAGTATGGAAAGCCGCTGCTTTCAAATATTGAATTCACCACCACAACACTATGTAATATGCGCTGCGAACACTGTGCGGTCGGTTATACATTGCAGACAAAGGATCCGCACGCATTGCCGGTTGAACTTCTAATAAAGAGATTAGATGAAATTCCAACATTGCGCTCTTTAAGTATTACGGGGGGAGAACCGATGCTATCACTGTCCTCTGTAAAGAATTATGTTGTTCCGCTTTTAAAATACGCCCATGAGCGTGGTGTAAGAACGCAAATCAATTCGAATTTAACCCTTGATTTAGGACGTTATGAGCTAATTGTTCCTTATTTAGACGTCTTACATATTTCACATAACTGGGGCACTGTTGATGATTTCGTCGAAGGCGGATTTGCGAGGATGGAAAAAAAGCCTGATGTCAAACAACAGGAAGCCTATTTTATGAGAATGATAGAAAACAGCCGTGAACTGGTGAAAGCAGGAATTATGGTTTCGGCTGAAACCATGTTAAACAAGCGGACACTTCCCCATTTAGAAAAGATTCACCGACAAATAGTGGATGAGATGTTATGTCAGCGGCATGAGGTCCATCCGATGTACCCGAGTGATTTTGCCAGCGGCCTTGAGACCTTATCACTTAGCGAGTTAAGAGAGGCTATCCATCATTTATTAGATATTCGTGATGAAAAGACCTGGATGTTGTTTGGAACACTGCCGTTTTATGCTTGCAGCAGTAATGAAGATGATTTAGTCCTTTTAAAAAGATTATATAATAGTAAAAATGTTACCGTCAGAAACGATCCTGATGGCCGCTCTCGTTTGAATGTGAACATTTTTAATGGTGATATCATCGTAACCGATTTTGGTGATACACCAGCGCTAGGAAACATTCAAACAACCAACTTATTAACTGCATACCACAATTGGCAATCCTCTAAACTAGCAAAAGAATTAAGTTGTCATTGCCCAGCTGCAGCGTGCTTAGGTCCTAATATTTTAGTGAAAAATAGTTATTATCAAGATACGGATTTTTCAACACGGAAGGCAAAGGTGTTAAAGTCTTAGAAATAACTGCAAAAACCCTGACGTGGAGCGTCCATTTTCATTGACATAAGCGAAAGTGAATTTCTATTAACAAAATGATATTTTAAAAAAATAGTCAGTAAACTATTATGGGAAAATGAATAAGATTCCTACGGGATTACCATCTAGTCAGTGAATTATTTATTAATATATGGGGGATCGTGTTTGGGATGGAAATGAAGCTACTACAAAGAACACAAACAATAGTTCGTTACAAAAATAGCAATAATAAAGTATTTTACGGAATGGTTGAGGATGGCGAAATTTTGCAACTGTCCAGCAACTTTACTGAAATAGTAAACAATGAACTAAACTTTGACGGTACAAGAGTTAAATTAAAGGATGTAAAAATTTTAGAGCCTGTAAAACCTTCAAAAGTCATAAATTTCGGATGGACTTATGCGGGACATGCAACAGAGACTGGGGGGAGACCAAATCTCAAAGAGCCATTTTTGTTTTTAAAACCTGCTTCGTCCCTGATTCCGCATGAGGGAGAAATTATTCTTCCGTCCAATCATTTAACCAACCAGGTGGAAATGGAGGGGGAAGTGGCACTCGTTATCGGAAAACGCGGCAAAAATATAAAAGAAGAAGAGGCTTTAGATTATGTTTTTGGCTGTACTATTTTTAACGATGTAACGGCAAGAGATCTTACAAAAGTTGATCCACAATTTACACGCGGAAAAGGTTTTGATACTTTTGGGCCGTTGGGTCCGTGGATAGTTACAGGTATTGACCCAACCAATTTACGAATCGTGACAACTTTGAATGGCAAAGTTGTACAGGATGGTAATACGAATCAGATGTCACTATCGATTCCTTTTCTTATTAGTTGGGTATCAAAGGTTATGACTCTTGAGCCGGGGGATGTATTGGCCACCGGTTCACCTTCTGGCAGTTGTCCAATGAAGCCGGGCGACGTTGTATCAGTGGAAGTGGAGAAAATAGGCAATCTATGTAACTATGTAATATAGTAAAAATATGATTGGCAGCTTTGCACTATTTCTTGATTCTCTACTATTTTTTTAGGTTAACCAGTTTTCTGGTTGACCTTTCTTTATGGTTTAAGATAAAACTATCATTCCCTTTTGTAAAGGATGATAAAATCAAGAAAAGAAAATGATTTAGGATGGAGAGTGCCATTGACGTGAAGATATTATCAGTTGAAGATTTAGTTCGTAAATTTTCCTTGGAAGTATTGGCCGGAGAAAAGCAATTACAACAAACAATTACACAAGCCCGATCACATCGTCCAGGTTTAGAATTCGTTGGCCATTTTGACTTTTTCCCGACTGAACGTGTTCAAATCCTCGGAAGAAAAGAAATTACTTATTTACATAAGTTAAGCATTGAGGAGCGTCAGATACGAATAGGGAATATCGTTAAATACCATCCTCCATGCTTTATCGTTACAGCCGGACAGGAAGGACTAACGTATTTAACTCAATATTGTCTAGAAGAGGGAATCCCGTTGTTATGTACGTCAGAGCCACAAAGGACTTCTGAATTTATTATGAAGCTTGATGCTTATATGGTAAAGAAATTGGCGCCAGAAATCGCTATACACGGGGTATGTATCAATGTATATGGAATGGGCATTTTACTTCGTGGAAAATCAGGTATCGGCAAAAGTGAAATTGCCCACACCATGATTGGCAGAGGTCATAGGCTGGTGGCTGATGATATCGTTGTCTTAAAAAAGCTTAGTCCACGAACCATTCTTGCCACACATGACGGAAAAACAAAGGAATTTCTTGCTCTAAGAAGTGTGGGCCTATTGAATGTGGTCCGCTTATATGGAAGAAAAGCTTTTCAGGATGAGACGAGAATCGCGCTCGATATTGAGCTAACCAAATGGCAAAAAAATTCACTTCATAATGAATTGGATCACGAATCTAGATTTACGGAATATATGGATGTTCGAATTCCTCATATTGAGATTCAGCTTCAACCTGGCCGTGATGTTGCGGGGTTAATTGAAGCCGCAGCCAATAACTGGCTTCTGAAGCAGGAAGGATACAGTGCTGCAGAGGAGTTTATGAGACGACTGGAATCTGATTACGGCTCGTAAAAACAAAGGAGGGCACTATCCATTTATATGAATAATAGGTGGATACTGTCTTCCTTATTTGATAAGGATTTCATTTAGCCAGTAATTTGGTGTGATTTTGTACTCTTTTCAAAAAGTGTATCGCTCAATTAAGTGTTTCAGCAACAGACCGTGAATATAAAAAAATTGTTAATGTTGAGTGGCTAAAGATGTTTCCGAATGAAAATGACCGCCCAGCTAGACCTACTATTGTTAAAAATTTAAGGGAAGGCCTTAGAGTACAAATTGAAATGACGGCTGTTTTGTAACAATCAATTTTGCCAAACAATAGTCATGTTTTATATTTTCAAAATAAAAAATTTTTTCTTTAAGAGACATTAATTTTGTCTCTTTTTTTTGCGGATTGGAACAATAAAAGGATAAGGAGGGAAATGAATGGAATATATTGAAGTGTTTTTACGAAGCAAAAATTGGCTGGATACCGATTTAGACTCAAGGTATATAAACATCAACCACCCCTATGCAATCCTGGTTTCTGAGGATGAAGGACAAATTACTTTGAGAGGTAATGCTGGGATGGACAATGGCCAGAATGGCGAAGAAATTTTTACATTTACATCTTTAGGAGAGCTCCAGGAATGGTTTGAAAACAATATTGGAGAGTAGTGACGGGGCATTTGCACCCGTCTTTTTGCTAAATTTGGGGGTTATTTAAATTTTTCATTTGTAGATAATGAAAAAAATATTTTGTTTACCTATCAAACAAAATATTTTTTCGAAATAAGTGTTGAAATAAAAAAATTTTTTTCGTATAATCAATTTTGTTGGAAGTGCTTTCATAGTACTACTGCAAAAAAATAGAATAAAACCTAAAGGGGTGGCAGTTTAATGAATGCCTATTTATTACTAGTTACACTGGTCTCAATTGTTATAGTTATTTTAGGAGTTTCATTGTTTAAGTGGCATGCATTTATTAGTTTAACAGTAGCAGGATTATTCTTGGCGATTATGTCGGGATTAGGTTTAGATAAGATTGTAGCCGCTTACGAAACAGGAGTTGGCGGTACGTTAGGGCACTTAGTCGGTATCTTGGCTTTAGGAACTATTTTAGGAAAGATGTTGTCTGAATCAGGCGCAGGTTTGCAGATTGCAAATTTCTTTATCAAAGTATTTGGTGAGAAGAAACTGCCTTGGGCAATGTTTTTATCAGGGTTTGTTATTGGGATCCCTGTTTTCTTTGAAGTTGGAATTTTGATTTTATTACCGCTTGTTATCTCCATTCAAAAAGCATCAAAGCAAAATATCTTATTAATTGGTTTACCAGCGATTGCAGGTTTGTCAATCGTTCACGGACTCGTTCCTCCACATCCAGGTGCGATTGCTGCGATAGGACTTTATGGGGCTAATCTCGGTAAAGTATTACTTTATTCTTTAATTATTGCGATTCCGGCCGGTATTATTGGCGGGCCACTATTTGCGAAATTTATCAATAAACGTGTAGTTCCGGTTGGAGAGCCTGAATTAGTTCGTATTGATGACCATATGGATAAAAAGTCATTGCCAAGTGTAGGAATTTCTTTCCTAACGATCTTAATGCCCGTTATTTTAATGGTCTTAGGAACAGCAGCACCCTATTTACCTGTACCAGCTGGATTTGAAAAGTTTTTAGTGTTTATTGGAAGTCCGATTATCGCTTTACTTATCTCTTGTTTCCTATCCTTTTATTTCCTAGGCTTTCGTCAGGGAATCGATAAAAACAAGATACAGAAATTCACAGAGGAATGTATCCTCCCAGTAGGATCAATTGTCTTAATTATCGGTGCCGGTGGTGGATTTAAGCAAATTCTGATTGAAAGTGGAGTAGCAAAGGTTATTGCTTCTATGTCTGAAGGAATGTCATTATCTCCTCTTGTATTAGCATTTTTGATTGCTGGTTTAATTCGAATTGCAACTGGTTCAGCTACAGTTTCTTTAACAACGGCAGCTGGGATTGTTGCCCCAATTGTAGCTAACATGTCAGGTGTTAACTTAGAATTACTTGTTATCGCTACAGGAGCAGGTTCGTTAATGTTCTCACATGTTAACGATGCTGGCTTCTGGATGGTAAAAGAGTATTTGGGTCTTACCATTCAAGAAACATTTAAAACATGGACTGTCTTGGAAACGCTATTATCCTTCATTGCGTTTGCAGGTGCACTTATTCTTAATATTTTCCTATAAAATGAAAGAGGATGGCCCTTAGGTCATCCTCTTTAACTATTGATGAAAAAAACTAAATTCTTGTATCGGATATCGCTTCTCTTACTTTTCCAAGTGATCGTTTTGCTTTTTCCTTATTAAGGATCATTATATTTACATAAAGCGCGTCAATGAGACTTAATTGGGCAATTCTGGATGAGAGTGCTTCGGAACGGTATTCTGTTTCTTCTGAACTAGTAAAAAGTGCTACATCCGAGAACTGGCAAATTGGCGATTTTGGATAACTTGTAATTCCAATTGTTTTTGCCCCATTTTTTTTAGCCGTCTTTAATACATTGAGAGTGTCTTTATTTGTACCAGAGTGAGAGATCACAACAGCAACGTCATTTTCCCCTAATTGCGAAGCAGACATGAGTTGGAAATGGGTATCTATAAATGCAAACGCTTTAATTCCGGTGCGCACAAATTTATGAAAAGCGTCCATTGCTACCACATTTGATCCACCAGTACCGTAAAACTCAACCCGTTTGGCCTTCATTAGCAGGCCAACTGCTCTTTGAATGGAAGTTTCATCAAGGATTTGCAAGGTGTTTTCTAACGTTCTGATATTTGAATGAAAAATCTTATCGGCCACCGTTTTTTCATTATCGTTTTCACTGATTTCCTCATGAATCTGCTGAATGGGTTCAATAATTTCAGAAGCAAGAGCAATTTTCATGGCTTGATAACCCTTAAAGCCAATTCGCTTGCAAAAACGGAATACAGTAGCATCAGCCACTTGTAAATCTTCGGCAACTTCATTGATGGTATTATGAATAATTTTTTCAGGATTTTCCAAGATATAATCTGCAACTTTTTTTTCTTTTTCACTAAGCCGAGCATAATAAGATCGTATCTTTCCCAGACAGTTTTGAACCATAACATGTTTTCCTCTCTATAAAAAAATCGTATCTTTAGTATAGCATGAAATTTTCTGAAAAAATATTTTTTCAGGTAATATTTGATTTATGAAATAAATTTTCATATAATGGAACTATCAAGAAAAATTTATTTCGGAGGTTTTACTCATGGAAATCGGATTAATAGGATTAGGAAAAATGGGTTATAATCTTGCACTTAATATAATGGAAAATAATCATCATGTAGTCGCGTTTGACGTAAATAAGGAAGCAGTAAAAAAACTTAGCGGAGATGGGGCGATTGGTGCTGAGTCTATTTCTGCACTTGTTAATGAGCTTTCCGCGCCTAGAATCATATGGATAATGGTTCCATCTGGGCCCATCACTGAACAAGTGGTTGAGGAGCTTAAGGGTGTGCTGGCAGAAGGAGATATCGTTATTGATGGTGGAAATTCACACTATAAGGACTCGATCCGAAGGGGAATGGAACTTGGTAATAAGGGCATTCATTTCTTTGACGCTGGAACAAGCGGTGGTATGGCAGGTGCTAGGGAAGGCGCCTGTATGATGATAGGCGGGGATAAAGAGATTTTTAGCACAATTGAGCCGGTTATTCGTGATATTAATGTAGAAAATGGCTATCTGTATGCAGGCAAGAGCGGCAGCGGCCATTTCCTAAAAATGATTCATAATGGAATAGAGTATGGAATGATGCAAGCAATTGCGGAAGGCTTTGAAGTTTTGGAAAAAAGTGATTATGACTTTGATTATGAAAAGGTTGCGCGCGTTTGGAATAATGGCTCCGTCATCCGTTCTTGGCTGATGGAACTAACGGAAAACGCCTTTTCAAAAGATCCGAAACTTGATTCTATTAAAGGGGTTATGCATTCTTCAGGAGAAGGAAAATGGACAATTGAAACAGCACTTGAACTTCAAGCTGCCATGCCTGTAACAGCATTGTCACTGATGATGCGATATCGCTCACTCGAGGAAGATACCTTTACTGGTAAAGTTGTTGCTGCTTTGAGAAATGAATTTGGCGGCCATGCCGTTGAAAAGAACTAAAAGGGTAGTAAAGAAGCATCCGGCATTAAGCCGGATGCTTTCTTCTTTAATAGAAAATATAAAAATTAACCTTGAAAATTGTCCGGCTTCAGCGCCTGATCAAGGCGCTGAAGCTTTTCTTACTGATTACTTTATCCATTTCTCTTGAAAACTTGTAATCGGACCATATTCATTTTCTAATACACGGGAGACACGGATATAGATTGGGGTTAAGTCATTATAAATTTCTACATTACTTTCGATTGGCTGATGGGCATGGGTTGAGCCCACTAATTCAGACATAATCGAAAAGTCCTCAATTTCCCCTAATGCATACATACCTAGAACGACAGCACCAAGACATGAGCTTTCAAAGCTTTCTGGGACAACAACCTCTTGGTTGAAAATATCAGCCATCATCTGCCGCCATAATTCAGACCGGGCAAAACCGCCAGTTGCTTGGATTTTTTTAGGTACGCCAATAATCTCCTGAAGCGCAAGTAAGACAGAATATAAATTTAAAATGACACCTTCTAATACCGCGCGAATCATATGTTCCTTTTTGTGATGAAGTCCAAGGCCGAAAAAGGACCCTCTTGCATGGGCATTCCAAAGTGGTGCACGTTCTCCGGCTAAATAAGGGTGGAAAATAAGACCGTCAGCACCTGGTGCAACTCTGGAGGCAATTTTGGTTAATACTTCATACGGGTCAATCCCCAACCGCTTCGCCGTTTCTACTTCGCTTGAGGCAAGCTGGTCACGCACCCACCGGAAGGTCATGCCGCCGTTGTTAACGGGACCGCCAACAACCCAATGATTTTCTGTCAGCGCATAGCAAAAAATTCTCCCTTTTGGATCTGTAACTGGTCGATCCGTTACTGTCCGGATGGCCCCGCTTGTTCCAATTGTAACAGCAACTACGCCAGGATCAATGGCATTAACGCCTAAATTGGAAAGAACTCCATCACTTGCGCCAACGACAAAAGGTGTTTCAGCAGGCAGGCCCAGCTCTGTAGCAAATTCCTGTTTTAAGCCTGTTAAATAATAGGTAGTCGGGACAGGCTCAGCTAGTTTTTCACTGTTAATCCCTGCTACTTCTAATGCTTCCGTATCCCAAGCAAGCTGCTCAAGGTTAAACATTCCAGTTGCCGATGCAATCGAATAATCGACGACATATTTGCCAAATAGCTTGTAAAATACATATTCCTTTATCCCAATAAATTTACTGGTCTGCATAAAGAGTTCAGGCTTGTCGTGCCGCAGCCAAGTGATTTTACAAAGTGGTGACATCGGGTGAACCGGGGTCCCAGTCCTACGATAGATTGCGAGCCCATTGAGATCGTTTTTTATCGTTTCAGCCCAGGCAGTTGCCCGGCTGTCTGCCCATGTTATACAGCGGGTAAGCGGTTTATTTTCTTCACTCATGGCAATGACACTATGCATTGCAGAACTAAAAGAAACAAGTTTTATTTTTTTTGAATCAATTTTACCCTTGCTGATAGCGACCTTGATTGTTTCCACCACTGCTCGGAAAATTTCGTCTGGGTCTTGCTCAGCAACCGAGGGGGTTGGGCTAAAGAGTGGATATTCCACATGGTGCATACTTATGACTGTTCCTTTATCTTTATAAAGAACTGCCTTTGTACTAGTGGTTCCGATATCAACGCCAAGATAGTAAGATAGGTTATCCATTAGACAATCTCCTTCATTATTAAATAGAAGTTTTTTGACTGAAAAAATGCCTCTAGATAATAAATAGTATGAAAAAATTTTTCTTATAACGTAATTGTACCTGAAATAATTATTGATTTAAAACATTTTTTCTTATAAAAAGGGTTTTAAATCTTTGGAAATAGTATAGGTAAATACTTGAAAGACCAACCATATCTCATTTTTTGTTAAAATGGATTTTTATATGTAGCAATATGGATAAACAAGTATAACCGGGAGAATTTCTACTTTTAAGGGCTGCTTGTTTTTTTGAGTTATTGCTTCTAATGCTTCTTTTGTTTTAAACTAGATATTAAATGTTGAAATATGTGGTGAATGAATAGATGGACAAAATGGTTGAACAGACTTATGAAATTATGGAAGTATGCCTGCTTGCAGGGAAAATTATGCTTCAAAGCGGCGGAGAAACCTATAGGGTTGAAGATACCATGATGAGGATAGCCGCTTCCTTTGGCATCGAAAGATCTCACAGTTATGTTACTCCAACGGGGATTATTTTCTCAGCGGAAGGCTCAGAACCCACAAAAACAAAACTCATCCGAATATCAGAACGGTCAACAGATTTGAAAAAGGTTGCTATGGTGAATAGTATTTCGCGTAGTATTAGCAGCGGAGAATTGGATCTAAAGACAGCCTTGAGCAAATTAAAGGACATCGAAGACCTAAATGTCACTTTTCCTTTTTCATACCAAGCAGCGGCTGCCTCACTTGCCAGTGGTTGTTTTATGATTATGTTTAACGGGGGCTGGAATGATTTTATCCCCGCAATGATTTCTGGCGGTGCAGGGTATATAAGTTTTATTGCCTTTCATCGTTTTGTGCCAATTAAGTTCTTTTCAGAGTTTTTAGCTTCATTCGTCATCGGATTACTTTCATTATTATTTGTAAGAATCGGTTTGGGGCATAAATTAGACACGATTATTATTGGTTCTGTCATGACACTGGTACCTGGACTATTAGTGACCAATGCCATCCGGGATTTAATGGCTGGACATTTGGTATCGGGTCTGTCAAAAGGAGCTGAAGCTTTTTTGACGGCGTTTGCGATTGGGGCCGGAATTGCGTTTGTATTATCATTTTTATAGTATGGAGGTAAGCGAGGATGGCCATTCTTTCACAAGCGGTAACCAGTTTTCTTGCTACTGCAGCGTTTGGGATACTGTTTAATGCACCAAAGGAATCCTTAATAAAATGCGGTCTAATCGGAATGGGCGGATGGTTAATTTATTTTCTTCTCGTGGAATATTCACAGGATCCGATCGTGGCGACATTGGCAGCAACGATTTTTATTGCGCTCCTCAGCCAAGAGATGGCGAAAATTTATAAGATGCCCGTGATTATTTTTAGTGTTGCCGGTATTATTCCCTTAGTCCCCGGCGGGCTAGCTTATGATGCGATGAGAAATATTGTGGAAAATAATTATAATGAGGCAATTGCACTTGCTGCGAAAGTTCTGATGCTGTCAGGTTCAATTGCTTTTGGTTTAGTCTTTTCTGAAGTGATTAATCAGATTGCAAAAAAAATTAAACATTATCGAATTTAAGTCTAAAATCTCCTTTTAAAAAGGGGATTTTTTTTAAGGTTAAATTAAGAAACGGCAACTATAATAATATCTGGTAAAAATTTTCCTTTATCCAAAAAGTAAAATTTGATATGGTTATATAGTAGTAACTTACTAATTTTTCAAGATCAGCAAAGAATTTAACAAGGAATGGTTTATCTGTCTATGAAAAAATTTCTAATTACCATGGGGATTCTCATACTGTCCGCTGTTGGTGTAAGGACGGTTTATGCGGTCATGTCCGAGAGGCAAGCAGCTGCAAAGGTTTGGGAAGCCGTTCCCCTCAAAACACGAGAAGTGGAACTTATGGCGAAAGAAGCTCCCAAATTACCAGATAGTATCATTTTGGATGTGCCATTAATTAAGCAAATGGATGCACCGCTGCTTTATAACGGCTGTGAGGTGACCAGCCTTGCGATGATTCTAAATTATGCTGGTGTAAAGGTAACAAAGAATAAGTTAGCGGAAGAAATTAAAACAGTCCCGCTCACCTATAGTAATGGCAAAAAAGGAAATCCAAATGTCGGATTTGTTGGAGATATGGCTCATGGACCTGGACTTGGAGTATACAATGGACCTATTTACGAATTAACGAAGAAATATGTCGGAGACAGAGCTGTAAATCTAACTGGTAATCCATTTTCTGAGATTTTAAAAGAGGTAGGACAAGGGCATCCTGTCTGGATTATAACCACATCAAGCTTTGCCCCAGTCTCTGTTTTTCAAACTTGGGATACACCCCAGGGGAAAGTTAAAATTACTTTTAGCGAACATAGCGTGGTCATAACTGGGTATGATGAAAATTTTATTTATATCAATAATCCATATGGTGGAAAGAATATAAAATTAAATCGTGAGAGCTTCATCAAAGCCTGGGAACAAATGGGCAAGCAAGCAATTTTTATAAAAAATTAAAAAAGAGTCCTGTATTTTGTGTACAGGACTCTTTTTTAGGACGAAATTGGACGAAGGCAGTGGGAATATCCCACTGCCTTCTCTTTTAAAAAAAGATTCATTTAATTAGAACCTATTGTAACTTGTGAATGGTTGTTGTCATTAGTATCAGCCATTGCAAGGTAAAAATTCAATTTATTGTAATTGTTAATAAAAACAAGTTTGCCGCGGTTATTCTTCCACCTGATGGTTTTATACCTAAACGACGTAAGCCCTACCTCTCTTACATCCTAACGGCTCCGAAGCCGATCCAGTGTGAATAAGTTTTTATCTTAAAACATAAGCAGAATGCCAGAAAAAATTCTTACATTGCATTATCTTCTCTATTACAAGTTACTGTTTATTTGTGAGGCACAAAAATTAATAATACACTATATTTTTTTATATGTCAAGGTTTCTTGGGGCTTTAATTAAAAATGTCATATACATATTATAGGGGATGGAACGTGTTCGTTCGGAAAAAGCACTTCAGAAGAGAAAGT
>NZ_JBALNF010000026.1:0-33874 GCF_036962465.1 Neobacillus vireti
AACAGGAGCAACAGGAGCAGCAGGAGCAACAGGAGGATTATCCCAATACGGTTATATTTACAATCTCGGAGCTCAGGTTGTGCCTATAGAGGCTGATGTCATTTTTGATTCAAATGGAATAATTACACCTGGAATTACGCATGCCCCTGGAACCTCTCAAATTTTAGTTACCACTCCTGGAGACTACGAGGTTACTTTCTCCGTGTCAGGTGTAGAACCAAACCAATTCTCACTATTTTTAAATGGTGCACCTGTTGCAGGTACCGTCTATGGTTCAGGGGCCGGAACTCAGCAAAACAACGGTCAGGCTATAATCGCTATAGCAGCGGGAGATGTTCTTACCCTTCGAAATCATAGTTCTTCTGCAGCAGTTACCCTTCAAACTTTAGCTGGAGGCACACAAACAAACGTAAACGCTTCTATTGTAATTAAAAAATTAAATTAGTTTTGAATGGATAAGGAACCCTCATAAAATGAGTGTGAATTTGTACAAAGCTTGCGCCAAGTGTTCCAGGAGGACAGGGAGTAACATTTGGAGAAAAAACTTGTGGTTCACAGGGCACTAAAGGAATTCAAAAATTTGTATATCCGAACAACTTTCAATCAATCGCCCCTCAATTTTATGTACAGCATGAAATTGAGGGCGCAATTGATTTTTTTATATAACCAATTACCAAGATTGTACACACCATAATTTGTCTTTTTCCGTAACTTAAAAATAGAAAAATCGTGGGGTTAAAGGAGCTGATTAAACATGATTACAATTAGTCTTTGCATGATTGTAAAAAATGAAGAGGACACTATCGCAAGATGTCTTGATTCGATAAAAGACCTTGTAGATGAAATCATTATAGTAGACACAGGTTCAACAGATAAAACAAAAGAAATTGTATCTCAATATACGGATCATATTCTCGACTTCCAATGGATTGAAGACTTTGCTGCGGCCCGTAATTTCGCTTTTAAAAACGCCAAAATGGATTACATTTTTTGGTTAGATGCGGATGATGTTTTAATGGAAGATGATTGCAGAAAATTTTCAAAGTTGAAGGAGACACTTGACCCTACTATTGATTCAGTCACCATGCATTATAATCTGAACATAGATGAAAAAGGAAAAGTCATTACGAGCCTGCGGCGTAATCGTCTTGTAAAAAGGAAAAATAACTTCCAATGGTATGGGGCGGTGCACGAGTACTTGGAAGTTTGGGGAAATATTCTACACAGCGAGGTTGCTGTTACTCATTGCAGCATACATCACGACTCTGACCGTAATCTCCGTATCTATGAAAACCGTCTAAAACGCGGAGAAAAATTCTCTCCCAGAGACTTATTTTACTATGCAAACGAACTGTTTGAACACGATAAGCTTGAGGATGCTATCAAGTACTATAAACAATTTTTAGCAACAAATAATGGGTGGGTAGAAGATTACATTTCTGCATGTGGCAGGCTTGCCGATTGTTATTATGCAAAAGGTGAACATGAAAACGAGCTTCATTATATATTAAAATCTTTTAAATACGACTCACCTCGGGCTGATTTTTGCTGCAGATTAGGGTACAGATTCCTTCATAATAATCACCCCTATCAAGCTCTTTTTTGGTACAAACTAGCCACCCAACTCGAAAAGCCCACAGACAATTTGGGGATGATTAACCATGCTTGCTGGACTTGGCTGCCGCATTTACAATTATGCGTTTGTTACTCACAAATAGGAAACCACGCACTAGCCTATGCACATAACGAGATCGCCCGGCAATACCTTCCTGAACATCCAAGTATTCTTCATAATAAGCATTATTTGGAAAATCTATTACAATAAAGCCGGTTCCGTTTTTAATAAACAAAAGACAATTTGGGAATGATTAACCATGCTTGCTGGACTTGGCTTCCGCGTTTTCTTGGCAAAATAAAAGAAGCTGCAGCAGTGGATTACCAATGGCTTATGTTTTTTCCTTGTGTTTATTTGTTTGCTATGTATGGTGCCTACAAATAGTGGAAGGGGAAAATCATCGCTTATCGTTTTTTTCATTTGCGTTTGGAGCAAATTTTGTCACAATAGGTCTCATGTATTCGCCAAAAATCATTTTAGGAATATCATTTGGTCCTATTTGGCTTCCAATGTTGTCTTTAATTCCTGGATTAGGACTTGGATTTTTTAGAGTTGCATATTCCAGGGTCTTGAACTTATAACCATAGAATCGTTACTCGGAAAATTAGAGTCATAAAAAAACATGTATAAAAAAATTTCCAACAGTTAAAGGTATATAACTTAGAAGGAAACGTTCTGAGACCTAAAGGATTAAGTGAATTAATAGTAGTTCCTAAAATAAAATAGGAGCTACTATTTTCTTTCTTAAGAGATGATTGCTTTCGCATTTAAGGGAATGGAAAATTAAAAAATGTTGATTTAAGGCCTTTTTTAATACACAATTTCTTTCTATTATATATCGAAAATGAATGGTCGGCATGATGTAATAGTGATCAACCCCTTGATATATAAGATTCTGAAGAAAGATAAAGTGAAATGCTAACAATTCTTGCCTGATTAGAGGCTTCTCATTAGATGTGCAAATTTATGAGAAGCCCTTTTTTCATTTTTGGGGTTACATGCAGATAAACATTTCTGGTTGTTTCTTCATTACGGTGTCCTCACCGGCCACTGGGAGAGTCTAATTGGATTCACTCTTTTCAAGTAGAATCTTACTCATTACTCTTTTATTGATTTGTCTTATGCCAGCAATGCTAACGCTCATCCAAATCCAACTATATACGATACTGAAACCTTCTATAGCGAGGATAGTTGTAGCGTTAACATCTCTTGAAAAGGATGGACCCAGTACCGGAAAGTGGAAAATAAGGAGCAGCAACAGGATTCCTGCTGATAATGCCAGACCTCCCGTCAAGGTAACGGAAATTTTCCGTCTGGACCATTTAAATCCCAGTCCTAATGCAACCCCTAATAGTCCGGTTGTAAACAGAAAGACTAAAACCTCCGAGGGCTGAATAATCAGCAGTAAGATGGCGGTCACTACATAGGTAAGCAGGCCAAACTGAACAGAGATTACAGTAGACAGCACGATAGGCCCAGTAGCCATCATGCTAAACACATAACCGAAACCGCCTATTAACCCAGCAGACTGTAAAATGGCTGCAATGGCTCCTAAAAGACTCCCCAGCAGCATCTTCGTATTTCTCGGATATTCGACAACGGATACTTCATGAGCCTTCAGAAAAAAACGGATTCCACTATTTAATACTTTCAACATACTCCCCTCCCGCCTAAATGCACCTGACAAACTTCGAATGGTGCCTGACACCTTTTTAGTGAATTTTAAGTGTTTTGTTTGTAGAGGATGGAGATTGGTGCCATCTCTAACATGTATTCTTGCAGAAGTAATTGATGCATGGTTTTTTCATGGACAACCGGGAATGCAAGGGCGACGATTTCTTTTATACCCAGTGATAAGCCTAATTGTTCTGCTACGGCAAAGGCCCCCATCGCTTGTTGGTTAATATGGAGCATACCATCAAAGGGGATTTTTACTATTCTAAGAGGGCTGCCCATTTGTCCATGGACATCTCTCCCTTGTATAGGCCGTTGAATATATTGATGAAACAACTGGAGGTGAACAACAACGTGAGAGAATTATATAGGGATGCTCCCTCACATCGGAAATTGCTAAACGATTGGGAACGAACGGCACTAGAGAAATTTTCTGCAAAAATGAGTGATAAAAACCAGCCTTTCCCGTGTATTCCGGCAACAATTGGCTTTTCAAAGAACCAATTACGTTACGGGTTTATTGGAGACCCGCGGAAAAATGACACATTATATGAGTTAGCAGAACTACTGAGTCAGTTCACTAGTGAATCTAGAAATTTCGGTTCCTACACCTCGCTAATTATTTTCTATCAAACACCTGAGGATCTCAGGGATACCTATACAGTGGAGGATTATGAGCAGTTATTTTGGAAACAACTCAGCGGCTTGACGGCAATCGACTCCACTGAATGGCCTGCTGACATGCCAATGGATCCTCACAATCCAATTTGGGAGTTTTGTTTTAATAGGGAAAAATACTTTATGTATTGTGCAACTCCTGCCCATGTTAACCGCCAAAGCCGGCATTTTGAAGTAATGATGCTGGCCATCACTCCTCGATGGGTCCTGCAGGAATTTAATAAGAAGGAGGGGTTTGCGCGAAACATTAAAGCTAGTGTCCGGAAAAGACTGGCCAACTACGATGATGCCCCTATCCACCCGGACTTGAACAGTTACGGTGCCGGAGATAACTTTGAGTGGAGACAATATTTTTTGCGAGATGATGATACTTCATTATCAAAATGTCCTTATCATCGGATCCTGAGATTTTTGAAGCAAGAAAAATAAACAGCGCAGGAATTGACCACCCTGCGCTTTAGACTTTTAATTGGCCGAGCTCATTCAGAATTTCGTCAGTCGTTACAATCGTTGCAAATTCTTTTTGCAGCATCGCTAACTCATGTTCCTGAATGGAGGCTGCATCGTGATAAACCCCTTTATGGTCTGTAATACCAAAAGCCGCAATGGCATCTTCCACTAAAAACGTTTGGTATCCAAGGTTGGCACTCATCCGGGTAGTGGTTGATACACAATGCTGAGTAGACAAGCCTGTAATCACGACCGAAACGATTTGATTTGCTTTGAGATAGGTTTCTAATTCAGTACCAATGAATCCACTGTTGACATTTTTTGTGTACACCATTTCATTTGAAAATGGCTTTACGAGATCTTTAAATTCTGTACCATGTTTGTTTTTATAATGCAGGGGAGAGTCGGGCAGCAAGGATAGATGCTTGGTGTAAATAATGTGTCCTTTTCTCTTCCTCCATTCTTTTTGCAATCTTGCCATGTTTTGCTCCGCATCGTGATTGTTCCGTTCTCCCCAAAAAGGGTCATCAAAGCCGTTTTGAACGTCGAGGATGAGCAGGGCAGGCAGGTCTAAAAATTGATTCATGTGATCATCCTCCATGTATTGGGGTTTCTCATTATTCTTTGGTCAAATGAAGAAAATTAAACTGAAAAGCTGTTCGATAGCCCTCACATCTAGTCGTCCCAATTTTTGAGAAGCCTTTTTTTCATGCCTTTCGTTTACGGTAGGTTAAATAGAGATTTTAATCGAGGCTTCTAATGAGTTGATCAAACCTGTGGGAAGCTTCTTTTTATATATATAAAAGTTTTCTTGGAGGAATAAGAAAGTTCCTTTTAGAGTGGTCAGCCCAGCTCCATTTGTTTAATTTAAGCACATGCGTGATACAATGGAAAAAAATATAAAAGAAGAAGATGGCTAGTAAGGAGTTGCCGTTGATTGATGTTGTCAGGGGTGGACTCTATGTGAAAGGGGAATAAAATGGCAGTAAATAAAAACAAGAATCAAATCACAGGAATAGCTTCATTAAAGGAAGGGCTATCAGCATTAAAAGTTGCTAATCTTCAAGACATCCGGAAAAAGCTGCAAATCAAAAATAAAAGCTCCTTGAAAAAGGGGGACTTAATTCAATATTTGGCAGACGCAATCCCTTCGCTTATTAGAAATATTATCAGTCAGTTCGATGAGCGACGATTATTTTTAATAAAGGATATCATAGCCAATAATGGAGTGATTAGCGCAAAGAATATAGGAATCGAGGAAATGGAGTATTTCTATAAAACTGGTTTTATGTTTACTGGTTTTCAGAATGGCAGTCCAATCGTCATGATTCCTTTAGAATTATTGTCTTCCCTAGGGGAAATTGTACGTGACGAAACAATATTATCAGATGTTAAGCGGAATACGGAATGGATAAAGATAACCCGAGGTTTACTCTATTATTATGGAACTGTGCCTCATGACGAGTTAGTGAATTTAGTTGAGAAATATACGCCTATTAACCCAGATTACCTTGCCTTCAATTATGTTATTTTTGATGCGATGGAATACTACCAAGAAACTTACATTGACAAGTATGGCTATTCTTACTGGGAAGTGCTAGACTCTTTAGTTATTTTAGAGGAGCAGGCATCTAGAAAGAATCTTGACTACTATCCATTCTCGAAGAAACAGCTCCTTGAAGCAGGTGAAACAGACTATGTGGAGCGTCCAAAAGGTTTTTCTCAACTTTTATCGCTACTTACGCAAGAGTATCGGATGTCAAAACAAGAGGCGATGGAGCTTGTAGAAGATTGTATTATGCAGGTGAAATTGGGTAATCAACCTAGCGAGCTTATTCAATATTTACAGACGCAACTGACATTCGATAGCTTAGAAGCTGTGCAAAGAATGGTGGATGCCGTTGTTCTTCTTATGAATAATACGAGGGAATGGTATTTAAAGGGATATACATCAGAAGAGCTATCCGCGCATGAAAAGAAGGCATTACTGCCTTTGCCCAATAAAAAAGGAGAGGTCATTAGTCTCCAAACCCGTCAAAAGGTTGGCAGAAATGATCCTTGTCCATGTGGAAGCGGGAAGAAATTTAAGAAATGTTGTGGGGACTGAAATCTGGACGGACAAAAGGATATTATACATGAAGTTAATATAGCAGAATATCTTCCACAATTATCGTAAAAAAGGAGGATATGGTGATGGTAGCAAAAAGGAACTCACAAGCTTGGGAAGAAGCTAAAAAACTGTGCCGTTTGAATGAGACTGATATACAAATGGCTAAGGAGTTGGGGATGACACCAAAGGGTTTAATTAAAAATATCCCTGCACCTAATCAGCAATGGAAAGCTCCTGTAAAAGTATGGATTCGTGAGCTATATGAGGAGAAATTCAATAGGGTGCTAACAGTTAAACCTGTTCTCAGTGAAGAATTAAAAAGAAACGTCAAAAAGCAAGACACAACAATTGGTTCTGATCGCTGGAATGATGAGGATAACTTACCATTTTGATGAAATCTAGTAGAAAGGGTTTTTTATATGGAAAACATTCGAAATATCTATTGTGTAGGCAGGAACTATGTATCACATGCAAAGGAATTGAATAATGATATTCCAACATCGCCTTTTTTATTCTCTAAGCCGACGCACGCTTTGGTGGAGACATGCGGACAAGAGATTAATCTGCCGGGTGACCATGGGTCTATTCATTATGAAGTAGAATTGGTTGTACATATTGCAAAGTCCTATGAAAAGGGAATGAAAGTTGACGAACTTGTTGATCGTATGGCGCTTGGGATTGATTTTACACTAAGGGATGTGCAAAGCGAGTTGAAGAAAAAAGGATACCCATGGCTGCTTGCAAAAGGCTTTCCAAACTCTGCTGTATTAACTCCCTTTATTGAGTTCCTGAATATCGAAAAATGCAGGCAATTTGATTTTTCTCTCTGGAAGAATGGTGGACAAGTACAGCGAGGGAATATTCAAAATATGATTTTTGATTTACAAACCATTATTGATTTTAGCGCATTACATTTTGGTCTTGGGAAAGGAGATATCATTTTTACAGGAACGCCTGAGGGAGTTGGGCCTGCTGCAGAAGGTGATCGATTTTCTCTCAAATGGGGAGCAAATACACTTGGAGAGTTTTCCGTATCTTTAATAAAATAGACAAGTAAGCTTAGTCAATAAAGTAGAAAGAATTGAATAGCCGGAAGTAAATAAAAACACTATTCTTACGAATAAGAGAAGTGTAGAAACATAACTACTTTGGCGCTGGCAATCAGCAAATTTTCAGAGGCCTCTCATAAGTTGAACAAACTTTTGAGAAGCCTCTTTTTTCATTTCTTGTGCCACATAACTGAGTCGCTCTATTTCTTTAAATTATCATTGACCAATGAGTTGTAAAACAATTCAAAATGCTATAATAGAAATTACATAGAAACACAAAACTGATTTTGTTAAGTAGTTTAAAAAAAGGGAGCAAATGAAAATCATAGATCGAGTATTTAAAAATAGATCACTTTATTTTAAGTTAATATGCATTTTTATTTTGATTATCGGAATGTCTGTGATGATTTTAACTATTTTGTCGGTGCATCAATTTACTAAAGTAGTGGAGGATCAGGCAAATTCCCATACGTTGAGTGCAATAACAGCAGTAAGAAATAATATTGAACTACATATAAACGAACTAGAAGATATAACTAAATTCATTAGCGAAAATGACGATTCTAAGAGTTTCTTTCAAAATAATATGAACTCAGCGTTGGAAGAAAAGCTAAAAAAACAGCTTTATTTGTATACGGTTTCAAAACCTGATATTGCTGGAATTTTAATAGTAAATAAGGATGATAACTTAATTAGTAATGAGATGAGCAGAATTTCAAGAGATCCTTTAACAAATGAATCTTGGTATAAAAAAGCCGCTGCTTCTCCTAATACGTTCCATTTGGACAGTATGCCAATAGGTCGAAATATAACAACAATTACAAATTATGCTACTGATGAAGTACTTTCTTTAACTAAAGCAGTTACTGATGAAAAGACAGGAAAAGTTTTGGGTGTTATTGTAATAGATTGGAAGCTTGATGCAATCAAAAGTGAAATTGAGAACATGGGTTTTGGGTCAAATGGTTTTGTTTACGTTATGGACGATCATTCACAAATAGTTTACAGTCCGGTAAATCCGATTGTTTATCGGATAAATGGTAAATGGTTTGACCCCTCAGGATCTGGCAGTGTTATAAAACGTATTAATAATACGGATTATCAGATGATGTACGATCATTCACCCTATACCAAATGGGTAATAGTGGGTGTCTTTTCTATTAATGAAACTTTTCTCTTTATTCAAAAGGTGAAATGGATAGCTGTTTTGATTGCCGTGGTTGTATCTATTTTTGCTATCTTTGCAGCAGCTTTTTTTACGTCTTCTATTACAAAACCCCTAGTAAAACTTAGATCACTAATGAAGAAGGCGGAGCATGGGGATTTGGATGTAAAATTTGAAAGCAAAAATGATGATGAAATTAAGCAATTAGGTAACAGTTTTAATAGTATGATTTCATCCATCAAAAATCTAATGAACGTCATAAATCTAATTGAAAGAAGAAAAAGAGAAGCCGAGTTAAAAGTACTACAGGAACAAATCAAGCCGCATTTCCTTTACAATACACTCGATACAATAAAATGGATGGCACAAGAATATGAAGCTAGAGATATTATGGCAGTAATCGATGCGCTAACTAATCTTTTTCGAATCGGTTTAAGCAAGGGAAAAGAGAGTATCAGGGTAGCTCAAGAGATTGAACACGTAAAAAGTTATTTGATTATCCAAATGACTAGATATGAAGATAAATTTGATTATGAAATAGATGTGGAAGATTGCGCAAAAGATCTTTTTGTTCTTAAGCTGATTTTACAACCCTTAGTTGAAAATTCTATTTACCATGCGATTAAAACGAAACGTGGTAAAGGAAAAATTTTGATTTCTGCCAAAGTAAACGAAAACTATCTTTATTTAAGCGTGGTAGATAATGGGTTAGGAATGAAGCAGGATCAAATGGACAAATTGAATGAACTTCTAAGAGAGCAAGGGGTTATTGGGAAGAAATCAGAAGGATATGGGATGTTAAATGTAAACGAAAGGATAAAACTTACTTTTGGAAACGATTACGGTTTACTAATTGAGAGTGTGGAAGGACAGGGGACAAAAGTAGAAATAAAGCACCCAATCTTAAGGGAAAGTGCGAACAGTTAGTTTATAGTCAGGGGGCTAATGGCATGATCAAACTTTTAATTGCAGACGATGAACCGAAAATTCTAAGAGGTCTCAAAAAATCATTAGATTGGGATGAGTGGAATATTAAAATCGTTGGGGAAGCTGAAGACGGCGAACTGGCTTTTGAAAAAGCGAAACAATTACAACCGGATATTCTATTCCTAGATATAAATATGCCATTTCTTAACGGATTGGAATTAGTTGAAAAGTTGAATAGCGAATTACCCTCAAGCCTCGTGATTGTCATTAGTGGCTATGATGAATTTTCGTATGCTCAGAAAGCGCTCCAATTGGGTGTTTTCGACTATTTGTTAAAACCTGTAAATACAGATGAGTTAAGAAATACAGTAGCAAGTGCAGTGGAGCTTCTTAAAGAAAGGGCAGAGAAAAGTCATTATATCAATTGGGTTAATGATAAATTCGATAAAAATGTCCATTTATTAAGGCAAACCTTTTGTAGCGACTGGATGAAGGGGAAGTTAACCGGAAAGGAGATTCAAGAACATATTTCTTTCCTTAACCTGGAATTAAATGATACTTGGATTTTTGCGGCGAAGCCATTGTATAAATTTGCAGAGGGGAAAATTGCGGAAACATGGGATCAGAACTTACTGTACTTTACTTTACATAATTTCATAGAGGATATTCTATCAAATAGTGATTCGATTATCGTTTTTAATGATGATAATAAAAAAATTATCGCTTTTATCCCAAGTTATCAAATGGATCAAATCGATTCATTAGGACCAAAGCTTGACGAGTTGTTTGAGAAGCATACAGGTAAGAATATCGTTTTTGCAAAAAGAGCCGTTACTCATAATCAAAATATGCCTGAGCTATACCAAGAAGTAAGTGAAGAGATCAACTCCCAATCTAAAATTTCTCCTGTTGTATTATTAGCGAAAAAATATATTGAAAAAAATTATTATAGACAAGATCTGACCCTTCATGAAGTGGCCAAAGAGGTAAATGTAAGTCCATCGTATCTTACTAGGCTGCTGAAAGAGGAGCTAGGTTCTTCTTTTATCGACTTTTTAACAATGGTGAGGATTGGAAATGCCATTAATTATATGGGGAATCCAGCTTATAAAATGTATGAGGTTGCTGAAATGGTTGGATATAGTACCCAGCATTATTTTAGTACCGCATTTAAAAAGATTATTGGGGTATCTCCTTCTGCCTACACGAAGGGGTGAGGATTAAAAGGTGAAAAGTATCACTAGGTTTTGGGTCCTTACACTTTTTGTTACATTGGTTATTTTAGCGGGACTCATTTATTTATTTTTTGTTAATCGTGATCACGAAAAAAATCAAGGTACTCCCTATGTGATCGGTGTTTCACAGTCAAATTTAACCGAACCTTGGCGAGTCCAGATGAATGAAGAAATTAGAAAAGAGGCACAGAAGCATAAAAGGCTTCAAGTCATATATACGGATGCAGCACAAAGTATTGATAAACAAAAGAAAGATATTAACAAATTAATCGGTTATGGAATAGACCTCTTGATTGTATCAACAAATGATACAAATAGTTTAACGCCTCTTATAGCAAACGTTCATAAGAAAATACCAGTAATTGTTTTGGGAAGAGCAATTGATGGTTATGATTATACACTATTTATTGGTCCGGACAATCAAGCTATTGGCAGAAACGCAGGCCAACTGGTAAGTGATATGCTAGGTACAAAACAAGGGAATATCATAGAGATTCAAGGTCCGAAAGGTTCTTCCCCAGTTCGGGAAAGAAGTCAAGGTTTTAATAACATTATTAAAAAATATCCAAACCTTCACGTTGAAGATACTCTGGTTGCCAATTGGCAAAAAGATGAAGCTGAAGATAAAGTAACTGCATTATTAAGGAAAAATCCTCATATCAACATTATTGTTGCACAAAGCGACGCTATGGCTTTAGGTGCATATAAAGCATTACAAAAGTACGATATACAAGGAGTCAAGGTAATAGGGGCGGATGGTCTTGAAGGGAAAAATGGAGGTTTTGATCTTGTAAAGAAAGGTGTCCTGGCAGGGACGTTTGCATATAAAACAGGTGGGAAGGAATCCATTCAATATGCGATGGATATTTTGCAGGGAAAGGCCAATATTCCCAAAAAAATTATTTTACGAGTGAATACTATTACGCATGAAAATGTGGATCAATATGTGTTAAATGTAAAAAATAAATCAAGTTTTACTAAGCAGCTTAAAAGTAAAAAACACATAGTACTCGCGTTTGTACAAGTAGGAAAAGAAAGCAGTTGGAGATTGGCTAATACTGCTTCCATAAAAGATGCCGCCCGGAGCTATGGCATTGACCTGAAATTTAAAAGCGCTAACCAAAGTATTAAAGACCAAATTAGTATTATTCGTGGGTTTATCAAGGAAAAAGTGGATGTTATCGCTTTTTCTCCAATTGTTCAGACTGGTTATGAGGAGATTTTAAAAGAGGCAAAGGATGCGGAAATACCAGTTATTCTGGTGGATAGAGATCTGGATCTAAAAGATAATTCTTTATGGCTTACATCCATCGGGTCAGATTTTGAGGAGGAAGGCAAAAGGGCAGCAAGATGGTTACTTGATGATACAAAGGGAGTCAAAAAAGATATCAATATTGTAGAATTGGAAGGGACGGCTAATTCCTCCCCGGCGGTTAACAGGAAGAAAGGATTTGAGGGAGAATTATTCCGATATTCTATTAGTTATCATATTATTGCCTCCAAGTCAGCAAATTTTACGAAAGAAGAAGGCAAGACTGTGATGAATGAGTTTTTAAAAAAGTTTGGAAATAAAATTAATGTTGTCTTTGCTCATAACGATGACATGGCGCTTGGTGCAATAGAAGCAATTGAGGCTTATGGCAAGAAGCCAGGAAAAGATATTCTAGTTATTTCAGTGGATGCAACAAAAGAAGCTTTTAATTATTTGCACACTGGAAAGCTGAATGTAACAGTTGAATGCAATCCACTTTTAGGACCCTATATGATGAAAGCTATAATTGATCATTTTGATGGAAAAGAACTTCCAGTTAAAAACATAACAGAGGAAGGAATATTTACAAAAAAGGATGCCAGATGGGGCTTTTTTAACCGGCCTTATTAAGTAGGAAAAATTTCAGGGATTTAATGAAGGTAGTATATAAGTAAAGGATCGCGTTCCTGCAAAGGCAGGGACGCTTTTCTATTTGTGTCGATGTGCACATTTCCTAAAACAATGTCAAAAAAGTATAAATTATTAATTAATACTGTAAATACTTTGAATATTCTGCCGGTTACAATATAAGAGACTTCAAGTATAGAAGTTTAAATGATTAAGAGCGAAAAGAAGGGGTGTTTCAATCGACGAAGGGGAGAAATTTTACTCAAAGCGCTTGAGCAATAGAAGAATGTGATTGGATACAAGTTTTAAATGTTAGTATTACGCACAATGAATTTTTTTTAAAAATTTTTTTCAACATAAGTGAAAGCGTATTCTTTTTGATTTTCTAAACTCTAATACTCATAAAAAGGTATTGAGATAAAAATGAGAGGCATGAAAGGGGATCATTATGAAAAGAATTATTTCTGTAGCATTACTTATTGTAATGGTATTTTCTCTGGCTGCTTGTAGCAGCACAAGCAGTGGAAAGGGCGACAAGGGTTATGTTGGGATCGCAATGCCAACAAAATCATCAGAACGATGGATTAAAGATGGTAATTTCATGAAGAAGGAATTTGAAAAGCAAGGATATAAAGTTGATTTACAGTATGCAGAAGACGTTGTGGAAAATCAAGTTTCTCAAATTGAAAACATGATCACGAAAGGTGTAAACGTTTTGGTAATCGGTTCTATTGATGGGGAAGCGTTAACAAAGGTTCTTGATGAAGCACATAAACAAAAGATCAAAGTTATTGCTTATGACCGATTAATTAAGAAAAGCAAATATGTAGACTACTATGCTACATTTGATAATTTCAAAGTGGGTGTTCTACAAGGTACGTATATTGAAGACAAACTGGGATTAAAACAAGGCAAAGGCCCATTCAATATTGAATTGTTTGGTGGATCACCAGATGATAACAATGCATACTTCTTCTGGAATGGTGCGATGTCTGTATTAAAACCATATATTAAATCTGGAAAACTAGTAGTACAGAGCGGCCAAACTAAATTCGAGCAAGGTGCAACTCTTCGTTGGGATGGTGCGACAGCACAATCTCGTATGGACAACTTGTTAAGTGCTCACTATACAAATGAGAAAGTAGACGCTGTTTTATCTCCATATGATGGTATTAGTATCGGCATCTTGTCTTCATTAAAAGGTGTTGGTTATGGAACCGCTTCAAAACCGCTTCCTATTATTACTGGTCAAGACGCTGAATTAGCTTCTGTTAAGTCAATTATTTCAGGTCAACAAACTGAAACAGTTTATAAAGATACTCGTGCATTAGCAAAGCAAACAGTAAAAATGGTTCAAGCTGAACTAGAGGGTAAAAAAGTCCCTGTTAACGATACAAAATCGTATAACAATGGGGTAAAAGTAGTTCCTGCTTACCTTTTACAACCGGTATCAGTTGATAAATCAAACTACAAATCAATATTAGTTGATGGCGGATATTACACAGAAGATCAACTTAGCAAGTAATTTGTAAGATTGGAAGAGTAAATGATTTAGTGGTTGTATTTGCAATCACTAAATCATTTATTACATTGTGAGGGCGTGGTGAAAGAATGGCTGCAACAATTTTGGAAATGAAAACTATTACAAAAGAATTCCCTGGGGTAAAAGCACTTAACAATGTCAATTTGCAAGTGAAACAAGGAGAAATCCACGCCTTATGTGGTGAAAACGGCGCCGGGAAATCTACATTGATGAAGGTTTTAAGTGGTGTTTATCCACATGGAAGTTACGAAGGAGATATCCTTTATAATGGGAATGTTTGTAACTTTAAAAGTATTAAAGACAGTGAAAACTTGGGTATCGTGATTATCCATCAGGAGTTGGCCCTTATTCCGGAGCTATCGATTGCCGAAAATATCTTTTTGGGTAATGAGCAGGCTAAACGGGGGATCATCAACTGGAATGAAACAATTTTAAAAACAAGAGAGTTATTAAATAAAGTTGGTTTAACGGAAGACCCCAATACATTAATTACAAATCTTGGGGTAGGAAAGCAGCAGCTTGTTGAAATCGCAAAGGCATTATCAAAGGAAGTTAAGTTGCTTATTCTCGATGAACCAACCGCAGCATTGAACGAGAACGATAGTGAAAATTTATTAAATCTTATGCTTGAATTCAAAAAACAAGGGATGTCCATGATTATTATCTCTCATAAATTAAATGAGATTACCAAGGTGGCAGATTCAATCACGATTATCCGTGATGGCCAATCGATTGAAACGCTTAATGTAGTAAATGGCAGTGTTTCTGAAGACCGAATTATAAAAGGTATGGTCGGAAGAGATTTAACCAATCGTTACCCTAATAGAGAACCTAAAATTGGCGAAGTTATTTTTGAAGTGAAAGACTGGAACGTCTATCACCCGCTGCATAGTGATCGGAAAGTAATTGATTCTGTGAATTTTAATATCAAAAAAGGGGAAATTGTTGGAATCGCCGGTGTAATGGGCTCCGGGCGTACGGAGCTTGCGATGAGTATTTTCGGCAAATCATATGGGAAGAAAATAAGCGGCCATCTCTTTAAAAATGGCACTGAAATACATTTGAAAGATATACCTCAAGCAATTAAATATGGGCTTGCATATGTAACCGAGGATCGAAAACATTTTGGACTTAATTTAATTGATGATATTAAATCAAATATATCTATTTCTAGTTTGAAAAAGATCTCAAAAGGCACTGTTGTTAACCAAAACAAGGAAATCATTGAAGCGGAAAATTACCGCAAAGCAATGAAAATAAAAACACCGAGCATTACTCAGCTAACTGGTAACTTGAGCGGTGGTAATCAACAAAAGGTAGTATTGAGTAAGTGGATTATGACTCAACCCGACCTCCTGATACTTGATGAACCGACCCGAGGGATTGACGTTGGTGCCAAATATGAAATCTACACAATAATTAATCAGCTTGCTGATGAAGGAAAAGGTGTCTTGGTAATTTCTTCTGAACTTCCAGAATTACTTGGGATATGTGACCGTAATTATGTCATGAGTGAAGGCAGATTTACAGGGGAAGTATCAAAAGCTGAAGCAACCCAAGAAAATATTATGAAGTTTATGACTAAAGGCAGAGGTGAAAGAGTATGAGTACGCAAACGGAAACAATAAAGCAGCAACAACCAAGCGAAGGTAAAGGGACTTCGTTTACTAAACTGATTCAAAATAATATGCGTCAGTACGGAATGTTTGTTGCATTAATATTAATCGCAGGTCTTTTTCAAGTATTAACGGATGGTATTTTGTTAAGGCCACTTAATATCACAAACCTTATTCTTCAAAACAGCTACATCCTTGTCTTGGCCGTTGGGATGGTATTAATTATTATTCTTGGACATATTGATTTGTCGGTTGGTTCCGTTGCTGCCTTTGTCGGAGCGATATCGGGTATCTTAATTATCAATCATCATATGAATGTTTTTCTGGCTGTCATTATTTCTCTATTAGTTGGTGCCGTCATCGGTGCATGGCAAGGTTTCTGGGTTGCCTATGTTAAAATCCCAGCTTTTATCGTTACACTTGCAGGCATGCTCCTTTTCCGTGGTTTAACCATGTTAGTGTTACAAGGGCAATCGATCGCACCATATCCGGATTCATTCCAAAGCATGTCTTCCGGATTTATTCCAGATATTTTTCATGGTGAAAGCCTTCATATTTTTACGATTGTTATCGGGCTTGTGTTCTCTGTTATCTATATTTTAAATGAAGCAGGGGTACGTAAAACTCAAGTGAAATATGGTTTCCAAGTTTCTTCCCAAGGCTTATTCATTGCAAAACTAGTGGCAATGATTGCAATCATTAACGCATTCACGTATGTTCTTGCAACGTATGACGGTATTCCTAATATCTTGGTTATCTTGTTTGCCCTTGTTGTGATTTATTCATTTGTTTCTAAAAAGACGATCATGGGAAGACATATTTATGCAATCGGTGGTAATGAAAAAGCTGCAGGGCTTTCAGGTATTAAAACAAAGAAAGTAGTTTTTTTGTCTTTTGTTAACATGGGTGTATTGGCTGCCCTTTCTGGTTTAGTATTTGCTGCTCGTCTGAATGCGGCAACTCCAAAAGCTGGTAACAACTTCGAACTTGATGCAATCGCTGCATGTTTCATCGGTGGTGCATCCGCATATGGCGGTATTGGTACAGTTGGCGGAGCCATTATCGGTGGTTTAGTAATGGGAATTATGAACAACGGTATGTCCATTCTTGGACTAGGAATTGACTGGCAGCAAGCTATTAAAGGACTTGTGCTCCTAGCAGCTGTTGCCTTCGATATTTGGAATAAGAATAAAGCATCTTAATTCAGAAAGAATGAAGTTAGAGGGGGTCACTATTTGGGACCGCCTCTTTTACATTTCAATTTTTAGTTATGAATCATTTTGGTCGGGTTCAGACAACTGACCCAAACACTTTTTTTAATTACAATAAGTGTCCTCCCATGTCTAGATGCTATAATAAACTGGACAAAATTCACAACTGAAGTAAAAGTGTGTTTGAAGGCAGCATCTTTGATGATCACATTTACTATGTTCTTAATGGGTATATTACTAGGATTTATTGGAGCCGGAGGATCCGGTTTTATTATTGCTCTTTTAACCGTTGTATTTGGAGTGCCAATCCAGACAGCATTAGGTACGTCTCTTGGTGCAATGGTGTTTACGACTATGTCCGGAGCTTACAGCCATTACCGGCAGAAGAATATGGATGTAAAAACAGGAATAACGGTAGGTGCATTTGGGGCGATTATGTCCTTTGTCGGCACAATGTTCTGCTGCCCATTTTAAAAAGTGCCATGGTCCTCACGCCATTATGGCTGGTGCTATTCTGCTAATTCGATGATTAATAATGAAGGCTGCTTACAGCTCTTTTATGAGCTTAGCGGTCTTTTGTCATTTTATGCATAAGTTTTAAACATACTATTACTATGTTCATACCTGGAGGGGAATATGAAGAAAGGCAAATTTAGTTTACAAGCCATTATTATTCTATTTGTATGCAGTGTCGTCGCTTTATCACTTGGAATCACTGATATCATCATAAGCAAAAGAATTACCTCTAGCGTGGAAGAGACAGAGAAAGAAAAAGCCCTTAATGTGGCAAGGATGACTTCCCTAAGTCCTTCAGTGATTGATGCATTAGATGGGGCACCCAATCATAGGGAAGTACAGGATTTTGCCAGCCAAGTTAAAGATAAAACGAATGTTAACTTTGTGGTTGTGATGGACATGAAAGGAATCCGTCTTTCCCACCCGGATCCTAATGAAGTGGGAAAACACTTTAAGGGAGGAGATGAAGGGCCTGTTCTTACTACAGGAAAGGAGTACGTTTCCATCTCAAAGGGGACTCTCGGCAAGTCCATGCGGGCATTTACTCCAATAAAGAATTCACAAGGAATACAAGTCGGTGCGGTTGCTGTAGGAATTTCTTTAGAAAACGTTACAAAGGCAGTACATAAAGGACGGATAGGGATCTTTTTTGGGACGTTAATCGGAATCCTAATAGGTATAATCGGTGCAGTCGGCCTAGCAAAATACATTAAAAAAATTCTGTTAGGACTCGAGCCATTCGCTATTGCTAAACTGCTTGAAGAACGTAGTTCCATGCTTCAGTCTGTACGTGAGGGAATAATAGCGATCGACCAAGAAGGGAAAATCACACTTGTTAACAGGGCAGCCAAAAAGCTTTTTAAAAGAGCCGGTCTTGAAGAGAACCCTATGGGCAGGAACATTGAAGCTTATTTGCCAGAGACGCGGTTAACTCGCATTATAGCATCGGGTGACACCGAATTGGATCAAGAACAAAATCTGAATGGGGTAACGATTTTAGTAAACAGGGTTCCAGTGATTGTGGAAAATAAGCCGGTGGGAGCAATCGCTACCTTCCGTGACAAAACCGAGGTCAAATTGTTGGCCGAACAGCTTACCGGTGTGCGTAACTATGCAGATGCTCTCCGTGCCCAGGCACATGAATTCATGAACAAACTTCATGTCATCCTTGGCCTGGTTCGAACGGAACAATATGATACACTTGCTAACTATGTGAGTGAAACGGTTAACCATCGGGAAACAGAAATGGGCTTTGTAACGAAGAAAATTCAGGATCCTGTTCTTGCTGGATTTATCATTGGTAAACTAAGCTTTGCCAGAGAATCCGGTGCTTCTCTATCATTTGATTGTTCAAGTAAACTTCCCAAACCTGCAAACTCGGAAATCACACATGAGCTGATTACCATCATTGGAAACCTCTTCGATAACGCAATGGAGGCAATTGCGGACAGCCCAAACAAAAATGTCGATCTTAAACTTGATTATGCAGAGGATATTTTAACAATTGAGGTTAAAGACACAGGGATGGGGATGACGACCTCACTCCAAAACAGAATATTGGATAAAGGGTTCTCGACGAAAGGAGAAAACCGCGGGTTCGGGTTATATCTTTTGGCACAGGCAATTGAAAAACTGGAAGGGGACATGATTATTTCGTCCAAGCCTGGAAAAGGAACAAATTTTGCTGTGTATATACCTTATAAAGCAGAGGATGAATCGAATGATTAATGTAATGATTGTCGAAGATGATCCGATGGTCGCAGAAATCAATAAACAATATCTTGCTAAAATTGAGGGGTTCCGATTAGCTGGAACAGTCAATTCAGTAGCGGAAGCGATCCGATTTTTGGGGAAGAATGACATTCAGCTCATTCTTCTGGATATTTTTATGCCGGGAAAGCAGGGACTAGAGCTGTTAGCATATCTTCGAGAAAATGACCTTGAAATTGATGTCATCATCATTTCAGCGGCCTCAGATCTTGAACGGGTTAAGAGGGCATTAAGGTATGGCGTTATCGACTATTTAATTAAGCCTTTCGAGTTTGAACGGTTTAACGCGGCACTTGCTGCCTACCTTGAGCAAACTCGGTTCATTGGTAAACAGGATTCGGTTAGTCAGCAGGAGCTCGATCACTTACTCTTGCACAGAGACGAAACTGTTATAGCAGAAGAACTGCCAAAGGGGTTAACGAAGGATACCTTAAAGCAGGTATGGGATGCCGTTCATGAATTGAAAAACGGGCCATTTTCCACTGATGAAGTAGCAAATGTTGTAGGAATATCAAGGGTTTCGGCAAGAAAGTATCTTAATTTCCTAAAGGACCTGGGAATCCTTGAAGTCAAAGTGATCTACGGAACGGTCGGAAGGCCTGTATACCAGCATGAATATAACAAATTTAAAGAGCACTTAATAAAAAACTTTCTGTAAGTAGTTTTTGAAACTGCTTACTTTTTTTATTTACAAAAAGAATGATTAAACTTTCATAATCTATGAAAACGGTTTATCCAGGAATATGATAGACATGTAGCAAGACAAAGGAGGATAAAAAAATGCATATTCCAATTAAGAAAACGCTTGATAAAATTCCAGGTGGTCTAATGGTTGTGCCACTTTTTTTAGGGGTATTAACAAATACATTTTTTCCGCAAGTTTTACAAATTGGTAGTTTTACAACAGCATTATTCAGTAAAGAAGCTTCATCAACGATTTTGGCATGTTTTATGTTTTTAATTGGTTCGCAAATAAATTTCAAATTAGCACCAAAGGCATTGAAAAAAGGTGCCATATTATTAACAGGAAAATTTATCGTAGGTGCTGGTATTGGCTTAGCTGTAGCAGCGATTTTTGGACCTGCCGGATTACTGGGATTAACACCATTAGCCATCCTAGCAGCATTGTTAAATGCGAATGGCGGGTTATATGCATCTCTTGCTTCATCGTATGGTGATGAAACGGATGTAGGTGCCTATGCGTTATTTTCATTAAAAGATGGTCCATTTTTCACATTAGTAGCATTAGGTGCATCAGGCCTTGCTACCATTCCTTTTCAAACACTTCTTGGTGTATTAATTCCAATTGTAATCGGAATGATTTTAGGTAATATTGATCCTGATATGAGAAAGTTCCTTGGAAGCAGTAAATTATTATTAATCCCATTCTTCTCATTCCCATTAGGTGCCGGAATGAATCTTTCAACAATTGTAAAAGCTGGGGGTCCTGGGATATTACTAGGATTAATCGCTGCCTTCACTGGAATTGGAGCTTACTTCCTATTAAAGTTATTTAAAGAAAACCCTATCGTTGGTTTAGCAACAGGGTCAACTGCAGGAAATGCGGTAGCTACACCAGCTGTTGTGGCGGCGGCAGATCCAACCTTACTTGCAATAGCGCCTACAGCTACTGCACAAGTTGCAGCAGCATGTGTCATATCTGCCATCGTCTGTCCGATTATTGTGAGCTTTGTATTTAAAAGGTCTCAAAAGAAAAAGTCGAAAGAATCGATTGCAAGGGCAGCCTGATAAAAGTACAGTAAATATTTTAAACACGAAATGAGTAGAAGATAGAACAAAGCAGTCAGTCGGTTTTTACTGTCTGCTTTGTTTAATTACAAAAAAGGTTCATTAAATTAAAAAACCTAGTGTGATAAAGAAAATGTTATTAACATGGAAAGATAGAAATCTATGTTCATAAAATTGTTCGACAAGTTATTTTAAAATAGAAAGAAGGAAACATCATGAATGTACCTGAGAATGTGATTATTACAACATTAAAAGGAAAAGAGGTTCTCTCTAATCCCTTTTTAAATAAAGGAACGGCTTTTACGAAAGAGGAAAGGGAAGACCTTGGACTTGACGGTCTATTGCCTCCTCGTGTGCTCACCCTTGATGAGCAAGCAAATAGGACTTATGAGCAATATCTGATGCGAACTACGAATCTATTTAAAAACGGTCTACTTAATGATTTATATAACCGTAATGTTGTTTTGTTTTACCGTCTTTTAAAGGACCACTTAGCAGAAATGCTCCCAATCATCTATACTCCTACTGTCGGTGATGCGATCCAGACTTACTCTCATACCTATCACCGCCCGGGTGGATTATATCTTTCCATTGATGATCCTGAGGGCATTGAAAAGGCATTTCATAATCTTGGACAGCCCAATGGCATTGATTTAATCGTCGTTACCGACTCTGAAAGCATTTTGGGTATTGGGGATCAAGGGGTAGGCGGTATTAATATTGCGATCGGTAAACTTGCTGTATACACAGCGGCTGCTGGTATTGATCCAAGCCGGGTTCTGCCAATCGTGTTGGATGTTGGTACGAACAATCAAGCTTTGGTTGCCGATCCTCTTTATATTGGCAACAAATTCGCCCGTGTCCGTGGTGAGCGTTATGACCAGTTCATTGATTTATTTGTGCAGAATGCAAGAAAGTTCTTTCCAGAAGTTCTTATTCACTGGGAGGATCTTGGCAACGTAAATGCGCGTAAAATCTTGGATAAGTACGGTGACAAAATCCTTACCTTCAACGATGATATCCAGGGAACAGGGGCCGTTACGCTTGCTGCTGTGATGTCTGGGATGAAAATTACAGGAGCTAATCTGAAGGACCAGCGTATTATTGTTTTCGGACCAGGGGCTGGCGGCCTAGGTATAGCTGACCAAATCTCAGATGCTATGGTTCTTGAAGGGCTGAGCAGAGAAGAAGCCTATGACCGTTTCTGGGCTATTGACTATCGGGGGTTACTAACAGATGAAACACCAGGTGTCTTTAACTTCCAGAAGCCTTATGTAAGAAAGGCAGAAGAAGTAAAGGACTGGGATATGAATGAGGATGGAATCATTTCATTAATGGAAGTCGTTCAAAAGGTGAAGCCGACCATCCTGATCGGAACTTCCGGACAAGCCGGTGCTTTCACGGAGGAAATTGTGAAAGAAATGGCCAAGCATGTTGAGCGCCCGATCATCTTGCCTTTGTCCAACCCGACTGCGCTGACTGAAGCGGTACCAGAAAACCTGATGAAATGGACAGATGGCAAGGCTCTGATTGCAACTGGCAGCCCGTTTCCTAACGTGGAATACAAAGGTGTTTCCTATGAAATTGGGCAGTCAAATAACGCCTTTATATTCCCAGGACTGGGTCTAGGAGCGATTGTTGCAAAAGCAGAAGTGATCTCAAAAGGAATGTTTGCAGCTGCTGCTTATGCAGTTGCGAGAATGTGTGACCTTAGCACAACTGGAGCATCCCTGTTGCCATCTATTGAAAAACTTCATGAGGTCTCAAAATATGTAGCCATTGAAGTAGTTAATGCTGCAATCCACGAGGGAATTGCAAGAGCAGATATCCAAGATGTTGAGACTGCTATTGAAGAGGCTATGTGGATGCCTGAATATAAGGAAATAAAGAGTGTAGGGATTTGGACAAATATTCATTCCTATGCATGATTAAATAGTAAAATAAAAAATGCTCATTCCTATGCTTACTAGGCAATAGGATGAGCATTTTTTTATAAAAACCGCCCTAATATCTACCTTAAAATTAACCAAACGGCTATCCTACTAGTAAATTTTTAAAACACCTTATTATTTAAAAATTAGAAGCTATCTGGATTCAGACGCTTGTTGTCGGTAGTAGTCTCATTGACGGAAACGTCGCCCTCTTTATTCACTTTTGCTTCTTCACGCTTAATATTATCCGTTACCTGTTGGGTTTCTGTCACTTGCTTTTTGTTAATGACCAGTTCCTCTGTAACGACAGGTTTCTTCGTGACTTCGACTTTTTCCTCGACAATGGGAACGCGGATGGTTTCATCATCGCCTATAGGCGTGGTTGTATCTGCCTCAGTGCCGTCCACTGCCCGTCTTTCGATACTAACCTCTTCATGTTGTACGGGAACATTTAATGTTTGCTGTTCTTCAACGACATTTTTTTTCACCTCTACTTCACCTGTTTGAACGCGTTGTTTATTAACATCCAGCTGTTCCTCGCGAAGCTTCAGTGAGCGAGGTGTATCTGTGTCGAGAGTATCTTCCAAACCCGTTTGTCCACTAACAATGGTTCCTCCGGAGACATTGTCGGCAACACCAACATTACCTGACCTTCTTTCAGCAAGCAGCAGAATCATTCCAGAATTTAAATCATCTTGGTATTTTAGCGCATCTGCTTCCCTAATGCCCTGGGCGACCAAATGGTCGTAATAGGTAGTGCCACTGCCATCATTTTGATACATACGATCCTCAAATGGGGTAAACAAGCTTGCTAAGAACCCTGGACGTTCTTCTGTTTGCGTCTCTCTTGTTGCGCTTATCTCCTGAGAAGCAACGCCTGTTTCCTCTTCGATGGAGGAAGGGACATTTGTAGTGTTAGCAATAATCGATAAGTCTGTTACAGAATATCCTTGGTTCTGAAATTCCTCTATGGCCCGAACCACTTCATCACTAGAATTGTATACACCTAAAACTGTTTTACTCATAGTTATTGCCTCCATTTCCCATTTGTTAGCTTATAAGCTTACAAACTATACTTACCCGGCAAAGCACCATCGGAAACAAGCTTTTCCCAATAATTTAGAAGTTAAGAACCTAATAGAGGGGAGTTTTTCTGTTAACCACTTCACAGAAGGGGTTGATTGGCCCATTTATTATTTTGTATCGCTGGTCGATATAGCTCTTGTAAATAAAGTCAAAAACCCTCATATTTAGAAGAAAAGGAGGCGCGATATGCGACGTGATATACAACCGAATGAACGTGCTTTCTCGTCTAAGGAAGTAGCAGAAGAAGTGGGGATTGCAACACCTACCGTTCGAAAGTATGGACAAATCTTAGAACGGAATGGATATGAGTTTTTAAAAGATGGCGATCGGCGTATTTTTGTTCAAACTGACATTGAAGCGCTTATAGCGCTGCGCGATACAGAGAAACCCTTGGACGATACAGCAAAAGACCTTGCGTATCAACAAAAAGAAAGGTTAGAAAGATCGAATGAGCAGGAAATTGCCATACCCGATACATATGAAAGGCTGCCCCAAGATCCCAATCAATTAAAAGAAATTTTAATGTTTGTAGTCAATGAACTGGCAGCCTCGCGAGAAATGAATATCCAACTGAAAAACGATATGTCGGAGCTTAAAGTAACAGTTTCCCGGCTCCAGCAAGATCATCATGTAATCAGTTCCAGTATTGGAAATTCAGCACAAAAAACTCATACTAAAATTGAAAAATTAACGGAACAACAAAAAACATATTATGAAACCATGCTGCATCAAGAAAGAGAAATAATTGAATTTTTACAAAAGGAATTAGAAAATTTGCGCGATGAGCAGCAAAAAGAGTGGCTTTCACAAAATGAATTTAATAAACGTTTAGAGGAAACGATACAAAATCCTAAAGGGAAATGGGGATGGTTTTTCTCGTTATTTCGAAAGTAGGGGGATTATGTCTGCTTTAAGTCCAGATATCGCCGATATGGAGTATAGACTTTAATCGTGCAGGTGCTTGAAGGAAGAAAATAACTGACATATGATAGGATCTCCTCCTAAAACCACAATTTTCATGACTCCTCTTTTTTCGACAAGCTCAATTTCCTATTTCAGCAAATTCCCGGGAAATATCTACATCTTCCGAGTCGATATCGACAAATATTCCATCGTGATTTGTCGGCAGGATCCATTTTTACATTTGTCATTATTCAACATGTGAACCACATCCATTATTGGAGTGGTTTTTTTGTTGTTCATCTTTTAATAGGAATCGAATTGAATCATAGATTGATTCCTTTATTAAGATGGAATCTTTTTATCTTCACTGAATTTAACCAGAAAAAACTCTATAGGATATTTTTTTACAGAAAATAATTACTTCGACACCCTAAAGTTCGTGTTAACTGCATCTCATAACCATTTTTAAACTAATAAAATAAAGGTTCTAGTCATTTTACGAACATTAAATTTTACTTTAATAATAATATTCGGATTTTGTGTTGCCAAACCTTTTTTTATTACGTATAATCTTCAATGTAAGAGAAAGAACCGAACCCTTGAATGATGTTCATCGTCATTCATACTATTTTTTTGACTTGGAAAGTGAGGCCAGATATGACGCAGCGAAGAATCCCTTATCTCATCTTGGCTCCAGGATTGATTCTCTTGATTTTATTCTTGGTGTTACCCCTTATCTCCATTATTTTTCCGACGTTCTTTAACGGAGGAATTACCTTTTCAAATTATACTGCGTTCTTTTTGGATGAGTATAACTTTGGTATCTTTTGGCGGACAATCAAGGTTTCACTGATTGCCACACTAATTTGTGTAGTCGTTGGAGTTCCGACTGCCTACTATATTTCGCAAAGTCCCAAAAAGTGGCGCGGCCTGTTAATGTCGATCACATTGTTTCCGTTATTAACGAATTCAGTTGTACGGAGTTTCGCCTGGATTACCATTTTGGGGCAAGACGGTATTGTTAATCATGCATTACTAACTATTGGCTTAATTTCAAAACCGCTTACCTTACTTTATACAGAATTCTCCATTATCATTGGCTCAGTTTATCTCTTCCTTCCTTTAATGGTCATTACGTTAGTGGGGATTTTAGAGAACATTGATTCTGAAATTATGGAAGCTGCTGAAACATTAGGGGCCAATCGTTTGATTGCGTTTGTGAAGGTTATATTGCCCTTAAGTGTGCCGGGGATAATTGTTGGCAGCATTTTGGTCTTCACGGGGAGTATGACAGCCTATACAACCCCGCAATTATTAGGCGGAAACAGAAACATCATGCTAGCCACCTTCTTATATCAAAATGCAACTGCATTAGGAAACTGGCAAGGTGCAAGTGTAATTGCCCTGATTATGATTGTGGCCACTTTAATCGTGATGAAGTTATTCAACTTGATTGCGGGCCGTTTGGATAAAAGAGGTGAAGTGAGTGCGTAAAAATGTTGGTTTAAAAATCTTTGCAATTCTGGTGTTTGCATTTCTATTAATTCCTTTGCTTATTATAATCGTGACCTCTTTCGGAACAAATCCTACCATTCAATTTCCGATTAAAGGTTTTACTTTTGAATGGTACAGCAAGGTATTTACAAATGAATCCTTTATGGACAGCTTTTCACTTAGTCTAGAAGTAGCTTTTATTGCGACTCTCTTGGCATTAGTCATTGGTGTTCCAGCCGCATATTCCTTAGCGCGTCACGAGGTGTTCGGACGAAATTGGATTAAGAGCTTTTTCCTTTCCCCAACCATCGTCCCTGGATTGGTCGTGGGCTATGCTATGTATCAATTTATCGTGATTAAATTTCAATTCCCGATCACCCAAGGATTGCTATTAGGTCATTTCCTAATTTGTCTTCCTTATGTGATTCGTGTTGTAGGTTCAACGATTGAACAGTTGGATTTTTCAATAGAAGAAGTTTCATGGACGTTAGGTTGCACAAAGCTCCAATCGTTTAGCAAAGTGGTGCTACCAAATATTACTTCGGGAATTTTTGCTTCCTTCATGCTGGCATTTATTAATTCCTTTAACAATATACCAGTATCGCAGTTTTTATCAGGACCTGGTGTAACGATGCTGCCAACGAGCTTAATGAATTATATAGAATACAACTACGATCCATCTGTTTCAGCTTTATCGGTCATTTTAATGCTTGGTACGATTATTTTGATGTTTATTATTGAGAAGACATTAGGTTTAGCAAGTATTTCATAGGAGCTGACAAGATGTTTACATCGAAGGAGGTAGAACCGTACAATGTCCTATGTTGAATTAAAAGATATTCGTGTCAGTTATGACAATAATTCAAATATCTTAAAAGATTTAAATTTATCAATCGAAAAGGGAGAATTGGTTTCCTTGTTAGGACCATCAGGCTGTGGAAAAACCACCACTTTGCGTGTCATTGCCGGACTAATTGAGCCAAATGATGGTGAGTTCCTTGTTGACAATAAAAATTTAACAAAGGTGCCTGTCCATAAACGTGAATTTGGAATGGTATTCCAAAGCTATGCACTGTTTCCCCATCTAACTATTAAAGAAAATGTTGCTTTTGGTCTGAAATTACGTAAGGAAAAAAAGGCCGCTATTGATAAACGAGTAGAAGATATCTTAGCGATTACCGGCTTAGAGGAGCTTGGCGACCGCTATCCTAAACAGCTTTCAGGCGGACAGCGTCAGCGTGTGGCTCTAGCACGCGCCTTAGTCATTGAACCGAAATTATTATTATTAGATGAACCATTGAGTAACCTGGATGCCAAATTGCGCTTGGCGATGAGGGTCGAAATTAAACGGATTCAAAGCCAATTGGGGATTACATCCGTGTTTGTCACTCATGATCAAGAAGAATGCTTTTCCATTTCAGACAGGGTTGCCGTGATGAATAAAGGTGTAATTGAGCAATTCGATACACCTGAGGAAATTTATAAAAATCCTAAAACAGAATTTGTTGCCCGCTTTATCGGCTTTGAGAACTTTTTTGAGTTAACACTGACTGAAGATTGGAAGTATAGAGCGGTGGATGGAACCATTTTCGAAAGTACTGGTAAATATGACCAAGGAAAACGGACAGGAACGATTCGTCCTGATGATATTGAGATTACAGCAAGCAATGAATCCAGTACGAATAATATGGTGGCCGGAAAGATAAAAGTCCGAACATTTCTAGGAAAGTCATACCAATATGAAGTTGAAACCCCGATTGGAACATTACTAGCAAATAAAGCAGATGATGTGATTTACCAAGTGGGGGACATGGTAACGTTATTTATTCCAGCTCACAAATTAATTTTAGTTTAATAGGAAATCATCATAAATAAGTTCAAGACAACTAAGAAATGGGGATAGAAAAATGAAGAAGAAATTAGGATTAGTAAGTCTAACTTTAGTAACTGCAAGTGTATTGGCTGCATGCGGAGGCGGCAGTGACAAAACTGCAAGTAAGGAAAAACCAAAAACTTTAGTCATCTCTACATTTGGTTTGGAAGAAGATAAAATGCAAGAGGATGTCTTTAAGCCTTTTGAAAAAAAATACAATGTAAATATTGTGTTAGAAACAGGTACAAGCTCTGAGCGTTTAACAAAATTAAAAAGCAATCCAAACTCAACTGTTGATGTTATTGAATTATCTCAATCAAATGCGGCTGACGGTGTATCAGCAGGTTTATTTGAAAAAGTTGACACATCAAAGGTTCCTAACATGGAAAACTTAATCGATAGCGCAAAGGAATTATCAGCAGATGGTTCTGGCCCGGCATACACGTTGAATAGTATCGGGATTGTCTACAATAAAAAGACAGCAGGCAAAGAAATTAAAGAATGGGATGATCTATGGGATTCTTCATTAAAAGGGAAAGTCTCCATTCCTGATATTACGACCACATTTGGACCAGCGATGCTTTATGTAGCAAACAATCACAAGAATACGGAAGCAAAAACGATTAATGGAAAAACAGCTTTTGAAGGAATCACTGGTTTAGCTCCAAACGTGGTAAAAACGTATAGCAAATCTTCTGATTTAGCGAATATGTTCCAATCAGGAGAAATAGCTGCTGCTGTTGTCGGTGACTTTGCTGTTCCAATCATTACGGGATCCAACCCAGATGTGGCGTATATTGTTCCAGCATCCGGAACATACGCAAACTTTAATACGATCAATATCAACAAAAACTCTAAAAATAAAGACTTGGCTTATAAATATATTAACTGGAGATTAAGCCAAGAGGTTCAAGAAAAAACGGCAGTGTCTCTAAATGAAGCTCCAACTAATAAAAAGGTAGTACTCAACGAGGAAACAGCTAAAAATAAAACTTATGGTGATGTTGCTAAACGCACAAATAAGGTGGATTCAAATCTTGTAAATAAAAACCTTGCGTCTTGGATTAACCAATGGAATCGTATTTTGAATAATTAAAAGGTGTTAAGGGGAAGGCTGAGGATTATTCTTGGCCTTTTTTCTCTTTATATGTACTCGAAGGGTGGAGAAATTTAATGAAAGTCGATTTAGCAATCGTAAATGCACAGGTGTATAACACTTTTACCAAAAGGTTTGAAAAGCAAAATGTGTTTATTATTAAAGATAAATTTTATTATATTACCGCTGAAGAAATCGATCACTATCAGGTAAGCGAGGTATTAGATGCAAAGAATCGTTATCTAGTACCGGGATTAATAGATATTCATATGCATATTGAAAGCTCAATGACTTCTCCATCTATTTTTTCAGAGGCAGTGCTAACCCATGGGGTAACAACGGTTGTCGCCGATGCACATGAGATTGCGAACGTGTTTGGTATGGAAGGACTGGAGGCGTTCTTTTCTCAGCCAAGTGTTATCGATACTTTCTTTGCGATTCCATCCTCGGTCCCTTCGACCACGCCGGAATTAGAAACGACAGGGGGCTTTATTGGTGTGGAAGAAGTGCAGCAGCTCCTGAAACATCCGAAAGTCATTGCTTTAGGCGAAGCGATGAATTTTAATGGGATTGTCAACGAACCAAATTCATTGATACGGCAAATTTTACGCGAAGTTCAAACGGATCGACCGTTTATGCCTTTAGAAGGTCATATTCCACGCGTTTCAGGATTGGAATTAGCTAAATTTTTATATGCGGGCTTAACAGCTGATCATACTCATCAATCGCCGGAATCGATTTATGAGAAAATCACGAATGGGATGTTTTTAGAGTTCCAAAAAAAATCGATTACTTCAGAAAATATCCAAGTCATTGTTGACAACCAGTTCTATGAATATATGGCCCTCATTACCGATGATGTGATGGCGGACGACTTGTTGGAAGGACATTTAGATGCCAATGTGCGTTTAGCTTTTTCTTGCGGGATGCCAATAGAACAGGCAATCTATTGCGCTACCTATACACCTGCCAGGAGAATGGGATTTCAGGATCGGGGTGCCATTGTCCCTGGATTTAAGGCAGACTTTTTATTAATCGACCATATCGAAAGCTTTACTATTGAGGCAGTTTATAAGGATGGGAAATTGGTGCACAAACGGGGGACAGATATCCAGTTTCCAACGGAGAAACCCGTTTTTCCAGAGCACTTCTATCAGTCCGTCCATTGCCGTACATTAACACCGGAGGATTTACGGTTCAAGGTCAAAGCATCGGAAAAGGCAATCGTTAACATAATTCAAATTTCAGAAAAGGGTACCTTTACCGAACATGTAAAGCGGGAGGTTAAAGTCGTAGATGGATTTTTGGATTGGGAGAATAGCGGGTTAGCCTTGATTGTTGTGATGGAGCGTTATGGGATAACAGGTAACATCTCCTACGGATTTGTGGATAAAGCGTTATATGAAAAAGGAGCTGTCGCCACTACTTGGGCCCATGATCATCATAACTTAATGGTGATGGGAACAAGTTCCGAAGATATCTTAGCCGCACAAAAGCAATTATTGGACATGCAAGGGGGTTATGTCGTCACCCAAGGTGGGATGGTACAGGCCGTATGCCCGTTGCCGGTTGGCGGCATAATCAGTGATGCACCGATACAAGAACTAGGGGCGCAATTGAAAGAAGTCCGTCAAGCGATGAATAAGTTAGGCTACCGTAACAGCAATGAAATTATGTCTTTCTCAACTCTATCCTTGCCGGTATCGCCTATTATCAAAATTACTGACAAAGGGATGATGAATGTTCGCTCCCAAATCATGATCCCATTAGTGGAGGGTGAGGAATTTGAGAATACTCATTAAAAATGCATGGATTTTAACGATGAATGAGCAGATGGAGCAGTTTCAAGATGGTTATTTAATGGTAGACGGGGAGAAAATTATCGAAGCGGGAGCAATGGATTTACTGACAAAGGATATGACGTATGACAAAGTGATCAATGCTAGAGGTGCTATTTTATTGCCTGGTATGGTCAATACGCACACACATATTGGGATGATTCCGTTTCGTTCATTAGGGGATGACTACCCCGACCGTCTGCGCCGCTTCTTATTTCCATTAGAAAATGAATGTATGAATGAAAGGCTTGCCTATACTAGTGGGAAATATGCGATTGCCGAAATGCAGCTTGCCGGTGTGACGACTTTTTTTGATATGTATTATTTTGAACAGCAACTGGCAGAAGCTGCGGAGGAAATGAATAGCCGTGGCCTTTTTGCGGAAACCGTCATAGATTCCGTCACAGTGGATGTAGAGGAGCCAATGGGCGGCTTACAATATGCTGAAAGGTTTATGCCTAAATGGCATGAAAATAAGAGAATTAAAGCATCTATTGCACCGCATGCGCCATATTCGAATACAATCGAAGTCCTGAAGCAAGCAGATCTTTTATCCAAGAAATACAATGTGCCATGGATGATGCATTTAAGTGAGATGGATTTTGAAATAAACAAATATCGCGAAGAACGTAATCAAACACCAATTGAATTTTTAGAAGAGATTGGCGTATTGAGTAAAAGGCTCGTAGCTGCTCACTGTATTCATCTGTCAGATAAAGATATTCAGCTATTGAAGAAATATGATGTAAAGGTAGCTCATTGTATTGGTGCGAATACAAAATCTGCCAAAGGTGTGGCCCGCGTTCGGGATTTATTGTCTGCCGGTGTAACAGTTGGGCTGGGAACAGATGGCCCAAGCAGTGGCAATACCCTGGATTTATTCAGCCAAATGCGATTGTTTGCCAACTTTCATAAAACCATTTTACAGGACCGCAGCGCCTTCCCAGCACAAGAAATTGTAGAGTTAGCCACCATTGGAGGAGCAAAGGTTTTAGGAATGGAGAAGCAAATTGGCTCAATTGAAGCAGGGAAACAGGCTGACTTTATATTAGTTGAAACAGATTCAATTAATATGTTTCCTATTTTCGATCCATATTCGGCTTTAGTGTACTCTGCTAATGCTGGCAATGTAAGAGATGTATTTATCTCTGGAAAGCAAGTGGTTAAAGAAAAGAAATTAGTTGATTTTGATGAAGCACAATTAAGAAGAGAGCTTGCTGAGGCCATGGAGCAATGCGGATTTAAAACAAAATCATTAAAAGCAATGGAGTAAACTTCAATTACATTGCTAGGAATAGTTTTGGTACTTTCAGGAGTGTGGCTAGTTAATCATACAGGTTCAGCCCAAATTCCATTCCATAAGTCTCCACAGTTAACTGGTAAAAAAGATAAGAGCTAAAAAACCCATTATATCTGGGTTTATAGTCTTCGTTCATTGTGGCAGCTTACTCCTTACATTTCGGTAAATACGTAAAAGAATGACTGTTAACATTATGTGCGGATGATAGGGGAATGCCTTTCTATTTTTACAAGATGACAATAGTCATATCTTTGTTCAATCTGACTGCATAGTGTTAAACGATACGGACAAGCCTCAAGGCGATACAGCCAAAGACCTTGTGTATCAACAAAAAAAGATTAGAATGATCCAGTGAAACAGAGATTGTGATATCCATTTCCATGAAAATTCACCTCACGTAAAAGTGCCACGGAATTTTTATCCAATGAACTTGCAACTGTATAAGAAATGATGGTCCAACTGACAAATGATAGGATGTCCTGCTTAAAACAACGGTTTCCCAGCTCCAGCATGTCCTCATTTTCGTGTTGCATATCGCTGGGCGATATAACTTACAAATAAATCACTAGAACCTTAATCATTTAATAGAAAGGAAGAAAGGGAGGTCTGATATGCCCTCACGAAATACAGTGGAATGAACGTGCGTTCATTATTTGGGAAGTGGGAATGCAATATCCACTGTACGAAAGCATAGCCAATCTAAAAGCGAAATAGTATTTAAAAAAGGCAATCCGTGTATCTTTGTTCAATCCGCCATCTAAGCATAAGCGGAAAATCCATTGTTCCGACAATTCCGATTTCCTGTTTTTCAAATTTCAACAATTCCCGGGAAATATCTACAAATTCAAATAAAATATCGACAAAATTAGAAGTTTCTAAGTATCCACTTGTTTTTGCTGTTAGAAAGTCGATAAACTATTTTCCCCTAACTTTGAGAGTTTGCGAAATAATTTATATCAATAGCAATAATTACTTCCTATTGATTTAGGGAGTGTTTTTTTTATTGTTAAAATTCCCATCAAACTTTTAGGACAGAACTAAGACCGTTATTAAAAAGTATGAAATGCTTTTCTAAGGAAATATGTAAACAATTGCATTGAAAACCAAGTAGTGAACGTAGAAAATGATTCTATCCTATAGCAGCAATCCTTGTTGTTAGATTTCCC
>NZ_JBALNF010000027.1:0-74577 GCF_036962465.1 Neobacillus vireti
TATAAAAGAATAAAACCTTTTGTAGTGAAAATTGTAAATAGCTGTCTTATATTCATAAATTTAAAACGTAAAAATATACAAGTACTTCCAAATGAGTATGTTTATAACGAAAAAGAGTGCGATGGAATTCCCGTAGAAATCAATATTTTCATATACTAAAAATATTGCATTTAAAAAAAGACACTGGGTAATTCCAGTGTCTACAAGCTTTCCAATGCTCGACTTTATATTTATCAGTTTAAATATGGCATAATCTCTAATTTATTAGTTTTATAGTAAGTCAATCCAAATCTACTAACTATATTATCTATTACCTCCTTATCACATAACCATCTGCACAATAATGGTTGTCTAAAGTAATTTTCATGAATGGCCTCTCTACTCGGAAAAACAAAGCGCTCAAATTCTAAAATGCTTTGGTTTTCTTTATTTACCCATCTTAATGGATTTTCCCTTGAAGGAGTTATATTCAATAAATCTATAATATAGGCGAAGGATACATCATAGTATTCCCATATACAAACACACTAGTACCTACAAAGTTCATTCGTCAAACAAACTCCTGTACTTTCCAAGAATTCTTCTTCAATAATTAGTAATTCTTCATCCCCTGAAAGATATTGAGAGACAATCCCCCCATATTTAGTGATTTAGTTATTGATAAATCCTTTACCAATACGTTATTTTTAACAAACTTTGCAGTTTCCATATAAATTATTCCATCTCTACTACCAATCGGGTTCCAAATTACCCCACCTATAACATACATATCATCAGGCACATTTTTTTCTAATAATCCCTTCAAATATGGTTTACCTTTCGACAAAGAGTTTTCTCCAAGATATTTTTTTAGTTCATTCTCTATATCCCATTCTTCCTCATAAGTAACCTTTGGAATTTTTGTAATTACCCAAGCATCATCTGTATTTAATAAAGCTTGAGCTTTTATAGATAAAGGGACACTTCTCCACCGTTTTTTTCTCTTCACCATACAGAATCTTCATATCTAATTTAGTATATGACCGTGGGAAAAGCATAGAGTCTCCCGGTCTAGATGCCTCCTGAAGGCACTATTTATTTGATTATAGAGCACTAACTCTCCTCATCCTTCACCAATAATTCCCGAAGTACTCCACCATCTTCATACACAATCCAGGCTGTATCTCTTTGTGGGAAAAATTTATCGTGCTTGTCTCTAGCTTTCATAGATGGCTCTCTTAAAATACGTACTCCCCAAATCATCTTGTAACCATGTTTATCAAGTGCCTGCTCTAACAAATCCAGATTAACATACAACAAGGACTGACTGTTTCGATAAGCCTCCCCTGCAAGGGAGTGAAATGCTACCAATTGTTTGTCCTTATTATAGTAACGCCAACCGTCACCTTCCGTTATATATAAGAGTTCGCGTAATAACTTAGACGGTAATTGAAACGTGTACTCTACATCAGCATTCCTCATACGATGTGTCGTCTCAGCAACTGTTTTATATAGAGGATAATCCACTAGCTTGTTATTCTCAACCGAATGAATCTGGAAAACCTGATAATCTTCCTTCATCCAAGTCATCCAAGCAAGCGAGGATGGATCCATATACGTATCGGACCTGGGTGATGAAAAGAACTCTACATCCATTTGCTTAAAATGAGACAACAAGCTTGGATTTCCTTCCCTACAGTCGAATAGAAATTGGTCATAGTCATCTTTCTTTACGACACAACTCTTGATCCACATGATGGAATCAGAAAGTGTCTGCGGTTCCGCAAGAACGGAAAAGTTATATAAGCTCACCCAGTTTCCTTTCGCGCTAACCTTTTCTAACACAGGCTTCAGTTTTGCTTCATCTGCTTTGATCCATTCACTTAAATCCGGGAATGGTGCCGTTCGGAGCCATTGTGTAATATCCCGCTTTTTGTGCGATTTTAAGTGTGGAACGGTAGGTGAAAGATCATTCGGAACGAACCAAGCCATCTGGTCTCGTCGTTCATCAAGTGACACATCTGACAACTCCTGTAATGGATTTGGAATGTCTAATAACAATGAATAGTCGTCAATCATTTCCTCTTCTCGCCCATGATCGCCATACACATATAGTGGAATTCGATCAGCAAAATAACCAAGCATGTCATGCACCGCGCACCATGTATATTTTTCGGCAAATTGCATGACGGTACTCTGGCTTCCATGAGTTGCTGGATGATATTCTCTCATGATCGCAACATCCACACCGATAACTTCTCCCGGTTGATCTCCATTAGGTTGACCGCGGAAAACTTTATCTTTCCATCCCATTCGATAGATAAATGATATCACAAATCCTAACGCCAATTGATGAGGGTTCAGACTATCTAGACCATTCTCTAGAGCATGCCCTACCAATAAACCATGTGCATCGTCTTCATATCTCGCTGGGGTGAAAGTCGACTTACGCCATTCTTCTAGCGATTCTTCATTGATATCCATCTCATTGATCGACTCTAGATCATCCTCATATTCATCTGTTTCAACACCAACCATGAGGTGATCCTTCCACGATCCAACGATTGATTGATACTGCTCTCGTCTTTCACTCATTTCCTTTTCACGTTGCTGCACAAACGTTTCTATCGAATCCTTCTCTTGTCCTTCCTCGATCTTCTCAGCTACCCAATCTAACTCCTCATTGGTTAACGCTGCCCACAGATTTGCCTCAATCGGTTCATCATCAGGACGTTTGGATTGTTTGGTAACAAAAAAATCAGTATAACCTCTTTTGATGACATACCAGCCTAAATCCATCGAAATAGGGCCAAAAATATCTGAATCTGCTAGAGCAGCTTTTACATCGATTGGCAAATATGCGGAAGAAGCAGGAAATGGTGGACGTACATTTTCAACGTCTTGCTTTCCTACAAACCCATACAGATAGGCACGTTCAACAATCGCTCTCCCCGCATATCGTATGACAGCATTATAAAGCTTCTTAATTTTCGGTTCAGCAAATACTTCGGCCAAAGCCCAGTCTGCTAAAGCTTTAAGTTCCGGTTGATTCGTCCATGTACTTGCAACAGCAAAGGCACAACACATTACGTCTTCTTTCATTTGTGGATCATTTGTTGAATAGGTTAGGGTGATTAATTGTATAAACTCCGTCGGGTTTTCTTTCCCCCATTTTGTCAGTTCCTTCCGACACGTTTGACGAACTCGGTTATCTACATTAGTTAACTGCCAAGCATATAAAAGAGGTAAACCATCATGTGTGTCGGAAGCAAGCAAGCCATTGTTTGCATTGTTCACAAAAATCGTGCCACTACCTTCCCAAACGTCATTGTTCTTTATAGGTACATATTCTGGGACCGACCAGAATAAATCACGCTCTGCCACAGTTTCGATTTCATCCAATGTTTCGTGTAGTAGAAGCGGGCCCAGTGGGTGATTCTTGATACGTGCTACTTTCACCATTAGCTGATTTACTAATTTACGACTTGCTGGCATAGAATGTGTAATGATTTTTTTCACTGCATCCGCATAGGGCTCCGTGCGGTCAGGTGTTACGTTAGCTAGTGTAAACAACTGTAGATCGAATCGGTTCATATATGTCGAATTGTTCCATAACCCGTCCTTACCAACCAGCCGTTTATGATCTTGGAGGAGGATAATGGCAGCCATTTGAATCGTACCTTGACGATAACTAAGTTCCTTTGGCAGGTCATTATCGTTTTCTTTTATTACTTTATCGACCAATTGAATTGCTAGTAAATAATCCATGATTGGCTGTAAGGCAATTTCATATTTCCTAGCAGGTGGAATTAAAGGGTTCTGCTCACTCGTTACAAATTCAGACAGTAAACCATAACCGACCATATAATCCACCAGCCGTAAAGCAACGCGTTCATCAATCATGGCTACAGACTGTGCATCCATGATCATGTTACATAATTCAGGACGATCAAATGTCCTTTGTGACACTGCACGATTAGCGATGGTAATTAATGCACGCAGAACTACATGATCTTTTGGACCCCACAAGTCTCCTAGTCTTGTCGTTATTTCCTTATCAACAGCATCAATCTTATCTCTTAGCAAGTGGGCAATTGTAAAGGATATTTCTTCCATATTTGATAACTCTTTTCCTTTATGTTGCTCACAAAACAATCGTAAAGCGAAGGGAGTCTTGATACTCCAACGTAGCCAGTTAACGTCACCTTGGTTTGTGAAAGTAATGTTGTAGGACTCTATATAAGCCGGAAATAACTGATCTACGGACGTATCCCCTTCCGTTGGTAGCCTTAATGTTTTAGGTGGTGAATCTCCGATAAAAACATACGGTCTACTAGTAACCGCAAACTTTAGTCGACGATAGTTTCGTTGTATAGCCTCTAATTCTCCAATCCTTTCCTTCCACCTGTCCCAAGGTATCGATTCATCAAGGCCATCGACACAAACGAGCACTTGGGTTAAGCCTGAAGCTACCTTACCGTCTTGATCATCGTCTTCTGCATCACGGATGTCGCATCTAGCTGCACATGCTTCTAAACCGCGCCAAATTTCATCTTCACTCCAATTAGATGATATGCCGAGAGCGTCAATCAATATATCACGCCATGATTTTTCGGATCCATACCGCTTCGCTTGGATCATCAATGCCGGTTTCTGCTCCACGTCCAAATACTGTTGAACGCCATTCGCCAGCCCATGTGTTTTTCCCGTACCAGGTTCACCTAATATTAAAACCTGATCGTTTGAAAAATTATCGTGTATTTGATCAATCTCATACTCTATGCCCATTTGATTAATAGTTTGAAGCGATTGTTTTAAGTCGGATTGATTAATGGAATAAACAGATTGAATTGGTTGATCCTTTACATAGGTGAGACACTTGTTTATATCAGGATAATCATAAGATAATAGATCAATGGATTCTCCGTTGTATTGAATCATAATCCGGAGGCAGTACAAATTGGTTTTCATTTGAAGTAGAAAGCTTTCCACCTTTTTCAATTCGTCATTAAGATTTTTATATTTATAAATGGTTTGACCAAACTGAATCTCACTAATCATTCTGTCCAGCTTTCGATCACACTGCTGCAAGACTTCCATCGCTTCTACCCTCTTGCCCTTTGCTCCTACTAGTTGATGGAGAGCAGATTGCATAACACCTTGTCCATGTAAGGAAGGGATATACCTTTGATTAAGCCAACCTGACCTCGCTTTTGCAAATTGTTGCTTCAACGTCTCAAGCGAGATCTCCTCTTTTTCAAACCAATACCGATAGATGTTGCCTGTTTGGTCCTTTTGCACTTCGTCTCTTAGTCTTGATTCATTCCATAGTTCAATGGTTAATTCCGGAAAAGTTGTATTCATCTCCAACTTAAGTTTATACCAGCGGTCTTGCTCCGTTGTTTGTGCTTTACCTTTTTTGGATGCTAAGTCCCGAGGAATACAAACGATATAGTGTTTCATGTTTGGTCTAATTTTCATCGCTGTTTTAATCGAATTTCTGATTTGATTTATTTCGCCAGCACCAATGGCATGTAAAAACCACTTTGATTGCATGCCAACGAAGGTATCATTCAAAAGCTTAGCATAAGCCTCGACACCTCCATCACCACCAGCTCCGTTCACTACAGTGAAATAGGAGATGCTGTCTCTATAGGTTCTTCTACACCACAATTCAAACAACTGATTCGCAAAAGCTTCAAATGCCTTCGTAGGTGCCTCCCCACGCTTATGAAACATTGTCCAGTCCATGATGATCAGCTCCTTATGGAGAATTTATGTCCTAGCAACCATATAGTCGACTATAGGTTGACTATTAACTTAATCTACATTATACTCTTCCTTAATTTTACCTATTTCCTGCCAAAGAGATCATATTGATGAAAGCTATTTTTAATTAACAATTTTTAATACAAAAAAGCTTCAAAAACAAGAATGGTTATTAATTAACCACCCTTGTTAAATTTACTAAAAATTCTAATNNATTTTTTTATTTAAGTTCTTACAATTTCTCTATCTTGTATACTTTTGCATATTTCATATAAATCTATAAGTGAATCGATAGATGTATCAATTAAAGGCTCAAACATGAACGAATTTAAATGCAGATGTTCAGGTGTGATGATCATAACCCTTTCAAACATTTCTTTTTCTTCATCGGATAATAAATATCCACTCTCTTTTACATCTCTATATAGTTCGTATGTTTGGCTTCCTTTTTTATCTCCATAAGGTAAACCTAATATTTTCAATGCTCTTTGTTCTGATTTTAATCTTAGTGCCATAGCTAATACTACTTTATTTTCAAGGTTAGATTGTGAACTCGAAGAATCTTTAACTGCTTTGTCAGCACATTCAAATATAGAGTCTATCACCACTTTGTTACCAAAAGATTCAATACGTGCTTCATTTGGTAATTCTGGTACAAGATCCTTTACTATTGGGAAAATATCATTCCAAGTAATTTGGTTTGTTTTTTCTTTAATGTGAAGCAGCGAGGTAAGTAAATTGTATTGTGTTTTATCTTTAGTATATCTATATTCAAGTAGATTTCTAAAAAAAGTAATAGAAGCAGTCATAATCATTTCATTCTTATGACTAGAAAATGCTTTTATCCACAACTGAAAAATGTTCCCTAAGTAAAGCGTTTCAGTGCCTTTATCTTGATTGTTAAAAGTAACCGTGTTATCTTTATTTATTCGAGCTATGAATGCATTCTCTCTATTTATAGGTATACGGCTATAGAGTGTTCTATAAAAATCATAATTATGGGTAAGAATTAAAACATCAAAATTCGGTTCATTTGAGATTTCTTTTATGTACTGGATAATTGCGTATTTGTTCTTATAATCAAAAGAATCTGCAATATCATCAAAGATTAACAATTTCTGACCACTTTCTTTTTTTAGAGATTCAATTTTAAATATAATATTTAAAAAGTATAGTGCTCTTTTTTCACCATTACTTAATACATTTTGTAAACTATCGTAATTTTTTATTGTTTCTTCTCCAGTTATATTATCTATATACTTAAAAACTACTATTGGAAGATCTAAGTTTAATATAACATCATCTTTATTACTAATGACGAGTTCAAAAGGGACATGGAAACGATTATTATATTCTTCAACAACTTTTTGCCATTCAGTTGCGCCGCTTAGCGCTTCTTTTCTTATTTCATTGAGTGCTTCATCATTTTCTAAAATGACTTTATTTATAACAGATATTTCTTCATGTAAATCGCTTAATTTATACAACCAAAAATCTCTTTCAAGAGTATCCCTACTCACTAGTAAGGGTATATATTCAGGGTTTACTTTTATAATATCCCTAAATTTTCTAGTATTAGCGTTAGAAAGCATTTTCTCAATAACGTTAAACTTATCAATTAATGATTCCTCACTCAAGATTTTCCTTTTTTCTTCAGTTAGTATTTTTTTTAATTCCTTTTCATTTTGAATAATTATATTTTCATCATTATTTAAAATAACTTTATGCTTTGCTTTAAAGAAGTTTGTTTTCCTTAATTGTACTAATATATTATCCGCATTTTGAGGGTCAAATCCATTTTCAGAAAAAACTTTTGATTCACTAAGTAACTTTTTATATAAAGTCGTATATTCATTTACATTGTTAAGGAAATCAACATTGTTAAATAATTTATCAGTATGATCATTGAATAAATCTTTATATATCCACTTCTCGTAATTGTTTAAATGTTTTTTTTCAATAAAGCTATGTAGTACTCTTACCATTGACTCATCATTCTTTGTTTCGGCAATATCTCTATCGATAAAAGCCTTTAATTGCATCCAACAATCATTTCCAAGTCTTTTCTTTAATGTAGCTTTAAAAGTATTAATTACTTCGTAAATCTGTTCGTGAATAGTAATAAATTTATTTCTTGCTTTTTCGTTAACTAATAAACTTGATGAAGCTTTTGCAAAGTCATTAGTATTGTCTAGTGAATGGATTACAATTACATTTTCTAAACTACCTATATTTGACAAATTCACATCATCAATTACGTTTGAATATGAAACAATGAAATTTGTTTGCTTGTTGAATACTTCATCTTTTGGTGATTCTCCCTTAGATAAATTGTCTAAAGTTTTTGATAAAGATGTTTTCATGACACCATTAGAAGCATAGATCATACTACTGTTATTTCCGTTTCCAAATTCTATTGTTTCCTGCATTTTTTTAATACCATAACAATTGATTAAATTTAAAGATAAAATCCTTTTATCACTCATATTATTCCCCTTTGCTAAATAGCTCCTAATAATTAATAAGCACAATATTAATATCTTTTAATTTACTGCTGCTAATATTAACTGGTGATATTTAATACTAGTTCAATTATACTAACCTACTTATTCTACCATTTTCTTCTTATAATGTAATTAACTATCATTAAGAACTATCGGTAAAATCCACAAGATCCTTTTACAATGTACATAGCATCTAAAACTAATTACAATTTATACTCACCTATAGGATCAATATCTCGAATCATCCTATTAAATATTGTAGTAATTCACCATTAGGTCCATAAAATAAAATCATAAGACCGCCTTCATGTGTTGATTTAGAATATCCTCGAAGGCGAACCTTAAATCCAAACATATCTGAGTAGTATTGAATAGCATGGTCCATATTGGTAACAATGATGGCTTTATGTTCCATTTTTATAATCATTTAGATTCCTACTTTCATCATAAATAACAAATTTAAATAGAAGTTTCCACACCCACACTAGGCTTCTCTTATTCCTGAAAAATATGAAATATGAAGCATTCATTAACTTGGACACTGGTTTCTTCATTCCTTTTAACTCTTTCACTCCACTCTTGAAATTTCGGTGCCTTTCTCTCCTTGACACACATTCCTTGTCATCTTCCAACTTAAGCCATCAACCGAGGAGACTTGGACCAATTTCGTACAAATACAAAAAACCTCCAAATTTATAATTTGAAGGCTCTTAACACACAGATTTAGCTTCTCGGTCATAGGACAGTGTCGTTCAAAATGGAAAAAAGACTGTGTAAGTAACACCCAACTTACGCCTCCCTGAATCTTTCTGACAATTTATATAGATCGAAATTAGATAAGTAGTTAGTTGTAGGTCAAAGGAAAGATAATTTAGTTTATATTCGAATCCTCAACACATTATAAATTGTAAATCATAAATTCTTTAAAATGCTACTTGCATTATTCTTATAACGTAAGCCTGCCTGAACGTAACGATCGACCATTTCCCTTGTTTTATGACCTGTTTGTTTCATAATAGCAATTTCTGTAATTCCCATCATGGCAGCACTTGAGGAAAGTCCGCTTCTTAAACTATGTGCTGCAAAGTCGTTTGCATCCATCCCAAGTTCCCCGATATATTTCTTTATAATGAGTGCTACTGATTTATCACTCAACCGTTCCTTGATATTTCCATGCCGGTCAATTGACCGAAACAACGCTCCAGTAGTAATTTTACTTATTTTAATCCATTCTTTAGTTGCCTTAACTGGACAAAATTCATTGTACGTATATACAACACCTTTTATAAGATCATTTTTAGTTTCGCGAACCCTTACGCCCATCCCAAAGTCGTTTATTTCTAAATCTTCTATATTAATAGATACCAATTCTGAACGACGGTTTGCCAGTGCAAATCCTAATAAAAGGATGGTTTTATCTCGCACACCAATAAGAGTCAAGGTGTCAATCTTACCCATTAGGGCCGGAAGGACCTGCAGCATCAACGCCTTTTTCCTTTCTTGCCGTGTACCGATTTCACTTTTTATTCCTTCCAATAAGGCTTGAACCTCAACTTCCTTTGAAGGAGGAAGATGAGGTTTGAATTTATGAGCCATATAATAGAAGAAATTCGTCTTTGTATAGTCGAATATTTATGTGTCGTTGCTAATTCCGATAAATAAAGGCAGAGCGTGCTTGCAGATGCCGGAAGAGGTTCCCTTCCATTCAACTCACACCACTATGTAAAATGCTTCCAATCCGACGCGTAACTTAACTGGGTATTTTTACTTTTGGAATTTTGTATGTAGAATTTTATTTTTTTCCAGTTTCTCATGATTATTCTGAAGAAATTTTTCTCTTTCAGTTAACATAATATCGAACCCCTTAACGGCTGGTTTTTCGATACTAAGTTCCGATAGCTATCTATTATCGGAACTTTGAATTCTCGTACCCTAGCTGTATTTGGCAATTAAAAATGCTGTTTATGGAAATGTTCTATAAATATAAAAAGCCCAAAAATATGCAAGTAGTGTATAAAAACCTGCATATTTATAGGATGTTTAATTTTATTCATTATTATGGTAAAGCCAACGATAGCTCAACAAAACAGCATTGAACTTCTTTAGTTTTTATAATAATAATAAACTACTTGAAATATATTGATTGCACATAATTCGCAACAAAATAGATGATTAAAAAGATAACTAACATAGCCAAAGGTGAGGTAGGACCTACTTTTTATATTTTTTGAGAATATGCTAAGAAGGAAACTACAAAACTAAACAGCTCATTTACCCTGTTCAATATATACAAACATTAATAGATAGAACCGCTCCTTCTTAGCGATGGTATAAAATATGTTGCAAAGTGGTTTGCTACAATAGAAGGAAGATTAGAAGAAGTGGTCAATGAATATCGAATTGGCAAACTGGCGCAGCTTTTTTCACTACCCCTTGATTTCTTTTAATCTTGTAAATATTCCAGAAGATTTTATCAAGCGAACTCCGCAGTTAAAATCAACTTCATACAATTACACTGAAGGAATTCGTCATGGATGTGAGTTTATAGATAGCATCACGGTATTGGGGATCTTATAGAAAATCCTCCTAATAAGAAGGAGGATAAGAACAGCAATATGCTTGCTGGCAGAATAGTATTCAACCATTGGGTCAACAACTCTATTCGTGGTAAATGGACTTTCTTTTCCTTGTCCGTACCTTGAACCCTGCAACATGGAAAGTTTGGTACATTCCTGAATAACTTAAAGGACGATATGTGGCATATCGTCCTTGCTCGAGTACATTATTTAAGTGCTTTACTAACTTTTAACTTCTTTCCTTTTATAGTTGTATTCTCCATCGCTTGTAAAACGAGCGAGCCTTTCCCATTTAGAATATCAACATAGGACATTTGATCTTGGATTGTAATAATCCCAATATCATCTGCAGATACTCCAGGAATTTTCGCTATCGTTCCAACAAAATCCACCGCTCGAAGCTTCTTCTTTTTTCCACCGTTAAAATATAGTTTCATGATATCTTGGTTAATTCTTGCGGTTTTATTATTTCTTACGACTCTCCGGCCGCTTATTTTTTCTTCGAAAGCAGCCTTATTTCTAGCAACTTCCTGTGGCTTTGGTGCAACCATTATAGGAAGTTCAAAGCCAATATACCTTTCAATATCTTTAACGAATTTTCCTTCATACGGTGTCGCAAACGTAATTGCCTTTCCTTCATTACCTGCGCGACCGGTTCGACCTGTACGGTGGACATAACTCTCTTTTTCCATTGGAACATCATAGTTGATCACAAGTGTCACATTATCAATATCAATTCCTCGTGCAGCTACATCGGTGGCAACTAAATAACGAAAATTACCCATTTTGAAACCATCCATTACAGCAAAGCGATCTTGTTGTTCTAATCCGCCATGGAGTCTTTCACAGGAATAATTGGCTTCTTCCAATTCGGCATAGACCGTCTCGACGTGTTCTTTCGTGCGGCAAAAAATAAGGCAGCTATCTGGACTTTCAACGACAGTAACGTCTTTCAAGAGTGGAATTTTTTCTTCTTCCTTCACTTCGATTAGACGATGTTCTATCGTATTCGTCGTGATCCCACTAGCCTCAATCTCGACATTGATAGGATTTTTCATGTACTTATGGCAGAGATTTTCAACATCTTTCGGTAATGTTGCCGAAAATACCATTGTTACTCTGTTTAAAGGGAGTTCATTAATAATGGCTTCCACTTCATCGATAAACCCCATATTAAGCATTTCATCTGCTTCATCTATAATGAGATATTTAATTTTATCTAAAACCAAGGTTTCTCTGTCAATATGATCGATAACACGTCCTGGTGTTCCAACAACGACATGAGTTTTTTGTTTCAATTCTTCTTTTTGTTTCGTAAACGGTTCTTTACCGTATACGGCCATTGCTTTGATCCGTTTAAATCTTCCAATATTCGTCATGTCTTCACGGACTTGAACAGCAAGCTCCCTGGTTGGTGTCAGGATTAAGGCCTGTGGCAATTTTTCTTCCCATTCCATCATTTCGCATATAGGAATTCCGAAGGACGCAGTTTTACCGCTGCCTGTTTGCGATTTTACGACAAGATCATGATTTGCCAATGCTAAGGGAATGACTTTACGCTGAACCTCTGTTGGAGTTTCGTATTTTAATAATGCTAAAGACCTTTTTAGTTCATCGCTTAAATTATAATCCTCAAATTTTGTTTCACTCATGTATTTACCTCGTTTTTTTTTATTATCCGGCTTATCGATAGGATTTCTCTCTAAGAAATATCATATGCATAATCTGAATATGGTTCATTATACTTGAAACATTCGAGCATATAAACGTTTCAGACGTTTTTTTAACTTTATCCCCTTTTTTTGAACTTATCCTCTTCTTCAAGGAATATCCAGGATGGTACTGGTTTTCCGCTTGTCCTTATATTTCGCTATCATGAAAATTGCCTCTATTGCATTATTGGTTTCCCAATATAGCAAAAGAGGCTCTACAGTCTGTTTGATAGTACCCTTCTTCTTAGGAAGGCCTAAAATAATTCCAGGCTATAATTAGTTGCAGAGTGGAAGGAGTATTGTATGGTCTATTACTACTATTTCTCTTCAAAAGAACATTCCTTTAGTGGAACGACCTTCGTTTTATGAACGAGTTTATACCCGAGCCATAATGCCAAAAAGATCGGTAAACCAATATAAGACACGGCCACTCCATACCAATCAATCTCACTAGTTAAAAAAGCTTGATAATTTTGGCCGAAAATGACAATGACACACATCGCCAAAGCGAGAATTGGACCAAACGGGAACCATTTCGCTTTAAATTTCAAATCGTTCAAGTCCCTGCCCTGGGCCATATATGCTTTTCTAAAACGGTAGTGGCTGACTGCAATTCCGATCCATGCAATAAATCCAGTTAAGCCTGACGCATTTAATAACCATGTATACACTTGATCTCCAAAAATAGACGTTAAAAAGGCCAAGCCTCCGATAATCGTTGTCATGACAAGGGCATTCATCGGAATCCCGCGATCATTTATATATTGTAGGAACTTAGGTGCCTGTCCGTCCTTTGCCATGGACCATAGCATGCGGGTGGATGCATATAATCCGGAACTTCCTGCCGATAATACCGATGTCAAAATAACCGCATTCATCACAGATGCCGCAAATGCAATGCCCACTTTATTAAATACAAGGGTAAAAGGGCTGACAGCGATGCTGTCGACATCCCTGCCTAACAGGTTTGGACTTGTATAAGGAATGATAAGGCCAATGACAGCAATGGCAACGATGTAGAATAGAAGAATTCGCCAAAATACTTGTCGAATCGCCTTTGGTACGTTTTTCTCCGGCTCTTCACTTTCTCCTGCAGCGATCCCTACGAGTTCCGTTCCTTGAAAGGAAAAACCTGCAATGAAAAAAATACTTAAAACAGACATAAGGCCGCCATGAACCGGAGCATCTCCTAAAGTAAAGTTTTTAAACCCGATAAACTGTCCACCCAGAATACCGAAAATAGTGAGCAAACCGACTCCAATGAAAACAATGACGGTCACTACTTTTATTAAGGAAAACCAATACTCGGATTCTCCGTAACTTTTAACCGATAATGCATTCAATAAAAAGATCAGTCCTAAAAACAGTGCACTCCACACGATGCTCGGTACATCCGGCAACCAGAACTTCATAATAATAGCTGATGCAGCGATTTCAACCGCCAATGTAACCGCCCAGTTGAACCAATAATTCCAACCAAGTGCAAACCCAAAGGCCGAATCGACAAAACGGCTGCCATAGGTTGAAAACGATCCCGAAATTGGCATTAAGGTAGCCATTTCTCCGAGACTTGTCATCAAAAAGTAGACCATGATGCCGATAGCTCCATAAGCGATTAACGCTCCACCAGGTCCAGCTGTTTGAATGGACGCCCCTGTCGCTAAAAATAACCCTGTCCCGATTGACCCGCCAATAGCAATCATCGTCATGTGACGTGCCTTTAGTTTGCGTTGAATATGACCTTTACTTTCTCCGTTATTCTGATATTTCTGATTATTTTGGTCCTTAGTATAGCTTTTGATTGCTCCCATTCTTGTCCTCCCGACTCACGTCATTAATTAATGTTTTCCATAGATCATCCAGGTGCTCTCTTGCTTCTGAAACTTTGGGATGGAACTGAATATCGGATAATTTTCTACTATGTTCCACAAAAGAAAGCGCTTTTTCCATATCTGCCATTTTAAGATTGCCAATCCTCAATTTATTACAAATAGATTTACCTGCTAACGTTCCCTGTGCCATGGCTACTTTTGCCCCTTCTATTCCGGTAATATTGCCAGCAACAAAGAGATTAGGAACTGTTGTTTCGAGCTCATTATTATGTAGTGGCACCGTTCCTGATAATCCTTCCAAAGTAACAAACTTACACCCTGCCGTAGCAGCCAGCTCATATAAAGGGCTAAGTCCTCCTGAAATACAGACTGTATCTGCTTGGATAACCTTTTGTTCTCCAATTGGGTTACCATTAACGTCAATCTTAGTAATGGTCGCACTATCGACCTCATGTTTCCCATTGATCGAAAGGATGGTGCGTCTTAAGTGAATCGGAATGCCCCACATCTTTATTCCCATAGGCGGGTAAAATTGGGCAGCAATCTTCCGTCCTGTTTTAGATTTTAATAACTTGCCTGTAAATCTTATCAATTTAGAAGGAGCAAAATCTGTCATCTCGTTTAACGTTTCTAGATGTAAAAGCGGGGAAGCGTAATCGGAGAATGGGCTATGTGGAAGCATGTAAATTCCTTCTACATCCGCTCCTGCTAGCTTCATAGAACGTGCAATCGAGAGTGACAAAATATCAATCCCAGCGACGATTACTTTTTTTCCAGGCAATACCTGATATACATTTGTCATAACTTGGGCTGCACCAATGGATAGCACACCTGGCAATGTCCAACCAGGGATAGGTATTGGCTTTTCGACAGCACCCGTAGCTAGTAATACACAATCTGCTTGAATTTCCATTCCTGATTCATTCTGAACCAGATCAGAAATATGAACCTTCCATCCTGGTTCCAATCCCCAAACTTGTCTCTCGGAAAGAATGTGAACGTTGGCAGCTAGGGCCTTTTGTTTTAATTCTTGCGCAAATTCAAATCCTTTCCACCATTTAGAATGATTCCCTTCTTGATGCAGCTGTCCTAGTAATTTTCCTCCAGGTGTTGGATGATCATCGATAACCACGACATTACCACCTCTTGAACCAATTTCAATGGCTGCAGATAAACCAGCAGGACCACCACCTACAACTACCACATCTACTTTCATTTCCTCCCCCCTTCCTTGCTTAGTCCATTTCATTAAACGGTTCTTTAGAAAAATAGTGATCCCCGTCTGTAACGCGCGTCGTACAGGCTTTGAGTAGCCCTATTTCCGGATGATAGATTCTACATTCATAGCACTGGCCGATTCCACAATACATGCCTCTAGGTTCATGATTCTTTTCACTATTTCTTAACGTCTTCACTCCATTGGCCCATAGAGCAATAGCTATTGTATCTCCCTCTCTTGCTTGAAACATTTGATGATTAAAAGTAAACGAGATGGTTTTTGTCGAGCGTGAGGGAAGGATAGGATGCTGAATTCTCATATCGAATTCTCCTTTTTCACTATTTTGGCTAAGGAGACAGGACGAACTGGCTGATGAAAGGTTAGTTGACTTGGGCTATGAACACTCTCCTTATGATTGTCTGGCAGCAATGCATTCAATAATGGTCTGCATAACCTGCCCTGGCACATTCCCATTCCCGCACGGGTGGACATTTTCATTTCCTGACTATTCGAGGCTCCGGCAGCGATGGCATCTTGAATATCTTCTATTGAAACTTCTTCACAACGACAGATGATGAAAGAATGGTTACACATTAAGTTTTCCTGCCTTCTTTTTCGACCGGGCTACTGAAAAACGAGAAAGAATGGGGGCGTAAATTGGATTTACTCTTCCATTAAATTGATACGCTAAGCTATATGCCATGAGGTTGCCCATGACGGCTGACATACCATATCCATGACCGTTATAACCTCCAGAGATAAAGGCATTGTCCAATGTTTTTAATATCCCAAAATACGGTAGATGATCCTCCGTCAGTTCGACTGTCCCAGCAAACGCCCGAAGCAATTGTTTATGGCTGTAGGTAGGGAAAAGTTCTAGTAATCTACTTGAAAGAAACTCCAATGCATAGTTCGTATTCGAAACATCGAATCCATTCGTTTCCCAAGAGCCTCCCCCGCCAAATAAAATATTGCCAGCGTGAGTTTGCCGTAAATATAAAGAATTCCCTGTAACAAATGGGTGAATCCTCCTTTTATTAACAATCTCGGAGACAAGAATTTGAGAACGTCTTGGAATGACGACGACTTGTTCGTTTAACTTTTTACATACTTCTGTTGTCCATGGTCCACAACAAAGCAGAAAGGCATCCGATTGAAACTTTCCTTTTTCCGTAATGACATACTCAATAGTGCGATTACTAGTCTTAAAGTCAAGGACCTCACAATGATTGACTACAGTAGCTCCATGTTCTTTTAAATACTTTAGTAAACTAGTCATGGTTGTAAAAGGATAGCTTTGCCCATCGGATTTGCTAAACAAAGCCATTTTTGTTTCGGATGTTAGATCCGGAACCATGCATTTCAGCTCATCTGGAGTAAGAACCTTAACTTTTAACCCCGCTGTAGTGTATATTTCATGTGCCGCAATGAGTTTTTCTTGTTCTACTTCATTTCTCGCGACCATTACATGACCAGATGAAACATATTTCGTGTCAATCTTTTTTTGTTGGAGCGAGCTCCAAATCTCAGTGGCCAACCTGGCGAAAGGGATTTCGGATAACTCCCTGCCTAAAGACAGCACTCCGCCTCCATTCCTTCCAGAAGCTGCTGCACCAAATGACTTTTTTTCCAAAATAGTGATCGTAAATCCACTTTTTTGCAAAAAAAAGGCGGACATTAGACCAACAATTCCACCTCCAATAATGGTGATATGCCTATTTTTCTGTTTTAAATGTGGATGATCGGAAAGAAATTCTTTTAATTGATCATAGGTGTCCTTAGCTTGAATAGCTAATTTACTAGTCTCATTGTCTATGTGAAGATTTAATAAACTAAGACGATCCATTTCTTCCTTCATATTGGTTTACTTCCTTTGAGATATTTTTTGGAGACTTCAATTTTTACCTGACTAATCGTAAAAATGAAATGAGTCTCTCACTCTTCGGCTGGATCAAAACTTCCTTGGGGTCACCTTGTTCCTCGATCACTCCGTCGGCCATAAAGATGACCCTGTCGGCCACCTCTTTTGCAAAGCCCATTTCATGAGTGACGACGACCATGGTCATGCCTTCAAAAGCTAATTGCTTCATTACTTGCAAGACTTCCCCAACCAATTCCGGGTCTAATGCGGATGTAGGCTCATCAAAAAGCATAATCTTCGGATTCATCGCTAGTGCTCTTGCAATGGCTACACGTTGCTGCTGCCCTCCTGATAGCTTTTTTGGATATACATCCTTTTTATCCTTCAAGCCTACTTTTTCCAAAAGCTTGATCGCTTCCATCTCTGCTTCAGCTTTACCCTTATTCAATACTTGAATGGGACTAACCGTTACGTTTTCTAATACGGTCATATGTGGAAATAAATTAAATTGCTGAAACACCATCCCCACTTCCTGACGAACTTTACTAATGTTTTTTATAGAATTGTCCAATTTGATATTGTCAACGATGACATTTCCGCAAGTTACCGTTTCGAGTCGATTGATACACCGGAGTAAAGTGCTTTTCCCAGAACCGCTTGCACCAATTAATGCAACGACCTCACCTTTATAGATTTGAAGGTCAATCCCTTTTAATACCTCTAATTGATCAAAGCTCTTATGGAGATTTTCAATATGAATAATGGGGGATAATGGGCTCGCCATTTCTATTTTCCTAGCTTCCACTTCATTTCCTCCTAGCGTTCACTTATAGACATTCGTTGTTCAATCTTGTTCAAAATAAACGTAAAAATGGTTGTCATCACTAGATAGAAACCCGCCGCGACAATATAAAATTCAATAAACGCATAATTCGTAGCCGCAAATCGCTGCGACACCATCATTAATTCGGATACTGTTACAAGTGAAGCCAACGATGAATCCTTCAGCATCATGACAGCTTGGTTTCCAAGGGAAGGTACGCTGACTCGAAGAGCCTGTGGCAGGATGATTTTTTTCATGATGACAGGGTATCTCATCCCTAAAGATTCTGCAGCCTCCATTTGTCCAATTGGAACGGACATAATGCCGCCACGGTATATTTCAGCAATGTAGGCAGCCGCATTCAACCCTAATGCAATGACAGAAGAAATAAATGGGGTTAGCTCAATTCCTATTTGCGGTAATCCGAAATATACAAGAAATAATTGAACGAGCATGGGTGTCCCACGAATGATCCAAATATAGAATTGAGCAATATAGGACAAGATTTTTATTTTAGAAATCCTCATTAATGCAATGAGAAGACCAAAAACCATGCCTATGATTATGGATACTAACGACAGTTGAATCGTAACAAATGCCGCCTTTACCAAGAACGGTATAAACTCGCCAACTAAACTAAAATTAAGCATCCTATCTCTCCTTAGCGAATATCTTCACCGAACCATTTCTTACTAATTTCTTCGTATGTTCCATCTTCCATCATATCCTTAAGATGTTTATTGATTTCAGCTTTTAATGCTTCTTCATGCTTGTTTAATGTGATTCCAGCGGCATCCCTGTACAGCATGTCTCCAACAGCCTTAACCTTAAATCCTTTTTCTTTAATCATTCTAGAACCAACAGCTTTATCTGTAATGACCCCTACCACACGTTTATTCGCCAAGTCTTGGAAGGTTAAAAGATCGCTTTTATAATTCACAATCGTGGCCCCTAGCTCAGTGGCTTTCTTTTCAAATGTCGTACCAATGGCTACACCGACTTTTTTACCGTTAAGATCTTTTTTGGGATCTTTAATTTCTGAATAATCCTCATTTACAAATAGCTGGGCACCGGTATGATAGTAGGGATCCGAGAAGTCTACTTTTTGTTTCCGTTCTTCTGTGATTGCCATACTCGAAATAATAATGTCATATTTCTTTGATTGTAATCCCCCGATAATCGTGTCCCAAGGAGTCGCTACATAATTAGGCTTCACTCCCATTCTTTTTGTCAATTCATTCGCAATATCAACATCAAATCCTATTAACTTATTACTCTTATCAAAATAGTTAAATGGAGGATACGCACCCTCGATTCCAATTTCAATCACGCCATTTTTCTTAATAGCCGCCAGGCTGTCTGAATCTTCGTTCGCATCCTTTCCTCCAGTACTTGTGCTTTTCTCACTACTTCCACATGCAGCTAGCATAAAAGTTAAACATAAGGTCATTACGAGTAAAATAGGGTTCTTCACATTAGCCCCTCCTAAAGTTATAACGGAATAGTAATTCTATTTCTAAAACTACAAAACTATCATATTCCCTCGAATTCCAGCTTGTAATCCCTTGTCCTTAAGATAAAATTCATCTCCCGTTTACGATAGAAAAACGGGAGATGGCTTTGCCAATTATTTCGAAAAATCAAAGTAGTTTCGCTTCAATAAGCGTGGAGCTGCCATAAGTGTTCCATAGGTCATACTTTTTTCAAGTTTTGCGCAATCTATTAAAAATAGCTGATCCTCAATTTCTTTCACCGTATCATCGGTTTGATAGGTCATTCCGCATTCCAAGCAATGAGTGGTCGGTGTGTCCTGAATCTCGATTGCTTTTGTTCCATCTGGAAGTTCCCAATACACTGTGTTGCTCGTTTCACGTGCTGTGTCAGATTCGCACCATTGACAAATCAAAATTATTCCTCCTTTGCTCCCACTGTTTCATATTTCTTCATTTGTGATTGGAACTTTTTCTCTTTTAGCTCGTCACGTTTTTCACGTTTATCTTTTAATGAACTATGCTCATTACTTTCATTATAAGTCTTGCGGCGATCTAACCGTTTTAATCCTTCAGGTGTAAGGTTAAATTTCGTATCATCAATAATCGATAGGACGCCATTACTTTCAAACTTTTCGAACACTTCAGGATATACCTTTTTGTAGTAATCCTCTGCACTGCCTGACTGATAATTTGTTGGTTCCGGATAAGAGGTAATGACACCTTCAAAGTTACGTAATACGACTTTATTCGCACTTTGAGAAATGATATAGTTCGGCTGCAATGGAATTTTGCCTCCTCCACCCGGGGCATCAACAATAAATGTCGGAACAGCATAACCCGATGTATGGCCGCGAAGTCCTTCCATAATTTCCAATCCTTTGCTGATTGGTGCACGGAAATGGCCGATCCCTTCTGATAAATCACATTGGTAAATATAATATGGGCGAACGCGAATTTTAACAAGGTCATGCATCAGCTGTTTCATGATCGGTACACTGTCGTTAATGCCTGCTAAAATAACCGCCTGGTTCCCAACAGGTACACCAACATTTGCAAGCATTTCACATGCACGCTTCGATTCTTCCGTAATTTCAATAGATGTATTGAAATGCGTATTCAACCAAACTGGATGATACTTTTTCAAGATATTACAAAGATTTTCAGTAATACGCTGCGGGAACACAACAGGTGCTCTTGTACCGATACGAATAATTTCTACATGTGGAATCTCACGTAAACTTTTTAAAATATATTCTAAAATATTGTCATTAATAAGGAGCCCGTCTCCTCCGGAAATTAACACATCTCGGATCTGTGGGTTCGATGCGATATAATTAATGGCTGTGTCTAACTGTTTCTTTGGTACGCCCATGCCGATTTGTCCGGAGAAGCGTCTTCTTGTACAGTAACGGCAGTACATGGAGCACTGGTTTGTAACTAAGAACAACACACGATCCGGATACCGATGGGTTAACCCAGGTACTGGTGAATCTTCATCTTCGTGAAGGGGATCTTCTAAGTCATATCTTGTTTTATGCAATTCCGCAGAAATCGGAACAGACTGCATCCGAACCGGACATCTTGAATCATCTGGATCCATAAGCGATGCATAATATGGCGTGATGTTTAATGGGATTGTTTTTGTTGAGATTAAAACCCCTTCCTCTTCTTCTGGTGTTAAGTTAACTACTTTCTTTAAGTCTTCTAAATTTTTGATCGTATTCGTAAGCTGCCAAACCCAATCGTTCCATTGCTCATCCGTTACATCCTTCCAAAGCTCGATTTCTTTCCAATGTCTTTTCGGTTTGAATAAAGTGTTTCTCATGATTAAGCTCCCCCTAAATTGGTTGATTTTTTATGACCACTTGAATGAATACTCTGTTTATTAAGAAATGGCATATTCCATATAATAGCGATTTTCCCCTTCACCAAATTCATCGAATCTCGTCTCTTTAATGACAAACCCTAATTTTTCATATAACTTGACGGCTGGCTTGTTTTGAGTACTGACCGTTAAGCAAACCTTATGAAATCCATCTTGTTTTAAAATCGGATAAATATCCTGAAAGAATAATTTTCCGATTCCTTTCCCTTGCTGGTCAGAGCGTACATAAAACCCAAAAATGTAGGCTTTATGAATATCATTGTAAGCTCTCATCACTTCACAAATCGCAATCGGCCTTGGATCGTTTTGCTGCCGGTATTGAATGAGTTTCCCGTAGCGTGTAAGCGGGACAAGGGCTTGTTCATCTACTGCTCCTAATCCTGGAAACGCATCTCGCTCAAGCTCCATCATCATATTTAGCTGTTCTGGATTCAATGAAGATGGTACTTCGACATAATAAGTTTTGTTTAATGTGTTCATTTTTCTGCCCCCCTCCGTTCTCCTTCATATTGAATATCATTGAGCGGCCAAATTGGCTTAGGAATGTAACGATACGTAAAAGTTGTTAAACGATTGGATGCAACACCCGGTGCATCCACATAAATGATACGGCCAACAATCGGCTCAAACGCTGCCCGGAAATGATTTTTAGCCTTTAGCCCAAGAATTCTTTTTGTGGATGGCTCAAGACCAATATGACGAAACATTTCCGGATCATTCGCTGACATCGGTCTTCCAATAAGGAGGATATCCATCTGGCCAACGCGAATGTGTGCCGCCCCCTTTAAATCGACTCTTAAATGCTGGTTGAACGGTCCAGAATTGTGAAATACACCGTTTGATAAAGCCACTACCGTTGCTTCGACCTGTATGGACTCCCCAAATTCAGGCGATACTTTCCCTCCTAGGGACAGCATTACCTTATTTCCGGCTCCCTTCTTGCGGCAAACCTCAATGGATTCTGGATCGTAAAGTCCTCCAAACAGCGTGTCGGGAATGTTCATTTCCACCATCTCCCGCAACAGCTCTGTTGTATCCCCGCTTCCGCAGCTTAGAGGATTATCAGAGATGTCCGCCAGCACGACCGGTTTGTCGTCTTCAATCGACATGGCCAAAGCGAGCCCTTCTTTTACACCGGGCAAATCCATGATAAATTCTTCTCTTACGCTCCAGAACAAGGAAGCCATCTTTTGGGCAGTCTCTTTTCCTTTTTGCGGATCGAGCGAAACAACAAGTACACTTGCACCGACCATGGGAATATCCGAGTAAGGAAAGCCGCCAAATACGGACACATGATAAATACCTGCTTCCTCTTCGGCTTGTTTCGCCCACTCTATCATTTTGTGCATCGGCCCTTCTGCCGTTCTCATATTGATAGAGGGAGGCATCATCGGCAACTTTTCAAAAGAAGCGTAGTAAGTCACACCTTCCTTTAATTGATTTAACAAAGCGATTGCCGCATGAACACCTTGTTCGTACATATCAATATGCGGATATGTTTTAAATCCAAAATGAAGTGGTGTGTAATCAATCATTTTTCCACTTAAATTGGCGTGCATATCCAGTGTTGTCGCAATCGGGACATTCGGTCCGATAAGCCCCCGAATTTTTCCTAATAAATGCTCTTCCGGATCAAAGAGGTGCTCGACGACCATCGCTCCATGCAGTGCAAGCAATAATCCGTCCAGCCTTCCCGCCTGCTGAATGGACTCTAGCATTTGATTTTCGATGATGGAGTACGCTTCTGTTGATACTACGCCCGATGGGACCGCTGCCGCACAAAGCAGCGGTACGATTTCTACATCCTCGTCCTGTTTTAATACATCCAGAAACCCGCCCACTTCTGTCTTCGTACCTGTATAGGCATCATAAATTTCATCGCCGATAAAGTAGCCTTCATTTCGAAACTGTTCAATTTCAGTTTTCATCGGGCTGAAACTGTGGGATTCATGGTAAAAGAATGCAATACCAATACGATTTTTTCTCATGTTCTCCCACCTTATAATAGATATGGTCTGTTCATTAATAGTTCGTATAAATGGACTTCCACTCAGTCATGACATCAAATGCATGATGGGAAACTTCACGGTGACCGTTTCCGGACATCTTCATCCCCCCAAACGCCACTCCCATCTCGGCATTGGACGTTCCGTTATTAATATAGACAAGTCCGCTAACCGCTTCCTTTGCAGCACGGTTTGCATAATGAAGGCTCTCTGTATAAATAGAAGTCGACAGCCCATAAATGGTCCCGTTATTTACCTCCATAGCTTCCTCATATGAATCTACTTCAATGATGGCAAGAACTGGACCAAATATTTCTTCCTGTGCAATGGTATCATTCGGTTTTACATTCTCAATGATGGTCGGTTCATAATAATAGCCGCCCAATTCTTTGACACGCTGGCCACCTGACACAATCTTTCCACCTTCTTCAATCGCTGTTTTTACATATTTTTCGACTGTATGAAGCTGGTCTTCATTTACGAGAGGGCCCACTTGTTTCCCTTCTTCAAGTCCATTTCCTATTTTCATAGACTTTGTTAAATCTACTACTTTTTGTACGAGCCGTTCCTTTACTGTACGCTCGACGATTACTCGGCTTGCCGCTGTACAGCGTTGACCAGTTGTTGTAAACGCTGATTTTACGATTCCGTCTGCCGCCTTGTCCAAGTCTGCATCCTTCAAGACGATCACGGCATTCTTCCCGCCCAATTCCAATGAAATACGTTTTAACGTTTTACTGCTCATTTCACTCAGCAGTTTTCCAACTTCAGTTGAACCCGTAAACGAAATGACTTTCACATCCGGATGCTCTGCAAGTCTTTGTCCCACAATCCTTCCCGAACCAGTAATTAAGTTAACAACTCCCCCAGGAAATCCAGCTTCATCCAAAACCTCCAAGAAAATTTTTGCCGATAAAGCAACCTCTGAAGCAGGCTTCCATACGACGGTATTCCCAGCAATCAAAGCTGAAAAGATTTTGTAGGAAGCAAGCGCAACCGGGAAATTCCAAGGCGTAATGCACGCGACAACTCCAAGAGGTTCACGAACCATTCTTACGTTACGGTCCGGGAAACCTGCCGGGACTATTTCTCCAAATAGGCGTCGTCCCTCACCGGCCATGTATTGAGCCGTTGAGATGACGACTCCTACTTCGCCTAATGACTCCGACAGGACTTTACCCATCTCCATTGTCATGACACGAGCAAGTTCGTCTTTTCTCTTTTCAAACAACTGAGCTGCTTTCATTAAATATGCTGCTCGTTCTGGAATGGGGGTGTTCTTCCATTTCAAATAGGCTTCATTTGCTATTTCGACAGCATCATCCACTTGTTCTGGTGTAGCAGCCGCATATATACCAACAAGTTCACCTGTTGCAGGATTTAAACTATTAAAATACGATTGATCGGGCGCAGTTACCCATTCTCCATTTATATAAAGATCTCCCTGAAGAATATCTGTTTTGATTTGGCTAGACATAAGCTTGACCTCCTTTTGTTGTATTCCGTAGAAATGATAATTAGTTTCCTGAAATGCTTTCAGTAATCACATCTTCTAAAATCGTTAAACCTATGTTCAGCACATCTTCTTCAATATTAAGCGGCAGCATTAGTCGAATGGTTTGCCCGCTTACACCGCAGTTCATTATAAGCAAACCATTTTCCAGTGCTTTTGATTTAATTTTAGGAACATAGTAAGGAGCAGATTGCAAATCGAATTCAATACCGATCATCATACCGACTCCACGGACTTCAACAATACCTGGTAAATGACCGATCGAGCTTTGAAGCCTGTGCACAATTTTCGCACCTAGTTTTGCACTGCGTTCGACTAACTTTTCTTCCTCAATAACCTCAATGTTTGCCAATGCCGCTGCACAAGAAACCGGATTTCCACCAAATGTCGAACCGTGACCTGCCGTCGGCCATTTTTCATGCAGCTCGCGGTTTGCCACAATGGCACCAAGAGGCATTCCGCCAGAAAGGGCTTTTGCAAGTACCAAGATATCCGGAGTGACATTCGCATGCTCTGCCGCGAACATTTTACCGGTCCTGCCGAATCCTGTTTGTACTTCATCAAAGATAAGCAAAATGCCGTGTTCATCTGTCATCTTTCTTAAAGCCTGCAAAAAGCTTGGCGGTGCCGGATAATATCCGCCTTCACCCATTACTGGTTCAATGATGATAGCCGCTACACGTGAAGGATCCACGCGTAAATCGAACAATTTTTGAAGCTGATTCAAGCAGTACTCTTCCGCATCTTCTTCTCTAATGTTTTTCAGCTGGCTGGGATACGGATAGGGAACATGGTACACCTCGCCTAAAATCGGTTCATAATAACGACGGTATTTAGAGCTTGATGCCGTAATAGCAGTTGCCCCTAATGTACGGCCATGAAACGATCCTTCAAAAGCAATGATGGCGGGTCTTCCTGTGGCCGCCTTTGCTAGTTTAAGAGCACCGTCAATGGCCTCAGCTCCTGAATTGGAGAAAAAGACCGTGTCTAGGTTTCCAGGTGTGATATGAGCAAGCTTTTCCGCCAAATTCGCTGCCGTTTCATAATAACCATAGTTTAATCCAAGATGAATCAAGGCTTCAGCTTGCTTTTTAATGGCTTCCACCATTTTTCCATTCGTATGCCCGACTGCGTTGACAGCTACGCCTGAAACGAAATCGATATATTCCTTTCCGTCTGTCGTCCAAAATTTCGCGCCATGCGCTTTTTCAATGACAAGCTCCGTTACCCTGGTCATAACCGGTGATAAATGTTTTTTTGCTTTTTCTTGGATTTCTGCTGTTTTATTTTGTAATTTCATAGAGTTCATCCTTTCTTAATTGAAGCTTGAATATGGTGAATGATTCATCTAGTATTCTTACAATCTCATCCATTTCTGTTTTGGTAACATTTAAAGGAGGGCTAATGATAAGGTGTTCCCCCTTTGTACCGTCAATCGAACCGGAACCGGGGTAAAAAACGGCACCGAGATCCATAGCAATTCCATTCAATCTTTCAGCCGCTTTTTCAGCAGGATCGAACAATAGATCCTGTTCACGATTCTTCACAAGCTCGATCCCCATTAAAAGCCCTCTACCGCGCACATCAGAGATAAAAGCGTGTTTTTGCTTCAACTCCAAAAGCCGGTTGAAAAGGTAAGGACCTTGTTTTTTGACGTTTTCCAGCACCGATTCCTGCTTATATATGTCCAATGCAGCTTGGCCGGCTGCCACCGCTACAGGATGCCCGCTATAGGTGTAACCGTGAATGAATTTCCCGTCGCTGTTTTCAATGAGCCCATCGATTACCCGATCATGAACAATCATCCCAGCAAGCGGGGCATATCCGGCTGATACCCCTTTACCAAAAGTAATCATATCCGGAACGATCCCTATCTGTTCTGTCGCAAAATTTGTGCCGGTACGACCGAATCCAGTCATCACTTCATCAATAATTAACAGAATTTGATAACGGTCACACAGCTCCCGAACTTTCTTAAAGTACCCGAGCGGCGGCGGAACAGCACCTTGCTGGCTTCCGACAATCGGTTCGGCTATAAACGCCGACACGTTCTCTGGCCCAAGCTCTAAAATCGTTCTTTCTATATCCGTAACGCACGTCCAGTTTTGGTTCGAAAGACAATCATCCTTTTGACGATCATACGGACATCGATGGCAGTACGGAGAATAGACATGGGCATAGTTTAAAAGATTAGGAGTGTAGGCATGCCTCCGTTTGACGTCCCCTCCTGCTGATAAAGAACCAATCGTGTTACCGTGGTATGACTGCCATCTCCCTATGACAATATGTTTTTGATGTCTGCCAGCATCCCGATGATATTGTCTTGCCAGCTTCAAAGCACTTTCATTTGCTTCTGAGCCTCCGGTTGTAAAATACACTTTATTTAAATCGTCCGGTGCCATTTGGCCGATTGTTTCAGCTAGCTGATGGAGCGCTTTTGTCTCGAAGCGCATGGTATGGACGAAAGCTGCTTTTTTTGCTTGTTCTGCCATGGCCTCCCCTATAGAAGTAATCCCATGGCCTAAGTTAGCTGCAACCGCACCAGAGCAAGCATCCAAATATTTTTTCCCGTTCTCATCGATGAGATAGACACCTTCACCGTGGGTAATAATCGGATACTCCTTTTTTAAATCCCGATGAAACACGTAGTCTTTTTTTATTCCATCCATCTTTCCACCACCATTGCCAATCCTAATCCCCCCGCCACACAAATCGTCGCAAGGCCATATTGCCGTTTTTGTTTTTCAAGCTCATGACATAATGTAGTGACGATCCTTGCACCGGAACATCCAAGTGGATGCCCTAAGGCAATCGCCCCACCATTAACATTGACATTATCTCCTTTTATGCCCCATTCTCGTAAACAGGCAAGACTTTGCGCAGCGAATGCTTCATTTAATTCAATCAAATCGATATCCTCCAAATGGAGCCCCGCCTTTTTCAATGCCATTTGGGATGCCGGAACAGGACCGATTCCCATTTCCTTTGGCGATACACCCACTGCAGCAAAGGAACGTATCCTTGCCATCGGGACAACTCCTAGTTGTTTCGCCTTTTCTTCCGACATCAACAACAGCATCGAGCCACCATCATTTCTTCCGGATGAGTTACCGGCTGTTACCGTACCATCCATTTGAAACACAGGCCTTAATTTTCCAAGTGTTTCAATTTCCGTTAATCTGGGGTGCTCATCTGTCGCAAAATTTCTGATCCCTGTTTTTCCTTCCTTCACCGGAACAGGAATAATTTCTTCTTCAAAACGACCCCTTTCAATGGCGCGTTTCGCTTTCTGCTGGCTTATATAAGCAAATTCGTCTTGTTCCTGGCGGCTAATGTTATATTTTTCAGCTAACCATTCTGCTGTTTGCCCCATCGTGAAACGGCCGTATATCTCCTCCGGCTGGGATTTTGGCTGACTCTCCGTATTCGAATCGTATAATGTGATATCTCCAATCTTTGGTCCAAATCGACTGCCAGCCAAATAATGGGGAGCTTGTGACATGCTTTCAACTCCCCCCGCTAACACAACGCTCGCCTGGCCGGCCAAAATCGACATAGCTCCGTTTATGACCGCCTGCATTCCCGAGCCGCACTGCCGATGGACCGTATAAGCAGGAAGCGATTCTGGAAAATGGGCCAATAGTGCAGCGACCCTGGCTATATTTGGAGCATGGGCACTCTGCTTTGTTTGCCCGACGATGACTTCATCGACCATATTGGCACCGTAACCGGAAGCGGAAAGGTTGTTTTTCATAATCAGGGAAACCAGCTCTTCTGGGCGAGTATTTACCAGTGACCCGCCAAAGCTTCCGATAGCAGTACGAAAGGCATTTACAATGACAACCACTACACGGTCACCTCTTTGCTTTTTTTGAATGACTCAGGAATGTGGAAAGGTGCATCCGTTTTCTGCTCCACTTCCCTGAGGGAAACCCCAGGGGACAGCTCAATCAAATGAAGTCCATCTGCCTTTACAGTAAATACCGCCAAATCAGTAATTATTAAATCCACTATTCGTTCGGATGTTATTGGATAGGTTAATTCCTTGACGATTTTTGGCCCCCCATCGGTATTTGTATGCTTTGTGGTGACAATCACAGTCTTGGAGCCCTCCAATAAATCCATTGCCCCGCCAACACCAAGAACACTTTTTCCTGGTACGGCCCAATTAGCAATCCGACCATTGGCATCGATTTGCAGTGCCCCAAGAATGGAGACACTTACATGCCCTCCGCGAATCATCGCAAAAGAGGAAGCGCTATCAAAAAACGATGCTCCTTCTAATACCGAAACGGGTAGTTTCCCGGCATTGACCAGATTTGGGTCCGTATGCTCCAGATCTGGAGAAGGACCTACTCCAAGAATACCGTTTTCCGAATGTAAAAACACTTTGACATCTGATGGAATATAATCAGCCACCAGCGTTGGAATCCCAATCCCTAAATTGACGATATCGCCAGGCTTTAATTCCTTCGCAGCTCTTGCAGCAATGTATTGTTTTGGATTCATGCTAGTTCCCTTCCTTTACAACGATATAATCCACGTATAAATGAGGGGTTACAATCTCTTCAGGAGAAATTTCCCCTGCCTCCACTATCTCGTCAACCTCTGCAATCACAACATTTGCAGCTGTTGCCATCATTGGATTAAAGTTTCTTGCTGATTGGTTGTAAATGAGATTTCCTAATTTATCCGCTTTTTTCGCTTTAATGAAGGCAAAATCGGCTTTAATTGGTTCCTGAAACACATATTTTTTACCGTTAAGGGCTCTCACTTCTTTGGATTCGGCGATTTTCGTTCCAACACCGACCGGTGTATAAAACCCCCCTATTCCAGCACCTCCCGCCCGGATTGCCTCAGACATCGTTCCCTGCGGGATAAGCTCTACTTCTAATTCTTGATCCTGATAGGCTTTCACGACTTCAGGATTAGAGGTAAAGTAGGAACCGATCGCCTTTTTCACTTGTTTTTGCCGTACTAAGACTCCAAGACCTCTCCCCGGCTCTCCAAGGTTATTACTAATAATCTCTAAGTCTTTCACGTTTCTTTGAGCCAAAGCGTCGATTAAACTGAGCGGACATCCGACAAGTCCAAATCCTCCTACCATAATCCGTGAGCTGCTTTTAACCATTTTTACAGCTTCAGTGCATGTAATTAGCTTGCTCATCCTTTTCCCTACCTCCTCTTTGCTTTTTTTGTGTTTTAACGGTTTGGAAAAATAAAAAACCGGACAAAACATAAATCCTCCATAAAGAATGTGTTCTAAAGAACATTCTTTACAAAGTGTTCATGTTTGCCCGGTTTTAATAAGACCATGGGAAGAGGTCATCTTCCCACTTTATTATAACCAAACGTTATGTATTCTTTTGCTTTATGTTATCCCAGTAACGTTGAACTGCCGCCTGAAGGGCCACAATGATCGCTTGCTGGGATGGAGCAAAATAAAAGCTTTGAATTCGTTCTATCAGCGGCTCAACACCGTCTCGAAGACAGTAACCAATCAGTAGTTTTTGAAAATAGTTTTTCGTTAGTTCTGTTACGAATGTAAATTCGGCGCCGATAATTTTATGCTCTTTCAGCTCCACTTCGAGTACAATTCCCGCATGCTTATACATTTCATACATGGAAGTTCCCTGTGGAGCCTTTGCATATCCTGTAACAATCACTGTATCCAGTGTTTGCATGCCCCTAATCCTCCTTTCAAAAACCAACTGATCATATTTCTAACACGAGTATACGGGTCAGAAAAAACTATGTCAATAAAAATATTCTAAATTTTCAAATATATAAGAGCGCTTTCAAAAAAACGGCTTTAGAATATTTTTTCTTGCTACGCACCAGCTGCACGGATATCAGAAGGTACGCGCCCCAATGCCATTACAGCTACGATCCTGCTGGTTCTGATATTTTTGCTTGTTCAGCATTCACACATCCATTATGACGCCGCCCTTTTGCATTTCAGCTACGGCTCTTTTTACACGATCCGTTCCGGTTTTCATAAGTAATCTACCTTGCTGATTGTGAATCTTTTTAATTCATTTGTTTTGTTTTTTTATAAAAGCATTGAGTTTCTCCTGTCACCCCAATCTTGGACACTTAGCCAAAATATTTTTTTCAATTTAAAATATGCAATTACTGTGCCAATATTAAAAACACCTATTTATAAACAGTCTTTTTAAAAAATATGCAAAATATATTGGCAGTACACTTCTTATTTTTGCGCAAAACCGCAAAAAATTTATCACCAATAAATAAACGTAAGTTGAATTCAAAAAATGTTATCTTTCGAAAAAAACGAGCATGTAGAATTATAATGGAAACGGGAACTTCTAGTTTTTTTTATGAGGATTTTAGGTACAAACTTTATTCCATCTAACACGCCCATGTAAGCAGCCGTAGCTCTCTCCGTCCCAACCTCTGAGCTAAATTTCCCCTTCCTACATTCCTTTTTCAATGAAAGGGAAAAGGATCTCCTCTATATGGTTTTAGCGTCTCATAAATAAGTTTCATGACCTCTTTATAAAGATGATTGGGTGGAATAAATGAGATTCGCAGCCAGAACTTTGTGGCTTCGTCCCTCTCATACCGCTCTTTATACCTTAAAATAAATGGATATAATAATTCTTCTAGTTTGTCAATGGAAGGTACACAAAAAAGAGGATGCCCTAAAAGTTATACTTTTAGGACACCCTCTCTATTTCTCATTATCTTTGTTAGCATCTATAATTTTAATGGCTGCCCCTCAAATGCTTTAACCTCTAATGGTGCAGCCAAGAAATCTTTTGCTTTAGCTACGAACTTGGTGAAGTGATCGCTAGAATTGTGACTGGCAACAGCTTGCATATCCTGCCAAACCTCCACCATCATATATACATGTTCATTTTCTACATCTTTTTGAAGGCGATAAGAAATATTCCCGTTCTCCTCTCTTGAAGCGGAAATAAGCGGCTGGATTTCCTCTAGAAACATGTTCTCCTTCGCTGGGTTTATTTGGAATGTAGCATGAATGATAATCATTAAACCTCAATCCCCTCTTGTTAATATTTCATTACTTCCATTGTGCGACTTGGTCAATTGGGAGACGTACAGATGGGTGCCCATTATCAGCTGCTTTACCAATAGAGATCAACATAACCGGAATATAACGATCCTTTTCCAATCCAAAAGCCTCAGCAATTTGGTCTTTTTCATATCCGCCAATTGGATTTGTATCATACCCATAAGCACGGGCAGCAAGCATAAACTGCATTGATACAAGACCGCCATCTACCAAAACAACCTCTTTCATCTCTTCGCGTGAAATGGTTTCAAAGTAGCTGGAAAAGGATGCCTGAATTCGCTCCTTTACCTCTAATGGCATAAATCCCTTATCTACAGCTGCGCCGTAGATATCTTCGAACTTCACAAAATTATTCAAATCACCAAAAACCGCAATAACAGCTGATGATGTTTCAACCTGAGTCTGATTGAACCGAGCTAGAGGGGCAAGTTTTGCTTTTGCCTCAGAGCTTTCGATCACAAGAAAACGCCATGGCTGCATATTTACGGAAGAAGGAGCACGTGTTGCTAAGGTAAGAATTTCTACCATCTCTTCGCGGCTAATTTTTACGGATGGATCGTAATTTTTTATGGAACGACGTTCTGTTACAATTTTATTAAAATCATTCATTACTTGTGCTGTTGTCATGTTGGTCATTCTTATATTCTCCTCTTTTCCCATTGAGCATTTATTCTAATATTAGTAAAAATATTATCCACTTTAGACAAAAATGATATAAATTGTCTAAAATGATATCTACGTATAAACATACTCCACTTTCTGTTAGTTGTAAACTAGGAAGAATTGGAATATCAAAATCTTCATTCACTTTATTGGATTATGATATAATTTCGGGATAAAGGAAGTGGTACTTTGAGAAAAATCGCACCTGATGAAAGACAGTTGATGAGAAAAATCCATGTAAAAAAATTGATTCCCCTCGTTCGAACGCAAGGTTTTCTTTCCCTTACCATTCAAGATATCGCCGACACGATTAATTTGAGCCGGGCTTCCTTATACAACTATTTTTCTTCAAAGGAAGATATCATCATGGAGCTGACGAATCTCTGTATTGATTATATAAATGAAGCGGGTCAAACTATTTCGAACGAAGATTTATCGTATCCACTTCGTCTTCAAAACGTGTTTGAACAGGCTGTTTTTTCGGCTGTATATGCTTCAGATATTTATTTACATGACCTAAAAAAAAGCTGCCTACATCTTTATAAAAAAAAGAGGCAGTCAAGAAAAGAACAATTGTCCAGTATTCATACTTTTTATCAAAATGGCATGAAAGCAGGGGTGTTTAACGAATTAAATGCCTCAATCCTCATAATTCAGGATGAAACGGTACTAGGGAAATTAGTGAATACCTCCTTCTTAATGGAAGAGGATTTGTCCTTGAAACAGGCGCTAATCGATTACTATGTGGCGAAGAAAACCCAGGTCCTAACGCCTGCATACCTGCAAAACACGGAAGCTGAGGATGTCCATGCCATGGTAGAGTCCATCCTGAAAAAACTAGCAGCCATCTAACTACAAAAAAAAGCTGTCATTTGTATGACAGCTTTTTTCAGTGCTATATGATTTAAGTAATTGATGTAATTATTTTATATGAAGATATTACAAGTAAGCAGGGAATTCGGACCATGCCCCTGCTTACTCCATACTATTTTTGTTGCCCCTGCCAAGGACTCTCATTTTAACACATTACATATTAACTTACCATGGCAATACTAAGTAAATATTCTTTAAAACTTCATCAGAAACTAAATCATAATATTAGGTAGTCCCTTAATCTATTGCTCCACTTTAACACAGCGCCTAGAATCCTTTTAAGAAAACTCGGGGCTCCCTCAGCATAGATCAGTATGGCGAAGTCAGAATAGGTGGAGCTGAAGTTCACCCAAAGCGACAAGTTTATGTCTTTGTCACTGTTTATCAACAAAAAAATAAAAAGATAGCTATAATTGTTGCTGAAACAGGAGAACATATCTAGAAAATAGGAAGAATAAAATCAACCCAAAAATGAGTTGTTATTATTCTCCCTATTGGTTCTATTAATAGGATAGTAAAACAATAAATTGAGGAGGGCATGTATGGAACAGGGTCAACAGGCTAAAGAGAATTTGGGCTCCGGTTCGATTATGAATCCAGAATTTGCTGGAACTGATGCACAAAAAGTAAAACAAGAAATAAAAAATGATGTAAGCCAAGGACAAGGGGCAATCACTTCCCGAGAGGCAGGAGCATTACGCGATTAAAAAACCACGCCAAGTGGTTTTTTTATTTTCCTGCCTTACACTCATTATTTGGTCTTCTTTTGTAATGGTCTGTCCCCCATCCTTCATAAAGATGTACAAAGGGGGATTTTTCATGAATATATATTTATCAGCCAATAACTTAATTAGATATGCGGTGGCCTATGTTTTTATCACTTCTTCACTAATGAAAATAATGAGTCCCGATGTAGCCAATCATTTTCTTGGATTAGGACTGCCCTATCCTCACCTAATGTTAAAGCTTGTCATTTTCCTCGAAATAGGTTGCGGAATTTTACTAGTAGTCAATAAATCTGTAAAATATGCAGCCGTACCACTAATTGGAATCATGATCATTGCTCTTTTAGTAACGAAGGTTCCCTTATTACACACTGGTTTCCTTCCATTTGCCTTTCAAGCTCGTTTAGATATTGTGATGTTGCTTTTACTTGTTTATCTATACAAGCAATATTCTAGGTAATCCTTTCGTGTGTTAGAATAATAATATCTATTATTATTGGTGAGTGAACACATTATGAACCTAAAAGAAAAAGTAAAGTCGCTGCCGCTAACTCCTGGGGTGTATTTGATGAAAGACGCCCCTGGTCATATTATTTATGTTGGAAAAGCCAAAAGCCTAAAGAAGCGCGTCCAGTCTTATTTTCAACATTCCAAAGCCCATACTCAAAAAGTTAAAAAGATGGTTTCTAACATTATTGACTTTGACTATGTGCTTACTGATACTGAATTTGAAGCCTTTTTGCTTGAATGCAAACTCATCAAGGAATTAAAGCCACCTTTTAATAAAAAAATGAAAAATCCTCATTCCTACATCTATCTGATGATAAAAATGGAGGAGGGCAAGCGGATTCTGAAAATGTCCAATTCCCTTGTGGAGAATGACGGGAATCTATATTTCGGTCCTTTTCTTAACAAGTACACTGTTGAACGAGCCATTACCGGAATAAAAGACGCTTTTAAAATAAACTGCAGCAACCCGTCCATGAAACATGGACCGTGTTTAAATTATTCTTTAGGATTGTGTATCGGAGTGTGTCTTGGAGGTTCCGCTTTAGAACAATATAACCGAATATTGGACAAAATCATTGGATTTTTGAACGGGACGGACACCGAAATACTGAAGGAAATCGAGCAAAAGATGTTAACTGCATCCGAACAATTTCAGTTTGAAGTTGCGGCAAAGTATCGGAACATCCTTGAAACAATCAATGCCCTCCTTTATAAGGAGAAGGTCATTGAGTTTACAGAGGCAAATCAAAATATTGTGATCGTTGAATCCTTAACTGAGTCTACCTTTAAACTTTTTCTTATTAAGGGTAACAAGCTTTTATATAGAGAAATACTAAATAATGAACAACCGTTCGAGACTATAAGGATGAACCTATCAACTTATTTAACACAAAGTCCGCTCAACACTCGCATTGTAGTCAGTAAAGAGGAACTTGATGAGGCGCAAATTATCTATAATTATTTAAAAAGCGGCCATTGCCGTTATCGAATTATCCCTAATGATTGGCTTGAGGCAGGGAATGATTTGCTTATTGAAAATGTACTTGAAGAATTACTAAATGAAATGCGGAATACAGATTAGAAGAAAGCAATAGCATGTGAGTAATCATTTTACTACGATAGGAAATAGGGACGGGCTCCTTGTCAACCAGTTTAATTGTCTACCCAGTCCCTATGTTACATGACTTACCTATCTAGTGTTTAAGTGTAGTCTCCTAGGAAAAAGTTATTCTGGTAATTTGCTGCGAATAATTATGAGGAAAATGCGTATTCTTTACTGACAAAAAATTGATAGAGCGCCCCATAAAGGTTGGCATCATTTTGAAACTTACAAGCAACAACAATAGGATTTGCTGTATGCAACGGGTTGGCCTTTTTGATTTCATCTAAAGCCCATTGAATTCTTTCAATTAAAATGGGTTGAGCACTAATTCCTCCACCAATCGCAAAAATTTCCGGGTCTAAAATATAGCTAAGGTTTAAGATTTGCGCTGCTAAGTAAAGGCAATATTCGTTAAATATGGCATTGGCTTCGACATCGTTGTCCTTAATATACTTAAAAACTTGTATTCCATCTGTTGTATCTTGCATTTTCTTTGTTTCGGCAATCTTTCTTACCATTTCAACAGCTGAACAAACCAAACCAAAATATTCGACTTCTTTTGTTTGTGGATTCATTACATTGTTGATATAACTTAGCTCTCCAGCAGAAAGATGGACTCCACGATGAAGTTTTCCATCAATAATAATTCCTCCCCCTACTGCACTTCCAAGTACGAGGACCACTGAATTCTTAGCATCCTTTACACTTCCAAGCCACAATTCCGCTAAAGCTGCACACTTTGCATCATTTTCTATAATCACATCGATATCGTATTTCTTTTCAATCTTATTTTTAAGATTGACTTCATGCAAAAATGGGAATGAACCGCCATTATAAATCATCCCTGTACCTACATCAATGGTACCTGGACAACTGATCGCAATCCCCTTTATATCTTTTAATAAATGCTCATCAATAATTGAATAAATCACACTTTCAAAATCAGTTAGTTTTGTTCTTGGAATTGGCTGCTTACCTTTGCTTATAATATTTGCAGCTGAATCCATTATGGCATACTTAACAAAAGTGCCCCCTATATCAATAACTAAATACATCCTAATCACCCCTCTACCGAAAAACTTTAGAATGATCCCTTATAATTGAAGTCTGGAATTGCCGTCCAGCGTCTGCGGAGTTCATGGGCAACATACTTTGGTTTACGTTCACGAGTAAAGATCCCTTTTTTATTTCCCTGAACACGGATAATCCCTTGACTTGTTGCAAAATCTGCGAAGTTCCATACCTGTTCGCCAACAAACTGGGTAAATTCATCAAACACTTCATGATTGGCACGATAGAATTCTACTTGATATTCTTCTGTAAACATGACTGGCTCTACATCGTGCAATCCTGCAACGGTATCGGCACCATACTCAGTCATCATAAACGGTTTGTTTGGGCATCGTTTAAGCCAGCCATTAAATTCTGCACGAAGTTTTTCTTTTGCTGAAGCGAAATTGCCACCATCAACATACCAGCCGTAATATCGATTAAAAGTAAGGATATCCAAAAGTTCCGCAACTTGGTCTTTTTCTGGTGAAGATTCAATTTGAGTGACAAGAGTAATAGGTCGTTTTTGCGGGTCAAGTTCTCTTGCCAGTTCTACTAGCGGCTTAAAGTATTCATATGCTCCCTCTTCCTCTGAAGCAGGTTCATTTGCTATATTCCACATAACCACCGACGGATGGTTTTTATCACGTTCAATTAATTCCTTGATAACTTGTTGATGATGCTCGAATGTCTTGAGCTCCTTCCAAGTATTTCGAAGATTCCCTCCGTTATACATGACCATCATATTCAAGTGCAAACCGACGGCTGGTACTTCATCAATGACGACAAAGCCTTCACGGTCAGCAAGACGCATGATTTCTTCCGAATATGGGTAATGGGCCGTACGGAAGGAATTAGCTCCGATCCATTTCATTAGGTTGAAGTCCAAAACATTTGCGGCTTCATCAAATCCTCTTCCATGGATAGGTGAATCTTCATGTTTACCAAAGCCTTTAAAATAAAATGGTTTATTATTAATCAGGAACTTCCCTTCTTTTATCTCTACCGTCCTGACACCAAATGGCTGTTCGTACACATCAACGGTTTTCCTGCCCATTTCTAACTCTACCCGTAGTGTGTACAAGTAGGCATTTAATGGCTCCCACAGTCTAACATTGGGAATGCTGATTTCCCCTTTAGCTCCATTTGCCTCACCCACGACATCACCAGATTGATTGATCACCTTCACTTTTACTTGTGTGGAACCAGTTATATCCACACAATAGTGAAGCAGTCCATCTTTTTCCGTTACAATGGTGATATCCTTCACGTAAGTTGTCGGTGTTGTATAAATTTTAACTGGCCTGTGTAAACCAGCATAATTAAAAAAGTCAAAGTTTGGCTGGTTACGGATTACTTTGCCTAGACCGGGAATCTCCTTTTCCGTTACAAAGCCAACCGGCAAGGTGGTCTCATCCACAATATTATTGACAGCAACCGTTAATCGATTTTTCCCCTTTTTTAGAAAATTATTGATTTCCGCCTCAAACGGTAAGAAACCACCTTTATGCTCGGCTGCCAGTTCCCCATTAACATATACTTTTGCAATATGAGTGGCTGAACCAAATCGTAAAACTACCCGTTCAGCGGTAAGAATATTCGGGATGGTCATTTCTCGCTCATACCAAACCCAGCCAACATGGTCACGTATATTTGCGTGCACCCCAATATCATTAAACGATGAGGGAACAGCCATGCTTCTTGTATCGGACAAATTGGCATTATGCCAATTTTCTTGAAATCCAATTCCTGGATCAAGCTTAAATTTCCAAATCCCATTTAAATCTATGATACTACGTGTTTCAGTAACAATTGGAAATAACATTTCAAAATCTCTCCTTTTACTCTACTAGAGTCGTATCTTGATTGTATCGCAAAGAAACCAAGGTTTCTGATTATATCAGGTTAATGAAAGGGAGATAGCTAAAGGTGATCCTAACTATCTCCTCTCTTTCATGCGGATTTACCAGAATTCATTTCATTTCTTTTTACTTCTATATCATTAACAAGTTGGGCCGTACGTTTTTTGTTTAAAGGATATACGAATCCAAGAAATATAAAAACCAAGAATAGACCAATTGCGGGTATTAAAGTAGCTAGTGTATGGATTCCATGAAGTGTACTTTGAGTTTGTGACTGTAGGGCTGGATTATAGCCAACCGCTGCAACAGCTGCACCACCTATACCGCCGGCAACAGCCTGTCCTACTTTACGCGCAAAAGAGTATAGGGAATAAATGGTTCCGTCCTCCCGTAAACCGGTTACATATTCATGGTAATCTACTAGGTCCGTAATGAACGCCCAACTAACTAAGTTAAATAGGGCATAACCAAACATGCCGATTGATAAAATGGCAATATATTGGATAGCTGATAAATTTGGCAAAAGGTATAAAATGAAATAGACCATTGTTGCAAGCAAAAATCCTGCCGAAGCCACTTCTTTTTTCCCGAATTTTGAAACCAATGGTTTAATAAGAGGCATCCCTATAAATATCGTTGCTGATTGAACAAGGCTAAGTACACTTAATATTTTTGCATTTCCGAAGTAATCCTTAAACAAATAAGTATTCACAGTTCCAATTAACATTAAACTAATTAAGAATATAAGAGATCCAATAAGAAAAACGATTAATGGCTTATTCTTGGAAATACCTTTCAGGGTTTTGGCCAAATTAACATTTGGTTTCGCGCTTTCATTTATGACTACTCGTTCAACACTTAATTTATAGCAAGCCATATAACTTGAGATTGATAGAATTCCGAAAATGATTGCGGCCATTAGAAAGTGATTTGCATCCGCTTTATTATTTACAAACATGAGCAATGGTCCGACAACTCCGACAATTAATTGGGCCAAAGTCGCTCCAAGAGATCTCCAAGTTGATAATGTGGTCCGTTCTACTGGATCGCCTGTAATTACAGAAGCCATTGAGCCGTATGGGATATTTACCGTACTATACAAGGTTCCCCATAGAATGTAGGTTACATAAGCATACGCTGTATAAAATCCATTTGACATCCCTGGAATATGAATAAACATTAAAACCCCGGAAAATACAAGTGGGAATGACATTCTATAAATCCAAGGTTTAAATTTCCCGTTTTTCCCTGCTTTCCTTGTATCAATAAAGCGTCCCCATGAAATGTCTGCAACAGCATCCCACAAACGGGCTAACAGGAATAACCCTCCTACACCAGCAGGATTGAGATGAAAAACGTCAGTATAATAGACCATCAAGAAGGATCCGACAAGTCCAAAAAAGAAATCATTACCAAAATCACCAAATAAATATCCAACCTTATCTTTGAAACCAAAAGGACGCATATTAGTCACCTCGAAATATTTTTTCTATCGAATATTGCTAAAAATAAATGCGGCTTAATCATGTATGCGATTACATTTTAATTAAATTCTATTATTGGGCAATTTACTAGACTAATATTTCTATCCATCTCCTCTATGTTCAGAATATTGAAATCGATTTCTTAAACAGATTATAGTTTTTATTATTAATAAATTATGGTATGTTTTACAGATAAAAAGGATGAACTACAGATTAATTTTCTTCCTTTTTTAAACATGATTGGGGGATTTAATGTGCATATTTTGAAACAAGAGGAGATCAATTATATTTGTACATTAGCTTTTAACATGTATAAAATACCAGTTTACTTTTACAATCATCGTGGTGAGTTAGTCTTTGATGCCGCCCCTAATTCTCTATATAATCCCTTGTATCCTTCTAATTCAGCTATAATCGCTGAGCTTTTTTCTGGAACGGCACTTCATAATTTCCCAGTATTAAAGGAAACAAAATACCTGGAGAAATTTTTTTCAATTAGCGTCCATTCTAACCATCAATTTAGCGGAAATATAATTGTTGGTCCTGTTCTTAATTTTAGGATGACCGATGAAACCATCAATGGAACGCTAAGAGACCTGCAAATCAAGGTAAATAAAGAGGAAATGATTCATTATTATACTGAACTTCCTGTGATAAGTAATTTTAATTTTATTAATATGAGCATGGTTATTTATTACATGGTTTATCAACAACCATTGTCATTGGCAGATATCTTGCAGAATAATGATGGAGTAGAAAAGGAACGGATTGAGGTAGAGCCTCCAGATTCCCGAATAACCGAAGGACGCCAAACGAAAATGGTTCATACTGACATATCGATTGAAAAGAAATTCTTAAATTATATAAAGCTGGGGAAAAAAGATAAATTATTAGAAAGTTTCCACGCAGTTCAAAAACAAGGAAAAAAAGGGGTACTTTCGAAGACAAGTTATTTGCGGAGTCAAAAAAATCTAGCTATTTCAATCATTACACTTGCGACAAGGGCAGCAGTGGAAGGTGGTCTTTTTCAGGAGATAGCCTACAACCTCAGTGATTTGTATATACAGAAGCTTGAAGAACTAACTGAAAGTAAAGCAGTCGATCAATTAGTAGAAACTGCCCTTTTAGAATACGCAGAACGTGTGGAAAATAGTAAAAAACATCAATATTCCAAACCCATAAACATGTGCCAAAATTATATTTTTAACCATCTTTACGAGAATATAACACTTTCCCAACTAGCTGAATTAACTTCCTTGAATCCCAATTATCTATCCAATCTTTTTAAGAAGGAAGTAGGAATTTCATTTCTTCAATTTATCCAACAGACTAGGATAGAGGAAGCAAAAACCTTATTGTCTTATTCGAGTTATACTTTAGCGGAAATTTCCACTCTTCTTAACTTTCATGATCAAAGTCATTTTGCAAAGATTTTTAAAAAATTTGCTGGTGTAACACCAAAACAATTTATAAATGGAAATATGGAAGGATAATTAATCATTTTGAAGGAAAAAAGTAGTAAAGAAAAGAAATAAATAAAGGATAACGAACAGAGGTGATAACTTGTTAACAAAAGAAGAATTAGCTTCCATTAAAGAACTTCAAAATATTTGCGAGCAAGCTGACGGTTTCCAACTGAAGCTTAATTTTGACATGCTTGAAAATAGAGAAGGAAAAGAGAAAGAAGACTTCTTTCATTATGAAGACGGTAAGCTTGTCGGTTTTCTCGGCAGCTATGGCTTTGGAAACAAAGTGGAGCTTTGTGGGATGGTCCACCCAGATTACCGCCGTAGAGGTATTTTTACTAAATTGCTAGCTTTGGGACTGGAGGATTCAAAAAGACGGAGATTTCAAACGATTCTATTAAATGCTCCAACAGACTCTCAATCGGCAAAGGAATTTCTAAAAAATATCCCATGTACTTTTTCGGTTGCCGAATATCAAATGAAATGGAAAAAAACAGATTTAATCGAAGACCCTGCTGTTACCTTAAGGCTTTCTACCACAGCGGAGGATTTTGAAACAGAAGTACAGCTTGAAGTCTTGGCCTTTGGATTTGAGGAGGAAGAATCTCGGAAGTTTAATCTAAAGCTCAGAGAAAGCCACTCTGATGAACATTTCATTATTGAAGCAGATGGGAAAGCCGCCGGCAAAATGCGCGTCGCTGAATCTGATGGTGAAGCTTGGATTTATGGGTTTGCCGTATTTCCCAAACTACAAGGAAAAGGAATTGGCAGAAAAGCTCTTTCCAAGATTGTCAAGCTGGAAGATCAAAAAGGCTTGTCTGTTTTCCTTGAGGTAGAAGCGAAAAATGCGCACGCCCTTAAGCTCTATGAATCATGTGGATTTAGAAGCTACCATTCTCAGGATTATTATTTTTATCAAAAATAGTTTAAAGAGCTTTTCTATGATACCCATGGAAAGGCTCTTTCTCTTTGATATTCATAGATATAAAGCACTATTTGCGGATAGCTTCCGCAACTTGCTCATGGCTTCTCCAACTTTACATCCTTTAGATTAATCTTCAAAATAGTGGATTAACCAACTTTCGGGAAAATCAACTTTGTAACTTCGTTGTCACTTCAGCAGCCGCTTGTTGTACTTGTTTGATTAATTTAGGGATAGTTCGCTCGTTTATTCTAGTTATAGGTCCGGCGATACTAACAGCGGCTATTGGTTTGCTATTACTATTCCTGACAGGAGCGGCGATTGACACAACCCCTTCATGGAGTTCTTCCCTACTTACCGCATATCCTTGGGCTCGGATTGTATCCAATAAATTCTTTAACTTTACCGAGTCTGTGATGGTCTTTGATGTAAAGGATATTAGTCCCTTCTCCATTACATGATCGATAGTGGAACTCTCTTGGTGCGCTAACAATACTTGTCCAGTACTCGTGCAATGAAGCGGATTTTTCTTCCCAGCATGTGATAATAAATGGACTGGATGAGCACTATCAATTTTTAGGAGATACAAAAGCTGAAAATCTTTTAAAATACCAATATGGGCCGTTTCACCAGTCCTCATTGCTAGTTTTTCAATACTATCAATCGATAAATGGTATAGATTTTCCTTTTTAATGAGTGTATTTCCTAAAGCTAGTACAGATGCCGCAAGACGGTACGATTTTGCGGAGGGATCCCTGACAATAAAACCTTCCATTATTAATGTATGAGCCAAGCGGTATGCTGTGCTTTCCCCAATTTCTAACCGATCAGCAATTTCCTCTAATTGTAACTCCGGTTCTTCCACGGAAAATAGGTGGAGGAGACGAAGAGCATTTCTTAAAGACGAATAATGATAACTATTCATAGCAGGGTATCTCAATGTCTTGTCCATACCTTGTCTGGAATATATCCTAATCTCATTGATAGTTCATTAGCTGCTTCAATAATTCTTTCTGTAAACCATATCATTCTATGATTTTGAATTCGATCCCGTGTTCCTATAACACTGACGGCTGCTACTACCTCTTCAGTATAGTCCCTTACTGGAGCAGCGATACTCACGGCATTCTCATGCATTTCATCAATACAAATGGAAAATCCCTGTTTTTTAATCTTGGTTAATTGTTCGGTTAATTGTTCGGGGTCTGTCTGACTGTTTGGTCCCATCTGTGGAAGTCCCTCCTGCAATATCCGTTCGATAGAACTCTTTTTCTGATAAGCTAATAAAACTTTGCCGGAACTTGTACAAGTGACCGGGTTTCTTTTTCCTATTGAAGATTGAAGCTTGACTGGGTTGTTGCATTCTACTTTATGGACGTATGTTATTTCATTTCCTTCCAAAATAGCAAGGTGAGCTGTCTCCCCTAATTCGGCAACTAAACTTTTTAATACGTCTTTCGATTCTCGATGGATTTCTAAATGGGATGTAATGACACCGCTAATAGAAAGTAACGAAAATCCAAGACTGTATTTTTTGCCCTCTTTTTGTAAAAATCCCTCCTCTACCAAATCTATAATTAACCTACTAACGGAACTTTTACTAATTTGCAGAGCATGGGCCATTTCAGTTACTCCCCAAACTGGTTTTTCCAACGTAAAAAGGTGTAATATTTGCAGTCCATTCTGGACCGATTGTAAAACGGACGTTTTTTTATTAGTCGAAATGATACAAATCACCTCAAAAGATTTCATTTGTTCCGTATATAAGAAGTTAACACTACTATTCAGAATATTTTAATTATATTATATCTTTATCAAAATATAAAACGCTTTCAATTAAAGGAGCTGAAAATATTGAAAACACAGGTTGGAATTATCGGGGCCGGGCCAGCTGGTCTTATTCTTGCACAATTACTTCATCTACAAGGTATTGATTCTGTTATTTTAGAGCGTAAATCCCGAAACAATATCGAGGGGACCGTAAAGGCAGGTATTTTAGAACAAACAACTATTGATATTTTAAGAGATATAGGTGTCGGTGACCGGATGGATCGGGAAGGTCATTTTCATAATGGCAACTACTTTCAATTTAATGGGCAAAGACGCCATATTGATTTAAAAAAATATTCTGGCGGCAAGCAGGTGGTTGTTTATCCGCAGCATGAAGTGATAATCGATCTGGTCAATGCTCGCTACGAAAATGGCAAAGACATTATCTTTGACGTGGAAAATGTCACTCTACATGATATTGATACAAACCAACCAAAAATAAGGTACCGTAAAAATGGGTTGGATGAAGAACTTGTCTGTGATTTTATCGCAGGCTGTGACGGCTATCATGGACCAAGCCGCCTTGCGATTCCTGATCATATTAGAAAAGAGCATGTACATTTTTATCAGTATGGCTGGTTAGGCATCCTCTCCGATTCCGCACCCGCAGCTGATGAATTAATTTATGCCTATCATAACCAAGGATTTGCTTTACTGAGCACGCGTACACCTATTCTCCAACGACACTATCTTCAAGTGGATCCGTTCGATGATATTGCCAATTGGTCGGATGATCGTATTTGGTCGGAATTAACGGCACGAACAAAAACAAATGATGGCTGGCAGGTGCCAGATGGACCGATTAATTCAAAAGGAATCTTTCAAATGCGGAGTTTCGTTTGTGAGACGATGCAATTTGGCCGCCTCTTTATTGCCGGGGATGCTGCTCATACGGTCCCGCCAACAGGTGCCAAGGGACTAAACCTTGCCGCTACGGATGTTAAAGTCATGTCCCGCGGAATTACCGAGTTTTATCAGAGTGGCAGTAAGGATATACTGAATCGATATTCAGAAATTTGTCTTCGTCGTGTTTGGAAGGCAGAACGTTTCTCTTATTTTATGACCAGACTTCTTCATACCAACCCTAAATTTGATTCCTTTGAACGGGGAGTTCAGTTGGCAGAGTTAGATTACTATACTTCTTCTGTAGCTGGATTAAGCACGATCGCCGAAAATTATGTTGGCTTGCCGATTCAGTGGGAGAAAGAAAAGGATTTAACGACTTTAATCTAAAAAAAACTTTTGGATATAGTTGGAAATTGGGCCAAAATTGTAAAAAAATGAGCCCATCACTGGAGAAAACAGCCAATGTAGGCCAAGATAAAGCCAAACTAACCACAAAATGAGCCAAAACCTATAGAAAATCAGCCAATCAAATATTCAGGCATTAAAAAAGGGGTTTGACTGTGATCAAACCCCTTTTTTTCTTTCATTATTATTCTTTTTGCAGCTTTAATAAGTGCCTCTGAACGGTCAGACTCTTTTTAACTTCAATAATTCTTTAATCAAAATGTATAAAGCCATATCTGTTTCCGAAGCCCCTTTTATTATTTTTGTAGGACAACAATAATTTGTGGCTGAATCAGACTGGTCTTCTGACACGCCTTTAGCTTTTTTGATGTTTTAATCCGAATCCCTGGATAATGATAAAGTAAGAAAAAACACACGATCTTGCAGCCGTGTGTTTCTCCAAAAGCTAATATCGTTTACACTATTTACTTACACAATGTACAGATAAGGAATGAAACCAGTTTTCGATTAAGAATCCTTGGAATCTTCCCTATCTTAGCAAAAGCTATAAATTACTTAGAACTAAAATTAGCTTTGCTTTGGCTTAAACGTTTTACAACAAGTCTCCGCTGAATGACCAGCAGTATCTTGATGATTCTTTTCACCTAACTCAGCAGACATTTCGGTATCATATCTTGCATGCTTATCTAGTTCAACCATAATCTTATCAGCAGTACAAACATTTCCATTTCCATAAAAAGTACAGTTCGAAATCGCACAAGAAACTTCTACTTTGGGCATTTTAGTACCTCCCTTTTGTTTTCCTGTTGCTATATTATCTTCTGCGTAAAGCCAGTTTTTCATTCCCTATTGTTTCTTTATATAAATATTTTTAATTTACTGAAAAATGATATAATAAGAAGACCATTAATATAAGAGTTTGTATGATAAAGGGGATTTTTATGAATAAAAAAGCTTTTGTTATGGCAATGATAACGGTAATTATCTGGGGATCAGCATTTGCTGCCATCCGTGCCAGTTTGCAAGGTGGTTATTCATCTGGCCATTTGGTATTATTTCGCTATTTAATTGCCTCTTTCTCATTTGTCCTATATGCACTCATTCCCGGAGTAAAATTTCGTTTTCCAGCCAAGCGAGACTGGATCCGGCTTTTACTCTTGGGTTGGATTGGCATTAGCACCTATCATATTGGGGTAACCTTTGGTTCGCAAACTGTTTCTGCCGGAACCGCTGCGATGCTTATAGCATCTTCACCCATTTTTACCACCATCATTGCGATATTTGTACTAAAAGAACGGCTTGAGGGAATGGGTTGGGTTGGACTGTTTATTGGTTTCGCAGGTATTGCGATTATTACCATCGGTTCAAATGATACATGGACGTTTTCTCCAGGTATCATTTTTGTGTTAGTAGCTGCGTTGGCGACATCTGTTTTCTTTGTTTTACAAAAACCACTTTTTAATCGCTACAAACCGATCGAATTAACCGCTTATTTTACATGGGCCGGAACCCTTCCATTTTTATTTTTCTCACCAGGTTTAATTGAGGGAATACAACATGCAACGTTAGAAGCCAATTTGTCAGCGATCTATGTAGGAATTTTCCCAGCCGGAATAGCTTATGTTACCTGGGCAATTGCTTTATCTATGGGAAATGCAAGTTCGGTTTCAACTCTTCTTTACATTGAGCCTGTTTTTGCGATTATAGTGGCTTGGATTTGGCTGCAAGAATTTCCAAGTACTCTCTCTATTGTTGGAGGAATTATTACTGTTTTGGGTGTACTTTTGGTAAACTTGTTAGGCAAAAAGAAATCAGTTGGTATGACAATTGATTATTAATAAAGCAACACGCCTAAAATGGTGAACTTGATTGACAAAAAGAGAAAATCAAAACGGGACATATTTTTTAAATAGAGTCCCGTTTTGATTTTTAATGCTTCTTTATTGATTCATGCAATTTGGGTAGTCTGGGGGTATTGACGACTGTCATTGAATTATTTTTCAAGTTTAGGTCCTCTTTAATCTAGGTCTCTTACTTTAAACTGCAGCAAGCCTCTCTCTATCTGGCCTCTATATGGTTCATACTGTTCAGGCAGCATTAATTTTTTACCCATGGTTTCAAATGATTCATCATGCGCGAATCCTGGAGGATCTGTTGCAATTTCAAATAGTATTTCACCATGTTCCCTAAAATAAATCGCATTAAAATAATTTCTGTCTTTGACTGGAGTGACGCCATAACCATTTGCTGAAACATGTTGCTTCCAATCCAATTGGTCTTGGTCATCCACCGCCCGCCAGGCAATGTGGTGTACGGTCCCCACCCCCATTTGTCCACGGCCAATCGGCGTTAATTTAAGATCAATTACATTGCCAATATCGGCGGTTGAACGGAACCGAGTGAAATCTCCCTCAATCCCGATTACTTCAAGACCTAATACCTTTTCTAACAATTCAGCAGTTTTGATCGGCTGGGTTGATAACAGGGTCGCTCCTCCAAAGCCTTTGATAGCAACCTCTGGTGTTACTTCTCCAAAACTCCAGGAATTAATCTCCCCTTCTTCTCTTTCCACTAATTCCAAGTGAAGTCCATGAGGGTCATCAAATTCCAGATATTGCTCCCCAAAACGTTCCATTTTCGTAAAAGGAATATGGAACGTTTCGAGTCTTTGTTCCCAAAACTCAAATGACCCTTTTGGAACAACATAGGATGTAACTCCTACCTGACCGTCACCAATGATTCCTTGACGAGCCCCCGCCCATGGAAAGAAGGTAATAATGGTTCCTGGTTTTCCACCTTCATTCCCGAAGTAAAGGTGATAAGTCTCTGGATCATCGAAATTGACCGTTTGTTTTACTAAGCGCAACCCCAAAACCCCAGCGTAGAAATCCACATTCTCTTGAGGATGACCGACAATCGCTGTGATATGGTGAATCCCCATTGTTTTTTTATTCATTGTGGACAACTCCTATATCAATATAGGTTCTTAACCGAACCAATAGTTTATTTTGTTCCTAGTTCAGACTTAAAACTCTATATTTTTATTTTAACTTAAGAATCTTCATATTGAGATATTTAAAATAATAATGCATCTAGAGCATACTTACCAGGACCTATTAGCGCTACACCAATCGTAACCGCAAGCAAGGTTAAGTTATATTCATAGCCATTGGATGTTGCCCATAATCCATTTGCGCCATGTACCTTCACAATTGCCATTACCATAGTTCCTGCAATTATGATGCCAGCTAGGGGAGTCAAAAGACCAAGAGCAAATAAAATCCCGCCAATAAGTTCGGCTAATCCAGCGAAAAGTGCCATGGGTACGCCTGGCTTCATCCCAATCGACTCAAACCATCCACCTGTTCCTTTTAAACCATACCCACCGAACCAGCCAAACAATTTTTGCACACCGTGACCCACAAAAAGTAGCCCAATTACTAAACGAATAATTAATAACCCAATATTTATCATTTTAAAATCCTCCTAAATGTTTTTATCTCGAATTCGAGATTTATAGTAAAAAAATTAAACTTTATTCCTTACCTTTTTTAACAAGTGAACCAATGTCTCTGCTTCTCCGGAATTTAACGAATCAAACATATTATCCACTATCTGATGATAGTTAGGCATAATTTTATCCATAAAATCATTTCCTTCATCAGTTAATGTCACATGGATAGCTCTTCGGTCATTAGGGCAGTCACTTCGATTCAGTAAACCTTTTTGTTCTAACTTATCTATTACATAGGTCATGGAACCACTTGAGATTAAGATGCAATTCCCAATCTGTTGAATGGTTTGTTTCCCTTTTTGATAAAGTACTTCTAAAACTGAGAACTCCGTAATATTTAACTTGTTTTTTGACATTTCTTCCTTTATTCGATCATGAACTGCTTTTGATGTTTGCATTAATAGCAAAAAGGGTAAATTCGCGCATTTCTTTTCCATTTAACTCACCTCCCATAAATCTCGAATTAATATATCTTGAATATGAGATAATTTTAAAACGAAAAAAGTTATTTGTCAACAACCATTTTGTGTCGTGTGTTTTGCTTTTTGAAAATTTGTAAGAGGGTTCTACTATTAAAAGATGCCCCAATCGCAGATGAATCGGGGCAAATTATTCCTCCACGGCTGATTAATCAGCTATATCTGTTAACTTAAACTTCCCTTTTTTCTCATTTGAGTGATGAAGCTATCCTTTAATATTAACACTTGATTTTTTGTTTTCTAAACCAACTAGATGAAAAATTATCAGCATGTAAAAAAGATATACTGATTAAATTAATTCATTTTTCTTTTTTAAAATTATATAAAGGATGAGGCTGCACACCGAACATAAAAGAGCTAGAGCAGCGATAAACCCGTATCCTGCTTGTAATCCCACTACCTCGTTCACAGCTCCATTAACCCCTTTGAACATCTTACTTACTAAATCAATAATAAAACCTATGATTAGGTTCCCTATTACACTAGCAATCCCCATGAGAGTAACCGTAAAGGTAATCGCTGAACCTGTACCTTTTGGATAACGCTTAGCTAAAAGCGCCATCACCGTTGGATAAATTAAGGCAATGCCCACTCCTGAAATGGCAAATAAGATGGCTCCTTTTTCGCCTGTCAAAATGGCGGCTAAACTACAAATACCTGAAAAAGCGGAAGCAATGATAATTGATAAAGTAAAACCAATTTTATCCGTAACTGCTCCTAAGAAAAGCCTAGCCAGCATAAAGAAAAGGAAAAACATAGACAACATCCTCGAGGCATCTTGGATGTTCCAGCGATAGGCTTTCACTAAAAATTGGACCAGCCAGCTTCCCACCGCAAGCTCTGAGACCACACCAAAAGATAATACAGCTACAATAAGCCACGCAACAGGGTCACGAATAAGCGAACGATAGGAAGTAGTTTTTTCTATTTCATGCGTTTCTTCTGGGAATTTCCCTGCCACTGAAGGAATAATCGGCAGAAGTGAAAATAATAAAACAAACAAGTACATCCCTTTCCATCCAATTTCTTCGCCAAAGACATGCCAGCCCATTATCGATGCCGCTATCGTCGGAGCCACGGTTGAACTTAGCCCGTAAAAGAAGTGCGAAAGGTTCATCATCGTTCCCGTATTTTTCTTAAAAATGCGAGCAGCCATGATTCCTAGACCAATCTCTAAAACGCCGTTGCCAATGTAGAGTAAAAAGAACGAAGCAGACAGCGTAGCATAGTTCACTGAGAGATAAATCAAAACACCTGCTAAGGCCATGGATAAAAAGGCAATGATCCCCGTCCATCTGATGCCTATTTTGTTGCTTAAAGCCGATGTAAAGGAACAGGCAAGCAGATAGCCTAAGGAATTTAAGGCTAATAGAATTCCAATTTGGGACTGACTTAACTGAAGTTGATTTTGAAGGACTGGAATCGCTGGACCCTTAATGTTTTCTGATAAACCAAAAATAAAAAATCCACCAAATACAATACTGATTAACAGATAATAATTGTATTTTGAATGTACCTTTAAGTATGTGCTGCCCTTTTCAGTTCTTAGTGAGTGCTGTTGAGTTTCCATGATTGGTCCTTTCTTTTTGCATACAATTGTAAGCAATCTTGTATTCTTTTTAGTTACTCTATTTAATAATTAATCTTATATTGTATTCGATGAACAAGAATTTATTAAGCTAATGAAGGACTTTATATTGTCCAATATATATCATCTAATTCGTCTTTTCATTTAACTAAGTGCATATAGTTTGATAAAGATTGATACAAATCAGAAAGAACGTCTCTGCTTTTCCAAATAGACAAACAGTTAACATTCTGTAAAGGATGTGGGACCTTATGGATTTAAATACCTTTATCAGATTATATCAAGCATTTTTAAAAGAATGTGGACAAAAAGGCTGGATGATTGAAATTCTTATTGAAGAGTTTGGAAATTATCTTGCTGCTATCACCAATATGGATGGTATTGAAGTACAATTCTATATTGAGTTGGACTTAGAAAATTCTGTTCAGCTTAACGGTGCTGTTAATCAAAGCAGATTGGATTACGGCGTAATAAGGGATGTTGGAGAAGCCGATCTATTCGCTAAAGAAGTACTGGAGGAATTCCACCAGTATTGGGTCAATCATATACCTAAACGGTATTCCAGTTTTATACTCTATAAACAATAAACTTTAATTTTTTTTAAAAGATATAATTGGTATTATATCTTTTTTTATTTGTTGACTGGATTTGCTGTAATAAATGGCAAGACTAGACAACAAGAGGTATTCTTCAAACCATGCCGTACGCATGTAAGCTGGAGGTTTATTAATTGAAATTAAGTGTTCTTGATCAATCAGTCATATGTAAGGGTGAAACAGCTAGTACTGCTTTACAAAAAACCGTTAAACTAGCGCAAATAACGGAGGAGCTGGGGTATACTCGATTTTGGGTTGCCGAACATCATAATACCAATGGAATGGCTGGTTCGTCTCCAGAAGTTCTGCTATCTCATATAGCTTCCAATACTAAAAGAATTCATGTTGGTTCGGGCGGTGTATTGCTCCCTCAATATGCGCCTTATAAAATTGCTGAAAACTTCAAGCTGTTAGAAGCCTTGTTTCCAAACCGAATCGATGTTGGAATTGGGCGTTCTCCTGGCGGTTCTGCGGCAACACGGCTGGCGTTGACAGATGGATTACGAAAAAGCCTGAATGAATTTCCTCGTCAGGTGAAGGACCTCCAAGGTTTTTTACACAATCAATTACCAACTGATCACCCTTTCCAAGATGTACAAGCATTCCCTGTGACAGACCGTATACCGGAGCTGTGGCTTTTGGGAATTACTCACCGGGGAGCAAGGCTCGCCGCAGAGAATGGAACAGCATTTACTTATTGGCATTTTATCACTCCCGTGAATGGAGCGAGGGCAATGGACTATTATTATCACCATTTCCAGCCCTCTTCTGCCTTGACAGAGCCCACAGCGAATGTTTGTGTATTTGTCGTTTGTGCCTCAACCCAGGAAAGGGCCGAAGAATTGGCTTTAAGCCAGGATCTATGGCTATTGGCAGTTGAAAAAGGGATTGACACTAGAATACCGTCTGTCCAAGAAGCAAAGGCCACTTCAGTTACACAGGATCAACGTATGAAAATAGAGGAAAATCGAAAACGGATGATTATTGGTACACCACAAAAAGTCAAAAGCGAAATTTTTCGATTGAGCGAAAAATATCGTGCTGAAGAATTCATGATTATTTCTAACATCTATAACTTCGAGGACAAACTGGAAATCTATAGGTTATTGGCTGAATCCATCATGTAACAAACGAAATGCTAAAGACTTTATTATATTCCATAAAATTCCTTAGTATTTCCAACTAATCTTTCAGAGACTTCTGTTTCTGAGAGTTTTTTTATTTCAGCCATCTTGAAGATGGTTTCTTTCATCATATCAGGATGGGTCATTTTCCCCATAAAGGGACCCTCAAACGGCCATGGACCGTCTGTTTCAATCATCATTAGCATTAATGGGTAGCCTCGAACCAGCCTTTGTATTTTCTCCTTATAGACAATCTCGGGTGTAACAGAAATAAAGTATCCGTTCTGAATCATTCTCGCAACTGTCTTTTCCTCCCCTTTAAACCAATGGAAATGGGCCTTTTCCACTGAATGCTTTTCTAAAAGATCACAGACCTCTGGAGCATCATCATAGACAGCATGAAGTACAATCGGCTTATCCCATTTCTTTGCCAACCTTATGAACAACTCAAGGAGTTCCTTATATTGACCAAACTGAGAGTTAGATACTTTTTGATCCATTCTTAGATAGTATGGCAATCCTACCTCTCCAACCGCCTTCATGTCATTCTGATGTTCCCCCATCCATTGCACCAGCCTCCCCAACTCATGTTCAGCAGGCAGACTTTGCTCAGGATGGAACCCAAAAGCGGGCTTTATCTTTTGATATTTTCTTGATAATTCAAGATTTCTCTTACAAGACTCAAGGTCAAATGAGACCGACAATAAAGCCTCAAGGGAGTCTGAACTTTTCAATATCGACTCTATCTCTTGATCTTTATATTGGTCAACATGAATATGGGCATCGATCATTTTCATATGTATTTACACTTCCAGAACCAATTTATTATTCTTCTAATATGATAAAAGGGCAGCCGCATGAACTGATTACAACAGACCATGCAGCTGCCGATATTGATACTATTCAAAATAAATCTGAAAATTTATCTTTTTGAAAGCGAAAATCTTTCCCCTATTGCTGCTTCAACACTAGATACCATCTTATTCACAGCACTAAATAATGCTTTAATTGAAGAGGTCATAATATCAGCATCAATCCCACAGCCCCAATAAGTAGCGCCGTCTAGAGCCGTGAACCCTACGTATGATACGGCATTAGATTCAGAACCTCTTTCTAGTGCATGTTCCTTGTACACTAAATCTTTAAAATCGAGACCTAATGTGGTTCGAAGACTATTGCTGATGGCGTCAAGTTTCCCATTCCCGATACCAGTCAATTCGTGAACCTCACTGTTGATCTTAACAGATACAGTCGTTTCATATTTTTCACTTTGAGTAAATCTGTAATTGATAAACTCAACAGGGGTTTGAATATTGACATATTCCTTTATGAAAATATCATAGATCTCATTTGGCATTAGCTCTTTGTGCATGTGATCCGAAACATTTTTCACACTATAGCCAAAGCTTTCACGCATCTCCGCCGGCAGATCAAGCCCAAAATTCTGCATCAAGACATATCCGATACCACCTTTACCAGATTGGCTATTAATCCGGATAATATCTCCTTCATACTGTCTGCCGATATCCTTTGGATCAATCAACAGATAAGGGACTGTCCAATATTCATTTTCTCTTTCCTCACGCCACTTCATTCCCTTTGCAATGGCATCCTGATGGGATCCTGAGAAGGCCGTAAAAACAAGTTCCCCACCGTACGGATGTCTTTCATGAACTTTCATTCTTGTTAATTTTTCGTACTTAGCAAGGATATGATAGATATTTTCAAAATGAAGCTTAGGATTTACTCCGTGCGAATACATGTTTAAAGCCAGTGTGACGATATCTACATTTCCTGTTCTTTCGCCATTTCCAAACAGTGTGCCTTCTACCCTTTGAGCGCCGGCAAGCATACCCAGCTCCGCATCGGCAACCCCGGTTCCCCTGTCATTGTGCGGATGAAGTGAAAGGATTACATTGTCCCGGTAGTTTAGATGATCACTCATGTATTCGATCTGACTGGCATAAACGTGTGGCATTGACATGGAAACTGTAGCTGGGAGATTGATAATCACCTTGTTACCGTCAGTAGGCTGCCACACATCAAGAACCCGGTTGCAGATTTCAAGTGCAAACTCCATTTCTGTGCCTGTGAAGCTTTCTGGTGAATATTGAAACTGGAAATTACCTTCCGTTTCGGCTGCGTATTTCTTTACCATTTTTGCTCCGGTTACGGCGATGCCGATAATTTCTTCTTCCGTTTTTTGGAATACCTGCTCACGCTGAGGCACGGATGTTGAATTGTAAAGGTGGACGACCGCCTTATTCACTCCTTGAAGAGATTCAAACGTTTTTTTGATAATATGTTCTCTTGACTGTGTTAATACTTGAATGGTTACATCATCTGGAATTAATTCCTGTTCGATCAAGGTACGTAAAAACGTATATTCTGTTTCAGATGCAGCAGGAAAGCCCACTTCAATTTCCTTGAAACCTACCTCCAACAGTAATTGAAAATATTCCAGCTTCTCCTCTAGACTCATCGGCACAACTAGCGCTTGGTTGCCATCTCGCAAATCCACACTGCACCATGTTGGAGCTTCCTCAATATACTCCTTTTCCGTCCATTTCAAGCTTTTTACTGGAGGCATAAAATAACCTCTGGAATACTTTTCAATATTTTTCATTCTGTTGCCCACCTTTTTATCAATTTAATTAATGATTTAAAAATAAAAAAAGCCCATCATCTCATAAGAGACGACAGGCTTTGCCTACGTGGTACCACTCTTTTTGATTCGTTAAAAACGCATACGAATCCACTTCATGATTTATTACGGTAATCAACCGTTAAGGCCTACCTTTCAGCCTTACCACTCCTGGGTGAGTTGGGGGAGTTATTGACTGTCTCTCACCAACCGACAGCTCTCTAAACAATACATATCCCTTAATACTCCCAATCATTGCGTTTGATTTTTTTGAATTTTCCCTATTTTATTATTTTTTTTTACATTCGTCAACCCTTAAAACCTAATTTTAATTCCTCTTTTTCGTTTTCTAGCCTACAAAGAGGAATTTCCTTTAATGAAAGAAGTGGTTAAACCAACAATGGTAATAGCCACGCATGAATATAGGAAGGTGTCTAATGCCAGTACAGTAAAACCTGCTAAAACAATCAGGCCATCAATGAATATGATCACAAGTGCTATATTTAGGGTGAAATTTTCTGCTATTATTTTAGCGAGCAGGTCCGTGCCTCCCGTACTAGTCTTATATCTGAGCATTAGACCAACGCCCGACCCAATAATGACACCTCCTATTAATGCACTGGCAAGGTGCGAAACAAAAAATTGATTACGAAGGGGAGTAAGCAATTCAATAAACAATGAAGAAAACATCAGCCCTTGTAAATTGCTAAAAAAATACTCTCTTTCATTTATCGATGAAATTAAACAAATCGGGAGGCTCAAAGCCACCATTATAGCACCAGTCTGAAAATGAAAGAAGTAATGAAGTATTAAGGCAATACCAAGAACACCGCCGTCAATTAAATGATTGGGTACAAGGAAAGCGTTGACTCCAATTCCTAATAGCAAGCTTCCAATGATTGTAGCCATAAATTTCTGGAAAATTCATATCACCTTGTCCTGTCTTTTTACTCTATACATATGTCTATATCTCTAGATTATTAATATTGGACAAGTGAAAAATGGACGGGGTAAGCTATTAGAATGGTACATTTCTTTTAGTTCAACTCACTTCTAATTTGCTGCTAAATTTTTTCTATCCACTGCTTTTGGTGGTTGTTCCATCCATCCCTTTTCGATCATCAATTTTGCGGCTTCTTCCACAAAAAGGGAGATTTTCATTAATGATTTTGAATAGATTATCCCTACATCATGCCTTCCATTTACGGCAACTGAATTTCCAAACGCTCTTATTTTCATTGAAAACATATCCATCTTATGAAATAACATTAGCTTATCTGAAAAAGGAGAAAATGTAGATGCTGTTACTAAATGGTCAAGAAAGGGTGGAGACGGCAAATTTTCATCCGAAAGCTTCTGCATATACGCTTCAACATTTTTAGCTGTAAGTTCCCTGCCTTTTTCAAATAACTTCCTAACTTTTTCATCCTTTGCCACTTGTGCAAATGCCATAATAAGAGCTTTACTCGTTACATTATTTTCAATATTATCGTAAAAATGAGCAATTTCTAAAGCATGCAAAGGCCGAACATGTCCGAAAAAACCATTTAAAAAATCCTGATGAACAAATTCTGCTTTATCAGGGACAGGAATAATTGGTGGTTTGATGATAAATCCTTTGTTCATCAGGATCTCTTTGATTTGTTCCATCAAATCCATGGTGGAATGCATACAGTATGTAAAAAACTCTGTTACATCCTTCCGATAAACTAGTGGTAATCCTACGTTATAAATACTCATACCGGCTTTAGCTGCATATTTTAGGTAATGAACATAGAATTGATCTTCAAATAACCGAGGAGCACCAAGGTTTACATCTTCTTTGCTGAATCCTATTGGAATCGGAAAGTTTTCCTTTTCAAAAATTTCTTTAGATGTTTGTATGAACTCTTTGCATAATTTTAAGGCATTCTCTAATAAAGTTTTAATATCCTCATCATCAACGTGTTGAAGATAATAGCTTAAAACGCATTTCGCCATACTGTTTCCTGAATAAGTTGCCCAGAGTTTGCCCATTTCTGCTGATGTTAATTTTTCTTTTGTATTAGTTTTATTTGAACTTAATTTAATAGGTTTAATCGTTTTCATGGGTATTCCCTTCATCCTTATTTTGGGTTAGTTTTCCCTCCATATGAAATCATATACTGGTACCGAATCAGAGAATACTTGGGTTAAAAATAAAAGAAAGATAAATAAAAAAAGAGCATTCAGCTCTTTTATTTATCCTTCAGCACATAAACTATTTTTGCTATAAAAATGAAAAAGAGCCGCCTTTTGTCAAAGCCAAGGTTAGATCCTTATCACAGTTTTATTACAGCAACTTTTTATGATTTTAGACAGCTATAGTTTTTGCACAACCTTATACACCACAACTACAGAAATCGTTCCTCCGTCCAAATTTGCTACCTTAAGATCGACGAAATTCATTTGGTCAAGGGTATTTAAAAAAACATTGACCTGTCCCTCGACATCACTTGGTGGACCCGTAAATATTTTTGTTCTTATCTTACGAACTGTATACTCCATTACGCATCCGCTCCCTTGTATTATTGAAATCTATTGCTACAGCTGTGAATCAGTTGCCGCAAAAAGTCCTGTCACCCTGCTTGTTGTTACTCTGCTTCTTCCTTGTCCTTATCTATTCAGCCAATAGCAGAGGCAGATAATTATCAGACCTCTGCGTTGGCCGGTTAAAATTTGAATCTAAGAATGATTGTTTTTTTGAGCCGCAGCTGACCAAATAGCAAGAATTAAGACAATGATTCCAAAAATGACACTATTCCACATAGCGCCCGCATTGCTGGTGAAACTATACACCCATGGAGAAATGATGAGCCAGACACCGATCAGTCCAGTAAGCCAAAGTTGCCACATCATAAAAACCTCCTATTTAATAATTGACATTAACGTTAACGTTAATGTCAACGTCATTAAAACATATGAAACTTATGAGAATATATTCCAATTCATGTAAGAAGTTATCTTTATTTTTTTGATGAATCGAAAATAGATAGCTGCATATGGAGTGATGAGTATAAGTTGTTTTTTAAATAGTGTAGGGTATTACAAAAAGGGTGATCTGTTGAGTGTGGTGACGTGCGGTTGCTGTAAGGATTTATGAAGATTCTTTAATTTAACGCAATAAAGTAATAAAAAAAACGGACGATTATTATGGATTAGTGAACCTGAGCTGAAAAAGCTGCTTTATCATTTGCAGCTAGACCCGTTTTACTTTTTATCCAATTCGTCCATAAAGTGTAAAGAGCGTTCCACTTGCTCTTGGTAAAGATCGCGCATGGTTTCCACGTTTTCTATTTTCATATTCATTTTTTCTATCAAGTTGTGAAGAACGTCTATGTACTGCCTTACCAACACTCTTTTTTCCTCAGAACTTTCGATATTCTTTTGAAATGTACGTCGTATCTCATTAAGCGACTCCTCTGCGTCCATAACTTCCTGTATCTCTTGAAGAGAGATTCCCAAATAATCCTTCAAGCGCAAGATTTGCTTAAGGCGGTCAATCGTGTTTTGATCATAAAGACGATGCCCTCCATTCGTTCGTAATCCAGGGGAAATAAGACCTACCTCCTCATAATATCGAAGCGTTCTTGGGGTAATACCAAGTTGCCGTGAAACCGCGTCAATGGTCCATACATCGTAAATCTCATTATTCGTCATGCTGAAACACCTACTTTGTACAAAGTTAACTTGGATAAAAGATATAAATCTATTAAAACACATGGATAACTTCCAAGTAAATCCATTTATTAACCAGGCTTTGTACCTTTTTTCTCTAAATAAAAAGAGATGCTGCTCAGCATCCCCTTATTATTAATATTTCACCTCATCTTCACTTTTTTTCCAATACGGCAAAGTAATTGTTTTCACTATCTGCAAAATTGAACACTCTGCCAGTAGGCATAGTGACCATTTCACCAACCGTAACGTTTTGCTTTGATAAGTCAGTATATAATTGATCAAGGTCTTTTGAAAAAAACATTAACGAAGGTGTACCAAGATTTAATTCAGGCTGCATTTTAGAAATTAGTTCCTTGTTGTGAAGGACAATACTTGTCCCGATTTCAGTAGTTGGAGCAATTTCAATCCATCGCAAACCTTGACCGTTATCTTCGTCTGAAATTACCTTAAACCCCAATTTTTCAGTCCAAAATTTCACTGCCTCATCTTGATTATTTACATACAACATTACTTGCCCTAACATATTAATCATACAGTTCACCCTCTATACCATTTTGAAATGATGATTCCTATCAATTTATTGATAGGAATAAATTATATACTATTCAATTTTACCCAACCAAATTAATAATAGATACATTTTTTATGGAAAATGATGTTAAAATATTAAGTAAAAGATAATTACATTATTAATAAATCGACTGAAAAGTTTAAAAAGGGGAGACATTGAACATGACATCATCAACTAAAAGTTTACGGACCTGCTCCAAGGGCCATAAATACTATAAAAGCAGCGACTGTCCGACTTGCCAATTTGTGATAAAGATCAGAAACCTGCCAATGGATTTCTTTCCATTCTCTCGTCCCCAGCCCGACGAGCATTAAAAAACAATGGAATCACTTCTTTACATCAGCTGTCCACCTTCAGTGAAAACGAGATCTTGAAATTACATGGTATGGGACCAGCTTCTTTACCGAAACTTAAGGCAGCTTTGGAGGAAAAGGGTTTATCTTTCAAAGCAAAATAGCTGAATAATATGTTTTATAACTATCTTATTGTCTTAAAATGCTCTTACCTTGTTATTACCTTTTTATTATTTTTTGCTTACGCTTGTCCAAAATCATGTGCATTCAGTAGCTCATGTGTGCCACAAGATAGGTTAATTGGGGATAAATTGCTATTCCGAAGAATTAACCCACTCTTCAACTGACATCACATCTGCTTGACGCGGGAACACTTTTTCAGTCAGAACACGGTGAACCTCAGGGTCACCGTCGAGACAGGAATCCGATAGTACCGTTATTGCATAATCTTTATCCGCTGCTTCTCTTACTGTCGAAAGAACGACTCCACTAGTCGCAATCCCACTCAATATTAACGTGTCAATCCTCTTCGATCGTAGGATGACTTCAAGGTTGCTTCCAGCGAAGGCACTAACTCGATACTTTGTTACGACCGGTTCATTTGGCAGGGGTTGAAGGGAAAGACTTCTTCATGTGTGGTAAACTCCTTCGAGGATTACTAATAATATTTATTCATGCTTCATTTACATACGGTTTTAAAATATTACTGATTATACTCACATAAATCAAAAATAAGCCATAAAGATTCAGTAATTTTTTTAGAAACTGAATCTTTATAGCTTATTTTAATATGATACTTAGGCGTATTTTAGTCCTGCTTGCTTAATATTATTTTTATCGGCTGATCCACAAGGTGTAACCGCATAGGTCATTTCACAGTTTGGACAATTCATAACGATTGTTTTTAAGATAAAAGTTTCTCCACATTCACACGAAATTTCGTGCGCCACTGTCGGTGCAAAGTTTTCCTTCCCTTTGCTTTTCACATGATCCACGACGTCTTTTCCATTTTTTAATTTCGATGTACAACTACAGCTCATTTTTACACCCTCCAAGTACTTCATTACTATTGTATGTTCAGAATATCACATATTTAATTAAAGCTCTGTGTCCAAAAATCAACATGTTCCTTCCACATTTTTAAAAAAGGATATAATTTGAATTACAAATTATATTTACGGTCTGCTAAGGTTTTTATGATATAAAGGAACCCAAAATAAAAGGAACTATCATTTTTATTCAGCCTATTAGTTAGTATTTTTTTCAATTTCATTTTAAGAATAAAGATTTCTCTAGCGCACATTATATTAAAGGCTTGACCATTCAACTTACAAGGGGGATTTTTATGAGCGACTTCTTAGGTTTATTCAGCGATGACAATTCACAAAACACGGAAAATCAAAATAACCAATCCACTTCAAGCAATCAAGGCAATGCAACCAGTTCAACTAGCCAAGATAGCCAAAATAGTCAAAGTGGTCAAAATGATGGATCCCTTCAACTTCATAAAGAAGAGCTCGACATTACGAAAAATAGTGTCGATGCCGGTGATGTCGTGATTTCTAAAGATGTTGTTGAAGAACAAAAAACGGTTGACGTTCCTGTCATGCACGAGGAAGTTGTCATCACGAGAACCCCTATGAATAACGAACGAAGCGATTCATCTTCAATCTCCCAGGAGACGATCACTATTCCAGTGTCACAGGAACAAGTGGAGGTCAACAAGTATGCAGTAACTACTGAGGAGATTTCCGCTTCAAAACGTCAAGTTGAGGAAACGCAGCAAGTCCAGGAGACTCTCAAACGCGAAGAAGCTCATGTTGATACGACTGGAAATGTGAATGTGGTTTCCGATGCGTCAAGCTTTAGCGATATTAATAACAGCTAAAAAAAAAAACACCTATTCATTGCTCAGCAATGAATAGGTGTTTCATCACTTTCCAAAGGAGGGAAATTTAGTTGACTAAACAGCCAAATTCACCATTGAACCCACAAAATGAAATAACGCTCCAATTACATAAGGAAGAAATGCAATTAAATAAAAAATGGGTTGATACTGCCGAAGTTACCATCTATAAGAAAAAGTATGCGGAGGAAAAACAAATTTTGGTTCCTATCACACGAGAGGACCTAATTATTGAGAAAAAGCTAGCCAATCCAAAAAATCCAGCGGATACAAAATTGGAAACCGTCTGTATACCTTTATCTGAAGAGCGGATTGAGGTCAAATTAACCCCAGCTATACTAAATGATGTTGAAATAGATAAGAATCAATATCAAGAACTTATCCGGGTTCAGGAAACCTTAAAAGAAGAGAAAGTCCACATAGAAACTGTTGGTAATGTAAAACTAGATGACGATGATCCTTTATCCTAGGTTGCGTTGACATTTTTAATAATATAAAAAGCAGCCTTGCGTAAAAGCAAGACTGCATTCCAGACTTCTTCAACCAGTTATTTTTTATCTTTCCCCATAAATGGAAGCCCTGAAATATAACCAACATATCCTGGATTTTGTGAACTATTCATTAAATAAGTATGTCCGTCAAGGTTATCGACCATTTGCAAGCCGGTTGATTCCCCGCCTCCCGGTACTGATAGGATCCTAGAAAGTTTTTTCGTATCGACATTGTATGCCCATGTATAGTTGTTTTCATGTTTATCGGAATCTTCAGCGATAAATAAAGTTCTCATATCCTGTGAAAACACTACGTTATCGGGATTCGCAATTTTATCAACGTTGGCCGTGTTTCCGTCCGCGTCCGGAGCTGCTGCTAAATCTTCGCCAATTAAGGTTCCTGTCATGCTTACTGGTACATAATGACTGTTGATTTTCATGCCGTCCATTGTTTTTCTGTTAGGTTGAAAAAATAGTTCATACACTCCCCCTGAACTAATCTTTGGGAGTTGGATATCATCTGCAGGTGCAGCAGGGTCAGTTAACATTGTTTTTTCTTGGTACGAGATAGCAACGTAAGCTTTATTGTCTTTTTCGTTAAAATCAAGACCTTCCATCTTATTAAATTCAACAGTTGCGCCGAGATAAGCCGCATAACGATGGGTTTCTAAGAACGCTGCAGCCGTTTCCATACCTGGTTTGACTTTCACCCACTCCACTTTCCCACTATTTGCGGCTGTTTTGATCGCTTTGTAGCCTTCCGCTTTTCCTTTAACAGCATCATCTGTTGCCTCAAAAATATCACTGATTTTGGTTGTTTCAGCTAGCTTCTCTATTTCCTTATCGTCAGCATGGCCAAGCTTAATCCATTCAAGATTTCCCGAACCACCATTCTCCGTACCGGTTTGGACCCATTTGGCCGCATAAAGTGTACCTGCTGATAAATCCTTTTCATTGTCAGCGACATACATAAACAGCCCGCCAGGATTACTGTCGATTCCATAAATAACCGTTCGGTTATCAGGCATTACCTTCACTCGTTCGAAGGCCATTCTTCCCATACTGTAATGTTTGACTACCTTTGTGGAACCCTTTGCGTCTACTGTTACTTCTGGTACGTGGCCATAGAAGTATGGATTGCCAATTAGAGTTGGATCATTATAATAGTTTTTCATGAAATTAGTAACAGCAGATGCAGAAGGATTTTTTTCATGTGCTCTAGCATCTGGATCTGTTTCTTCCGAGCCAAGATGGGTATTCCATGGAGTCAATAAACCTGCACATGGCTTCCAAATCCCATGAACTGCTGAAAAATCGATAGGTTTTATGTCGATGACAGTCAATTCACCAGTAGCAGGATCCATCTTCACGGTGCTGAGACTCATAGTTCCTGGATTTTCTAGACCACTTTCGTTTTTCGGCATGGATTCATAGTGACTGATCAAATAATATGTATTTTCAGGTAATCCAGAAACCTTCATCAAGCTATTCATATCGGGAGCTGTCGATACATACGGATTTCCATTTGATTTGGTCATTACTTGCCCGTTTGCATTCATGGTCACTCCAGCAATTTTTCCGTTAATCACATCGCCAGGCTTAAACAAGGTTTCATAGCTGAGAGGAACCGTCTTCTTTGTTCCGTCATTGTAGGTCACCTTCACAGATGCCTTTGAATACATTAACTCGGCCTTTTCTTGCTCGGTCTTTGGTGCATCCATTCCGATGAATTCAACTGATTTAATTTTGACAGGTTCTTTAGGGGCTGCCATAACGGCATTAAACGAAGATAGTGTAAACGTTGCTGCAAGTACTGGTACTAAAACTTTTTTCAATTTATCTCACTCCCAAGTTTGGTTTGGTTTACTCTTAAAACAATAACGAGAAACCATTAAGTCCATGTGAAGGGAGTATTTGAGTTGTGTAAATTTTTAGAATTATTTATCAACAAAAAAGTGGACCAGACTCAAAAAAGGTAATCTGGTCTGTGTGATTTAAGTAGTTTGATTCCGTTTATATGTCCTGCAGCAAAGACAAAGGCATATTCATATTTGTTATGCTTAGTAAAGCGATCGATAAATCTGGACTGCTTCCCAGCTTTTCAACTCCGAATTAGGTTAGGTCATTTGCCTCTTTTTCTATTTTAAGAAAACAAATTATCTAGTAACCGCATACACTGTTGGTGAACAACCGATGACAGGGGGTGAGAATAAATGAGTTCTAATCATTTTTGCTGGGGAGCATTCCTTGGATTTTTAACAGGGGTATTTTGGGTACTTGCTGTTGTATTGGGCTGGATTACCACTTTACTTGGAATTATCGGTCTAGGTGGTTTACTTGTTACTGTTATCAACTTCCTAATTGCTTTAATAGGCATTCTAGCGTTCCTTATCTTCGGATTATGTGTTTTCAAAAAAGCATGGCATCACTGTAAGTGAATAAACCAAGGTAAATAATAGGTATTCATTCCTGTAACATACTAAAGACTGTCTCGATCTTTTAGCACTCTTAATCAAAACTAATAAAAAAAGCGGGTAACAAGTGCCGTAATTGGCCTTATCCCGCTTTTTTTATTAAAAATTAGAACTTTGAATGATAGTTTTCGATTTCCCATGCATGAACAGCCGTACGGTAGCTATCCCATTCTGCTTTCTTCATCGATACATATTCATTGTAAACATGTTCCCCGAGTGTTTTAGCAGCAATTTCTCCTGCTTCTAATTCTTTAACAGCTTCAGCTAAGCTGCCTGGCAAGTTATCGATTCCCCTGAATGCTCTTTCTTCTTCATTCATGTGGAAGATGTCTTCATTAATTGGTGCTGGTGCCTCAAGACCTTTTTCGATTCCGTCTAAACCAGCAGATGCAATAACTGCAAATGTTAAATAAGGGTTAGAAGATGGATCTGGACAACGTAATTCTACCCGAGTAGCAAGACCTCTCTTTGCAGGAATACGAATTAACGCTGAGCGGTTTGATGCAGACCATGCGATATAACAAGGAGCTTCATAACCAGGTACTAAACGCTTATAAGAGTTTACTAACGGATTTGTTACCGCTGCAATGCTCTTCACGTTTTCTAATACACCCGCAATGAATTGATACGCTTTTTCTGATAATTGCATGTCATCTGTAGGATCAAAAAACGCATTTTCGCTTCCCTCAAAGAATGACATATTTACATGCATACCAGAACCGTTGATTCCGAATACTGGCTTTGGCATAAAGGTAGCATGCATACCAAATTTCTTTGCCACTGTTTTTACAACCCATTTATAGGTAGTAGCAAGGTCTGCTGCCGTTAGTACATCCGCATATTTAAAGTTAATCTCATGTTGACCTTCCGCTACTTCGTGGTGAGAAGCTTCAATCGTAAAGCCCATTGCTTTTAATGCACGGTAGATTTCTAAACGAACACGCTCACCAAGATCATGTGGAGATGGCTCAAAATAACCTGCTTTATCCGTTAGCTCGGTAGTTGCATATCCATTGTCATCGTTTTTAAATAAGAAAAACTCTAACTCTGGACCTACTGAAATGGTATATCCTTTATCAGCTGCACGGTCTACTGTTTTTTTCAATACATTTCTTGTATCTCCTTCGAAAGGAGTGCCGTCTGGATTGGCTGCTGAGCAGAGGAAACGAGCTTCTGAATATCCCTCTTGTACTGTCCAAGGTAGAACCGCAAATGTTGCTAAATCTGGTTGAAGATAAAGGTCTGATTTATTAATAGGTGAAAAACCTTTGATAGAAGATCCATCAAACATCATTTTACCTTCTACTACGTCCTCTAATTGCGCACTTGTAACCGTGACGTGTTTTAAAATTCCTTCAATATCGACAAATTGCAAGTGTAATAGTTCAACACTTTTTGCTTTGATGATTTCTTTGATTTGCTCTAAAGTTGCTTCAGTAGAAGCGTTTGAAATTAGTGTTCCAGCCACGTCACATTACCTCTCATTTTCATGTTATATTTTGTCACATCATTTAATAACTAGATTATATTTTATAAATACAAGTTTGACAATCCTTTTTTGTATATTTTTTTGAATATTTATTCTAATTTTTTCGGAAGCGTTTTCATTTACACCCTATTAAATAAAGGTATATCTCTATCAATAGGTGTATAATGATAAATAAATATACAAAAATATGCAATATGATTCTAAGTCCATCGGTAAACGTTTTAAGGGCTGCTCCAGATGCGGGCAGCCCTTTTATCAAAAATTTATTTAATTCCAATTTTGCAGCTTGCTAACTACTAAGTAAAAATTAAATTTTCAATTTCCCCGTATCGATTATTTTTTTCAGGTAATCATATTCTTTTTGCTCTAGAATGTCGATCTCGTTGTTGGTAGCGAGGAGAATTTGATCCCTGCACTTTCCTATTCTTTGAATCATGGGATGAATGGTGAGACTCGATAAATTCACAAAATCGTATAAGTCGTTTAGACATACTGGCAATTTATAGCCTTTATTACTGCTTGCAATCAATAATCCGCTGTCCCGCAGCTTAGAAACAATGTTAGAGCGAAAATTATGCGGATTTAATTTGACATCTCGAATAGCATTCAGATTATCTAAAATTTCTTCAGTATATACATACTCGTCCGGATTTTCCTTCAAATTAAATAACAGAAACTTTAGAAAATCTAAACGAAGCCTCTCATCCTCATCTTCGCTTTTTCGATACTTTTCAATATATTTATACGTTAAATTAACAGCTTGCTTTATAATAATTTCGTCAGATTTTGAGTGATGATGCTCTGAGGGATAGTCAAAAAGAAAGTTTTTATAGTCCTGGGGCAGAAGGTTTACTGCAGCAATCTTACTTTTAAAGATTTTGGAAAAAGAACGGTAATGATCCGAATAGATTGTTCTTTCATATCCTGTTGCAAGAATCCTGGTGATTAGGTTCGCTAGCTGAGGAATGTTCTCTGAACGCGTTTGGTTGAATCCGAAGGTGGAATAATTAAATAAATCCGGTATGCTTCTAGTTTTCATATAATGGTTAAATGATCTAATAAATAGTTTAGATTCTTGTTCCTCGGCTGCAAAATCCAGTTGTTCGAACGTTCGATTTAAGTCATCATAGATTTGTCTATTTAAATACTTTAGGAAAGGGACTCTATATAAAATTGCATGGTCTTCTCTTATTTTTCTTTTATCAATAACATAGGCATAGATACTAAATGGTAAGTCCTTAAGGTCATTTATAAGCTGCATGGTTTGGGTTGGATCCTGGTCAATAATGTTTGGATCCATTACGCCAGTTTGAAAGTACTTTTGGCTAATCTGTTCAAGTTCCCTTTCTAAAGACGCTTTATTTGATTCTTTTAGGAGAATAGATGCAATAATAAAATAGGTGGACCCCCTCCCCTTTTCAAAATCAAACTGATCATCTCCCAATTCATCTATAAAAGCATATTGGATTTCCTCCATCTTTGCACCACCCTGAAATGAAATTTTGTCGTTATATACAAGTTCAACAAAATTTCATTCAAACCTCCTATCCAATGCTATTTTCAAGAAAAAGGACACTAATAATTAGCGCCCTAACTCAAAGATTCACCTGTTTTTGTTTTCTTTTTCACCAATTGAAGTATTCCCGATTTTTGGTTCGGTAGTGGAGTTGGTTTCATTTGGAACCCAATCAAAACTCGGTTCGGTTGTACCTGTTGACATTAATGGCTGGATGACTCCATCTGCCTTGGATGCATTTTTTGTGTTTTTGGAGTTAGAGTTGTCTTGTACCAATCATTTTCCTCCTTTTCATTTTCCAAATTTCTTGGATAAAGTCTCATTCTTATTATGGACTAAATGAAAAAGAAAATAATTATATTATTTCTTCCTTCAATTCTTCAATTTGTGCAAGATGTCTTTTTTCATGCAAACCAATAAGGGGAATCCACTGTTTTAAGCTTAATTCACCAAATACAGGATGCGGATATGCTCTTTGTGCTAATAATGATGGATCAGCGGTGTCCACCACTTTCGTTAATGCTTCCCTAGATTGAGAGAGCTTTTTTTTCATTTCAACTAATGTGATAAATTTATTTTCCGGTTCCACAATTGAAGGTGCTTTAATCTTAGTCGACCGATTAACGGCTGAATGTATTGGTTTATCACTTATACTTTTCTTTTGTCCATTTTCCAGCTGATCTGAAATGGCAAATGTTATCGCACGTTCTAGTAAATACAGGTGTTGGAGTACCTGCATAATTGTCCAGCGTCCTTCTTGCAGTTGTGTATTTAACTGAACATCTGATAAGCCACTGACAGACTGCAGTACTTCCTCTCGAATCTGGTTATTTTCCTCCATCTACATTTCTCACCCTTTTTTATTTCAAATTAAAATACGAGTTTTACCAGCCCTTACGAGAAGTTAAAGATTCAATATGTGCTAGATGGTGGCGGCCATGCCATGCATACATGCCGATATTCCTGCCCACAGAAACTTCACCTGATTCAGGGTGCAAAAATGTTCTTTTCAAATCATTCGAATTTAAACTACGAAGTAGTTGGACTAATCGTTTATGGAGGGCTGTGAGGAGTTCTAATGAAACATTAATTGGCAATTTACTATCGGGTAGATCCGCCCATTTTTCTTCCTGGTAAGGCTTAATCACCGGATTTTCTTCGGTTAGGGCTAATTTAAAACGAATATATGCATTCATATGACTATCGGCTATATGATGGACAACCTGACGTACGGTCCATCCCCCAAGTCGGTAAGGGGTATCAAGTTGTTCCATATTCATATTTTTTACAACTGATCTTAAAAGTTCGGGTAACTCTTCAATTTCTTCTATCCAATCCTTAACAACCTCGTTGGTTATTTCACCTTTATATTCGAATTTCCCAATTGGATACCTTTCGTCCATGATAATCTCCCCCTTTTCTACCTAATTTTAGCAAATTATACCACAATTTTAAATATTCCTTGTGTAACTAATTTCAATTATGGTAAGGATTTACTTATTTGAACTAGTGGATTATGATATGAATGTGATATCACTTTTATATCACTTTACCTTTAGGAGGGATTCTAAATGAGGGAAAAGTCTATCTTTAAAATGAATGGTTTCGCCGCACTTATTATTGCTTTAGCCTGTGTTGGTATTGGCATATTTTTAATCGTTACAAGAGATTCAATTGCTGAAAAAACGGTTGGAATAGTGGTGTTACTCTTGGGATTAGTTATTGCAACAAGTTTAACGATTGTTCAGCCAAACGAAGCAAAAGTCTTAACATTCTTTGGTACTTATCTTGGTGTCATCCGGGACCAAGGTTTATGGGCTACTATTCCATTTACCTTCAAACGAAGCGTTTCCTTACGAGTTACGAACTTTAACAGCGAGAAATTAAAAGTAAATGATTTAGAAGGAAATCCAATTGAAATTGCTGCGGTCGTGGTTTATAAAGTAAGGGATGCAGCCAAAGCATTGTATGACGTGGAGAACTATGAAAAATTTATTCAAATTCAAAGTGAAACCGGTATTCGCCATATTGCAAGTACCTATTCCTATGATTCATTCGAAAATAATACAAGTGCATTTACCCTTCGGCAAAATAGTGATGAAGTCGCGGACGTGTTGGTTCGAGATCTTCAAAGAAGACTGGAGGTTGCTGGCGTAGATGTGATTGAAGCTAGACTTATGCACCTTGCCTATTCTTCGGAAATCGCCTCTGCGATGCTTCAAAGACAGCAAGCCCAAGCTGTTTTATCTGCTCGTAAAGTGATTGTTGACGGCGCAGTAGGGCTTGTAAAAGCAGCGATTGACCAACTAACCGAACAGGATATTGTAGAGCTTGATGAAGAGAAGAAGGCTCAAATGGTCAATAACTTAATGGTCGCGATTGTTTCCGAAAAAGGTACACAGCCAATTATCAATACCGGAAGTATTTATTAAGGTCGTGTAGTTAATGAGTAAACGAAAAGCATTTCCGCTTCGGATTGACCCAAAGTTATACGAGGTGTTGGAAAAATGGGCTGAAGATGAGCTCCGAAGTGTGAACGCCCAAATAGAGGTAATTTTAAAAGAGGCTGCAAAAAAAGCGAATAGATTAAAATAAGTACTTATAATTTCATTTACTAAATGAAGCTAGGATTTTAAATTCAGAAATGGGTTTATTCCATTATCGGACAATTAAAATCCTCTAACACATCACTTCCGCCTCTAATAAAGGCGGTTTTTCTTTTCCAACGACATAATGTCCACCACCTTGGCAATAATAAACAAATAGTTTAAAGATAAATGACCGGAGGAAGAGACTTTGGAGCATACATGGCTTTCTCTGTTACCTTTTATTATTGTCATCTCCATGTCAATATGGCTGAAAAACATCTTGCCCGGCCTTGTCGTTGGCTTACTGGCCGGCGCTTTTATTGTTCAAACTCATTTATTAGCAGGTGCCTATCAAACCGTTTCTTATATTGTTACAACCCTATCCAATGGAAACAATATTAAAATTATCGGGTTTCTTTATTTATTTGGCGGGTTGGTCGGGATGATGAATATTTCCGGTGGCATTAAAGGATTCTCAGAATGGATTGGGGCTAGGATTAAGACCGAACGAGGACTCTTAGGACTCATTTGGCTCACCCTTCCCTTCACGTTTATGATGCCAATGTTCCGGATTATGATGATTGGCCCTGTCGTTAAATCGCTAATTAAAAAAATGAATGTCCCTAAACAACGAGTTGGCTTAATGATGGATATTTCCACGGAGTCAGTCATTGTCCTTTTACCCGTTGCGACAGCATTTGTGGGATTCATGGTTTCACTAGTGGAAGGAAGCATCCGAAAATTACAATTAGACATGTCAGCTTATCATGTATTCCTGCTAAGTATCTTGTTTGATTTCTTTGCGATTGTAATGCTATTGATTGGAATTCTATTTACCTTTTGGAATCCGGAAAAGAGAGGTCATGCTAGACAACGTGACCATGAGCTATTAGATGCAGAAGGAAATGAATTTCATCGAGCGGGCATACAAAAAGAATTGTCCTTAGTCAAAGCACAGCCTTGGAATTTAATCTTCCCCGTCCTTTTACTGCTAGGATTATCATTATTCCTTTTGTGGAAAGACGGTAAAGATAAAGGGGCTAAAACAGTATTCGAAGCTTTTTCGATGGCAGATGCAACCTTCGTGATGCTGCTAGCCGTTTTCATTACACTTGTCTTATCATTTGTGTTCTACATCATTAGGAGACAAGCCTTGCATGAAATCTTATACCATTTTTATGATGGTGGAAATCAAATGATGGAAGCCATTAGTCTTCTAGTCCTCATCTGGTCTTTGACATTATCGGCGGAGGATCTAGGTTTTTCAAAGTTTATCAGTTCGACATTGGGTTCATTTCTGCCAGCTTTTTTGACCCCTGTCACTATTTTTGTGCTCGGTTCTTTAATCGGCTATTTTATTGGATCTTCCTGGGGAACTTGGGGGTTGTTTATGCCTTTAGGTATGTCGCTGGCTGTTTCTACTGGTGCATCGATTCCGTTAACGGTCGGGGCGGTGTTTGCGAGCGGAGCATTTGGTGCGTTAACTTCGCCCTTGGGTGATACTACCATTACGACCGCGTCAATTTTGGATATGCCACTAGTGGAGTATGCCCGCTTTAAATTGAAGATTTCTGTCATTGGTGCTGCGCTTGCAATTGGTTTATACTTAGTTAGTGCGTTGTTTTTTATTTAGTTGATTTTAAGGACATTTCAGTCATTTTTAAAACCCTTGTCTTGCCTTCTTTAACAATCATTTAAAATAGATTATACTATAATAACAATACCTATTTTAAAAAGGAGAATTTCCTATGACTGAAAATAATCAAACCGAAGAAAAAAAGAAGGTTAGTCTTCAAGATCTAATGAAGCAGCAGTTAGCAAACAAAAAGAATCAATCTGCTTCAGGCAAAGGGCAGGCAAATAGCAGCCAAGCAACTCAGAAAATGAAAAGCCAGCAAACAAAGAAGCCAAGTAATACCCGCAGAAAAATGGGTGTCTAATGAACGGACGAAATCGAAAAGACCTGCAACCAGGATTGACGGTTGATATTGTTTTAAAAGCAGATCAACGAACGGGGAAGTTGACCAGAGGGATCGTAAAAGATATACTTACCAACTCCTCTACCCATCCTCATGGCATCAAAGTCCGACTCTCAGATGGGCAGGTTGGAAGGGTACAAGTCATCCACAATCACGAAAAATAATGAAAGCAACGCTCCATGGCGTTGCTTTTTCTGTTATTCTTTCTCTATCCCAAATTGTTGTTTTGCCAACTCCTTAAATTTTTCAGCCTCAATTATTTCTTTTGAAGCTATCCCATCCTTCCACTCTGTCCAAGTCGAATTCGTTAAAGTTATATTCCCATTACTTGTAAGACGTGTAAGTAACGGCCCCTTATTAAAAGGAGACTCGGGGTGTTCTGCGATAATTGACTGAATTTCATTAAATTCCGTCACATCGTAAATAGGATTCCTGTTATCAAAGGCATAGCCTATCTTCCATTCTGTATCTTTATGCTTAAGCTTCATCTCCAGCACATAATTCCCATATTGCGTATTTAGTTTGCGAACTCTAAATTCCCCATTATGAGAGGTAACCGGCTCACCTGTTAAGGGAACGGGTTTCAACGGTAAATTCCCACCAAAGCCAGTATCGACAACATAGCTTCGCCCTTCATGATTGACCAGAATGGTTACATGGGTTCTCCCAAGATCTTGATATTCTTGTTTAGCTTGATTAAACACAACACCGCGAGCTAGGAAGGCGTCAAATTCATTTGTGATTAAATAAAAATAGAAAAGTGAATTTAATTCATAGCAGATTCCCCCTTCCTTTCTAACCAAAATTTTATTAATTAAGTTCCCCTTCGTAATTTCATTAGTCTTCTTATCAATGATACATAAATTTTCAAACGGGATTGTTTGGGCTGTTTTTTCCAAAACGGTGGCTAATGAATCAAAAGTTATAAGATGTTCCTGTGACAATCCAATTCTTTCATAAAATAATCCATTTAGTTTATTCATTACGATTCTCCCTCATCTCCTGACCTCATTCTATCAAATAACGTATCAAAACCATCTAATCGAGAATCACATATTTTTTAGAAAATCAACAAAAATATGCAACAACAGAAATAAAATTTCTTATGATTTTAAGGAAAAATTAAGTTTAAAGTAGTTTAATCTTATTTAAGTTGATAATGCTTAAATGATAATTGCATTAACTCTTTTTTATGTTTAAACTCCTTCGAGTTTAGACCTCCCTATTAGGCTTAGCCTAGACCACTGAGCCCATTATTGCCTTTGATTATTTTAATCAGAGGTCTTTTTTTTGAACAATAAAAAAAGCGAGCGTTAAATAGCTCACTCTTCAAATCTTAGCAGTGACTCCCCTTATTTTTTGAACTTTAATTTAGCACAGCTTCTGCCACAATCTTGTGCTATCCATTACGGAATTTCGTTCCACAATTTCAAAGGCAGCATTCGTAATTGCTTGTGCCAATGATTCTCCTGTTGCACAAAAATCATTAAAACAAACCTTTGACAATCCTTTTATTTCATACGTAAATCCTAGCCTTTCTAACCGGTCAACAATAAGCATAGCATGGTCTATGTTCTGTTCTGGCTGAAACTCAGACTCGTGAATGAATTTCCCTTGTTCATAATCATACCAGCGGTCCCATCTATTTAACTTCCA
>NZ_JBALNF010000027.1:74629-110205 GCF_036962465.1 Neobacillus vireti
TTAATTAATTTTAATTATATAACAGGTGTATGTTATTTTCCAGCATCTGTTGAAAAATTTTCTATGAATTATTTTCTGTTGAATATGCATTGAAAACGAAACGATTTGAAAAAAAATAGGCTCTTTTAATTTAAAAAATAACAAGAGGCTAGACCATAAAAAAAGGACATGCCCCTATGGACTCCTGTTTTAAGTTTGTTTCTTCCACGCCTTATTTTATTGTTTGACAGCCGAAATGAAGTGGATTTTTCAGAATTATAGATAATAAAAAAATGTATGCGTACATAAATGTAATAGGAGGATGAAATAAAGGGGCAAAAGAATTGACTGAAGTAGCTAAAGTTTTTTTTATAACCTTAGTAAGTGACATTGATAATTTGTTAATTTTAGGGACTATTTTACGTAGGTATACACATTTAAAAATCACCTTGCCTGCTATTATTGTTCTTACCCTCTCGCGGGCTATCTATGTTATTATCATCAAGAGTATTTTAGGTGTCCCAATGCTGCAGCTATCGATGGGCATCATCTTGCTTTTGATTGCTTTTAAACTTGTTCGAAAATCAATCGACGGAGAACCTTTAACAAGGCCTTTCAATCAATCTATCTTTTTAAAAATAAAAGTCCTATCTATTCTAGCGGCTACAGACTTTTTAATTTGTCTTGACAGTGTAGTCATTATTGTAGGGATATCTCAACATGTTGAAGCCGTAACACTTGGAATCTTTTCAAGTCTTTTAGTTTCGCTTCTATTCCTCCCATTCGTTGTAAAGCTCGCCACAAGCTTTTTTTGGATTAATATTATTGCGGGAGCTTTTATTGCCCAAAATGCTGTAATTGGCATGCTGAAGGATCCCATTTTAGCTGGTTGGCTAAGTACAATTAATAAGCTTTTTCCGCATACCAATGTAATCAATATGACGGCAAATGGGGCGATCATTATTTTTATTGTTATCGGGGTCTATTCGTATATAAAGCATCAAAGAATCATATTCCATAAATGGAAATGATTCTTCCTTCCTACCCAGTAAATTGGACTCCCCTACCATTTTGCTAATTTGATAAATCAACAGCATTTTTTAGGAATTTGCTTCATACATAAAAGAATGGTGATAGAACTAACCTACAATATCCCCAAGGAGGACTATAATGATTCAGCAAACAGTGAAAATTAATAACAGAGCAGGATTATACGCCCAACCGGTCAATCAATTGGTTCAAGCAGCTTCGCAATTTAATTCGGATATTTTTCTTACCCACAAAGGAAGAACGGTTAATGTAAAGTCGGTTCTCGGCGTTTTATCTTTAGCCATTCCAAAGCAGGCAGAAATTACTTTAGAGGTTTCCGGCGATGACGAAAACGAGGCAATCAATGCTGTAATACAAACATTAAAGAAGTTTGAACAATAGGACAAAAAAAACAGCTAGGGATCCGCACCTAGCTGTTTTTTATATCCAAGTTTACCATGCTGGGATTCATTAGTTTAAATAAGTATGTAAATAAATCTAACAAGAAACTTGGAGATACCTTTTTTTAAGCCTATACTAGACTTGTGACATTACTCCTTGAATGAAAGCCATAGTGAGGGAAGGCACTTTGGTTTTCTTTTTTTTCGATCAAATATTTTGTCTTCGTTTTTGTCTATTTCTTTGTAATTCGCTTTGTTTCCATATATATTTTTGCATATATACTCTAAGTACATCTTTCATTGACTTTCCGTTATTCTCGACGGCATCCCGAAAATTATCTCTAATGTTTTCAGGAATTTCGATACTTAGACGGACAGTTTGTATCTTTTCCTCATTTCTATTTATTTTCGATTTACATTTGTGTATCTGCTGCATTAGTTATCCTCCTGTATAAGTTCTCATCAATACACACTACGATTAAAATAGTCGTAAGAGAGTAAAAATTGAAAATATTTATGGACCATACTATCTTAACAACTGAAAACGGATACAGTTTTATTTTTTCATCGACAAATTTCGACATTTATGATCGGTAACTGCTTCTTGCGAAATCATGGAAAAACGCTGCCTTTTTTAGCAGCGTCATCGGTATGCATTGGTTTTATGGTTAAACAGTTTGATGGTTTAATCTTTCTAGCTCTTCTTCAATTCTTGCTGTATCGATCCGTTCGAATAATGGTTCAACGTTAGATAAACATTCCGTTTCAACTCCGAAAGATTTCCAATTTATTTCTATTATATTTAACATTTTTTTGACCTTTTCACTTGAAAAAGGAAGGAATGGAGTCAAGACATGCGCTAGGTTCCCTATAAGATAGACGCAATTTGCTAAGGTTTGTTTACATGACTCAGGATCTTCGTGTACCTGTTTCCATGGCTGCTGTTCGTCAAAATATTTATTTGCGAATCTAACTAATTCAAAAATCTTTTCCAATCCCTGTTTGAAAGATGTACGTTCAATAGAGTTTCCAACTTCTTCGTACAAATGATTAACAATATCCTGAATGGAAAGTGTAACGTCCTTTTTAGGGATAACTCCATCGAAAGACTTTACTATAAACTTCAATGTGCGATTTACGAAGTTCCCGTAAGCACCCAATAATTCGCTGTTATGGCTATAGATAAATTCCTTCCACGAAAAATCAGCATCACGGCTTTCCGGTGCATTAATTGTTAAAAAGTAACGGATAGAATCAGGTTCATATCGTTCTAACATATCTGGAACCCAAACGGCCCAATTCTTACTCGTAGATAATTTTTTCTTTTCCAGCGTAAGATACTCATTAGAAACGATATGTGTCGGTAATGGTTGTATTTCTAGCCCTGCCAGAATTCCTGCCCATATAATAGAATGGAATGGGATATTATCCTTTCCGTGTACATAATAAGATCTAGCAGAAGATTCCCAAAAGCCTGAGTCATTTTGATTCGTTTCTTTTGCCCATAGCTTACTGGCCGTATAATACCCTGAAACGGCTTCAATCCATACGTAGATTTTCTTATCCTCATAACCTGGTACCGGAACACTTACCCCAATAGGCAGATCCCTTGAAACGGCTCGATCTTGCAAGCCTTCTTTTAAATATCTTTTGGTCAACGATATTGCATTTTCACGCCATAGATGATTTTTTTCAGCTTGCTGAGTATGGTTTTCCAAAATAGTTTGAAAGGAACTTAACGAAAAGTAAAAATGCTCTGTTTTTCTTGTCGTAGGCGTATGCCCGCAAATTTTGCATTTTCTATTTAGTAATTCGAGTGATTCTAACACACTTGAACAAAAATCACATTGGTCTCCACGCGCCTGTGCCCCACAAATTGGACAAATCCCTTCCACATAGCGATCAGGTAAAAATTGCTGATCATATTCACAATAGGTTTGCTCTATTTCTTTTTTGTAGATAAGATTCTTTTCAAGTAAAGCTAAAAATATCGCTTGAACAATTTTATGATGATGTGCTGTATCGGTTCTTGTATACATGTCGTAGGAAAATCCTAATCTTGAAAAACAGTCTGCAAATTCTTGGTGGTAACGATCCGCAATCACTTGTGGAGACACCCCTTCTTGTTTTGCTCTAATGGTTATCGGTGTTCCATTACAATCGCTGCCTGATACATATAAAACCTCTTCTCCTTTTATACGGTAATATCTCGCTAAAATATCACCAGGTAACAAACTTGAAATGTGGCCAAGATGTAATGAGCCATTCGCATACGCCCAAGCACCTCCGATAAAAATACTCAAAATGATACCTCCCACTATTAATTTAATAAAAACAAAAAAACCCCGTCCATAACTGTTAATAGTTAAGGACGAGGTTTATATTCCACGTGATACCACCTTATTTCACAAATGGCTTACACCATTTGCCTCAGCAAGTACGGAGCTAAAAAACGCTGCTCATATACCGTGGCATTGATAACGAGTGCCAACACTCGTCGTATCCTACTAATACATATCGTATGTTCAGTACGAAGCTCAGAGACCATTGTTCAAATGATTGCTTTTGCTTCTTTTCAGCTTCCGAAGCTCTCTGTGGAAAAACAAATTCATTCTACTTTTTCTCATCATTGCCTTTATTTGTTAATTAACAATTAGTTTATTGAATTTTAAACATGAAGTCAATAAAAATTTTCTCTTGTTTATAAAAGACATAGATTTACCTGGAGGTTTAGAAGCAAAAGAACCGTCCCCATGCTTCTTATTTATTTTTCCCCTTACCTTTACCTTCGCCTTTACCTTTTTCTTTTTGTTTTTTCCATCCTTCTGAGTGATTTTTCTTGACTTCATTAATTTTTTCACTGTTTTTTGGTGTGGCTTTTTCTTCTTTGTTTTTGGGTTTAACTGGGACTTCTGCAGAACTGTTCCCTTTTATATATAATTCATTATTTACTCGATAAACACTGTTTGGCTGCTGGAAAGTGGAAGGATCTGTTCCAAAGGATTGCATCATCGCTTTGAACATATATTGGGCAATTTTTGTCGTATTACCTGCCATGTAGTTACCTGATCCGTTTTGTGCATATCCTGTCCAGACTGCCATGGTGTATTGTGGTGTGTATCCAGCAAACCAGCTATCATTAGTCGCTGTGTTTGGATAACCGTATTTTGCACGAGTCTTTGTATCAAAGTTGGTTGTTCCTGTTTTCCCGGCAACATCTAGTCCAGGAACATTGGCTGTAGTACCTGTCCCTGTATTTACGACAGAACGCAACATGTCGGTTATCATATAAGCAGTGTAGTCTTGCATGACACGCTGTGACTTTTCGGCAAAATTAACAGCCTTACCATTCGGAAAAACAACTTTTTGGACAAAATGCGGCTTATTGTAGACACCATCGTTTCCAAAAGCACTGTAGGCTCCTGCCATTTCAACAGGACTGACGGTATTACTGCCAATTGAATAAGATTCATAAACCTGGTCATTTTTAAATTTAATGCCGAGTTGCTCTGCAAAACTCTTGGACTTATCAAGTCCGACTTCTCTAAGTGTGAGAAGCGCAGGAATATTATAAGATTTTTCAAGGGCTGTCCTAATCGTCAGTAATCCGTGATATTGGTGATCCCAGTTTGAAATAGGCTGACCAGTTGAATAGAAGGTCTCTTGGTCATTAATCTTATGAGCAGTCGACCATTTTAACTTTTCAATCGCTGGACCATAATCAAAAATAGGTTTAAATGAGGAACCAGGTTGACGTTTGAGATTGACTGCAAGGTTATTCCCGAGGAATTGTGCTTTATAGTCATTCCGGCCACTTCCAATCGCCCTTACTTCTCCTGTTTTGGTATCTAGAAAGACAAAAGCTCCCTGAAAATTAGAATCTGGATAAGCAATAATTTCATTGGTATTTATCATTTTGTCGGCATAATCCTGTGCCCTTGGATCCAGCGTGGTATAAATAGATAATCCGTCCTTACTGATGTCTACATCCTTAAGTTTTCCCTTTACTTCTTTTACAGCTGCGTCCAAAAATGCTTCATAGGGCATACTTTGCTGCGTATTTTTCGCTGTAAGTCCCTCTGTTACGGAAACTTTTGATGCTTCCTGCATTTGTTTTTCTGTTATATACCCATCTCTAAGCATTGAACTTAAAACAATATTGCGGCGCTTGGTGGCTGCTTGTTTGTTTTCCGGTTTTGTTGGATCATAATTATTCGGACTCTGTGGCAGTCCAGCTAGCATAGCTGCTTGTGCGAGCGATAATTTTTTCAAATCGTTAGCTTCAACACCATAGTAATTCTTCGCTGCTGCTGCAACCCCATAAGATCGGTTACCAAGATAAATCTTGTTTAAATACATCATTAAAATATCATGCTTGGAATATTTTTGTTCTAACTGATACGCCAAGTCCCATTCCTGGACTTTTCGCTTTAATGTTTTCTCGGGAGTCAGAAACGAGTTCTTAATTACCTGCTGTGTAATCGTACTTCCTCCTTGTGAGCCAAAATCTCCCGTTAAATTCACTAAAATAGCCTTGGCAGTCCTTTTTAAGTCAATACCGTGATGATCATAAAAATGGGAATCCTCCGTGGCAATAAATGCTTCCTCAAGCACTTTTGGGACTTGATCATACGTAATTTTAGTTCGCTTCTCTTTTCCATATTCATATAAAAAATTCCCGTCTTTATCATAAAACTTTGTCGAAAGTGGATCGACCAGTTTAGAAGAATCCAACTTAGGGACATTTTTTATCATAGAAGCAAAAGTAATCGCTCCTGCTCCTGTTGACACGAGACCTAGCACTAGACAGGCGATGATTATTTTTTTTAGCATCGACCCTTTTTTTGGTAATCGATTGTTCTTTTGTTGATTTTGTCTCGCTTTTTCAGCTGCTTTTCGTTCTTCACGAGATTGATAAGTTTCTTCTGACATTCTACTACTCTCCCCTATACATAGTTACTCAAAGTTGATTTAAGAGGCATTTTTTAGTTACAACATATGGATGAGGTTATATTTTAGCCGATTTTGTTCATTTACACGAATATAACGGATTAAGGAACTATTAATCCAGTAATCTCCTTGGCTGTCTCTGGCGAGAAAATATTTCCGTTGTTCAATTTTTTCTAGTATCTCTTGAACAACCTCTTCCTTTTTAGTATCGGTCTCTTTCAGTATTCTTTCTCGTTTAATATCATTCTCTAAGGTATAACACACTACAAATTCCTTCAAAAAACTCTCCCCTATTCCCTTGTTTACACAGTTGATGATGAAATATATATTAATGTAGAAAGCTGACTTTTTTTTACGAAAGAAAGGGAACATCCACCCTTTATTAAGCTATATATAGAAGTTCGTAAGAAATTCATTTTTTATGAGGGAATCTGACTTGAAATTTCATTCTGTTAATAATACAGTTAAGCGAATAAAAAAAAATCGACCAATTGGCCGATTTTTTCATAAATCTTAATAAATCTTATCTCCATTGAAAATGGAATTCTTCACAATAACATAATCTACATTTCGAATGGCTGAGAGTTTGTTACCGCCAGCATAGGAAATGGAAGATTGCAGATCCTGCTCCATTTCCACTAGGGTATCATGTAAAGACCCCTTAAATTTCACATACATTTTTTTACCTTCAACATTTTTTTTCTCGCCTTTTTGGAACTCGGAGGCTGAACCAAAATATTCCTTATATAGCTCTCCGTCTTTTTCTACTGTTTCTCCTGGAGATTCTTCATGTCCAGCAAACAAAGAACCGATCATTACCATCGATGCGCCAAATCGAATCGATTTGGCGATATCCCCATGAGTTCGGATGCCTCCATCAGCAATTATAGGCTTGCTTGCTGCTTTTGCACACCATCTTAGTGCAGCTAATTGCCAGCCGCCCGTACCAAATCCAGTTTTTATTTTAGTAATACAAACCTTACCTGGTCCAATGCCGACTTTTGTAGCATCTGCACCTGCATGCTCCAATTCTCTTACTGCTTCAGGTGTTCCAACATTTCCCGCAATTACAAAACTTCCAGGAAGGTGTTTCTTGATATGCTGAATCATATTGATCACAGCATTGGAATGTCCATGTGCAATATCAATGGTAATGTATTCAGGTGTAAGATTTTCTTCTGCTAATTCTTTAATAAAACGATACTCATCTTCTTTTACGCCCACACTAATCGAAGCATACAATCCTCTAGCTTGCATGTCTTTAACAAAATCCAAGCGCTTCTCTGGCTGAAAACGATGCATAATATAGAAGTAATTATTTTCTGCTAAGTAAACGGCAATCTTCTCATCTATAATCGTCTGCATATTTGCAGGCACAACTGGCAGCTTAAATGTACGGCCGCCAAATGTAACGGTTGTATCACATTCAGTACGGCTGTTTACGATCGATTTTGCTGGTACAAGCTGAATATCCTCATAGTCAAATACATTATCCATGTGTGTTTTCACTCCATATTTTAAGTTTTGTACTTTGAATTCATTTTTTAAGTAAAAATAATTTAGTTAATAAAAATAGTTTTCCGAAAGTGAACAGTTTCATCCTCTTATTCATAATTGAGTTTTAATACTTTTTATCTCAAACCCAAAATTGATTGTATAACACGAATATTGGTTTGTCAATTATTAATATTGTTCGTCTTTTAGACAAAAAGAAACCTTTCAAGCTAAAAATAAAACTTTTTCGCGATAATTGAACATATAGGCTGATAATTCTAATATTTCTTCAATAGTCAGGTATTATGATAGTCTTAATTGATTCAAGGCCGGACATAACAACAATAAAAAAGAAGGTACCCTAAAAGCAATTGGGTACCTTCTTTCTTATTAATTTAAACTATTTCTATAAACATAAGGGTCATTCGGCTTTGGAATGGTTTTGTAACTTGTCACTTTTAAAACAGGTATTTTGGTTTTCATTTGTGGATAATAGACTGTATCCATGGTTCCTGTCATCTGATACCACTGGTCATTTGGGATATGAATATTGTTCGGGAATTGAATCATCAAACCAAAAGCTCCCGAGTCTGCGACACAGTGAATCATCCCGAATCGAAGTAAAAATAGTTGGTTGGATTGTAACCCAGGGCCATTGTAAGTAAATCCTTTCATAGTGAGAGTTTTCCCTACAAAATCCCCTGAAAAATTATAAAGCACTTCTAACCCGACTAAATAGTCTTTATCTGTTAAAGTAATATTATTTTTTGGAATATAAGACTTAGACTCTTTCCTGACTAAATCCGTAAAATCAGATTGGTTCATGAATTTACTCATATCAGGATTCAGAACCTGATGGGTTCCGTACTTATCACTTCCGTCTTCTAATGTTGGAAATGAAAATCCCTTGGCATTCACTAACTGTGAATCAAGAGTTGCCACCGGCAAAACTACGCCAGTAATAGCAGGAATTAACACAAGAGAGTATGCCAAGAATTTTTTTATTTTTTTCCCAGCAGATGGTTTCTTTATTTCGTGATCATGCTCATGGTCATGATGGTCATGATGCTCGTGGTTACAATCACAATCATGTTCTTTTTCTTTCTTCTCTCCAGATGACCATAATTTAATCCCTTCGACAACTGTAAGTATGAACAAAATAACGATCATACTCTCCGATAAGAAGCTATATTTCATGTTTATATATTTTGAAATGTTTCCTGTGACATGCAGCATAAAAAACAAGTTTGTAGTAAGTATTAAAATAAGGACTTTAAACATCATCCAACATCCTTTACAAAAGAAGTGAACCAATGAATACAAATGACGAAATTAATGAAACTAATAGAAGAGCAAATCTTGCTTTAAAAGACCCAAACATCATCAGTAAATTTTTAATATCTACCATATTGCCAAACACTAAGAAAGAAACGATTGAAGTTTGGGGAAAAAAATTACGAAAAGATGCCGCTACAAAAGCATCTGCTTCCGAACAAACAGATAGGATAAAAGCTAAAACCATCATAACCAATATTGCAGTTACATGTGTACCTCCCAGCGTTGTTAATATCCGTGTAGGTACATAAACTTGCATAGTAGATGCAAGAAGTGCACCCAGCACTACGTATTTTCCCATATTAAAAAATTCGTCAATAGTATGGTTAAGAACACTCAACAATTTTTGTCTAGTATTCTGGTGAGAATGATCGTGAACATGTACTTCATTATTTTCTTTTAGTGGATTGTCCTTTATGACAAAAGATAATACAAGTCCCACTAAAATTGAAACACCGATTGCTAACCCTGCTCGGTACCCTACCATCGTCCAGCTATCACCGAATGCAATAAAAGTTGCAAATAAAACAATCGGATTGATAATTGGACCAGAAAGCATAAAGGAAATTGCTGCATGAGGGGCCAGTCCTTTTTTTATTAACCGTGAAACGATAGGAACAATCCCACATTCACATCCAGGAAATAATACTCCCATAAAACTAGCAGCAACAACAGATAAATATCTATTTTTGGGTAGAATTCTAAGCAGTGTATTTTCAGAAACAAAAACTTCTATCAGGGCAGAAATAAAAGCCCCAACGACTATAAATGGGAATGCTTCAATGATAATACTGATAAAAATCGTATTCAGTTGTAATAATCGATCCATGCAAATTCCTCCTGTGATCTAACACAATTGGTTTCTTTAAAAAAACAACTACTATCATATCAAAATGATCATGAATTTGATATGTTTTGATTTTCCATATGAGTAAATAGTTTTCCCATCAAAATATATTAAACTATCTTTGTGACGAAAATGTTAACAATTCAAAAGTATTTTCATTAACAACTAATAATTAGAAATAAAAAATCCAGACAATTATGGCTGGATTTCTCTGTATAAGCTATTTTTAGTTGTATATTCACTTTTGTAATAGGAAACGGAACCCGTTACCTTCGTGCGGTCCTCACTTTTTCGACTTACACCCGATTCTGGAAATTTCAACTGATTCCACTGTTTCTTTTATTCAGCAGCTTTATTACCTGCTCCTTAGGGTTCCAGCAATCAAATTTATAGTTCGTTTTTGTTTCATAACCTAACCGGCTGCAAAAATAAGTAATTCCTACTGATTTTTTCTCTATTTTAAAATGACGGCATGTCGCACAGCAATGGAAATCTTTATCTTTCATAGACACCAGCACCTTTACATCTTAAAAATAACAGGAAAAAAACTTGTGATTTTTTTACCTGTTATTTATATAGTTTATACTTTCAATCCGGAATTGTAAGCTATTTGTTTAGCCCTTTTTATTATGGAATCCACAAACATTTGACTGCGATGTAAGTCCAGTATTTGTGGAAGCAGTTCCACTTTCAACGTTGCAGCAAGGTTGGTGTGAACGTATAACATATCCCGGAACAAATCGACTGCACCACAATAGTTCGGATAAAAGCTATCTCCCGTACCGAAAACGGCTGTGACCAGGTCTTTATTGTCAAGCTCCTCAAAGCCCTGATAAAGTTTGCACATCTCTTTAGGGATTTCACCATCTCCCCATGTATAAGTTCCAATCGCGATGGCATCAAAGATACTTAGAAACGCAAGGGAAAAATCTTCAATCCTATAAATGTACACATCCACTGAACGGCCGATCAAGTTTTTATAAATCATCTCGGCTAATTCTTTGGTGTTTCCGGTAACAGACGAATAAACAATGGCAATCTTCATCTTATAATTCGTCAAACCCGTTGGACTGTGAAACTTTTGAGTAGGTTCTTGATTTTTGCTCAAAGAAATCCGACTTCGTCTCATTTACCATGTCATCGCCAAACACCTGGATCCATGGCATAGGGTTTATTTTTTCAGGATAAAGGTTGTTCAATCCCAACTGTCTCAACCGTTTATTGGCAAGATACTCGACATACTCTTCAAATTCTTGTAAATCAATACCCTTTATTTCAGCTAAGATGTAGTGCGCCCACTCTTTTTCAAGTTCAACCGCCTGCCCAATTGTTTGATACACATAGTTGATATTTTCCTCTGTATGAAGGTCAGGATTTTCCGTTAAAAGAATACGGATAAACTGGGCAATAAAGTAGGCATGCTGCATTTCATCACGTTGAATATAACTGATCATGGTACTCGTTTTCAGCATTTTTTGCTGGCGAGCTAAATGATAGAAAAAGGCAAACCCGGCGTAAAAATAAATCCCTTCCAGATTGATAGAATTCACACCTAACTGAAATAGCGATTGTGGCGTTGGACTCTCGCGAAAATTTTCATACGCATCCAAAATCAATTGATTTCTCTTCCTAACAATTGGATCCATTTTGGCTTGATTGAAACGCTCATTTTGTTCGCCCGTTGGAACTAATGAGCTTAAGATATAGGAATAGGACTCATTATGGACTGCTTCTTGCTGTGAAATCACAGCAAAGATTGCTTTGAAGCTAGAGTCTGTTACATAATCCATGACCTGACTCATCGTCGGTGTTTGCAGGCTGTCAAGTGAAGCAAGCTGTGTGTTTATTCGCAGGAAAACATCTTTTTCTGCTTCACTTAGGGAATCCCACTGCTTAATATCATCCTGCATATTAATTTCTTGCGCCTTCCAAAAATTTGCAAGCAGGGTTTGATACAAATCATACATTTTTGGATAAGCAATATCGTTCCAATTCAGCAGACCTGAGGACTTTCCATTGATGATTCCAGTTGACTTATTGGGATATTCCGGGTTTAACAGTTTAATTTTGGTTAATGGTGTATGAATCATTTTGTAATTTCCTCCCTTTGTTCATTAACTATGGCATGCTTCGCATTCTTCGATTTCTGATTGAGATGTACTTCTCACATAATAGGTTGTTTTTAAACCTTGCTTCCAGGCTTCCATATGAAGATTCAATAATTCCTTCGCTTTAATGTCATGACGAACATAAAGATTAAAGCTAATTGATTGATCAATGTGCCGCTGACGTGCAGCATTTTGTCGAATGCTCCAAGTCTGATCCAGGACATGTCTCGACCGGCGATAATAGTTATAAGTGTTATGATCTAAATCAGGTGCGGTGACTTTAAATTTGAAATTCTTCTTTTCTTCCGCGTATTCGACCGCATACAATGGATCAATTCCATCTGTCGACCCACCAATCTTGGCTGTTGAAGAGTTAGGCGCAATCGCCATCATCCAGCCATTTCTCACACCGTATTTGGCAACATCCTCTTTCAACTGATCCCACCGATCACTCTTATACCCTTTCCGCACAAAATACCGTCCTGTTTGCCATTCTGATCCAGCAAACTTACTATAAAAGCCTTTTTCCTTTGCTAACTGCATCGAAGAACGAATGGTAAAGTAGGCAATATCCTCGTAAAGCTGATCGGCAAAGGAAACCGCCTGATCTGATTCCCAGAAAATCCCCTCTAATGCCAAGAGGTGATGCCAGCCAAATGTTCCCAAGCCAATGGCACGATATTTTTTATTGGTTATTTCTGCTTGTCCAACAGAAATAGTATTAAGATCAATCACGTTATCTAGCATTCTTACCTGAATGGCAATTACTCGTTCTAAAACATGTACTGACTTTGGAAGATTAATAGATGAAAGATTACAAACAACAAAATCCCCAGGTTTTCGTACGATTACAATATTTCCAACTTCATCCTTAAATTCTTTGACAATGGTGGTTGCAGACATGTTTTGGGCAATCTCCGTACACAAATTACTGCAAAAAATAGACGTACGTCCTATACCTAGAATATGTTTATTAGGATTTTGCCGATTGACCTCATCCCGATAAAACATATACGGCGTCCCTGTTTCTAATTGAGAAATCATGATTCGCGCCATAATATCCATTGCCCGATACGTTTTCCTTGGGAGTAGAGGATGTCCTACCGCTTCTTCGTATTTTTCAGTAAAGAATTTTTCATCCAGCTCGTCATAAAAATCTTCTAAACCAAGAGGGTTACCGTCTTCATCCTTCCAGCCCATGATTTGTTTGACTTGATGAGGGCAAAAAGTATGCCATTCTCCCACACTTCGCCCATTTTCATCGACTTCTTCCAGTTTTTTCATAAATAAATCTGGAATGGACACTCCGGTAAAAATATCATGTGCCTTTCGTCTTTCGTCACCATTGTTTGTTTTCAAATCTAAAAAGCCATTCATCATGTCTTTATGAAATACATCTAAGTAAACGGCGATGGCTCCTTGTCTTTGACCGAGTTGGTCGACACTCACAGCCGTATCGTTGATTAGTCTGATCCAAGGAACCACACCGGAGGAATTCCCCTTGAATTTTTTAATATCAGACCCTAACGCACGTACTTTTCCAAGATAAATACCAATGCCGCCGCCATCTTTACTTAGGCGGGCAATGTCCCAATTGTTTAAATAAATCCCGTCTAACGAATCGTCTACCGTATCAATAAAACAGGACGAAAGCTGGCCAAAACTCTTCCCAGCATTCGAGAGTGTCGGGGTTGCAACGGTCATATACAAATTGCTTAATGCCCAGTATGCTTCTTTCACATAGTTTAATCGCTTTTCCCTAGACTCGTTTTTCATCAAGGTCATCGCGATAATCATAAAGCGTTCTTGAGGTAATTCGTAGATTCTTCCCTCGTAGTCTTTCGCTAGATATCTGTCTGCTAATAAAAATAACCCAATATAATTAAATAAATGGTCCTTATCTGGGTCTATTACTGTCCCCAGGTTTTCAATCTCTTCCTTTGTATAATCATTTAATAATTCTTCAGAGTAGATACCTATTTTCGTCAGATATGTAAGTAGGCTATAAAAATTCCCGTATTTTTCAGTTTGATGATATCCTCTATGTTTGGCTGCTTTCTCATATAAATCATTTAAAAATAAGTTTGCCGCCAGAAAAGTCCAGTTTGGATCCTCCATGGAGATTTGATTTAAGGCATAGAGCAGTGATTGTTCGTAACGTGATGACTCTTCTAGCTCTGATATCTTTTTATAAAGCAGGGTGGTGTCTAGTTTGTATTTTTCACTTGCTGTTTTGATGGCTTCTAAAACAGCATCCATCTCTGGATGATTTTTTACAGTCATTTATATTACCCCTTTTTGTGACCGTGGCTCCAGTATTTTGGGGGAGTACGGGCATAAATATTGATTATTTGTGACCGTCACACCTATTTTTTCTGGAACTCGGGCATAATTTACTTTTTTTGTTACCATTGCTTCCCTTTCTCCGGGCTCTAGGGCACAATTAACATTTTTTGTTACCGGATCCCCTCTTCTTCCCACAAACTCGGGCACAATTTCTTTTTCAAGCATGAAAAAACCCATCTTCAGAGAAGATGGGTTTAATAAAACGTGGATTGATCTAGTAAAACAGCAGGATCACTGTATTAGTCAGAATACCCCTCGTTCTATCTTCCCACCTCCCGAAGAAGATAACACGCTATAAAAATGGCAGGTCTCCTGACTTATGCTTCCACCCTACTATAATCCCTTCCCGTCCGAAGACAGTGGATATGATTATTTCGTCAGCATATACAGTTGCGGGTACAGTTCTGGATTTTCACCAGATTCCCTATTATGTCTCAATGGACACCATTTTCATTGGTTATTATCTATATTTAGTATCTTTTTTGAAAAAAAACACTAAATATTGTATATCAACTAATATAGTATACTACTCTTACTTTGACAAGTAATTTATTTTTTCACAACAAGGTTATCTCTCACCTGATGTGCTGCCGCTACCATTACCTCTAGGGCAGCAACAGACTCCTCCAACCCACGGGTTTTCAAACCACAGTCAGGATTTATCCAGAACAGCTTCGGCTCAAGGACTTGAAGAGCCCTCTCAATATTTTTCGTCAGCTCCTCTAGCGCTGGTACCCGAGGACTATGAATATCGTAAACTCCAAGACCAATTCCTTTGTCATAAGTATTTTCTTCGAATGCAGACAGTAATTCACCATGACTGCGGGATGTCTCAATCGAAATGACATCCGCATCGAGGGCATTTATTGCATCGATAATATCTTCAAAATTGGCATAACACATATGCGTATGAATTTGGGTCTCATTTTGAACCGATGTGGTGGCAAGCTTGAAGGCATATACGGCAGCATTCAAATAACTTTCCCAGTTCTCACGCTTTAGGGGCAGTCCTTCACGCAGTGCGGGCTCATCCACTTGAATCATCCGGATTCCATTTTCCTCTAGTATTTCAACTTCTTTGCGAAGTGCAAGGGCAATTTGATTGGCCACCTCATAGCGCGGAATATCATCGCGGACAAACGACCAATTGAGAATCGTAATTGGACCTGTCAACATTCCTTTGACAGGCTTTGTAGTTAACGACTGTGCAAAAATTGTTTCCTTGACGGTCATTGGGACCTGGAAGGAAACATCTCCATATATGAGCGGCGGCTTTACACAGCGGGAGCCGTAGGACTGTACCCAACCGAATTTAGTGAATTGAAATCCAGCTAATTTTTCCCCAAAATATTCAACCATATCTGTCCGCTCAAATTCTCCATGGACCAATACATCTAAGCCTAATTCTTCTTGAATTTTTATCCATTTTTTAATTTCTGTATTGATATATTTCTCATATTCGGCCTCTGTTAACTCGCCTTTACGCCATAGTTGACGCTGTTTTCGGACCTCCTGTGTTTGCGGGAAACTTCCAATAGTTGTTGTTGGAAGTAGTGGTAATTGGAATGCCCTTTCCTGGAGGTCTTGTCGAATCTTAAATGATACTTCACGTTCTGCCCTAAATGATGCCAAGTTTTCAATGTCCTGTTGTACTTGTTGATTGTTTCGGAAGGATGAGTCATTCAAGGCTTTTATCGCTTTGGCACTAGCTTCGATCTCCTCTTGAATTGCGTCCTTCCCTAGACGAAGGCCTTTTGTTAAAACAACAACCTCGTTTAATTTTTCATCTGAAAAAGATAGCATATTTTTTAGTATTTCTTCCAATGCATCTTCACTTTTCACTGTTACAGGCACATGTAATAAACTTGATGAGGGCTGGACAATCAGACGGTCCTTCGAAACAATCTCAGTAATTTCTAAAAGTAACGATGTTTTATCTTCAAGATTGGCACGCCAGATATTCCGGCCATCGATCACACCAGCGGCAAGCACTTTATCTTTTGGGTAACCCCACTTTTTCAAAGAGGCAAGATTCTCACCACGGTCATGGACGAAATCCAAGCCAATTCCCTGAACAGGAAGGGCAATAATCTCTTTGTAATAATCGGTGCTATCAAAGTACGTTTGCAACAGAAGCTTTACTTTTGGTGCTGCCTCATGCAATTGGCGGTAGACAACCGAAATTAGCTCTACCTCTTCTTTGGAAAGGGTTGTCGCTAACATAGGCTCATCGATCTGCACCCATTCCACTCCTTCCGCCTCGAGCTCACTAAGTATTTCAGCATAGAGCGGCACAAACTGTAGAACCATAGTTTTAAAATCACTATACCCTTTTGAAAGTTTCACAAAGGAAACCGGTCCTAATATAACTGGTTTTCCTTCAATTCCCAGTTTTTGTTTTGCCTCTTGATAAAATTGGAGTGGACGGTTATCAACAAGAGTCGGAACAACTCCTTCCAGCTCAGGAACAATATAGTGATAGTTCGTGTTAAACCATTTTGTCATTTCCGCTGCCACGGCATCTTTTCTTCCTCGTGCAATTTCAAAGTATGTTTCTAGCGGCACTTTTCCACCACTATAGTTAAACCGCTTAGGCACCAAACCGAACATTACAGCTGTATCAAGCACATGATCATATACGCTAAAGTCACCGACTGGAATCAAATCTATGCCCTGATCCTTTTGCTTTTGAAGATGCTGCAGGCGAATCTCGCCCATTTGTTTTAAAAATAGTTCTTTTTCTAGTTTTCCTGCCCAAAACTGTTCGAGGACCTTTTTCCACTCTCGTTTTTCTCCAATTCTTGGATAACCTAAATTCGAACTTTTCATCTTGTTTTACATCCCCTTATATGATTCTTTTTTGTCCCAACAAAAAATCTCCCTTTTCAAAAAGAAAAGAGAGATTGATACGCACAGTTAACTAGAATTGAGACAATCAGGTTTTCTCAACACGTATTTCTCACTCCCCCCTATACACCCGTAGAGTCCAAGCGCATACAACAGGCAGGTCTCCTGGCTTAGGTTCATCGCTCCTTATCCCTTCCCATTTCAATTGAAACAGTGGTTTTTTGATAAGTCGCTCACCATTACAGTGGCGGGACCGCGCCGGGTTTTCACCGGTCTTCCCTTTTAAGCTGTGTAAGATCTCACAGCACCTGATGCATTTTATTATGTAATTTTTACAAACATTTTGAATTTAATAGCCATATTAGCATGGATAACGAGGACTGTCAAAATATAATTTCCTAGCCGCTTTAACATTTTGTTATAATGTTGCTATGACAAATTCTTCTAGGAGCAAAATGATGGAATTAACATATGAAGTGATCTTGGATGAAAATATTGATTGCTGTAGAGATTTATGTAATGAACTTATGGTATTCCAAAAAGCAAAGGCAACTAACAAACCTGAATTGTTTGACAGCATGAGTTTTGAAACAAGGATGATTCCGTCCATCAAAAGTGCTCTGCACAATTATACGGTACTAGCAAAAGACGGCGATAAACCAGTTGGTTATGTATACTCCAACATTTCTGCTAAAGAAGCCTATTCCAATGATTTTGCCACTTTTTTTGATCTGTCTTCTGTCAGTAAAAGTAATGTAGGATGTTTATCTAATTTTTATATAAAAGAGGAATACAGGCAATTCGGGATTGGTTCTACACTTTTCAATATGTCAATGGATTGGTTAAAACAATTTGAAGATGTCGAAGATTATTTTATCTTTGTCTCAAATGGCAACACAAATGCTTTGGAATTCTACAAACAAAAAGGCTTTTCGGTCGGTCATGATATTTTGGACGGTTTTATAACTGTTTTACGAAAACATAAGAAAAATATGTTGTAAGCCTCCAGGTAAAACAAATGTTTTACCTGTTTATTTGTTAGAGTACAGTGACGGAAGAACGATCACGAATTTCTAACGGGTCTTGTGGTTCTGTTGATTGATTGACTTCAACCATGGGTGCCCTTGATTGTGAATTTTTTTGGGGATTCATCTCTGCAGGTTCTCCCATATTATTCATGGCTGATGGAAAGTTATTTTGTTTATCCACATCTATCACCTCCCTATTTTATTATTGCAAACCAGATGAAAAAATAATTGTTTCTTTAAAAATTGGTAATAGTAATGGAGTAGAAATTAATGAGTAGGTGGGATAGTCATGGAGGAAAACAAACCAAAATTCCATAAAGAAACAATCAATAGTTCTCACGAGAATGAACCAGCCTTTAATGTGTACCTGGATGAGGCACTAGTTGCCGAAGTACGTGGGAGTGATCCTACTCGTCTAACGGTGATTCCGATGAGAGAACTGAATGATTATGAAGAAGACAAACTTCACGAGTATATAGAATCCATGGTTTCAAAACAAGAATATTAATGTGAAAAGGACTAACCATCATTTGTTAGTCCTTACTTGTTATATAATTTTTTTAAAATAAAAAAGGATTTGATCAATTTCGTCTTTTGTCGTGTACCTGCCTAAACTAAAGCGAATTGCCCCCATCCCCACTTCTTCAGAAACACCCATCTCCTTTAAAACCGGTGATAATTCAATACTTCCGGCATGACAGGCAGATCCTGTTGATGCAGCAAGATTAGGGATTGCTGAAAGCAAGTCTTGACCTACTTTTCTGACAAAACTGACATTCAAGGTATTGGGCAGTCTTAATTCAGGATGCCCATTTAAGACAACTTGTTCTCCAAATTCAGCCTGTAGTTGACGCCAAAAATAGTGGGTCAGCTCCTTTATATGCTGATTTGTTTCCTGGTGCTTCACGATTTCACAGGCCTTACCCAATCCTACAGCCAGTAAGGTATTTTCCGTTCCCGCACGGATTCCAAACTCATGCCCCGCACCGTGAATAAGTGGTTCAAGCTCAATTCCGTTTCTAATAAATAGTGCGCCGATTCCCTTTGGTGCATATAATTTATGTCCGGCAATCGTGAGGAGATCAACTTTTAGTTCATTCACGTCAATAGAGATTTTTCCTGCTGATTGAGAAGCATCTGTATGAAAAGCAACCCCATACTTTTCGGCGATCTTCCCAATCTCTTTGATTGGCTGCAATGTCCCGGTTTCATTGTTAGAGTGCATAATGGAAATCATTAAGGTTTCTTTTTTGATTGCCTTTTCGATTTCTTCCGGTATAACTCTCCCGAACTGATCGACACCTATGTAAGTCACTTTTGCTCCTACTTGTTCCAGGAACTTACAAGGGTTCATTATCGCAGGATGCTCAATTTTAGAGGTAATGATATGATTGCCTTTATGTCGATTTTTAAAATAATATCCTTTTAATGCCAGGTTATTGGCTTCACTGCCGCCGCTAGTAAAAATGACTTCCCCTGCTGTGCTTCCAATTAAGTTGGCCACTTGTTCTCTAGCATTCTGTAATACCTCTTTTACGGGACTTCCTGCCCAATGCAGGGCAGATGGATTTCCATAAAAATCGGATAACAGAGGCTGCATTGCATCTACCACTTCAGGTGCCAATGGAGTACTGGCATTATAATCCAGATAAATTTTCTCCATTTTATTTCTCCTTTACTTTGAGTTTAGAAAACAGAGGCTTTCATGCTGCTTTTCATAAATTCGGTAAACAAGTTGTTCATTCCAGTGTTTGAACTTGCCATAGATTCAGGATGCCATTGAACTCCGACTGTAAAAGTACTTGGATGAACATATTCTACTGCCTCAACAATTCCGTCCGATGACCGTGCTACTACCCGTAACTCACTGGCTAACCTATCTATGGATTGATGATGCAGGCTATTTACTCTTACTTGCTCAGAGCCAAGTAATTGAAATAATTTACTATCATTCTCAATTTCCACCCAATGAGTATCACGACTTCTTTTTACTATTTGCGAATGTTGGATCGGTTCGTCAACTTGGCAAGGGATATCCTGAATTAAGGTCCCGCCTAGAGCGACATTTAAGATTTGTATCCCTCTGCAAATCGCCAAAAGTGGGATGTTATTCTCCAGTGCATATTTAACAATAGCGATTTCTACTTTGTCCCGTTCCGGTATGGTTGGTCCTAATTGTGGATGAGGGTCCTGCCCATAAAATTGCGGGTCCACATCTTCTCCTCCGCTCAAGATGATTCCGTCGCATAAAGAAAGCGTTTCAAGTGCTATTTCTGTATTAATAAAGGGCAGAATAATGGGTATTCCACCATTGTTCGCAACAGATTTATGATAATCATGGTGCACATAGACACCTTCCATATAATGATTATGGTTAACATAGGCACCGGTGATGCCAATAATAGGTTTTTTCATACTATCCCCCTTAAATCTAAAGCCAGCCCTCATCAATCGAGCTATTATCTGCAATCGAGTAGGCTGCATTTGTGATCGCCTGTGCTAAAGTTTCCCCCGTTTCACAAACATCACCAAAGCAAGCCCCCGATGTTCCATTCGTTTTATAGCTAAATCCCAGCTCTTTTAACCTTTCAACAATTAGCATTGCATGGTCTAGATTTTCTTCGGGCTGAAACTCCGAAACAGGAATAAACTGTTCCTTTTCATAATCGTACCAGCGATCCCATCTATTTAACTTCCAGCCTAGAATTCTGCGCGCAATAATTTCTATTTTGTTCATAACCTTTTTGCTCCTTTTTTTCTACGTTTTATTATTTTACCATTTTCAAAGATCCCGTCCTATCAAAATAGCACACTCTTTAGTCGAATCGAAAATTTTCACAATTTCGCCACAATAGACTATACTTGTACTTACTACCGTAATTGGTTTTATTTGCTTATGGATAGGGAATATCTATGTTGAGGTGAGAAAATAAAATGAAAGTAAACATAACAAAAGACGCAAATCAACAACTTATAACCTTGCTAGGTGAGGCGCCAATCGTTAGAATTAACGAAATCCGTACCACTGGTTGAGGGGCAACCTATATGTATGAACTTGCTCAGGTTGAGCAGTCAGAAAATGAAGAAATTTTTAATGTAGATGGGATTACCATCCTTATTGACCCACTGGTGATCGATCATCTTGATGGGGATATCATAATTGACCATAACAAAAATTATGGATTTGTTCTTAAAAATAGTTATGAAATCTTAACCTTTGGGATGAATCTTAAAAAGAACTCCTAACCTTACCTAAAAACAGAACAAAAGGACGTAAACACAGCCACTATCTTAAAACAAGTTAGTGGCTTTCTCTTGTGATTCAATTGTTGGGGTCCACCGTCTATCTATTGTAGTGTATTGTGCAATTATATACTGGACTAGGACAAATTTATTAGGGAAAGCTGTTTTGAATAATTAATCCATAATTACATATGCATTAGGTAGTAGATTGACTTATTAGGAGGTATTTACTTGAAACATTCAACCCAACCCGGAGTAACCCCCTACCTTATTACAAGGACCTTAACGCCTGAAAATCAAGAAACACCTATCCAATTTCTAAATGACGAGATTGTTGATAGAAAATTATTTTACCGAAGAAACCATTTTTCCTATCCTCATTTTACTTCAACCTTCTATTTTCTCCCGATTGACGGAATGGTGCACACTCCAAAAACATTTTCTTTACAAGAACTATATTCACTGCCATCGAAAACTATAAAAGTTGTATTAGAATGTTCTGGGAATAAGCGTGAGTTATTTCAGCCTAAGGTATTTGGAGAGCAATGGGAAAAAGGGGCCCTCAGTCAAGGTATATGGAAAGGTGTTTCTTTAAGGACGTTATTGGCGGCCACAGGCTTGCTTCACACTGCGAGGGAAATCATTTTTGAAGGCTATGATTATGGAAAAAGGCCTGATTCCAGTCATATATTTAGCTTTGCAAGAAGTTTACCCATTGAAAAAGCTTTAGAGCCAGATACCATTATTGCCTATGAATATAATGAGCAGCCTATACCCTTCAAGCATGGATTTCCCTTAAGATTGATTGTCCCTGGATGGTATGCAATGGCTTCGGTAAAATGGATTAAAAAAATCACCGTGATTGACAAAAAATATAAAGGACCCTTTCAAACAGTTGACTACGTATTCTATCCAAACAAAGAAAATGATAATGGAAAGTTTCCAGTCACTACAATCCATGTAAACTCCACCATCCAGTATCCATTAAACAGGCAATTATTGCCTACAGGGAATTATCAAATAAAAGGAATCGCATGGACCGGAAAAGGTATGATAACAAAGGTTGAACTTAGTTTAGATGGTGGCCAAACATGGAAGATCTGTCAACTTACTTCTATACCAGAGAAATACACTTGGGTTCTTTGGACTTTTAAATGGGAGGCTCTAAAAAAAGGAGAATATACCATAAGATCAAAAGCAACTGATTCTGAAGGCAATGTACAACATTCAGAAGCATTTTGGAACAGGAAGGGCTACGGTTATAATGCCATTGACACGATAGAAGTCAAAGTGGAGTAATGCCCTATACAACAAAAAAGTTTTTTGAAACAGCTAATATAAAAAAGAGAGAGTTTAAAATGTTTAAGGCAGAGGAATCCTCTGCCTTTTTGTCGCATTAAAAAAAATAGAGAATTTAGACTTCTAATCAATATGTATACATCATCCAGAACCCTATGTCTTCAAAACCAATTCGCTTGTAAATAGCTCCAGCTTCGGGATTATCGTAGAACAAACATAATTCTTTTCCTTCATTTATAAGTTCGCTACACAACCTAAGCATGCACTTAGTAGCAAATCCTTTTTTCTTATAGTTTTCTAATGTAGCTACACCAACAACCATCGCTGACATTGAATTTTCTGCCGCCGTTGAGGCAGTCGATACCATTTTGCCATCTTCCATAATAAAAAATGACCGCGAACTTCCATCTTCCAATTCCCGATGTTTCCTTTCTAAAGTCATAGTGGATCCACTAAATTCAGGAACGGAATTTAACAATTCAACAAGTGCTTCAGCATCGTTAGGATGTGCTTGTTGGACAGTCGATAAATCCTCGCTGTTCTGATTATTATTTAACTTAGTACACTTTGCATAGTAAAGTTGTCTCTTCTTTTTGTATGGTTGATTCAAATAAGACTCAATCTGCTCAGTAATCTTCTTAAGTCCAGACATCATCTTAAATGAAGGGTCATTAGACATAATCTCAGCAAAACCGCTAGCATTAAATGATTCTTTCGCAAATGGAATATAGTTTTCTTCAAATTTTAATAAGACCGCAATTAGTTCATCTCTCTCGTTAAACTCGCCCCAGAGCTTTTGAAAATTTTGATCATACCCATATACCTCAATGTCACCAATTATAAATAAGTTTTCTGCTGGTTTAGTTCTTAACAACCTTAGGCATGCCTCATGATCAAGTTGAGTTAGTCTTCTTAACAACGTTCTCCCCCCCTATTTCTTCATTCATAGTCCTCTTAATTTTAACATTAAAAACCAATTTTGAGATGGATGTACTTAAGTTGAATTTTAAAAAACAAGATATCCAATACAGTTAGATGCTGCTAAACTATCGGTTAAATTCCTTTTCAGCTACATATCACTTGATTTTTTTCTAAATTATGGTATTCTTATAGTAAATTTTCAGTATATTTTGAATTATTAATTAAAAATTATTTTGGCCTTTATCTATCACTTTCACCACAAGATGCCATCCTAATTTTCTAATGGATCGATAAAATTTAATAATGAATGGAGTTGCTGGTATGTATAATTCGCAAGGTGGATCTCTTGAGGCTGTTAACACGCATATTTGTCAGGATTGTGGAAGATTAACGTTAAAACATGAAGAAGCTGAATCAAACAAAAAACAAGGAATCCTCTATCCTATATTAGGTTGGACATTCTTTGTTCTTTCACTTATTTTTATTCCCATTTTGTTTGGAGCAGCCGCGTTTTTGATGGGTTTCTTTACTTTTCATGATCGGAGTAAAACCCACGGGGCTGTCCTCATGATGTTTGCCTCAGTCGGTTTAATCTTGGGCTCATTGTTCAGTATAATGGTTTCTGGAACGATGTTTTTATAATTACCCATTGGGTTGATAGTTTATCTATCAACCTTTTCTAATTTTAAAAAGAAGTGATATACTGAATTATCATCGATTCGTTAATATAAATGAGAACAGCATCATAGGAGTGTGTAGGATGAATTATAAGGTAGTCATCTTAGATATAGACGGTACTATAGTCCCTCATGGAAAAAACATTAGTCCTGCAACCAAGAATGCAATTCAACGGTTAAAGGATCGAAAGACGGAAGTCGTCATTGCTACAGGAAGGGCTCCATATTTCTCAACCTCTGTTATCGAGGATACTGGGATAAATTCAATGGTCTTCTTTAATGGTTCGTATGTTTTTCATGAAGGTATAGAAATTTTTCAAAATCCAATCGATAAAAATATCTTAAAAAAGGTTCAACTGTTATCAGGTGATTTTCAGCATCCGCTTACGTTCTTAAGCAGTTCTAGCTTTAAAGCGACAGACCTAAGTCATCCTTATGTGGTTGAAGCCTACAGTCATGATCCATGGAAGCCTGAACTGGCCCCCCCACAATATTGGATGGATCAGGATATTTTCCAATTATTTCTCCATTGTAACTTAGAGGAGGAGGTTCATTATAAAGCAAATATTCCTGAATTGGATTTTCGAAGATGGAGTTCAGGGGCAAGAACCTGCGATGTCAATCTAACGAACTCCAATAAGGCTGTCGGTATCATAAAGTTATTGGAGAAGCTGGGAATTGCACCAGACGAAGCTGTGGCCTTCGGGGATGGCTTAAATGATATCGAAATGCTTTCTCTAGTTGGCATGGGTGTAGCCATGGGGGCTTCATCTGACGAATTAAAGCAAGCAGCCAATATGGTGACACTGTCTGCAGAAGAGGATGGAGTTGTCCATGGGTTGGAAAAACTAGGTTTAATTTAACTAAAAAAAGCTTGTAAAATTGTCCGGTCAGGATCTATTTTACAAGCTTTTCATTTCTACATCTTAAGCATTATTGTTCCGCTTCCCATTTAACCACTTCTTCACGGACTCGCGGTGCAACTTCTTTACCCAGCAACTCTATTGCTCTCAAGACATCTTCATGAGGCATGCTTCCAACTGGCACATGGAGCATGAACCTTGTCACTCCCACATTTTTACGAAGATGAATGATTTTTTGTGCCACTGTATCAGGGTCTCCCACATAAAGCGCACCTTCGAAGCTGCGTGCGGCATCAAAACTCGACCGGTCGTAATATCCCCAGCCGCGTTCTCGTCCGAGTACGTTCATCGCTTGCTGAGTAGAAGGGAAAAATTTATCAGCAGCCGTTTCGGTATCATCGGCAATAAAACCATGTGAATGCGATGCTACGGTTAACATTGACCCATCATGCCCTGCCTGTTCCGCTGCTCTTTTATAAAGTTTAACTAGTGGTGCAAACTGGACAGGACGACCGCCGATAATCGCTAGAACAAGCGGTAATCCTAAAAGTCCCGCACGAATAACGGAATCAGGCGTTCCCCCGCTGCCAATCCACACAGGTAATGGATCCTGCACTGGACGAGGATACACCCCTAAATTTTGAATCGACGGACGATGCTTTCCACTCCAAGTGACTTTCTCGGACTCCCGTAATTTTAATAATAGATCCAATTTCTCCTCGAACAATTCATCATAGTCTTGGAGATCATACCCAAACAACGGGAACGATTCAATAAACGAACCTCGGCCTACCATAATCTCTGCCCGCCCGTTTGAAAGGCCATCTAAAGTGGCAAAATCTTCAAAAACTCGGACTGGATCATCTGATGAAAGGACTGTTACCGCACTCGTCAGCCTTATCCGTTTTGTTTTCGATGCAGCTGCAGCAAGGACAAGTGTGGGAGAAGACGCCGCATAGTCTTTACGATGGTGCTCCCCCACTCCAAATACGTCCAATCCTACCTGATCAGCAAGGACAATTTCCTCCACGACTTCCCGCAGCCGCTCTGCATGACTTATCACTTTTCCGGTCTGTATGTCAGGGGTGGTTTCTACAAATGTACTAATCCCGATTTCCACCTATATTCCTCCTATTCCTACTCTGTTTATGTAAGTAATTAAGACAGACTCATTTTATCATAGTTTGTTCAATTCCATTGACTAAACCTAACTCGGACAAAATAATTTTGCGAAGTTTACACATAATACAGGAAAAAAGGTGTGTTATTTTTTGGATTTCCCAACCATCGAAATGAATTTTTGGGACGCCGTCTTTGCAATCCCAATTATTATGGTCTTCACCCAATTTATTAAAGTTTATTTTAAAATTCCAAAATGGTTTGTTCCTACGATAGCCCTTTTGTTCGGACTTGGTATCTCTATTTTTATTAGCCACAAACACAGCTTTATTTCAGGGGTCTTTATGGGATGGTTTTATGGATATGCAGCGATTGGCTCTTATGCTTCATTAAAAACCAACTTAACCTCTTTTCGAAATAAAAAAAGTCATAAGAATTAAAAGGAAAAGGAAATCTTTCGTAAGGATTTACGATTGATTTCCTTTCAATTATACCAAGTATTAAAGTTTACTTTGAGAAATGTCCAGCTCCAGCTAGGGGCTTCCACTTTTCTTACCTAAATCTATTAGGAAACTGTTTTACAATTCCATCTGTTAAAAAGTCACCCATATGAATAAGATGGGTTTCATTTATATCTGCCGTTTTAATATCGGCAAGCCAATCCCCTTTTAACCGATCTTCTACTTCAGTTGTTGTAAGTTTTAAATAAGTATAGAACATCTCCGTGAGAACTTGTTTATTCCAATGCGGGTTAGCACTCGAAAGGAATGTAACAATTGTATCGGCATTCCGGAACCAATCTTTATTAAATTGGTTAACCTTCGCTTGATCACCGGCTTTTGCTGCCTCAATAATTTTCCCGGCAATCAGAATATGTTCCTTAAGCAAACTGGTTAGCTTGTTCCCAGCTTGTTCTCCGTAATAGGGTTTAATGATATTTCCAAGATCCACTTGATTTTGTAATAACCTTGTTAGTACATCATTTTGATCTTTAAGTCCAGCCAAGCTGCTAACAATAAAGCTTCTTGTCCACCAGGCGTATTCGATCCAAAGCTTTTGCATTGGATACTTTAATTGAATCACTGATTGATTAATACAAACCCGTTGAGGTGCTGGTCTCCCTTCTGCTCCTGCGAGTGAATGAGAGGTTGTGAAAGCAATTATGAAGACAACCAAACATGCGACTAGTTGTTTTTTCATTGATGCTTCTCCTTTTCGTTTGTTTTTATATTAGTTCTAGTATTGGGACATTTTCCTTCCTTATGCAACCAATTCCAGAGTCCCGAATCAAAATTCAGATTTTTTCGGGAAGAGTTGGACCTACTAAGGATTCATTATATAAAACCATCCCAGGCATATTAATCTGGTGTTCATGAAATACCCTTAATAATTCAAACCTTACCAGCCTAGATACTTCAAAATAATCATCAGGCCAAACCAGTCCCACCATACAAAGCTCGTAACCAACATATTTATGATTTGGGTTAAGATCAGTTATGCCGATAAACTGAAATTCCTGTTCTGGCCTGCCGTCCTCCGTTTTTATTAGGCATTGGGAGTATTTCTCATTACAGATACTACAAACTTGTTCCATCAACAGTTTCATTTCTTGAGGATCTTCCTGGTAACTGACCGTCATCCGTTCGATTACACGCATTTTCCCTTTATTAAAATTTTGAATCGTCCTTACTTCCCCATGTGGAATGGTTAAAAGTTTGCCAGACCATTCACGTATTTGCATAAAACGGATGCCAATCTCCTCGATTGTTCCAGAGTTATTACCATTAAAGGTGACATAGTTCCCGACTCGAAACTCTCGATCGGACAGCCGAACCAATCCCAATAATATATCTTTTAAAACCTCTTGAGCCGCAAGACCGACAATCACACCAACAATTCCGGCACCCGCTAATAAGCCCTTTAGGTTCATAAATTGGCCGATGAGATAAACAATCACAATGGTTACAGAAGTGTATTTTAAGGCAGATCGGATAACCCCTTGAATGGTCTGCTCGACTTCATCCTCTAATAATTGTGATTTACGAAAAAACCAATCGACACTCCGGTTAATCACAAAAGAAGTAACCGAGAGGATAAGAACCATAAACACAACTCTTAAGATTAAATAATCTTTTATATATTTTAGGAATGTCTCTGTATAGGCTAAAAGTTCCATCGATTCACTTCCTTTTTATAAAGTAAAATCATTTCTTAGCATGACCTATATTTTCCAGATTATTTTTCAAACACCTTCAATTTCTAGCAAACGATTCTTCCAATACTAACTACTCTTTTATTTATGTAATGTAATTGTAAAACTCTGTAATACTAATCTAGCGATTCCATTCATAGAAATAGACATAAAAATAAGAGAGTTCGATTGGAGGAAAATTCAATGAAAAAATTAATGACTGTCATATCCGTTATGTTATCCCTACTATTTACCTCACCTGCATTTGCTTATACCGTAAATAGCGGGGACACGATGTCAGCAATTGCTAGAAGTCACAATCTTTCATTACAAGAATTAGCAAGACTAAATCCGCAAATACAAAATCTTGATCTAATTTATATTGGGCAAACGATCCATACAGAATTGCAGGAAGTTAATGCAATTGGACAAGCTGTACATACCGCTTCAAAACCTGAAATAATAGCAGGTTATTCTGAAAATGAACTCGATTTGCTGGCAAGATTGGTCCGAGCGGAGGCCGAAAGTGAACCATACCAAGGAAAAGTCGCTGTCGCCTGTGTGGTCCTAAATAGAGTTGCCAGTCCAGCGTTCCCTAACTCCATTAAAGAGGTTATCTATCAAAAAGGGCAATTCCAACCTGTCCGCAATGGGGCCATTAATGAGCCGGCTGATGGAGACTCCATCAAAGCTGTACAGGAGGCCTTAGATGAAAAACGTAATACAGCCGCAGGCTCGTTATTCTTCTATAATCCGTCCACTGCCACCAATCGCTGGCTTGATTCCAAAACAACAACCCTTGTTATTGGCCACCATGTATTTAAACAATAACTTGATGATCCAAGCGCCAGATGCCTTCCAATTAAATGGATGGCACCTAGCGCTTTTATACGATAAAATAAAAATCAATGAATCTTATTGACACAAAGGGGAATTAGCTTGAAACCATATAAAACGATATTGTTTGATGTTGATGATACACTATTAGATTTTGCTGCTGCTGAAGCGTTAGCCTTAAAACTCTTGTTTGAGAGCCAAAATATCCCACTAACAACAGAAATAGAGGCAAACTATAAAAAATTAAATCAAGGTCTATGGAAATCATTTGAAGAAGGAAAAATAGCTCGTGATGAAGTAGTAAATACCCGTTTTTCCCTTTTATTTATGGAATACGGTCAAATCGTTGATGGTATTTTATTAGAAAAGAACTACCGGGGGTATTTAGAAGAAGGTCATCAATTAATCAGTGGTGCATTTGAACTCATTTCCGAGTTACGAAACCATTTTGATTTATACATTGTCACAAATGGTGTTTCCAAAACACAGGATAAACGATTGCGTGATGCAGGCCTTCACCCGCTTTTTAAGGGAATCTTTGTCTCAGAAGATACTGGATTTCAAAAACCGATGAAGGAATTTTTTGATTATGTCTTTGCTCGAATTCCAAATGTTTCTCCGGAACAAGCTTTAATCGTCGGGGACTCCTTAAGCTCTGATATTAAAGGGGGACAGCTTGCTGGCCTTGATACTTGTTGGTTTAACCCAATGGGTAAACCAAACAATACAGAAATCATACCTACCTATGAAATCCGGAATCTTCATGAGCTATATCTCATCCTAAATCTGAATCATTAATGCTGACCAATTTGAATAGCCGCCATGTAATTTCACTTGGCGGCTTTTTTGTTTATTGAGAACTGTTGTTGGCAGGTTATTTTGGGCTTTCCGATTGTTCGTACAAGGTTTCATCAGGTTCATCGATTTTTTCCTCATCCCCGGTACTTCTCTTTCGATTTGTCTGAAAAATATCTTTTGAAACTGTGTTAAGCTTTTTAACAAAGCGGTTAAAACCAAACCCAACAAAGAAAGCTATGCTTATTGGTGCATAAGGAGTATCTTGATAATCCGTAAATTGGATTAATAAAATCCCACTTTGAATAATGGTAACCGCTACGACTGCCGTGCCGGTTGCAAAAATTGGATAAAAAATGTACATAATCCATTTGCGATAATCATGTAATTCATCGTCCATATAGTGAGTGCAGAACATATAAAGATGTCTTAGGGAACCCCCAATGGCTCCAGCAAAAAAATAATACAAAAAGATTTTAATTTCCGAAATGAATGGCAAAGATTTTTCCAGTGTACCGGTCCCCAACATGCCTACCGCAATAAAACTTCCGAAAAATAGCAGCGAAAGATATGTTAAAATGACTACTTTTAACCATCTCTTCATTTCGTGACACCTCCGCTATTATCCTATGTTTCTCTGGAACTGAGGTGTCACTGTCTTTATTACCTAATTCATTTAGAACAAAGTGGCCAAAAAATTTTGGTTTTCATTAGTTTCTAATGCTTAGATAGTATCTTCAGGCTGCAATAAGGTAACATTATTGGTTTCAACACATTCCGGGTATTTAATGCCTTGTCCCGTGTTTAAACAAACCACCGTTTCATCTTCCTTAATCCAATTTTGTTCCCGTAAAATACGTGCTGCTGCAAACGTCGCCGCACCTTCAGGACAAATGAAGTTTCCTTCAAGTTCTGCCACTTGCTTTTGTGCTTCCGAAAGCTCATTTTCCGAAATAGCGATCGCACAGCCATTGGTTTCGTAAATGGCTTCTAAGACGAGAAAATCGCCAAGTGCTTTAGGTACATTGATGCCAAAGGCATTAGTCTTTGAGTTTTCCCAAAATACCGATTCCTTCTTCCCTTCTTGCCATGCCTTTACAATTGGAGCACATCCCTCCGCTTGGACCGCTACCAATCTAGGAAACTTGTCAGCCGTAATCCAGCCCATTTCTTTTAATTCCAATAGGGCTTTATAAATGCCAATTATGCCCACCCCTCCGCCAGTCGGATATAAAATGACATCCGGAACCTGCCAATTGAATTGTTCTAAAATTTCATAGCCCATTGTCTTTTTACCTTCAATTCGATATGGCTCTTTTAATGTTGATGCATCATAAATACCCTGTTCAGCAATTAACTTGGCGACAATTTTACCTGCATCACTGATTAATCCATTTACTAAATATAGATTGGCCCCGGAGACGGCAACCTCTTTTCTAGTGATATTCGGTGCATCCTGTGGCATAACTATCGTCGCTTTGATCCCTGCTTTTGCAGCATATAATGCCCATGCAGCCCCGGCGTTACCATTGGTCGGCATTGCCAGCTGTTCCACACCTAGTTCTTTTGCTTTTGAGATTCCAACACTTGCGCCGCGAGTTTTAAAGGAACCCGTTGGAATGATCCCCTCATCCTTGATATATAAATTGGTTAGAGCGTATTTTTCGCCTAGTTTCTTTAGTTGTGTTAAAGGAGTCATTCCCTCATCTAACGAGACAATATTTTCCTCACTTTTAATTGGAAGCAGTTCATGATATCTCCATAAACTATTTTTCCGAGCGTTTAAATCTTCTTTTTTAAAGACAGATTTTGCTCCACTTAAATCGTATTTAACTAAGAGTGGTGCTCCACAACGACATAATTGATTTACTTCATCTACGGAATAAATCTCATGACATTTTGGGCACTCAAGATGAGAAACATAGGTATACTTCATGGCTTAAACCCTCCAATAATGTATTTATGTAAACTAAATAATGATTTCATTTTCTTTCGAAAAACGAAATATAAAGTTTGTAGTCTGCACAAACCCATTATATCCGATAATTCCGACTATATAAATAAGTATTATGGTATAGATTAAACGAAAAAAAGGGAGCTTACTAAACTCCCTTTCTCCTCCTATTATTTTCATCCGGAAAATGGCTCTTCCCCTAACTGAGGTTGGTTTTGTGTAATCCATTGTTTTTTGGACTTTTTAAAATGGAATAATTCATAGATAACCGGCACTACCACTAATGTTAACAAGGTTGAAATAGCGAGACCTCCGATTACTACGATAGCGAGACTCTGAGAAACAAGACTTCCCATTTCTGCTTTTTTAAATAATAGTGGCAGCATGGCACAGATTGTCGCAATAGCCGTCATTAAAATTGGTCGGATCCGTGTACTTGCCGCATCTAAAATGGCTTCACGCATAATCATCTTCGTTTCATTCTGCTTAACACGATCAATTAATACAATTGCATTGGTCACAACAATTCCAATTAACATTAATGCGCCGAGAAGGGCCGTAATATCAACAGGAATTCGGCTTACTAACAGTCCGATGATTGCCCCAATTGCAGCTAATGGAAGCGAGAATAGAATCGCTAGTGGGGCACGCAAGGTTTTGAATGTAATGACCATGATTAAATAAACAATTCCAATTGATAGCGCCATTGTTAAAAATAGATCCGTAAAGTCATTGGCCTGATTGACAGCCGCACCCCCGACATATACCTTCACATCATCAGGCAATTTTAAACCGGTTCCAGGTTTAGTGCCATTAATCTTCGTATTGATATTCCCCGAAACGACGGAAAGCTGTTTCGGGTCAACGGTAGCTGTAACTCGGAGATAGGTCTCTCCTCCCTTATGGAGAATCTGGGTTGCCTTATTTTCTACTTTAAGTTTGGCAACAGAGGTTATTGGAACTAATTTTTGCTGATTTGTAACCATAATTCCTTCCAAATCCTTTTTATCGGACGGATTCAAAATGGCTTCTAAATATACAGGTGTATGATCTCCATCTAAATTAACGCTTCCAATTGGCATACGATTTAACATCATGCCAAGTTGTTGGATCACTTCACTTGGCTTTGCAGCTTCTGGGTTAACTGAAAAGGTATAAACTGGCTTCTTCTCTTCTTGGTTTGTTTCTACTTTTTCTACCCCTTTAATATTCTTAAGCACATTTTTAATCTTCACAGCACCAGCTTCAATATCCGCCATTTTTTCGCCTACTACATCAATAGTAATCGATGTGGAACTTCCGCCTGTTAATGAACCAGCGCCTGAAATTAATTCGGCACCTGGATAATTTTCTTTTTGCTTATTCACTTGATCGATAAAACGTTCTGCATTGGCATCCTTTTTCATCACAATGGTAAACGCTGCAGATGTCGGAGATCCAACTTCCCCATATTGAGCCGCATCAGGACTATTACCCAATTGTGTATAAATGGCTTTAGCTCCATCTTGCTCTAATAAATATTTTTCTAATTTTAAAGTGTTATCATGGACTATTTTTATCGGGGTTTCATTCGGGTAATCTAATGAAACCGTGACAAGTTCTGCATCCGAACTATCAACAGCCCCCTTCGGCATCACAAAATAGGCACCGATGGAACCAAAAAACAGTAAGGCTGATGAAAGTAAAATGACCCACTTATGATTTAATGACCAGCGCAGCATTGAAACATACCGTTTAGATGGTCGATGTTTTGGGAGTTTGGCTTTTTTCAAGAGCCCTGCACTCATCAGTGGAACAACGGTTAAAGCGACAAATAACGAAGATAATAATGAATAGGTTACTGTTAACGCAAACGGCAGTAAGAAATCTTTTAACCCTGCCCCCACTAGGCCAAGTGGAAGGAATACAGCCACGGTGGTGAGTGTGGATGATGTAATGGCAGAAGCCACTTCCTTTGTAGCTGCGACTACAAGTTCAATTGAAAATTTCTCGTCCTGCATTTTGCGGAAAATATTTTCAATTACGACGATACTATCATCAACTAAACGCCCGACAGCAACCGCGACTCCCCCTATTGTTAGGATATTTAGGGTGATACCTGACCGCCCTAGTAAAAAGAGCGTTAAGCACAACGATAATGGGATTGAAACAATGGTAATAAAGGTTGATCGAATGTTTCGCAAGAAGAACATAATAACAATGGTTGCAAATAAAGCCCCTAATAGTACCTCTTTTATCATGCTTGTGACTGAGTTGACGACCATATCGGCAGTTGAATAGAAAACACGAACATTAGCATTCTTGTATTTTTTCGTGAGCGCTTTTGCTTCTTTTCTAACCTCTTTGATAATGGAGACTGCACTTGAATTACTATCCTTTGTGATGACAGCAAGCAGGGCATCTTCACCATTCACGCGAGTAATATGATCTTCTTGACTGGCTTTTTGAACATGGGCAATATCCCCCAGCTTTACTCCTTGAATAACAGGTACATTCTTTAAGTCTTCAAGACTATCAAGTGTTCCAACTACCTTAATGTTACTTGTTTTTCCATCAATTGTTTTTTGACCGACTGCAGCTGCCAGATTTTGACCCTGTAACGCTGCTACAACAACTTGAGCTGGTAATTTATATTGCGAAAGTTTTGCTTGATCTAATTCAACGGAAACCTCATTTACTCCTCTTCCGTACATGGCTACACTTCCAACACCTTTAATTTGCTTTAGTGCAGGAAAAATTTTATCATCTGCTAGTTTACTATTTTCTTTTGTAATGCCGTCCGCGAATGTAACTGCAATGTCAGCAATTGGGATCATATCTGTATTTAATTGGACAACTATCGGTTTATTTGTACCCTCCGGAAGCTTGACTGTATCAATGGCTTTTTGGACATCCGCAGCAGCCTGCTTCATATCTGTCCCTGCCTCAAACATAAGGTCTATCTTACTGAATCCATCACCAGTTGTGGAATAAATCTCACTTTTTCCTTTTACGGCTGCAACTGAATGTTCAATCGGAGCGGTTACTGTATCTGTCATTGTCGCAACATCTGTTCCCTGGCCAAGAACTACTACTGTTACCTGAGGATTATCAGCCGTAGGCAAAAATTCCATTGGTAAAGTAAAGTAACTGACAACCCCCATAATTAGGATCAGAACAGTCATTAGTGATACTGCAGCCTTGTTACGAAAAGACCACTTTGTAAACCAAGTCATTTTCAATTTCCCCCTTATAAATATATTGATGATGTTGATCGTATGTAAGTATGAATCACGGCCATAGGAAGAATAGATATTAACTATTAGTATAAAAG
>NZ_JBALNF010000028.1:0-50437 GCF_036962465.1 Neobacillus vireti
TATATTCACTAACCAAATTTCCAATTATTAAAAATATCATTAAATTAAAAACAGCAAGTAATGAAACGGAGGATATATAGCTATCTATTTCCCCTTTAAACTCATATCTTGCATTTTTAACACTACTATGCAAAGCCATTCCCAAAATAATATATATTATACTTTCATAAGATAAATAGGTGTTATATAAGCCATAATCGGATGTTGACAAGAGTCGAGTAAATATTGGAATCGTTATGATACTAATTCCTTTAAGGAAGTAATTACCAACCGTGTAACCCATTCCGGCTTTGAGCGCTTTTCTTTGAAATAAATTTTTAAACTTCACTTTTTTGCACCACATTGAATTTATTAGATAAATGTTTACTACTCTTTAAGTTTAACCAATAGAATAAAACTATATTAAAATACAAAAGATCATAATGAGGTTCTGTCGAAAGGATTATAGTTATTATAATTGTTATTAATATTTTATCTATTACATTTGTACCAGATTTAAAACAACCTTTAATCCACAAACTAATGTAAAAAATACCATTAACTATTCCAAAATAAGCAAACGCAGTAGTAAACGTGTTAGTCCTAGCACTCACAGCTTTACCAATTGAAGCTGCGGTTAATTGTACTATTTCCGCAAGATGGTTTCGGTCAGCTCCTAATGGGTTATGCAATGCAATTATCAAATCACAAAAACCCGCATAAATTCTAGTTGTAAATGAAACATCTCCTGTTGTTATTTTGCTAGTAATACTGTATAAAGAAACTGACTCAATCCACTGTATTATTGTTCCTATGTTCATACTTACAAACAAAAGAACAATAGTGATTACTGTAGACATAAATATTCTTAACATTGAGTTTTTATGTTGTCTAAAATAGAGCATAATTAGCATTGCAAGTATTAAATAGCCTGTAGTAGAAAAGGTTGTGAATACGGTCAATGCTAGCAGTACTATTCTAAAAATATCCCATTTATTCCTTTTGGTTTTCAAAATAATAAGCAATATTGCAAAATTTAAATATCCTTGGTACATTCCAGGTTCCCAGAAAGCTCCACTGTTACGTTCTGGAAACATGGCATTAATATTAAAAACATAGAAGGACCTAATGTCCCAATTGCCAGTATATCTGACCAAATAGTGATCTACTAAAGTTTCTGAAAAAAACCAACCAACTAATGAAATCAAAGCCAAACCGCAAATTATATTGATTGTATACATTACAAAGGACTCATAAGGAATTTTTTCTGAAAAAACATAAGCTATAACAAATATGCAGACTTCCGATAAAAATAGTAAACCGAATGAAACACCAGATATTAAAAGCAGATTAAAAAGTGCACAGAATGAAATTATTAATATATACAACGTATCTTGTTTAATCACAAATTTACTTTTTTTTATTAAAAAGATACAAATTGCTATTAAAGCAGCGAATACCTCTAAAATTTGAATATTCCGGTTAGTAAACATGTAATATAAACTACCCGACAAATACCAAATCAGACAAACAGTTGCAAAAAGTTTGGTTGAAGTCCATAATTTATTTACTAATATCATACCTTTTGCCTCCAGTCGAAAGGTATTTTATTTATTTTAAAAACTTTTTTGTTCTAATTCTTAAGGAATGAGTAAATATTGATTCTATCAAGCAAGCAACAGAAACAATTTTAGTTTTTGCCAATATCTTTCTAATTAGTGTAAGTTCACCAATTTCAGAGTAATATTTATCACGGTCAGAAGATTTTTGACCCTCATGTATTCGAAATCCAGAAATAATACTGTCTAGGACTACTAATCTATTATCCTTAGCAAACTCCCTCCATAAATGGTAATCACCAGCCATCTTATATTCTGAAAGAACGTAGCCTGATTTAATCCATAATTCTTTCTTCCAAAACATTGATTCTTGTTGTACAAATGTTGCCACTCGTCCGTCCATATATCCCTTACGGATATAGCTTTGAGGGTAAACAGGAGTTATTCTAGGAACATTATGAGAGATACCTTCCGGATTATAGTGGCAAGGAATCCCTGTACACCACTGGATATCTGTTGCTTTCATAACTGCCGCAACAATAGCACATGTCCATGGCATATACATGTCATCAGAGTTTAACCAAGAAAAAACATCTCCCTTTGCCATACTAAACCCTTTAGATATTGCATCGTACATGCCATCATCTTTTTCTGATATCCATCTCATATTATAAGTACCTTCATAGCGTTTAATAATATTTAATGTACCATCTGTTGAACCGCCATCTACGATGATATGCTCGAGATTCTTATATGATTGCGACTTTATTGAAAGAATACACTCTTCAAGGTACTCTTCACTATTAAATGTTGGTGTAACGATAGAAAACATTATCTTAGTATTAGACATTTTGCCACTCCTTCTTACACTCTTTCTATGATATTTAAATTTCGTTCCACTTAAATTGGAAAAGAAAATATAAAATCACTTATTCAAGGAGTAAATCCTTTTCAATGTCTTATAATACATCATTCTGAATTTTTCATTCCGAATTAAGAGTGCCCTAAGTTCTCTCATTGTGAAGAAAAGTAATAACTCGTATTTTATACGTTTTAAACCATTATAATTGTTCTTTTTTATAGTTTTTTCTTCTCTTTTAGCAATATTAATACTTTCAGGAGTTTCACAAAAGCCTCCTGCTTTATATCTACAGACGGTAAAATTTAAATATTTTGTACTTTTTTTATCTTTCACAATACTCGATACGAGCAGTTCTCTATCCGCCAAAACTCTATATTTTAGATCGTAACCTCTACTTAATATTTCTTTTGCATAAAATGTTGATTGGTGACAAATCATAGTTCGATAACATGTAAATGATGTTATCTTTTGCGGATATGAATTATAGTGTCCTTGGAGCACATTGTAGCAATCACCATAGAAAATATCATACTTATTATTGTTAATTGCTTCAGCGGTATTAAGTAGTACATCGTTATCATAAAACAAGTCTCCGCAATTTAAAAAAATAACATAGTCCCCATTTATAAAATTTATAGCTTGATTCATAGCCGCATATATACCACTATCCGATTCGGATATGAACTTAATACGATTATCCTTTGGAATTAAAGAAATAGATCCATCAGACGAAAGTCCATCTTTTACAATTACCTCATAATTTTGATATGTTTGATTTAGAATGCTATTAATTGTATCGATTAAATCATTACCCGCATTAAGACAAACAACTACAACACTAAATTTAATCATTTCTTCACCTTTCTAATGATCTTTTTCGCAATTGTTTCAATTGTTATTACAGAAGGTAACCATTGAATTTTCAATGCACTTTTCAATTTGTAATTGGCCAATCTAAGTCTTTTTAATTGTCCTTTATAAAAGTCATTTGGTATTTGGACTTCTAACTTAGAATCATTAATAACTGTCTCAAACAAGTCATGCCACTGTCCTATAAGCCTTTCTGGTAAGAATTTTCCATAAAATAATTTTCCATTTTCTCCATACTTCTGATTTACCTTTGCATTTTCTAGCAAATAAATAATTTTTTTTGGTAAGTCTTTAACGTTAGAATATAGTAATCCCGTATATTCATCTACTACAGTATCTAAAAAGCCCCCATTACCTATTGTTACCACCGGGACTCCATGGCTTTCAAAATCCAATGCACTTAATCCAAATGTTTCAGTACGTCCTGATGGATTAACAACGCCTACGCTCGTCTGTGCAATGATATCATTTTTTTCTGCCCCTAAAATCCCTAAAAAATGTACAGAGTCTAACAGTTTGCCTCTTTCATCTGTCAACCCTTTTATAAAAAGTCTTTCATAGTCTTCAGCTGCAATTCCATATGGACCTAGTTTTGATTCTCTACTATAGAGTTTCCCTGTTCCAATTACGTATAATTGTGCACCCGGAACAGCTTTAATAATTTCCTTCCATGACTTTGCAAGTAAGTGAAAACCTTTATGATATACCAATGACCCAATATAAGTCACTGTCTTACTATCATTGTATTGCCGCGGAAACGTTAATGATTTAGGATACATATTGAAAATGTACGTTGACTTGTAAATCAACGAATGGTCTAAATAGCGATCATATTGTTGCTTTCCAACAAACACATTCGCTCTAATATACTTGTTCTTGGCCAGCTTCGTAGCAAAATCGCTAAGGTAAAAATTATGTCCCCAAATAACTGTCTTTTGCAGATTTCTTTCTATCTCATTAAGCAGAACATCCGGTAGTGGATTCCCCTCATCCACAGCACTAATAACCAGTATATCTGCATGTATACTTTTACACACTTCGACTACATTTTGAATTCCGCCTACAACCTCAATTGAGTCAACATTTGGTAGTTTTCCTTCGCTTGTCGCCAGAATAGTAATCTCATCCTGTGGATAATACATTTTATACATCTCGCATAATAAGAGAAAACAGTATTCAGTGCCGCCAATACCGGGATTGCCCTTACGCATACAACTACAGTCAACATCTTTAATATTAATATTGTTTATGAATACAGCTATTTTCATTCTAGTACCCTCTTAGAATACAAATTCTATTAAATTTTTCTTGAATATCATTTCATCGTTTATTATGTTTTCATATATTTTTTCAAAACTATTATCTGAATTAAATTGGCTTCTATACCAAAACTCAATATCATCTAAATTTGTTTTCCCTATTTCAATTGGATAAGCAAATTTATAGCCTTCCAAATATTCTGCCATGTATGACCCCTTAGTAATTAACATTGGTAACTGATATCGAATACCATCATACAGCTTTACTGTCATCGCCCACTTCTGTTGTTTATCATTATCATATAAATTCATAAGGATATCAGCATTCGAAGCAAACTTTTTTATTTCTTCTACAGAATAACGGCCTGTGAATGTTATATTATGATACCCACGAGCACTACAATAAGCCTGTAGCTCTAGATAATAGCCTTCGCCATGAAATAACACTTCAAAACGATCATCGTTCGCAAACATATCACAAACTTTTTTATTGAACTCAATCTGCCTTACCATCCCCCAGAATACAATCCGAATAACATTCGAATTTTTTTTTGTGTTTGTGATCTCTAATAAATCCAAATCACTACAATTATGTGCGGTAATAAACTTTTCACTGTCTCCAAGTACCCGGACAAAACCTCTAGAAGAAATTGCAGTAAATACTGAGTTATCAATAATTTTGCGGACCAAACGTTTGCAAATTCCTATATCTTCAAATGTAATATCTCTATAATCAAAAATATATTTTCCTTTATATTTTATTGTTGTCAAATATAGTGGTAATGCAGTCTGAGTAGTCAGGAAAATTAACTTATCATACCGATTTCTCTTTATCGTCTTTTTGACGAATAAGAGGCATTTTAAAAACCCTATTATTTTTTTATATTTAGGTTGATAATTATCCATTTTGTACCTGAAGCAGACTGGGGTACCTTTAAATTTTTTCACCTTAATACTGCTATCTATATCTCGGTCCCAATATATTACATCGTAGGCAATATCATTTGCATCCAATAATTCAGTATATTTATATAGGAACTGCATTAGATGCAAGTTATGAAATCCTATAATTGCTATTTTACTCATGGTAAACCCTTTCCTGATACACAATGAATTAGTGAAAACTATTATAGTGTAGGTTAATTAGTACAGACACTGGTACAGGTGATTAATAAAATATTTTAAGATTTAATTAGTAAAAAAATAAATAGTAATTTGGTATAAATAGACATTTTTTTAAAAAGACTTGGTAAAATTTCTTAACTTTCTTGAATAGCTCGCACATATTTACAAACCGAAACATCCTTGGTTAAATTTCTTATTAAATAATCTCGACCAGCCATTCCCATAGTCTTGTGTTCTTCAGCATTAATTTTTAAAAACTGACCTATTATTCTCTCTATACTTTTATAGTCTCCAGGCTCACAAACTAACCCGCATCCAATCTCCTCGATTAACAACCTTGCTTCTGACCCTTCCTCTAAGACACCAATTACAGGCTTTCCTGCTCCAACACAGCCATAAAATTTGCTAGGAACGGACACTCCTTTTATTCCTTTTGCATTTACACACCAGTGAACATCCCCTGCGTTTAATGAGTATATTAAGTCATCCTTGTCTTGATATGGAATAAATACAACATTGTGCATGTTATTCTTTTCTTTAAAACTCACCAATTTGTCCTTTATACTACCAGCCCCAATGAAAGCAAACACAACTTCTCTGCCATCAGCAGTTCTAGTTCCAGGGGGGAATTTCTTTATAACATTTATAATATTTTCGAGGTCATAGTACAGTCCAATATTACCACTGTACATAATCACATATTTATTATCCAGCGCGTACCTTTTTTTAAACCCCACTACCTGAAGGTTGGACTTTTCTAGTGGATATATTTTATTTTCATCAATCCAATTATTGATGAACGCATGATTTGGAACATTCTTATTTTTAAATCTATCTTTTAGAGTTTCTACCATATCACGCCCTACCACAATCACCTTATCGGCGCTTTTACAGCTGAATTTATCAAAAAACATCATTGCTTTAAGAATAAACTTATTCTTACTATATCCCACAGCCATTGTTTGTTCAGGGTTGAAGTCCTGGATATTATAGATATATTTTGCATGCTTTATCCATTTCCCCCATACGCCAATCAAACCTCCAAGAATAGGTGGTTGGGATATGGAATACACATAATCCATTTTTCCAACCTGAAAAGTGGCTAGCATAGATCCAAAAAAGTATGCTAGGATATTTCTAATTCTACTTATTTTGTTGCTTTTTGAGAATTCCGGAACACGAATACGGATAATCTTTATTCCGTTAATTTCTTCCTTATAAAACAATTTGGTCTTATACTCTTCAGCAACCTTCCCGGTATAAGAAGGAACAACACATATTACTGTTATATCAAAGGCATGAAGCATTCCTTCCACCAGTTCTTTTAAAATCTGACCAGTAGACGCTACATCAGGTATATAATAATGAGCGTAAATTAAAAGCTTCCTTTTTTCAGTTTGTATCTTATTAACCATGTAGTATTCTTCCTTATTGTTGAGGCTACACGCAACTCCTGGTACAAACAGCACGGCCTCTAAATATTTTTTTACATTCTATATATTCAAAATAAATTGAGGTAGATACATTACCTACCTCAAAATTATTCCTATTAATCAAACATTTTTTTGATTTTTTCTTCTTTTTCAACTTTCTTCATGTCTGCTTCTACCATAATACGAACTAATTCCTCAAAAGGAGTCTTTGTTGGATTCCAACCTAATAAAGTCTTAGATTTAGTTGGATCTCCCAATAACTGTTCGACTTCAGCCGGACGGAAAAATTTAGGATCAACATCAACAATTACCTCACCGTTTGCTTTGTTAATACCTTTTTCTTCAACTCCATTACCAGTCCATTCTAACTCAATACCAACATGATTAAATGCTAGTTGAACAAATTCACGTACAGTGTGCATTTCACCAGTCGCAATAACAAAGTCTTCTGGCCTATTATGTTGAAGAATTAACCACATACATTCAACATAGTCTTTTGCATAACCCCAATCTCGTAATGATTCTAAATTCCCAAGAGATAATTTTCTTTGTTTTCCTTGGGCTATACGAGCAGCTGCGAGAGTAATTTTACGAGTTACAAATGTTTCGCCACGACGTTCTGATTCATGGTTAAATAAAATTCCATTTACAGCAAACATATTGTAAGATTCCCGATAGTTCTTTGTAATCCAGAAACCATATATTTTTGCCACACCATAAGGAGAACGTGGATAGAATGGTGTTGTTTCTTTTTGTGGTACTTCTTGCACTTTTCCGAATAGTTCGGATGTTGAAGCTTGGTATACACGCGTTTTTTCTGTTAAGCCTAAGATACGAACCGCTTCAAGTATATTTAATGTTCCTTTAGCATCAACATCTAATGTGTAACCAGGCATGTCAAAAGAAACACGAACATGCGATTGCGCTGCTAGGTTGTATATTTCATCTGGTTGAATTTCACCGATGATTCTAGTAATGTTTAATGCGTCAGTCACATCACCATAATGAAGATGGAAGTTACTATTGTTTAATAATGCACTAGCCTCTTCTTCTGTAAGAAGATCCTCTAAACGCTCTTGATTATAAGAAGAACTGCGGCGGATTATTCCGTGAACCTCGTAGCCTTTTTCTAATAAAAATTCTGCTAAATACGATCCGTCTTGTCCTGTTACACCTGTAATTAATGCTTTTTTCATTTTGTCCTCCAATATATGTTAGTTTACTTTTGTTAGTTGATTATCTAAAAACCATTGATAAGCTTTCTTTAAACCTTCTTCTAGTGAAGTAGTAGCTTTCCAGCCTAAAGAATTAAGCTTTGTTACATCTACTAATTTTCTTGGTGTTCCGTCGGGTTTTGTTGTATCGAATTGAATCTGACCGGTATACCCAACTACATTTTTAATTTTTTCTGCTAATTCTTTTATTGGAAGGTCATCACCAACCCCGATATTTACGATATCATTACCAGAATAATTATTAATTAGATACACACATGCATCTGCAAGATCATCCGAATATAAGAATTCCCGCTTTGGTGTACCTGTTCCCCATACCTCTACAAATGGAGCATTGTTTTCCTTTGCGTCATGGAACTTACGAATTAATGCCGGTAAAACATGAGATGTGTGAAGATCAAAGTTATCATTTTCACCATAAAGATTGGTTGGCATAACTGAAATATAATCTGTACCATACTGGCGATTATATGATTGACACATTTTAATACCTGCAATTTTTGCAATCGCATAAGCATCATTTGTTGGCTCAAGCTCTCCAGTTAATAAATACTCTTCTTTCAATGGCTGTGGTGCCATCTTTGGATAAATGCATGTACTTCCTAAGAATAAAAGCTTTTTAACATCATTTCGATATGCTGCATCAATGATATTCGTTTGAATCAAAAGATTATCTCGGATAAAGTCAGCTGGGTATTCATTATTTGCTACAATACCGCCTACTTTTGCAGCTGCAAGAAAAACAAATTCAGGTTTTTCTTCAGCAAAGAAATGATCTACTTGACTTTTATCTCTAAGATCTAATTCTTTGCTAGTACGATATACTAAATTAGTGTATCCATTTTCTTCTAGTTTTCTAACAATCGCAGAACCGACAAGACCACGATGGCCAGCTACATATATTTTCGAGTTTGTATTCATCATTTTTTTGTACCTCTTTCCTAAAATGCATCTTTTGAACCAAATAAGACTAAGACCGTTTTGATAATAATTCTTATATCAAAAAATATGGAACGTTTACGAATATATTGAATATCTAATTCCACCATTTCCTCAAACCCTAAACTATTCCTTCCACTTACTTGCCAAAGTCCTGTACAGCCAGGGGTAACCAATAACCTCTGTTTGTCATGGGTAGAGTATATAGCCACTTCCCTAGGAAGAGGAGGGCGAGGTCCCACCAAACTCATTTCCCCTTTAAGGACGTTGAATAACTGCGGAAGTTCGTCGATACTTGTTTTCCTTATAAACTTCCCCACTTTGGTAATACGGGGGTCTTCTTTCATTTTAAACATGGCGCCAGATACTTCGTTATACTTTAATAGCTCTTGTAATTTTTCCTCTGCATTTGAGACCATCGAACGGAACTTATACATTTTAAATTCTTTTCCATTCAATCCAACACGCTTTTGAGAGAAGAATACTTTTCCTTTGGGGTCTTCAATCTTGATTAACAGAGCGATAACTATAAAAAGAAGACTCAAAAAAATAATTCCACATGAAGCACCGATGATATCAATTAATCTCTTACCAAATAAGTAGAATCTCCGGTTATTTACCGGAAACATGCCATTTTGTTTCTCTAAATACGCAACATCTTGATTTGCTAAATCAGGCAACCTAGACCCCTTCCTTCTCTATCTATAAGATGACTTTTTCTTTATCTAAAGTAGAAACGAGATTTTTCAAGTAATCGATCATGTCATCATGGAGATCTTCATGTTGCAAAGCAAATTCAACAGTTGTTTTGACAAAACCAAACTTTTCACCAACATCATACCGTTTCCCTTCGAAATCATAAGCAAAAACTCTTTGAATCTGATTCAATTTTTGAATCGCATCAGTTAATTGAATTTCTCCCCCGGCACCTTTTTCTTGCTCTTCAAGGAACATAAAGATTTCTGGAGTTAATACATACCGGCCCATAATCGCTAGATTCGATGGAGCTGTACCTGGTTTTGGTTTTTCTACAAAGTTGTTAACCTGATACAATCTTCCATTTTGTGAAGAAGGATCAATAATCCCATAACGATGTGTCTCTTGGTCAGGCACCGATTGAACACCAATTACAGAAGAGAAGGTCTCTTCGTACTCATTAATTAACTGACGTAAGCAAGGTTTCGCACCTTGAACAATGTCATCACCTAAAAGGACAGCAAACGGTTCATTTCCAATGAAATTTCTTGCACACCAAACGGCATGCCCAAGCCCTTTTGGTTCCTTCTGGCGGATGTAATGGATATCTGCTAGATTAGTAGCAAATTGAACTTTTTCTAATAGATCAAATTTTTTCTTTTCGATCAAGTTTTCCTCAAGCTCCATCGCCATATCAAAGTGATCTTCGATTGCTCGCTTTCCTTTACCAGTCACGATGATAATATCTTCAATACCTGAGGCAACCGCTTCTTCCACTATAAATTGGATTGTTGGCTTATCAACAATTGGAAGCATTTCCTTTGGCATTGCCTTTGTTGCTGGTAAAAATCGAGTCCCCAGCCCAGCTGCCGGAATAATGGCTTTTCTTACTTTCTTCAACTCTATTCCCCCAATTATTTTGTTTATCTAATAGTATCTTTTCCTAATAAAATACTAGGGCAAAAAAATAAATATCTAATGAAAGTGCAAGTGCTTTCATACCTACCTTTTCATTAGATATTTAGTATTGTTTTTTTAAAGAGGGCATCTAACCCATCCTCACATCATGCTCTCGACGACTAACGTCTAAGGATAAGGAATTACATCCCCATTCCCACAGCATGATCGAGTGCCCCCATGGATAACGGACAGGGTAGCCTCGCCGAATTAGGCCTTTGGCCTAATTGAGATAGTAATAAAATCTGTCATTCTCGGCACTTAGTATTTTAGAAAAATAAAAATTTCTTTTTCTTTTTAATTTGAACAGGTATCTCCTTGATGACATTTTTACCCGTAATCAATAGTTCAGCATTTTCTTTAAATAGGTAAACAAAATCCGTACCGTATTTTTCATTAATAAGATCGAATGCTTCCATCATTTTAAAGGTCCGATTGGTAATGTTGTGAGCATCAGATGCAATAAAATGGGCTAAGTTTGCCTCGATAATCTGATTAGAAAAGTTCTTAATATTCTTACCGAAATAACCACATAAGCTCGATGCGGTTACCTGAGTTAAAGCGCCCTTTTCAACTAAGTGGTAAAGCAAGTCAGGCCGTTCAATTAATTCCGAATTTCTTTCGGGATGGACAATGATTGGGGTTAGCCCTTTTACTTGGATATCAAATAAAAGTTTCTCTGTATATCTTGGGACATGGTTTGAAGGGAACTCAATAAATAGATATTGGCTATTATTTAAAGATTGAATCTCATCTTTTTCTAAATCATCTAAAATATCACCGTAGATTCTTGGTTCTTGCCCTGGAAGGATCGTCACATTCACTCCGTCGTTTTTTAGTGCCTGATTTACTTCTTGAACTTTTGTTACGATTAACTCTTTACGGTTATCGTATTGGTTATTGAGATGAGGGGTGGCAATGATGGTATGGATTCCTTCTTTCTCTGCTTCCTTTGCCATCAGAATGCTATCTGACATATTTCCTGCTCCGTCATCAATTCCCGGCAAGATATGACAATGAATATCCACCATTATACGCACACCCTTTCCAAATTATTGTCATAAATACACGACTTTTATCATAGTATCACTTTACATTATGAAGGTAAAGGGGTGAAAAATGTCGAAACTTGTCACTAAACCCCATAATAATAATAGTAATTTGTGTCTTTCATTTTCTTATTGTTTAAGACCACACCTAATAGTTTAGACTGTGCTGAATCAAGTAATTCTTTCGCTTTCACTACTTGATCCTTCTCTGTTTTACCGCTTGAGACTACTAAAATGGAACCCTCACATTTATTAGCTAATATTTGCGCGTCTGTAACCGCTAATAACGGCGGCGTATCAAATAAGACAACATCAAATAAATTAAGTACATCCTGATAAAATTGTTCCATCGCTTTTGAGCTTAATAACTCAGCGGGATTAGGCGGTATAGGACCGCTCGTTAACACGAAAAGATTCTTTTCATCCGTATCAGCAACAGCCTTTTCTAAACTCATTTGCTTTGTTAACACGCTTGTTAAACCAAAAGTGTTCGTTTGATTAAATGTATAATGAACTGTTGGTTTTCTTAAATCTGCATCCACTAGCAGTACTTTTTTCCCTTGCTGTGCAAATACAACCGCTAAGTTCGCAACTGTAGTGGATTTACCCTCTCCCGGTCCAGTTGAGGTGACCATCAATGATTTCACTTCATTATCCACTGATGAGAACTGAATATTTGTTCTGATTGTACGATACTGTTCAGATATTGGTGATTTTGGGTCAGACATAGTAATGATATTTCTTCTATTACTTATTGATTTCGTATTATTTCTGTTAAGAGCCAATCGTCTCACCTCTTAGTTTCGCATTTCTACCGGTATTTCTTTTCTTACCGTTCTTTGACTGTGCATCATCCATCATTGCAATTGACCCTAGTACCGGTAAACCAAGCAACTTTTCAATTTCTTGTTCATTTTTAATCGTGTTATCTAAATACTCTAAAAGGAAGGCCAATCCTACTCCAGCCATTAAACCAACCACCATTGCTATGGCGATGTTTAATAATGGCCTAGGCTTAATTGGCGATATCTCATCCGTCACGGTTGCTTTTGCTAGAATACTAACATTATCAACGTTCATGATTTTTACAATATTATTCTTAAACACATCGGCAGTTTTATTGGCAATTTTTGCAGCAGTTGTAGCATCTTTATCCTGAACAGATAGAGTTACTACTTGAGAATCCTTTTCGTTTTGAACAGAAATTTTTCCATTAAGTTCTGAAACTGTCATATCTAAATTCAATTCTTTAATGACCTTTTCAAGAATGGCAGGACTTTTTATAATGACATTGTAGGTATTGATTAATTGAAGGTTGGTCTGTACTTCATTGTATTGATACGTAGCTTGATCATTCTTTGCCTGATTGACAAGCAATTGTGTGGACGTTTGATAAATAGGTGTTATGAAAAAGTAGCTAACTACTCCGCTAATTAATATGGCAATAAATGTTATGCTCAATATCAAACTTAGTCGTTTACGCAATGTTTCCAACAATTCTTTTAAACTAATGGTTTCTTCCATGTTGTCCTCCCTTTATTTCCAAAAATAAACCAAAAGTATTATAGCATAAAAAGTAGGTAAATGTTGGTTTAATTTGTAATATTCGTGTTGTTTTTGTCAAATATTTGGTTTAACTTCTCTTAATTTTACACTGTTTTGTAATTATTTGTAGATAAAAATTAAAATTGGAAGTAATTATCAAATTATTTTTGCTATAATGGAGGTGCAGAATATTTTGGAGGTATCATAAATGAAGAATTTCTTTACTATACTTTTAGGGATTGCATGCCTTACAGTATTAATTTTGGGACATTCCAATTGGAATAAAAAAATGGCGGTTGCTTCGAATCAACCTTCTATTTCCATACCCTCCAAGCAGGCAAATGAGGAGGTTACTACTGCATCCTCAAAGGAAAATATACTAGTCTATACTTCTAATTGGCCATCAGCAGCTGTTGAAACCTTTAAGAAAGCCATAAAAGAGAAAAAAACCTATAAAATCCTTTTTGTTGGGTCACCGGCAATTGGTTCAGATACGGCTGGAAGTTATCCCAAGGTGAAAGAAAAGCTTCTAGAAACATTTGGGACTAAGAATATTAAAGTGGGGCTAAAAACCTTTAATACTACCTCCACCAAGTTTATTAGTATGAATAATCAGGAAGAAATAGCCGCCGAAAAGGCTGATTTAATTGTACTGGAGCCGTTTATTTTACTTAATAACGGAGAGGTATTACCAGATAACACCCTAATGGATTTAACAAAAATGATGAACGATATTAAAGTGAAGAATCCTGACACTACCTTTATTCTTCAGCCCTCGTATCCACTGTATCAAGCCAAGATTTATCCTAGTCAGGTAGCCATCTTGAAGAAGTTTGCAGAGGATAATAAGATTGCCTATCTTGATCATTGGTCATCCTGGCCCGATCCAAATACGGATGCCTTTAAAGAGTACTTACAACCAGATATGAGTGCTCCCAGTGAAAAAGGGTATGAGGTATGGAGTAACTATTTAATCAAATACTTTACGAATCAATAAGCGGACTCTTAATTGAGTTCGCTTTTTTATTATTTTCTTGCAAGCGCTTTTAACACTTATATAATAGTAGAAACTCGGTTTATTTGTTCATTTGCACAATTATTTCATAGTTTTACCTTGCAATTTAACACCACCTATTAATGAAAAATTTGGTTAGTAAATTAAGAATTACTTTGAGACCTTCTTCAAAATTATATATCCGTTCATATAAAATCGACATAAATCCTCATGTATGTCGAACATTGTTATTTTATTTTCTAATAAATTTCCAGTTCGTTCTGATATAATTATCAGGAATATTTTACTATTTTCGAAATATTCTATAAGCTAAAAATGGGGTGATGGTTCTATAAAGAGTAAAGTTCTATGGGTTGTAATTACCACTTGTTTAGTTGTGATTGTATATTCTGCCTATTCGCTAATCAGCCAGATTGATCATTACCATAAGTCTGCGAAGAAGTATGAAGCTATACAAAAAATCTATGATCCATTTAACAAGAAAGAGAAGAAAACCAGTTCTAAGAAGACCGAAGATAGTCTTAAAGCCTTAAAACGGATAAATAAAGATTGTATTGGTTGGATCAGAATTGACGACACAAAAATCAACTATCCGGTTGTTAAAGGGGACGACAATCATTTTTATTTAAGGCACAATTTCAGAAAAGAGCCTGATTTTGTCGGGACTATTTTTATGGACAATGAAAATTCGGCAAACAAATTAAACCAACATACCATTCTTTATGGACATAACATGAAAGATAAAAGTATGTTTGGAAGTTTAAAAGATTATCAGGGTCAACGCTATTATCAAAAACACAAATTCATACGTTTTAATTTTCAAGGTCGTACATATAAGTGGGAGATTTTTTCAATCTATTTTGCCAACAATACCAAATTGCTGAAAACGGAGTTTTCAAACGAACAAGAATTTATAACCTATATGAATAAAGAAAAACACAATTCCATATTCTCAATACCTGTATCCGTTGAGCAGAATGATAGAGTTCTAACATTATCAACTTGTGCCGCTAAAGATAAAGGCAAACGTATGATTGTACATGCTAAATTACTTACTGGGGAGTAGGAGAATGAACTTTAAACGAACATTGTATTGCATGGTGGCTATTGTTGTTTTCTTTTTAGCTTCACAACAACAGCAAATGATTGTCCATGCAGCTGAAAATACACCAAAATTGAAATTAACCGTTTCATCAGATAAACAAACATATAAAGCCGGAGATGATATTAAATATAAAATTACCATTTCCAATTCATCAAGCGGCGACGCAAAAAATGTCGTTGTCACTTCGACATTGCCAGACGGTCTGGAAGCGGTCAAAACAAACCAAAAAGTAGATGGTAAAAAACAGATTTGGAACATCAAGACCATTAAAGGCACTGAAGAATATGTTATTAATTTTGACGCAAAAGCGAAAAAGAGTGGAACTACAACCAAACCGTCTGAAACGAATGTAAGTCATGATTCAGACAATAAAGGTACTACGGCAACGGACAGTACAAGCGGGTCCTCTCCTAAAACAGGGGATGAAACACCCTTCATGAAGTACTTTGTATTGTTGCTTGTTTCATCCACTATTCTTTCCATTGCGGTAATTGCTCTACGAAAAAAGAACCTAAAAAAAGAAGTTGCTTCTTTGTTGATTCTTTCTTTAATGGTTCCTTCCTTTTCACATGCAAATGCAGCGATATTGAAAGAAAACATTTCAGCGACTTACAAAGTAAGTGTGGATAATAAAACCTATGAACTCGTTACAACTGTACAAGCTGATGTAGACAATCCACCAGCTGAAGAAGGACCTTTTTCTATTGGAATTACCTCACCAAAAGAAGCGTCTTTCGTAGCGAATTATGATTCACTTACTTTAGAAGGTACCTATAAAGGTAAAAAACCAAGCGTTATCCAGTATGTTGTCTTTCTTAACGATTCGTTAGAGCCTGATTCAAAAGGGGAGGTAACAGGAGATAAAAATTGGGAAATTAAAAACCTTAAATTAAAACAAGGTATCAATCGTGTGATTGTCGCGGCACATGACAGCAAAGGCAAGGTGTTTCAAGATGAAGTATCTATTTCTTATAAAGATGATGAAGATAATGACGGACTCTCTTTATCTCTTGAGACAACTTTAAAAACAGACCCTGCCAATCCGGATACGGACGGAGACTCTCTTCCAGACGGATTTGAATATGCGATAAATTTGAATCCGACATTAAAAGATACCGACAAAGATGGAATTTTAGATGGCAATGAAGATTTAGACGCTGATAAGGTTTCTAATATTAAAGAAATGGAAAACAAAACAGATCCTTTGAATGATGATACAGATAATGATTATTTAAAGGATGGCGATGAAATCAGCACTTATTCGACATCCCCTCTCCTAGAAGATACAGATGGCGACACCTTATCCGATGGTGATGAAATTGATATGGGCACTAATCCATTAAAAAAGGATACAGATGGTGATGGTACATTAGACGGTGACGAAACGTCTACTCAAAAGTTAGATGCTGATTTATTTAAAGATGTCAATTCTACCGATAACCTTGCGCCGGCTAGCATTTCTATCACTGGAAAAGGTAACTTTAACACAAGTGTGACCGTTTTAGACGCATCCCATGTACCAACCCTCACATCCATTCCAGGTGTTGTTGGTAAACCTATTGATATCAAGTCAACTTCAAGTTTTAATGAAGCCACAATCTCATTTAAAATAGACAATTCTTTATTGTCTTCTAGAAAACTGGAAGATTATAAAGTTGTTTGGTATGACGATAAAGAAAATAAGGTAAAGTTCTTAACGACATCTTATGATGCAGCTACCCATACCATCTCTGCTAAAACAACGCATTTCAGTCATTATGCAGCTGTTGATACCCCTTCCTTCTTTGAGGGAACGGATGGCGGCAATAAGAGCGACCGCATTGAAAAAGGTAAAGCCGATGTTGCATTTGTTTTGGATTCAACAGGCTCTATGGGTTATACAATCAACAATGTTAAAAACAACATCAATGATTTTGTTGACCGGTTAGATGCGAATAAAGTAGATGTTCGTCTTGGTTTAGTTGATTATAAGGACATTAACGCTGATGGACCAAAATCAACTAAAAATCACGGATGGTTTACAACCGCTAATGCATTTAAAAGTGATCTGAATAGCGTGAGAGCTAATGGCGGAGGAGACGATCCTGAATCTGCTGTCGACGCTTTAGAAGAAGCTAGATTAATGGGATTCACTGATAACAAGGCTAAATTCATTGTTTTATTGACCGATGTCGATTACCACGAAAATACTAGATTTGATGGATTAACTACCATGGCTGAAGAGATTAATCGTTTAAAAGCCGATAAAATTTCTGCTTCCGTTATTACATCTACTGATTATTCTTCATACTATAAAGATTTGTATACCAATACTGGAGGGATATTAGCCGATATTAATGGTAATTTCTCTACTGAGCTTGATAAATTAATTGCAAATATAGGTGAAGAAACAAATGAAAAAGTGACAGTACGCCTTTCTAATAACACTCTTGTTCGCTTGAATAAATATCCTGACAAAACGGATACCAAGACTGATTCTGATGGCGATCATGTCCCTGATAGCAAAGAATTAACTGATAAAACCACTTGTGATGATGGGTATGGAAAAACAGTTGAATGTTGGAATTTTAAATCAAACCCAGCAGAGAAAAATTCGGATTATGACATTTATGATGATGAACAAGATCTAGAACCATTAAAAGAATATGCGCCAAGCGTGGTATTCCTTCACGGTTGGACATCTGACAATAAACAAACATTTGGCGCTTGGTCCCCACTAGATGGTGTTAATGGAGGAACAGAAGGAGAAAAAGCGCAGCGGGCGATGGATGCAACTAGTCCTGCACAAGTAGCGAAGTTTTCCAGTATTGAAAACCAAGCAGTGTTTAAAAACGGAAAAGGTCTTTATAATTCCGTTGAATCCAAAGTCGGCCGTTTCTCCGACTTGTATACCTTTAATTATCCAAACTTAGCCCATCCTTGGGAGTCCTCCTTTATCTTAGGTAAATATTTAGACAACTTAGTTGCAGCGGGTAAATTAAAAAGACCGACAGCAGGTTCTAAACCGAAAGTCATTTTTGTGGTTCACTCCATGGGTGGGTTAGTTTCCCGTTACTACAACGAAAAAGTCAGTGTGAAATCGGTAGATGTTGATGGAATCATTACCATCGCGACACCGCATTGGGGAGGAAATGGTCTTGCCGATTATTGCGGTGAACATGCTTCTATTTGTGCTTCTGCAAAAAAATGGTCAGGAAAAACATATGACCAAATTGCTTCTCCGGCAGCAGGAGACTTGGATCCGAACCATTATGAATTAATGTGGAATTTTACTGATGAAGAATATGAATGGGTTAAGGTCATGTCTTTCCCAGATCGTCTAAATGAAAACTTCACAACTGCTAGTAAGAAAAATGCTTTGTATTTTGCAATTGGCGGTATTTCTTCCTATGACAAGGCTCCCGGAGAACCGGTAGAAGTTCGTTATCTAGAAAAAGAGCTGAGTCCCAAAAATGGGGATTTCACCACTTACGCACATAAAAGGATAATGGATGCATATTTTAAAGGAGATTCACCAGAAATACCATTAACGTATGATGATTCTATCGTCACGCTGAATAGTGCATTAGGCTCGGCTCATGACGCTGGTAAAGGCGATGATCGTGTCGAAAATCATGTTTTAAATTTTGACAAACGCTACGTCATCATCGGGGCGGATCCGGCTAGTTCACATTCTAAATTACCTAATAATAGCTATACGAGGACAGCAGTGAATTATTGGATCATCAAAGATGTATTCAGTAAATATATCGAAAAAGAACACCTCGGTGAACTATTTAAAAACGTATCTGAGCCAAACGAAACAGAATGATATGAATAACACGAAAAGGACCTGCACGATATACTGTTGCAGGCCCTCTTTGTAATGTTATTATTTTAGTAAAGGGGGCTCATTTTATGATTAGAAATTTATACTATATTATTTTTAATGCAGTACTCTTTTACCTTTTTATACAATTCATGGGCGCTTTGAATTCTTTCAATCCTGATTTGAGAGCAAAACGCACCATTGACGATTTCATTCCTTCGCTTATAGGCGGTACCTTAGTGATAAATTTTATTTGCTTTGTCGTTTGTTTCTTATTTGCTTTTCGAAAAGTATTTGTTAATAAAAGAACAATCATCAATAAAATTTTATTATTTATTGCTGTAGAACTTTTATTAGTCTTTTGGTACTTATACGTAATTAATAATATATTTTTGATTAGTTAATTTTTACAAATGTATTTTTTTTCAGATCGGATAGAATTTTTGTGTCTCTAAACCGTTAGGCTTTGTTTACGCCCATTCGAGGAATTCCACTAACTCAGGTGAGTTTGGAGTTTCGACTAAACCAGGCAATTCCCCAAACTCTTTCAATAATCCATTAGCGATAAAAAGCCCATATTGCCCAATCCGTTTCGCTTGATTCATATTATGGGTGGCCAAAATCAAGGTTGCTTTTTTCACCTTACAGTAGTTCAGAATTGCCTGTTCCATCATTTGGACATTGTAGGGATCGAGATTGGCAGTGGGTTCATCTAACAGCAACAGCTCTGGTTCAAAAACAAGCGCCCTTGCTAAAGCCACTCGCTGGATTTCACCGCCTGAAAGCGTGTCGATATTTCTTTTTTCATACCCTTCGAGTCCGACTAAGGCTAGGATCTCCTTTATCTTCCCTTGCCTTTCCTGTTTGGAAACTTTCCGGAATTTAAGTCCTAAGCCGATATTATAAGCAACGTCCCCGGTGAATAAGACCTCATGCTGGGCGACATAGACCATTCTTTTTCTTAACGCTTGTTTGGTTTTCTTCTCTAATATTGCTTCAAATAGTGTTATCTCTCCTGTACTATACGTTTGCAGGGAGGCAATCGATTTTAACAGTGTGCTTTTTCCTGCACCGCTCGGCCCGATGATCACATATCTGTTTCCTGAAACGATTTCAATATCATTAATTTCAAGCAGCATTCTTTGCTTGGTTTTCACTTGAAGCTGCTGGATTACGACCGCATTGGTCATACCTGAATCACCCCTTGATTCGGACCTTTGGGTAACATAAATCTCCATAAGACAAAGAAATTAATCAGAAAACTAATCAATAATAACACCAAACCTAAAGCAAGCGCCGTATTGAAGTTCCCCTGCCTTGTCTCGAGAATAATCGCTGTGGTCATTACCCTTGTTTCGCCTTCAATATTACCGCCGACTAACATAACCGCTCCCACTTCTGAAATCGCCCGTCCGAATGCCGTTAAACAAGCCGTAATAATGCCTCTTCTCGATTGCCTTAGCAGGACCATCCATAATTGTAGCTGGTTTGCCCCAAGCGTCAGTGCGGCGGCTGAATATTTGTTCACATTGGCTGATAAAGCTGAATAGATTAGTCCCGTCACAATCGGGGTTACTAATAGGATTTGTGCTATCGTCATCGCGGTTGGAGTAAATAAGAGCTGAGCGAAACCAAATATCCCTTTTCTAGATAATAAAAGATAAACAATCACGCCAATTAACACAGGAGGTACACCCATGAACGTATAGACTACTGATAGAATGATATTTTTACCTTTGAACCGATAGATTCCTAGGATTGTTCCAAATAGGATCCCAATCAGGCCGCCAATGAGCAAGGCTGTTAACGAAACCTGTAGTGACAGGGTAATGATTTTGATAATCGCTTCTTGCTTAAATAAGAAGATCCACTCTTTCATCTCGTTTCCTCCAAAAGCTTACAAGGTAGACACTATTGTAAATGTTTTCATTATCATTGAAAAGTAAGTCTTATGAACTGCCACAATTCTGTAATAAACTTAACAAAACTTAATGAAACTAGACAAAACTTGATTTACTATAGGTAAATTGTCCCTTATGATAGGTTTGTAAAAATTAACATTCTAAGCGAGGGATAGTATGAAAATTAGAAGTTTGGTCCTTTCCATTTTTGCAGCTCTTATGCTCGTCTTTTCGGTGAGCACCCAATCATTGGCTGCTACTAGTCAGCCAAAGGTGATTAAGAAAGTAACAACGACGATCAATGCCAACATTAGAAAAGGAGCTAGTTCTCATTATAGCCGTATTGCCATTGCCAAGAAGGGCACGGTACTTTCGGTTATTGGTACAAAGGGTTCATGGTATAAAGTCATTTGGAAAACAACCACTGGTTATGTTTATTCCAAATATACCAAGAATGTCGTTACTACCGCTGCAGCACCAAAACTTGAAAGCTCAATTATTCTTGCTACGACGACCAGTACCCAGGATTCAGGCCTGCTGGATACGATTATTCCTGTTTTTGAATCCAAGTATAATGTAGATGTAAAGGTAATCGCAGTCGGAACTGGACAAGCTTTAAAAATGGGTCAGCAAGGCGACGCCGATGTGGTTCTTGTGCACGATCGTAAAAGTGAAGACCAATTTGTGAAGAATGGTTATGGTACATATGCCTGGAACGTGATGTATAACCAATTCTTGCTTGTTGGACCATCAGCAGATCCTGCTCATATTAAAGGTTCAACTTCAGCGGTAACAGCTCTTAAAAAAATCAGTACTGCCAAAGCTATCTTTATCTCTAGAGGAGATGACTCTGGTACTAATAAGAAAGAGATTGCCCTATGGAAATTGGCAGGCATTACTCCTTCTGGTACTTGGTATAAAAAGGCTGGACTTGGTATGGGTGATACTCTCCGTATGGCCGAAGAATTAGACGGATATACCCTCACTGATGAGGCTACTTTTTTAACGAATAAAACGTCTTTAGCGAAATTAGTGTACGGACAAAGTGATTTATACAATCCATATGGTGTCATTGAAGTAAAGGGAACGAAAAAGCCAAATTCAAGTAAGACTTTCATTGATTGGTTAGTCAGCAAAGAAGGCCAAGGAATTATTGGAAAATATGGTAAAACCAAGTTTGGTAAGCCATTATTTGTTCCTAATGCCTCTAAACGTTAGTTTTTATATTTTAATAGTTTTTAAGGGAGCCTAGCGTAGGCTCCTTTTTTTTATTACAGCTTATTACAAATAATTTCCACTTGTGATATATTTTATCAGTAGAATAATTTATAATATTCTTAATAGAGGACTATTGTCTGATGAAATTAGGCTTAGGGAGTGAAGGAATGAAAAGTTTAAGGGTTGTATTATGTTTGTTATTTTTAGGTTTGATTGGGATACCGATTAGTGCACATGCTGCGGAATTGATTCCGGTGCAAAAAAGTTTAAGCAGCAACATTACTAAAAGCAGCTTACCAAGTACGGTTATGAGGAAGTCTTTATCTGTAAATCCGGGAGATTATCCATTAAGAGGAAATAATACATATGTAGATTCCTTGTATGATAGTTGGAGTACATATCACGATCTTTACTTCAAGTCAGTTATAAATTATTCTTTTACTGCTATGAATGTTCAAATGCTATATCAGTGCGATTATTACATTTTTAAAGATCCATATATTACAATTGAGTTTTATAAAAATAATGCTGGAACTTTACAATACACGGGGGAAACAAATTTTAATACAACAGGTTATGTAAATGTTTTGTTGAATTCTTATATAAATAAAGCAAACTTTCAAGGCCAGCCCTACATATATGTAAGAATAGGGGTCTCCGAATATCTGAGTGATTCGTACTACCAAGATGTCACGCAATTTAAGGTAACCAATCCTTTCTATTCGGTGCCTGATAAAACACCGCCGGCCAAGCCAACCGTTAACACAGTTGACGACAATGACACGATTGTTACAGGCAGAGCAGAAGCAAATTCTTATATTCTTGTAAAAAATGGAAGTGCCACAGTTGGTACAGCAAAAGTCAGCTCAACCGGGACATATAGTGTGTCCATTCCTAAACAACGGGCTGGAGTAAAACTAACCGTTTATGCAAAAGATGCTGCCGGAAACCAAAGCGTAGGTACGACCATCACCGTTATCGATCGGACACCTCCAGGGAAACCAGGTGTTAGTCCTATTGGTGATAACCAAACGATTATTAATGGAACAGCCGAAAACGGCTCTAGAGTAGAAATTAGACAAGGCACTAGCGTCATTGGCCAAATTACTTCAACAGGCTCCTTTACAATTAAACTCACAGCCCTAAAGAAAGCAGGCACAGTCCTAACGGTTTACGCCATAGATAAAGTTGGAAATCGCAGTGCAGGGAATGCTGTAACCGTCATGGATGTAACAGCTCCAGCGGCGCCTACCGTAAATAAAGTGACGAGCACCTCCACCTCCATCACCGGTAAAGCAGAAGCAGGTACAGGGGTCTATATTTTCTCCGGATCCACTTTGGTGGGACAAGCCACAAGCAATAGTGCTGGGTACTATAGCGCGATCATACCGGTTCAGAAGCAGGGCATTAAACTAGAAGTACTAGCCATCGATAAAGGCGGCAATCAAAGTAGTTCTGCGTGGGCAACCGTTTACTAAGTTAATACACAGAAATCAATGATGAGTGAGAGGAGCTCTTATGAATAAATTCAAACGATTATTTTCTATCGTCTTATCCGGCCTTCTATTATTCTCCGTTTCTGCTGGAGAAACCGCACATGCGATTACATCAGGTCAGGGCTATGTTATTATCAATAACGAGTCCACAGACGGAGATGGAACTGCCTATACAGGATCTTTTAAAATTAGCAATAAGAACTATACGTATAATAAACAATTAAAGCCTAGTGCTTATAAAATGGATTATGTTAAACCTTTTAATATAGCAAAAAACAAAACTAGTAAACTTCGTCGAAATATGTTGTCTACCTCATCGTTTGCAGTAGGAGACAGCAAATCCTTTTGGGTGGCCAATATTGAGTCAGATTATGATTATGAAATTACGGCTCAATTGCTATACAGTGGGACAACCTCTAATGTTTGGGTCTATAACAATCAAATTACCGCTGCCGATGCGCAGAAACTCGGTCAAGAGTTTGACACGAAAATAAAACCGATGGTCAATACCAACTTTGGGATGGAATCCGATGTCGATGGAAATGGGAAAGTAAATATCCTTTGCTATGATATCCAGGATGGCTTCAGCGGAACCGGCGGTTATGTGGCAGGATACTTCAATCCATACGATCTATATGACCTTCCTGACTCCAATCAAATGGAAGTCTTCAACATCGATACCTATCCAACAATGGGAATTGGTTCTGGAAAAGATGTTTCACAAGCTTACAGCACGCTAGCCCATGAATTTCAACACATGGTCGACTTTAACCGCACCGCCTTTATCGAGGGCAGCACTACCCAAATGGATACGTGGTTAGATGAAGGATTATCAATGGCTGCTGAACAAATCTATACAGGCAGTCCCCTAACAGATCGGATTGATTATTACAATTACTCTGATTCGATTACCAACGGTCATTCGTTATTGTATTGGGATGATTACGGTGATGTATTATCCAACTATTCCTTGTCCTACTTGTTCTTTCAATATCTCAAGCTGCAAGCGGGCCAAGGCGACAAAATATTTAAGGAAATTGTAGAGAATCCAAACAATAACTATCGTGCTGTGGAAGCGGTCATCCATAAATACATTGACCCGAACATGTCATTTGGAAAATTTATGACCTCATTTCGAGAGGCCTTATTGTTAAAGCAGGCTACTGGTCTTTATGGATTTAAAGGAGTACCTGCCTTTAATGCTCTGATTCCTAAAATCTATAACGATTATGGAATGTATTTAAACGGTGGCGGTGCAGTTGTTAAGTTAGTTGATTTACCATTTACTGCACCCACAGATAAAGACTCGGATATCACTTATACGCTAATAAATGACAATACAGGAGATACAACTCCTCCAGCACCGCCGACTGTTAATACCGTCGGAGATAATCAAACAACAGTTACTGGTACAGCGGAGGCAGGTTCGACTGTATATGTAAAATCCGGAACAACCGTGTTAGGCAATGCGCTTGCCTCAAGTACTGGCGGCTTCTCCGTTAGTATTTCGGCACAAAAGGCCGGTACCAAACTGATTGTTTACGCTCAGGATGGTGCAGGTAATAAAAGTACTGAAGTTCAGGTAACAGTATTGGATAAGACCGCTCCTGTAAAGCCAGCTCTTACCACATCGCTTAAAGAGAATCAAACGGTGCTTATCGGAAAAACGGAAGCTGGGGCAAAGATTGTCGTTAAGACCGGAAGCACGGTGTTAGGACAAGGCATTGCTACCACCGCAGGAACATTTGTAATCAAAATGGCTCGCGCGCAAAAAGCTGGAACGGTTGTCACGATTTATGCCAGTGATCTTGTCGGTAATCAAAGTTACACTTCGGTAACGGTGATTGATAAGACTCCTCCTGCTGCACCTAGTGTTAATAAAGTGACGTATCGGTCAACCACCGTTACTGGTAAAGCTGAAGTGGGCGCAACGGTTTATATTTATAAGGGTACTAGCCTAGTAGGAAAAGCCGTGTCCGACAAGTATGGTAATTTTAAAGCGGTTATTAAAGCACAAGCAAAGGGATCTACTCTTGATGTTTCCGCGATGGATCGGGCGGGGAATCAGAGTCGGTCGGTTTTGGTGAAGGTATATTAAAGAAGTGGGCTTCTACACACGTTGTAGGAGCCTTTTTTATGGGATTGAGAGTTAATTACCAATTATTGTAGGATTAGATGGAGGTTTCGTAGAATACTGTGTTAGTTTTGTAGAATTGGGTGCTAGGTTTGTAGAATCCTCCTCCGGCTTTGTAGAAAAATCCTAATTTTATGCACAATTCCTGATCCAGCCCTTTCGAAAAAAACTCCAAGCTTGTTTATTAACAAAAATTCAAGGTTTATTAACAAAATTGGGGACTTTATTAACAAAAAATAAGATATATTAACAAAAAAATAGTTTTATTAACAAAATTCCTCTGATTATTAACAAAGCCATCTAAGATGCCCCTCCTGCTCAGGACGGTAAAAAAAATGTCCGGCCGCATGTTGGTCGGACAACGATTCTATATAAAGGGGGTCATGAAAAAGGGTTGAATTAGCTTACCTCTTCATGTCCTTATTCTACCCCCTGAATATGAACAAACTATGAAAAAACATTTACGTTTTTAAAAACTATTTACTAGCTTTGCCTGCCGCAACCTCAAATGTTAATTGAGTTCTTGCCTCAGAATACGGTGTGATTAGACCAAAATTAAACTGATCCTTTGCTTCTACGACAAGTGTATAGGTTCCAGGAGTCCTAGCCGTCCAAGTCAATGTATTGCTAGTCCCATAAGCTTGCGAGTAGATGACATTGCCCTTTTTATCGATGATATAGAAACGATATTCAGGAGTTCTGCTGCCTTCTGAGACTGCTGTAAATTGAATTGGCTCCTTAAACACCTGTGTACCAGGCTTTGCTGTTGTGACACTTACCTTTGTTACTTTTTCATCTACAACTTTTACACTAGCAGCTAAACTAATGTTACCAGCTGCATCTGTAGCTGTAATCGAGATGGTTGAACCAGCTGCTTGCTTGGCAATCGCAATGGTAAATGTGCCGTCAAATTCAGCTTTACTTCTACCAATCTCTTTGCCATCCACTGTAGCCACAACTGTTGCACCTGACTCTGCTTTACCCGTGATAACGACATCGTTATCGTTTACTAGGTTGATGCTTGGTGCATCTGGAGCGGTTGCGTCTAGTACGGTCACTTCAGTTGCTGCACTTTGATTACCAGCAACGTCTGTTGCTGTGACTGCAATATTAGTACCTGCTGATTGTTTTGCAATTGTAATTGTAAATTTACCATCTGCATCAGCTGTAGCTGTACCAATTTCTTGGCCGCCTGCCACTGCTGTTACAGTTGCATTTGCTTCGGTTGTTCCAGTGATAACTACATCTTTATCTGTTACACCATTTATAACTGGTGCTTCCGGTGCAGTTCGATCAAGTACGATGACTTTAGCAGCTTCGCTGGCGTTACCGGCAGCGTCTGTTGCTGTGACAGAAATTTTGCTTCCTGCTGCTTGCTTCTCGATTGTGATCGTGTAATGGCCCACTTCATCTGCTGTAGCGGTACCGATTACTTCGCCAGCAACCTTAGCCTCTACCTTAGCATTTGCCTCGGTTGTCCCACTAATCACAACGTCGTTATCTGATACATCATTTACTACTGGTGCATCAGGAGCCGTTGCATCACTTACAGTGACTTCAGTTGCTGCCCCATGGTTTCCAGCAGCGTCTGTTGCTGTTAATGCAATCTTGGTTCCTGCAGTTTGTGTTTCAATCGTAATTGTAAATTTACCATCTGCATCAGCTGTAGTTGTGCCAATTTCTTGGCCGCCTACTGTTGCATTTACGGTTGCATTTGCTTCGGTTGTACCCGTGATGGATTTATCTTGATCGGTTACCCCATTTACTACCGGTGCGTCTGGAGCTGAAGTGTCTGTTCCAACCAATTCTTTCGTGTTTCTTACACGGATTCGAGTCCCTTCTGAAAATGCCCCAGAAAGACCGACTGCTTCTAACGTGTCTCCCACTTTAAGAGCTGGGACAGGACCGCTTTGGTTGACAATGTATCCGTCTGTAAAGACTAAAACATCACCAGATCCATCATTGATTACATAGGAATTATCGTCATACTTGGATACGACTTTTCCGGTTACTTTTACAAGCAGACCTTGGTTTGCGGAAGTTGTTGCTTCCCCAGTTGCCACTGTCTTCGGCTGGAGTGGATCACCCGAACCAATTTTAATAACGTCACTTGCAAAGGTTGTAAACTCTAGTTCTTTGTTATTTTCAAAAGTCTTAATATGGCCATTTACACGGACTTTGTCGCCTAGTTTCAGTGAACCTTCCGGAACTTCCTGGAATGCCATAATACCGCCGGTTTCATCCTGCAGGTAGAACGCATCAAAGAAATTGCCTGCTCCAGTTGTTACTGTCCCTTCCACGACTACATCTGTACCATCTTCCTTCGAGCGTACATCGGCGATTTTGGACACTTTCGTTTCGCGATGTGCAAGCCAGTTGACGGCATTCAATGTGAATTCATCGTTTCCTTTTGGCTCATATGATTCATCCATTTGTTTGTCGTTAAAGATGTTCATACCAGACACGACAATCCGTCCATTTGATCCAATTTCTTCAGAGGCAATTAACGGAATCGCCGAACCGCCGGTTTCATCGGAAACAGCATCGTAGGTGTAGCTGCCTTTAATATTGTTTTGGTAGGTGGTTTCATTTCCTTTTGCAAGGATCGTCACTTTCCCGCCATCTGTTAGAGGCTGATTATTTGCGCCTGATAAGCTTGAACCGCTGTAGTAATCAATAAACGATACGCGGTCGGTAATTAAGTTTGATACTAATCCTGGATGCACTCGGACTGCATATGGGCTGACTTTTGGATCACTCCAGAAGTTACCGCTCTTGCTGTCGTCAAAGACTCCATCACTGCTCATGCGAATGGCTGAGCCCATCTCACTTAATAGGGCATTGTTCATGGTAGGGTCAGTGCTGTTATTGCTCTTCCCGGCCATTAACAAGGAACCGCCATTTTTCACAAAATTTGCTACAGCTGTATCTTCAGCAGCCGTTAACGCTGTTCTTGTGTGGGTGAGTACTAATACCTTCACACCGCTTAATGTTGCATCTGTAAGAGCTGTTTTATTTTCTGTAACCGTATAGCCTTCTTTTTGAAGCATAAGGGTAAAGGCTTTTAGGTTATCCTTATAGGTTCCGCTGTCGCCACTTGTATTTTCATTACCATGGTTGGCATCGATTAATACTTTTACGCCGAGCGGCTCTTTAATTTTTACCGGTAAGGTAAACTGCGTATTACCTAGATCCAGACCATCTAATGAGGTAACAACTGCAATAATTTTATGGTCGCCTATTATTGGTGCATTCCAGGTCGTAGATGCTGTTGCTGAACTCTTCGTTAGGATTGAAGAAATGTTGCTTGTTCCAATTAAGTTGGTTTGGTTTACTTCGTCATAATAGAAGTCTACTTTTAGGTTTTTAACTGGTTGTGTACCATTATTCGCTACGGTTGCTTTTAATGTTGCCGGGTTACCGCCAATGATGACGCCGCCGTCTACATCAATGCTGTTTACTTTTACATCCACTGGTTCTTCTTTTGACCAGATTGGTGAAGAGTAAATTCGTTCGCCGTCCATTTGGGTTACTTTAACAACAAACCATTGCTGGCCGCCTGTAACTAAATAAGATGGTGTCCATGTGAAGTCTTTTTCCATCGGCGTAATCGAATCGACTACTTTACCGCCATTGGTGATTAATTCTACTTTTGCAATTCGGTCATCTGATTTGTAGCTTGTTGGAAGATAGCTATAATCTGTGTCGTTATGAGCTTCTGCCACTAAGTCGCTTCCCTTAATGTTAAATTTAAGGTTTTTGCTGTCGACTGTTGAACCCATGTAGTAGCCATTGGCTAACACGTCTAAGGTGAAGTTCGGATCCTCTTCCATGTAAACGCGCATATTACGCATTGAGTGAAGAAGAGAAGCTTGGGAAAGATCGTCCGCTACGATAACCGTACGGGCATTGACTTGACCCCATGTACCTTCATGGTTGTCTTCCCCATAAGTCGGTGCTACATGCCAGCCTAAATCTAGTGCTGAGAAGAACTTTCCTTCAGCATTGGCATAGCCGTAGTGGCCTGAACCATTTCCTACTTCCAACATGGTGAATAGCTTGTCTACCTTTGCATCATATGGCTTAAAGTTGTTGAACGCATTCGCTGACATATCCGGGTGGTTGAATTGCCCAACGATATCGTCGTATGTCATGACCCATGCATAGTATTGGCTTAAATCTTGGTATTGCTTGCCGTTAATATTTCGGTCGATAAAGTTATCGGTACCGAAGATGTTGGAGTGTCCCCATGTGGTTGAAGTCATCTCGAATGCTGGGAATACTACGTAATCTTTGTTTGTGTACTCTTTCGCAAGATCTTTGGTTAACTGCCAGTCCGATCCGCCAGAACGTTCTGGTACTGCCTTACCATCTGCTGTTGTACGCTGCACGGTATCTGTTCCCAATTTTTCAGGATCGATATCATGAGAGTGGTCTGAGAAAGCAAACCAATCGTAATGATGGTATTTACCTGCTTTTAACGCCTCTTCAGGAGTACCGGCGGCGTCATGCGAAATATTTGTATGGTTATGCGTTGTACCGCGGTAGTGATTACCACCTGTAAAACGTGGAACCACTTCAAATGTCCATTCTTTTTCGGTTAGGTTGCCTTTTGTATCCTTTGCCGCAACCTTTACCTTGTGGGTTCCAAGTGCCAAGTCTGTTTCAGGCGTATATTTTACCTGTGTTTTGCTGATGGTTGCTGCTGGTGCGGTTAGCTCTCGTTCATCCAGCCACATATGAACTGTTGCTTGGTCAACACCGCTTGCGTCATCAATTAAAGCCGAAATTTCTGGTGTTGGGCTTTCTACTTTTGTTGTATCCTGTGGTGTGAAACCGGAAATTTCTGGTCCAGTCGTATCTTCGATTAAGGTTACTGGATATGGAGCTGCACTGGTTCCAGCTGTTTGTACTTGTGTTCCTGCTTTTGCCTCGATGTAATACTCAAAGCCGTTTTGAGGGACATTCGCTGCTGCTAATGTAGCTGTGTAACGCCCGTCGCCTCCGTTTATCATCGGTAATGCCGTATAACCGGTTGTACCTGTTGCCCGGTAGTAAAGTGTGACCGATTCGGCACCGTCGGCATTTGCTTGGAACTCTACATTTGCGTCTTTGTAGACTTTTGTTAAAGCCGTGTGTGTGATGCCTAGAATTGGTGCAATATCTTTAACATTACGAGGATACAATTGGTATCCGTTTGTTGCGGAAGCATTGGTTGTATATTGTCCTAATACTCCTGTTACGGTATAGCTTTTTCCAGTTACAAGATCGTTATCTGGCTTGATACCTGTTGTACCCATTACCCTTAAGGTCGTAGCTTTACTGTTTTCATCGACAAAGGTAACGTTATAGTTAGCACCTGAAGCTGCCACTGCTGAAACCTTTCCCGTCACTGTTACAAGGCTTCCTTCAAGCGGTTCAGCCGTTGCGTAAGTGTTTAAATCATTAATTGTTAACGTTTTAGCTGCTGGAATGGGATTTCCTTCGCTTATTTTTTCGATTGAAGTTGGTTCGAATTCGGTTAAGCCGTTATAGACTAGTACTTTCCCTGTGATGCGGACCTTGTCTCCTTTTAGGATCTGATAGCCTAAATCTAGGGAAGTATTAAAGATATTGATGCCCGCTGTATCATCTTGGACATAGAAGTTTTGCTTTTGTGTGCCAAGGATTTGATTATCTACGGTTGCCACGCCTTCAATTGTAAAGAACTTGTTCAGATTGACTGGCTGGCCTTTTGTATCCGATGTACGGACTTCAGCGATCTTTGTTATGGCAGTTGTATCCGCTTTCGAAACAGATACTGTTCCGCTTTGGAGCATGATTCCTTTTGCCGAGCTGGTTGTTTGGGTGACATAAACCGTGTTTGGAGCGTTGTTAATCGTAACGGTAAAGTCTCCTGCTGTTCCAGCTGTCACTTCTTGTGTATTTAATTTTTCAGATGGTGTGGCTGTGTCATTAGGATAGACATTGATGCTGGCATTTGCTGCTGCTGCACCTGCGCCGCCAATCAGTGTCCCTACCCCGTCCGCTACTACATAGCTTAGTTTTGCTTGTGTGACTGGTGTACTTGGTGCTGCTACGCTGATTTGGATGGCTGCGCTTTCAGCTAGTCCTGTTTGCGTGGACGCCACATAAACGGAGGATAGGGCCTCCTTTGTGAATTCAATTGTAAATGATCCGTCAGCAGCGGCCGTTGCTGTACCTAGGACTGTGCCTTTTGCTGCGGTTTCGTATACTTTTACGGTGGAGCCTGGTTCTGCTGCTTCTGGTTTACCGATTACTTTAACCGCTGTGCCGTTTTGAAGGAATTGGATGTTCAATCCTTTCGGCTGCAGGCTGGTTACCGGGACCATTGGAGCTTCGGTTGGGCTTGCTGTGTTTCTTGGAGTTGGTGTTACGGTAGCAAAATCTGCCGCATTATCATTTGTATCCCATGCATTACCAAGGCCTGGAGCAGGTGCTGTGTTGGCATACGGTATGCGGACTGCACTTAATGTGGCTGATGGTGATTTTGTTGGACCAGTCGTCCCTTCGTAACCAACAGTCCCTGTTCCATATCCAACAAAATCGATTACACCTGTTGGATATTGTCCTGAAACGGCAGTAGTAGAATTAACCAACACCACTTTACCCGCTCCTGCTGCCATTGCAATTGAAGCTTGCGTGTCAGGTTTCGGTAATGGCTTGTCCTTTACAGTAGTACCTGCTGCCTCTTGAATTAAATAGTAACCATGAGATTTAATGGTTCCTGAAATCGGTGTAACGGTCCATCCCGGACCTGTCGAACTCGCATATTGAACAGACCATCCGTCCAATGCAACTTCGCTATCGGTTGGATTGTATAATTCAATGAAATCATTCGTATAAGTAGCGCCGCTGTTCCCCCCTCCGCCATACACTTGAGAGATGACCACATGATCAGCCTGCTCAGCATGCGCTCTGCCTATTAAACTACTCGGCAAAAATGTACCAATTAATAGTAGTGCTGCCATGAACGAACTCGTCCATCGCTTAAACTGCCTATTCTTCCCCTTCATTCATTCTCCACCCTTTTATAGTTTTTTCGACAAAAAGTAGACCGAAATCCCCCTTCTTTCTGAATACTTTCAATTACACTACTATTCTACAAAATTTTAAATTATAATGATATATCGTTTGTCAGATTTGTGAACATTATTTATTTAGTAGTTATTTCCATGTGTACAAACGGGTTTAAAATATGTTTATATAGAAATAGATTTGGAATTTATAACATTCTATCAACTTATATGTTCATTATTTAAATATAGTAATTTCAGGAGGAATACTGTGCCTATATTTTTCGACAAACATCGAATTAGACCTTTAATCTTGGTATTTTTACCCATTCTATTAGTTTGGATGTCTATTCCTTCTAAAGCATTAGCACATGCATACAGTGCGAGTTATACAAAAATAACAATGGACAGTAAACAAACAGAACTTGTCTTTACGCTTGATACATTGTCCATTCTTGAATTAATACCCTCTATTGATGCGAATAAAAACTTTGTCCTTGAAAAATCAGAAATCACTAAAAACAAACATCATCTCGAAGAGCTAATCGAGGAAGGCTTGACCCTTGATAAAGGGAACAAGGAACAAACTCCTAAAATAACCAGTATGAAACTGGTTAAAAAGGAAAATAAAGAATTTTTGTCTACCTACATGTCGTTCCCTGCCTTTTCACCTGGTGACACGATTAACTACAATGATGGTTTTTATTTTCATGACACCGGCACCAACTATGTTGACCTGATCACGGCTACCATTAATGGGGAATCCAGCGAGGGTGTTTTACAAGGAAAAGAGCGGACCTGGACGGTTTTAGTAACGGAAATTCAGCAGGAACAAGGGCAAACGGCACAACCTGACACTCATCAAGTGCAGCCGAAGCCAGCCGCAACCACTGATGAAAAAACGCCGGCCACGTCCTGGTTATCCTTTTTCAAACTAGGCATGCTTCATATCTTAACGGGCTATGATCATCTGCTATTCCTACTGGCCCTACTGCTGCGAAAGCAAACCTTTAAACAGTATGCGGCCATTGTTACGTCGTTTACAATGGCCCATAGTATTACGCTTAGTCTGGCGGTATTGGGTTGGGTGACGCTCCCGTCACGATTTGTCGAGGCAGTGATTGCCTTTAGTATTTGTTATGTCGCGCTGGAGAATATTTTTAGAAAAGAAATCCGCTATCGCTGGAGTATCACCTTTTTGTTTGGTTTGATTCACGGCCTCGGTTTTGCGATGATTTTAAAAGAGATGGCGATTCCGAAAAGTCATTTGGCTGTGGCGCTGATCAATTTCAACTTGGGGATTGAGGCGGTTCAGCTGTCGATTGTATTATTGCTGCTTCCGTTATTATCGTACTTATTTAAGTTGAAGAACTCTGGAAAAGTAGTCACCTATAGTTCGTATGCGATTGTGGCGTTAGGGGCAATTTGGCTGTTTCAGCGGTTGTTCCTATAATTAAGAATCCGGGTATATCGAACCAATGCACAAAAAAGGCGTATGAATTAACATACTAAGCCGTTCTCTTTTGGAGTATCCGCATAGGAAAAAACATATATAAAAACAAGTATAAAAGCAGTGGATTTCACAATTTAAATCTCACTGCTTTTAGCACGAAGATTATCTTAAAATTTCCAATACTGGCTTGTTCAACTAACTTAAGCAGGATAGTTGAACATTTTGAATATATTCCTTTTTCTTGAGAATACTACTCAAAACTGTAGTACAAGGAAAGGAAGAAGTTTGATATGGATAAGAAAACAATAGAGCTGATATATGAGAAATTATTTGGTTTGAATAGTCAGCTCTATTCTTATTGGCGTGAGGAGCTTCTTTTTAAAACACAATGGTGGATATCTTTGGGATTGTTTATTATTCCATGGATAATTGTAGGCGGATATATCGTGAAAAGAAATGCAACTAAAGATGTCATAAGTCCAATTCTATTTTGTATACTTTTCGCTTCATTTACTGATTATATTGGTGTTTCATATGGTTTTTGGTTATATAAAGTAAAATTAGCACCCTTAACAATTGATATTCCTTGGGATTTCACCTTACTTCCTACATCAGTAACATTTCTTTTGTTGATACGCCCCAAAATGAACCCTATGATAAAAGCATTGATTTTGGCTTTTCTTACATCATTTATTGCCGAACCAATTTTTAATTACATTAATCATTATGAATATTTAATTTGGAGATATATTTATTCTTTTCCAATTTATTATGTAATTTATTTGATATCTTATAAATTGTATAAATTAAATAGGTAATGTTTTTCTTCAACTTAATGGTGCCTTAGCAGAAGAGCAAAGTGATTTAAAAAGTGGGAACTTCAAATGAAGCTCCCTAATTTTTTGATGTTGATGAAAATACTATTGACGTATGAAATAGCACACGAAAATGCAGACCATAATTTTATTATGGTTTATATTGATTTAAACCCTAATTTCCTTAATAAACCTTATTAAATAAATAAAAGATAGAGCGAATTCAATTGCTAATTACCCTCCGAAATGGGTTGCTTTTATATGTGTTTTTATCGTTGAGGGTACCTCAAAAGAGAATGGCTTATTAACAACAACCCTTTTTAGGGAATATTAAATCTCTTTGTTAAATATAAAGTGAAGATTGTGAAATTATATAAGATTAAATTACTTGATACTAGGGGATTAAGACAACATAAAGCAAACGATGAAGGATGGCATAAAGAAAAAAAGTTGTTACTTTCCAGTATCAATGGGGTAGTACATTCGTAAAGGAAATGGGGTTTTTCGTTTCCTTTTATTTCTTTTTTGCCCATTGGCAACTACTTAATAGGAGTAATCTCTTTATATCATTTGGCTCATTTCAATTTTTACGGATTTAATAAGATGATATTATTTGATATACATTTCACAGGAGGCTGCAAATGTTTAAAATAAAGCTTCAGAAAAGAGATATTAAAGTAAAAGCTGGTCCTTTCAGCTTATTTATTAAAAGGAATTTTAAGGTGATCTATACATTAAATGATATTTTGTTAGGGCTTGAATTTTTAATAGGAAGTGTATTATTTCTTTTTCCATCTACGGAAACTCTAGCTATTTGTTTATTTATAACAGGAAGTACCCAAATGCTTATACGTCCTGCAATTCGTTTATTTAATGAAATCCAATTAAAATAAAAGGTTACCTAATACCACTTATCGAAGGATGGCCTTATGACACGGGTAAAAGCAGCTGACCATAAAATAGGATGCTACCAAATGGAAATTGGAGGCACCCTATTTTTCTTTGATAGAAGAAATATTTCCTTAGGCTAAAAATACAATTTTAATTCATCGTCCCTTATTTATCACTTCAAGGTTCAACCGGGCTTGCCGGGTTTGTGTACAATCTGTTCCGGCAGGAAAGGCCACAGTAAATGAAGACCTCTTTCATTGCCCGATGAGATGCATTTTATCCCCGATACGGTAAATGAAATGTCTTTTCATTATGTAAAAAAAGCAAGTCTGTTTGAGGGATCATGCTTCCAGTAGTGGTATTCGTATGAAGATATTGGACACGACAGAATTACCTTCCGCATTTTCTTCATGTGAGCTTTATTTTAATATGACGATCGCTTGGCTTCCCATCTGTTCCCAAGCTTTAATAAAGTTAGTCTTGTTTAATTTTTGATTTTTATTACCATAAGGGTTATTAATATAAATATAATTTTGATCATATCCGGTAATCACAACACTATGCTCGCTAAACGTAATTCGAATGGATCCTTGCGGTGTATTCCACGACTGAAAATTAGATACCGGTGCAAAAGTGGTTGTCGTGATAATCCAAACTGGAAGCCCTTTTCCGACATAGCTTAATACTTCAGAAAAAGGCTTCTTCGTTAGATTAACAGCTTTATTTCCTACATATTTTTTGGCAAGGGATAAAACTGGACCATTGTATACAGCTAATCCCGGTCCGTTTGCCATATCACCTACAAACCCTGCATTTGGGTTTCCCTTTAAGCCATTACGATACATCCAAGGAACTTTATTCACCTGGTTTGCTAATGTATTTTTCGTCACTTTCACACCGTGATAGTTTAAAACCATAGCTAAACTGGTTATCTCACATCCATTTTTTAAACGAGGTGCAGCCATTTGGTTAATCAGTGGAACATTCAATACCATGCTGTTGCTTTGAATGCTGGTCCCCAGCGCTTTTGCGGTAACCGCGCCCACAATTCCATCTACTTGTAGATGACGAGCCTTTTGAAATTGCCTGACCGCATTTTCTGTATTTACTCCAAAAACCCCATCAATTCCTTTTGTGCTGTATCCAAGCGATGTAAGCTTTCTCTGCAGCTCTGTTACAGAAGGTCCTCGGCTTCCTTTTTTAAGAACTGCCCCACTTGTATTAACAAGGGCAGATGATCCAGCCGCGGATGCGGAATCTGGAGGCACAACGATACTTACACTAAACACCAGAAGAAACGCCATGGAAAAAAGACTAACCCATTTTCTCTTCAACTTGTATCCCTCCAAACTTCTAATCTATTAACCTGGAAAATTTCCACCACTTACTTTATTTTACCATTTTTGTCCATGATTAAACTTAATTCTCTCCGACACTTTTTAATTATTTCCAACATTTCAAATATTGTCTTGTTATATTCACCTACAAAATTTTGAAACGTTTACTATAGGTGCTTATGTTCAAAAACGGGTCCGCTGCTGCGAACCCGTTTTCTTATCGTACTAAAGTGCAGATATAACAGAAGTCCTTACTGCTTTCATTTATTAATAAGGTAAAAATTTATCTGTGCTATTACCGGCCCTGTAGGTATTTTGAGTACACATTGTTAAGGGTGAAAAAAATTATAAGTAAGTGGAATCAATGGTAATAAAATAATAAAACATCCAGAGATGATAAGAAAAAACGTATGCTCTGATTCTTTCTGCATAAGTTCTTCTTTGTAGATTTTTTGAATTTGTCTTTGCTTTAAATCAAAGGGTCCCTTCTTTTTCATTATTATTCCGCCTCCAAAGCCAAAATTCAGCACTTAAATAATATATGATTTAGACGGATTTAAATTGAAAAAGTTTCCATTTCATACGAAAAGGACCACCAAACAATATTGATGGTCCTACTATACTTATTATCTATTCTTTTAGGCAGGTTACCGTTCATTTAAGAAAATTTCTGCAAAGAACCCTTCTGTTTTTGTGAATCCTACGTTTCCATACATCGCTTCACGATTGAAGCTGTGATATTCTTCTAGGAATTGAAAAATCCCCTCTAAGATTTCATTATTGTCGTACTTATGTGTCTGACCACCATGTATACAATTTTTTTTCAAAATCTTAGTTTTTTGAAAAATTTATGATTCTCAGCTCAGGAGTTAATAAGATTACTGAAGGAAAGAAAGCTAGGAGTAATGAGGGATGTAAGTTTATGTCTTTTATGTAATAATCATTTTTTGTAGATATATATATTTACAATACATACATAGGGAAAGTGGGAATCATAATGGCAACAGGAGCACATACAGTAGAAATTCCAGTAGATGTACAAGCAGTTTGGGATTATGTCAGTGACCTTGAAAAATGGGCAACGACAGTACCAGCCTATAAAGAACATGAAATCATAAATGACCAGCAGTCTATTTGGACATTCGAAGGTAGTATGAAAGGGATTAAAAAAACAATCCAAGCGCAGGTAGATATTACTGAATGGAATGAGCCTACAAATATTAAGTTTGATCTAAAAGGTTTATCAGATAATTTTACAGGAAGCGGTCACTTTACTTCAGAAGATGTTAATGGTAAAACAACAATGACTTGTAGGGTGGAAGTCCGTGCAGGCGGGTTATCAGGTGCAGTGTTAACACCAATTATTAAATGGGCTGTTCCCAAAGTAGCATCTCGTTTAACAGAATCAATTGCACGTAAAATTGAGTATTCTCATAGTTATTAAAGATTGGAAATCACCTCATAAGCAAAGATGTTAACAATCTGATATACCCAACGAATGATAAGGGCTGTGGGAAATTTATTATTAGCAGTGTCTTTAACTCTATGATTTTTTGGGGAAAGAGATAAAAAACCCATCTTCAAAATCGAAGATGGGTTTTCACATTCTATTATAATTGTCTTGCTCCAAGATAACGAGCTTTCCAATATGAGTTACTCATGGCCGTAATCTGGACACCACTGGACGCGGAATGAATGAACTTGCCATTCCCAATGTAGATTCCCATATGTGAAGGACCATTCGTATAAGTATGGTAATAAACGAAATCACCAACCGAGATAGAAAACACGGGTTTCGTTGTCTTCCAATACCCATCAACCGTCAGACGAGGGGCGGGTTTTTGTTTATTTATCAAATAGTGAATAAATCCACTGCAATCAAATCCTCTTGGCGTCGTTCCTCCCCATCTATATGGAGTGCCAATCACTGCTTTTGCGTCTGAGATTAACTTGCCTTTATTAATGGTAGACGCTGCTGGTTTAGCTGCCGCTGTTGGCGTGGTTTTTGGTGCTGCTGCAGGAGCACCATTCACTTTTAATTTTTGGCCTAGTTTAATCTTGTCCGTTTTCAGACCATTCCAAGCTTTAAGTTGTGCCACTGTTGTTTTATATTTCTTGGCAATCGCTGATAGGCTATCGCCCGATTTAACCGTGTATACTACTGAAGCCGTGCTGGTGCTAGGTTTAGCCGCAGCGACTGCCTTCCCTTTTTCAGGAATGATGATATTCTGACCTATTTTAAGTCTATCACTAGATAATTTATTAGCCGTCTTAATTTCTGATACTGATAGATTATATTGTTTAGAATACTTCGATAAAGTATCCCCGCTTTTAACTTTTATTGTAGCAGCCATGGCTGAAGTGCTATATAATGATGTCCCAAATACGGTAGCAGTAATGAACGTTAACAATTTCTTTTTCATACTTTCCCCCAAATGTTTTAATCTATTTCCAGTTTACAACTTTTTTGGAAGAATGCCAGAATATGTCGAAAACGTTATCAAAATGTAATGTTTCTGTAATGTTTTGTCGTTTAATTTCAGAAAATTTGGGTAAGGCGGAAATCGATCCTGTTAAATTAAAATTCTATGAGAAATTTGGGGAATTTTTCTGATAATACTAGCAAACTATGGTAAAATTAATAAAAATATGTAAATACGAGGTGATTTCTCCTAGATGAAGAAAACAATCGTTCGAACTCTATCGACAACAGCTCTCTTTTCTTGCGTTTTTGCCGGTTCCGCATTGGCGTCTACATATAAAGTTCAAAAAGGTGATAGTCTTTCAAAAATTGCCTCAGATAACAATACGAGTGAGGATAATATCAAGAAATTAAATAATTTAAGCTCTGATCAGATTTACGTCAATCAAACGCTTCAGCTTTCCTCCCATACACCAACTGCCTCCGTTCAGGCAGTTCAGCAAACGACTTATAAAGTTGTCAGCGGTGATGCTTTAATTACGATCGCCAACCGCTTCCATGTGACGGTCGGCGAGCTGCAGCAGTGGAATAGTCTGAAGGGTACGATCATTTATGTTGGACAAACCCTGAAGGTATCTGCTCCTGGGAAAACCGTGACCGTGTCTGCACCGACAACTACTGTACCAGCGGCAGCGACTGTGACAACGACCAAAGCTCCGGCTCCTGCTGCGACACAGCCAACTACCACTTATAAGGTTAAAAGTGGGGATTGTCTAAGTAAAATTAGCAGTCAATTTGGAATGACGGTTGCACAATTGAAATCACTCAACAACTTAAAATTAGATTTAATTTATGTCGGGCAGACGCTAAAGGTTTATGCGAATCAGACTAGTACTCCAGCTCCCGCTGCACCGGCCGCTCCTGCAGCCGCAAAGCCGGCAACGTCCACCCCAACGGTTGTCACTAGTAATTATATTGTCAAAAGCGGAGACACACTTGGAAAAATAGCGGTTACCTACGATATGACTGTCCCAGATTTAAAGTCACTTAACCACTTAACATCTGATCGGATTTATGTCGGGCAAACGCTGAAGGTGACAGGCACCGTTAAAACCGTAACCGCGCCAGCGCCAGTAACGCAGACAGATGTTTCCGCACAGATCGTTTCGATTGCTAAAAGTCTAATCGGGGTTCCTTACGTCTGGGGCGGCAGTACGACTTCTGGTTTTGATTGCAGTGGATTTGTTTTTTATGTTGCCAATAAAGCAGGGAAATCGCTGCCCCGTACTTCGGCTGCCGGTTATTATGACCGAACCTATTACGTGGATTCGCCTAAAGCTGGCGACATTGTATTTTTTGAAAATACATATAAACAGGGAATCTCCCATTTAGGTATCTATCTTAACGAGAATCAATTTATCCATGCCGATGAAAAGCACGGCATTATGATTTCTAATTTACACAGCCCTTATTATACAGCCCATTTCGCGGCTTTTAAGCGTTTCTATTAAAATCTCCCAAATTGGGAGATTTTTTCATGTATAAAAGAGTGCTAGATTGGGAATAGTACTAGTAAAGATAATTACAAGGGAGATGGGAGCAATGAACAGTCAATTATCATTATTAACGGAGTTTGTTAAGGAAGATGGATTTGAATTGAACAGCTATCTTACTCACTTATTCGAACAAGTTACTACTCTATCAAATAATGAAGAGCTAAATATTGAGCCAACCCTATGATGAAAGCGGGTTGGCTTTTTTTTCGGGGAGTTATTTCTTTATGTCCTTCGTTATCATCAAGTTCCATTCTCTATTCTTGCCTTTTCTTTGTTTCGCCAAGAAATCCAGGCTTAATAAAATCAATCACAAAATTATCGGAGATTTTACAAATGCCTTTCCAATTATATTGGCTAAGTTCAGATATGATTTTTTGATAAGTTTTCAGAATCACATCGACCTGATTGGAATTTTCATTATTATAATCTGCTGAAGCGGCATCAAATTCATAATGCAGCTCTTGTGGCTTTATAATGCTTGCTTCCAACTCTATTTGGTCATGGTCAGTTGAAATAAAAACCGCAGGTGGGAAAGGGAAATCAAATGATTCTACCTTTATAGTTATCGCTTCTACTTCATTTTTTATCTTCATTTGTTTTATTATTCTCGGAATTATATTCACGGTTTTTTTAACTATTTCCTTATCCATATCCATTTTAAGATTGTGAAGATTTTGTTCAAATTCTGTAATAAATTCTTTACTATTTAATCTTTTAAATATTTCAGCTGCCTTATCTAATTCACTTACTAATTCTTTTCTTTCGTCATTCGTTACGGTTTGATTACTTTTCAACGCTTTATTGAATGCATTAACCACTTTACCGAAGTTTGTCATATATCAAAACTCCTTTAAAACCATTTTTTCACTCAATGTTCTACATTAATTACCGAAATTCCTTTTTTCTCTATCCTTCCTGGTAGTTCAATAAGCTTCTTAATTCATTCTGCGCTTTCCTGTGCGGGTACCTCAAAAGGGAACGGCTTAAGAATTCCTATGCCTTTTTTTATTAAAAAAGATACAGTCCGTATCCTCCACTTCCCTATATCGTTTTATCGAAATAAAAATGTAAATATTCTGTCACGGTAATACCGTTGATGTTAGAAACTTGAAAGGGTAAGCTTTACTTACTATTTAAGGAGTGATTAAGCTGAAAACAGTACCCGTAAATAAGCTAGCATTTAAAAATCATTTATCGATGATTGAGCAATTTTCAATCAAAGATTTCCTATTTAAATGGCTTGGTAGACCGCCAGAAGGATTAGATGATTTTCTCCCGCTAGAGTACACAGAAAGTGTCTTTGCGAAAATGGAGGCAAAACAGGGAACATCTTTTCTCATTAATGAGGATGAACGTTTTAGATATGCGACCATTACCGAAGATAATCAAATTGTGATCGGTATTTTAGATTCCAACGATGAGTTAAAGCATAGAATTCTTTCTCTGGATGAGGTTCTAGCAGGTAAGCACTTGTAAGTTGTGCTTACCTCTTTTTTGTGGAATAGGTTCAACTTTGCACCAAACATGTAATAATAAATATGGCTCGATTCTGACATAGGGATAAAATAAAGGAAAATAGCAGGATTTACTTTCAACCTTTATTTTTTAAAAATAAAGAGTATCAAATTCTTCGGAAAGGTCGTGATGAGAAAGTTGCTTTATATATGGGATATTGAGGAGATCATTAAGAATACGTTGCAAGAGCATAAATTAAACATTAATTATGAATTGAACAATAAACTACCTGCACCTATGAGTTATAACGTTTCGACAAATACGATTAAGTTTAACTACCTGCAAATAAATGGATACATAGCCAATATTAATTTTAAAATTAAAGAGACAGATGAAGACTGTGTTAAACTCATTCTTTTTCATCAACTCGGCTATTTTTTAGATTTTAAGAAAAACAAACATGATTTACGGACTCTAAAGTATGGTGAGGATGAAGAAAAAGAAAAGCTTCTCGCTTTAATAGAAAGGAATTCCTGGGATTACGGCAGGACCTTTGTACCTGAGAAGCTACTAAAATCATATGATACAGTACGTTCAATCGATAAAATGCTGCTAAAAAACTATTGAAACGTTATTGTATCTTGGAAATCTTAAACATTAGTAAAAAATTCCTACCTTTCAGTCATTAGCAGGAATTTTTGCATTTTATTAAATTAATCAAGATCGTCTTTTTCGATTGCGCAAAAACGTTGGAATATCCAGATTTTTTGCAGAGTTTTCTGAGTGCCGATCATACTCTTGAACAGGTTCGCCATGGGTTATCAGATTAGGTTGTTTACGTCGTTCCCTTTGATATGGATTAGACATTTTTTCCACTGGTGGCAGAGAAGGATTATGTAATTCTTCTGCACTTTCTTTTTTACCCTCTTGCTCCGTAAATCCAGTGGCAATGATCGTTACGATCATTTCATCCTTTAGATTTTCGTTAATGACTGAACCAAAAATCATATTTAATTCCTCGTGGGATGCAGAAGCAACAATTTCAGCTGCCTCCTGTACTTCAAAAAGACTTAGATTCTGACCCCCAGTTATGTTCATAATGACACCCTGTGCTCCATTGATGGAAGTCTCGAGTAATGGACTATTTAAGGCTTTCTCGGCAGCCTCGGCGGCGCGATTGTTACCCGTCGCAATACCAATCCCCATTAAGGCTGTTCCTTTATGGGACATGACCGTTTTCACGTCAGCAAAATCAAGGTTGATTAAACCAGGTACAGCAATCAAATCGGAAATCCCTTGCACACCTTGGCGAAGGACAGCATCCGCTTCACGGAAAGCATCAATCATAGGTGTATTCTGATCGACAATCTCCAATAAGCGATCGTTTGGAATAATAATTAAGGTATCAACCGCTTCCCTCATTTCGTCAATTCCACTTTCCGCGTTTACTGCACGTTTGCGGCCTTCAAATTTGAAAGGACGTGTGACAACACCAATTGTCAGGGCACCCAGTTTTCGGGCAATTTTTGCAATCGCAGGGGCTGCTCCTGTGCCAGTCCCTCCGCCCATTCCGGCAGTAACGAAAACTAGGTCAGCACCTGATAGCACTTCTTCCATCTGTTTTTTGCTTTCTTCCACTGCTAATTTTCCTATTTGCGGATTTGCACCTGCTCCTAAACCTTTCGTCAAGGATTGACCAATTTGCATCTTGGTGCCTGCTTTAGATTGATGAATCGCTTGTGCATCTGTATTAACGGCAATAAATTCTACGCCTTCCACTCCGTCGGCAATCATACGGTTCACGGCGTTGTTTCCCCCGCCGCCAACACCGATCACTTTAATCGTGGCCAATTGGTCCCTTTTCATATCAAATTCCAACATAATCTCTCCTCCTCGTTATCCAAACTGATTTGTTTCTGCACAAATCAAGGTTACTCGAAGAACTCTTCGTACTTTTTCTAAATTTCACTTTTCTATGTTTAGTAGACTATACGGATGTTTATCATTATTAGTTTTCAGTCTAAGTAACAATGATAGTATTGTCTAGTTAAGTCTTACCTACTTATTAAAATAGTTAATATAGCACACGTTTCATTAATAGGGTCATATGAAGGCTTTGCGTCCTCATGTTCATAATTACCAACTGCTTGTAGGTTTATTAAGTCATGTTAAAGTCTTTTTACAATTTGGTTACCTTCTGTTCATTCGACAAATTTCTAAGATTCGCTTGTTATAATAACATTGTCTAAAGCGAGGATTTGCAGTTTAAAGTAAAAATAAGAGGAGGAGAAATCTTGCCGGAGATTTTGCTTTATCTAGGTACATATCTGTCAGCTGCGCTTGTTCTTGGTTGGCTGGTTAGAATTACGTTTGATCAATTTATCAAATAAACTCCCAAGATAGTTCTGTAAAATTCCTATTGAAGAAGTTTCTAGCGGAGGTTTAATGTCATGACCGAAATTTATTCACCTAGTTACGTACAAGACTTGCTTGGAATAGATAGCAGTACTTTACGGAAGTATGCCATTCTCTTAGAAGGACACGGGTATTCTATTCACCGTAATTCGAAAGGACACAGAGGCTATTTTGATAAAGATGTTAGCACTCTCCGCCAATAGAACGAAGTAAAATGATTGAGGAAGAAACTAGAAAACAGATTGCTGCTGCCGCCAAGCAAAAGAAATGGTGGAGATGGTGGGAATTAAAAAGCGACGATTAGCATAGAAATGGTACTGCCCTGTTGTTATATTAAAGATGTTTAAAGCATTGCTTACGTGAGCAATGCTTTTTTTGGTGAGTTTTTTCATGCCTTCCTGCTGCCTCATTCATAAAATTACAACTAATTGTTATATAAATAGTAATATTGTGAAAACCTAGTAGAAGAATATGAGAATGACTAGGAGTGGTACAAATGAGGAAAATAAGTAAATTAGCAGATTTATGTTGGGAAGGATTAACTTTACAGCATGTTTCTTATACAGGGGTAGTTATACCCTATCTATTATTCTTTATCCTTACCTTCATTTTTGAGCTATTTTTATCGTTTTTGTTCATTTTCTCTTTTTTTATATTCGATCGTTTTGGTTATAAACCTAATTTTCCTTACTACATAAGCGGTGGTATATTAATTCTCATGTTAATCATGACAGGAAGCATGGGGACGGTTCTCCTGCTTCCCAAGAAGCAATAGAACCGTCCCCGTGCTTCCCCGTGCTTCCTCATCTATGCCAAAACCTGATAATTTTTGTGTGCAACGACTGTAATGTTTTCTTTAAACTCCAACTCCGTCTTGTTTTCAGTTATCTTCGTTATGACTGAATTATCATTGACCTTCTCAACGATTCCTTTTACTCCATTTTTAAAAAAGATACGGTCGCCTATGTCTGCTTTCTTTTTGGCTTTGAATATCAAATTAATCCCTCCATGATCCTTTTAATTTTGATTCCCATTTTAATAAAAACATTGATTCCTTGCTATTAATTTGGTCGTTATTAATAAAAAAGTAATATTTGTAATTAATAGGTCAACTTCGCTTCTGGCTGCCTGAAAATCTGACATGTTCATGTGATAGGGTTGCAATTTTTGTCACTAAAATTACATATGTAGGATATTTTTTTCAGAATATTATGTGTTATAATATTTCTAACAACTTAGATACTAAATCAGGTTGGCAGTTTGTTTACTAAAAAAACACGAAAAGAGGGATTACTTATGGATACTTGTATTTCATGCGGCGAGGAACTAGCAATTATGGAGAGAAATCGGACAGAGTGCTGGGAGTGCAGAGAAACAACTATCGAAGCTTATGCTGAATCTGAATAAGCTTGGAATTGCAACAGAAGCGGAAACTAGCCCATTTATTACCAACGATTTACCGACCACTAATTATTTTTCAATTCACTCTGTCCCCTTATCTTGACATTAAACTAAGAAACTCAAAAAAACGCCCGGCCGCAAAATGCGGCCGGGCGTTTACTTTGGAACCGTCCCCATGCTTCGCTTATCTTGATTTTTTGGATATAATAGATGAATATGGATTTTTTTATAAAGGGGGTTACGGCCGTGGTGTCGACACCTGCTAATGAACAAATGGAATATTTTGAGGAACAAGTTCGCGAACTGCTCGTTCCCACGAATGTGGAGGATGCGAAGCTGGTCCAAAAGGGGTTAATGCTGTACCGCCAAGGGGTGGTGAAGCAATTACAAATATTTAATAATAAAATCACCTCCATGGTCCAGGATGTGACGCGTGTTTATGTGAAGCTTGATCTGGTATACGCCTCAATGAGTACGTGTACCTGTCCAAACGAAGGATTTTGCCGTCATCAGGTGGCGACCTTTTTTGCTGCGTTTTCCAAGTATGGCAGTGTTGGCGACTGGGTAACAGCGTGGCGCGAGCCTGCTCGCGAGCAAAAGGAAGTGGCAGACTGGGGCATGCAGACAGCCAAGGACTTGATCAAGGCCAACGGCTTATTGAAGCCAGATTACAGCCGCTGGGTGCATTCATTTGAGGTCAGCTTTGACACGCTGCTCGCTTCGAAAAAATATACAAGCCCCTATGTGATTCCGGAATTGTACGGGATTTATGAGCGCCGGATCCATGCCAGTGCTCCGGTTGAACAGGAATGGCGCCTGTTATATGAAATGATTGCGATCGTCGTGTCATTCCGCAAACTGGCCGCCCTAAGTGAGAAGCTTGGCCATGATGAGGATACCGTACGGCGGGCCTATCTGCATTTGTTCCACAATTTGATGGAAGATGCGGAGGATTTGGCAATAAAAATCGGCGTACAGTCGCTGCCGTTTGCATTCGATGAGTTTATTGAGCGGCTGAAGGATGATGCCTTTGAGCTGCTCCGATGTGCGAGTGGGTTGGAATATGAGCGGATTTATTTGTACCGGCTGATGTGGGTACAATTTTTCAAAAAGAAGGCTTGGCGTGAGGATGAGTTAACGAAGATTAAAGCAGGTCTGAAAGAGCTTCAGGATTGGGAAAATCCACTCCCGATGATGGTGGCTGGGATTCATCTTCATCTGCTTATAGGGGAAGATGAGGAAGCGATGAAGCTGATCGGCCAGTTTACCGATGAGGAGATTGTTCCTTATCTGGTGTATTGGATTGATTACTTGTCCGGTTTGAAGGCTTGGCGCCGGGTTGGGACGTTGATTGAGTTATTTTTCCAAAAGGTGAAGGCGTATTTGACTGCTTTGGGCGGCTATCATAGCTGTGTGACGTTTGCGCGGAATGCACTGAAGTCTGTGACGGCTTACTGTGCGGAGAATGATCGGGTTGATTTGTATGAGCGCGGCTTGCTCGTGATGCTGCCGTATAGTTTCGGGGAGTATGAGTATTTGTTGTTTGAGCGCAAGCAGTATGACCGCTGGGGCGAGCTCCAGGCATTTGTCGGACTGGATTTTTATGATTTGCCGAAGGAGCGCTTGAAGGTGATAGAGAAGGAGCGGCCTGAGGTGCTGCTTGGGATGCTTCATCAGACGGCGCAGCGGGAGATTGATCAGAAGAACCGGTCGAGCTATAAGATGGCGGTTCGGCATTTGAAGAAGCTGCGTACGTTGTATAAGAAGTTGAAGCGCGTGGATGACTGGGAGTATTTCTTGGAAACGCTGATGGATCGGACGAAGCGGCTGCGGGCGTTTCATGAGGAGTGCCGGCGGAGCAAGTTGGTGGATATTTAATAGGTGCCCATAAAAAAATAGTATGCAAAAGCCCTCTTTTTTTCATAAATAGAGGGTTTTTTTATTTTCCATTAAGATATGCGTAATCTTGTAAAGCCAATGTGATTCCAGCCGGTATTATGGTGGCATTGATTAAAAAGTTATCGCTGAAAGGGTTAAAAAGATATAAAAAAAAAGCACTTATACAAGCGCCTTTTACCTTTAATTTCTTATGCAACTATAGGAATTCGAACCTCTAACCCCTGCGCTTAGATGGCGTATGCTCTAACCAGCAAGCTATAGGCCCTTATATTGTAGGCATTAAAGCTAATGGTGGCTCAGGACGGAATCGAACCGCCGACACAAGGATTTTCAGTCCTTTGCTCTACCGACTGAGCTACTGAGCCACACAAATTATATGTATATCAACAGTAGAGTTGTCCTACTGGGATAAAAATGGCGGTCCGGACGGGACTCGAACCCGCGACCTCCTGCGTGACAGGCAGGCATTCTAACCAACTGAACTACCGGACCAAATTGCGGGGACAGGATTTGAACCTGCGACCTTCGGGTTATGAGCCCGACGAGCTACCGGACTGCTCCACCCCGCGATAGTATAAATAATTAGGTTTGGAGTATGCTCCAAGTTTTGTTACTGACTGTCCCCATCTCAGAAAGCTTAATCAAGCAGCAGCTCGATGGGTACAACTCGCTGATTTTTTCAATGTAGCAACGCTCGTTGCTCCACCCCGCGATAATAGAAATTATTAAGTTTGGAATATGCTCCATGTTTTTGTTACTGACTGTCCTCATCTCAGAATGCCTATTCAAGCAGCAGCTCGATGAGTACAACTCGCAATAACAGTATAAAAAAATACTGGAGGAGGAAGAGGGATTCGAACCCCCGCGCGGTTTAACCCGCCTGTCGGTTTTCAAGACCGATCCCTTCAGCCGGACTTGGGTATTCCTCCATGTATATAAAATGGAGCCTAGCGGGATCGAACCGCTGACCTCCTGCGTGCAAAGCAGGCGCTCTCCCAGCTGAGCTAAGGCCCCATAATGTTAATATCCACTTGAGATGGTCGGGAAGACAGGATTCGAACCTGCGACCCCTTGGTCCCAAACCAAGTGCTCTACCAAGCTGAGCTACTTCCCGATAAATAATGGCGCGCCCGAAAGGAGTCGAACCCATAACCTTCTGATCCGTAGTCAGACGCTCTATCCAATTGAGCTACGGGCGCATTATTATAAAGTAATTTTGCATTTGAGAAAACTTTGGTGCGGGTGAAGGGAGTCGAACCCCCACGCCTTGCGGCGCCAGATCCTAAGTCTGGTGCGTCTGCCAATTCCGCCACACCCGCATACTGTTTGCACAAAACTATGGTGAGCCATGAAGGACTCGAACCTTCGACCCTCTGATTAAAAGTCAGATGCTCTACCAACTGAGCTAATGGCTCATACAAAGATGATCTTCTATAACTAATTCGTGGTAGGTCAGATGCTCAAAAGAACTTACGTTCTTTCTCGCAGATTGCCCGCAGAAGCTTACTCACAGAAGTCTGCAATCTGCTCTACCAACTGAGCTAATGGCTCGAACTAAAGGTGCCGGCGAG
>NZ_JBALNF010000029.1:0-14808 GCF_036962465.1 Neobacillus vireti
ATGTTCCATGGCTGCCTGAAGAACCCTTTGAGCCTTTAGTTCCTTTAGAACCGCCAGAGCCCTTCGTTCCTTTAGAGCCACCAGAGCCTTTAGTTCCCTTAGATCCGCCGGTACCTTTAGAGCCTTTAGAGCCTTTAGAGCCTTTAGAGCCGCTGGTACCTTTAGAGCCTTTAGAGCCTTTAGAGCCGCCAGAACCTTTAGAGCCTTTACTTCCTTTTGAGCCTTTAGTACCCTTTGGTCCTTTAGGGCCTTTTTTAAATTCAACAGGGTTATTGATTAAAAATTCAATTACCCCGTTCTCTTGTGCTTGCGTAAGCAAATTTTCCATTACCATTTTCATTTAAACACTCCACCACTTTCCAATATTTTTATACTTCATTGATAATTTATGGAAGAAACAATGAAAGGGTAATAGACAAAAGTTTATTTTTTTTAAAATAACCAAGTAGCCCATAAACTGCACCATTGCTAAAGGCAAAGCATAGTATTCTAAAAAATATGTATTTAATAGGGGTTTTTAAATTGCAAAAATATGAAATTTTTATCAATCCCAAGACATTAAACCAGCTCAATAAAGATATCTGGGTGAATGAACATGTTCCGGCGGTCCTCAAAATAGGAAACAATCAATATTCAATCGGCTTGGCCTATCGAGGAAATGTGATTCGCAAGAAAAAAAAGAAATCCTATAATATTATTTTTCAAAAACCATTTACCGTTGATGGCGCTCATGAGATCCATTTAAACGCAGAGTACAATGATATCTCACTTAGTCGTAACAAGCTTTCATTTGATTTCTTTGATTCAATTGGGGTCATCTCCCCCCACTCCAAGCATGTTCTTCTCTATATAAATGGTTTTTGTAAAGGTATTTATTTAGAGATCGAGTCTTTCGATCAATTTCTCTTACAAAAAAGAAATTTACCAAATGGACCAATTGTATATGCAACTAACTATTACGCAAATTTCTCCCTGCTATCACCAAAAAAGAAATTAAAAGAAGATTTGCTCGAAGGATATACCCTTAAATATGGCAATGAGGATGATTTACTGCATTTAGAAGAGTTGATTACAAAAACGAACACACTTAAAAATGAGGAGTTTGAAGAAGAAATTACCAAGGTGCTTAATGTGGACCAGTATCTAACATGGCTGGCGGGAGTTGTTTGTACCCAAAATTTTGATGGCTTTATCCATAATTATGCACTTTACCGAAATAGTGAAACCAACACGTTTGAAATAACTCCATGGGATTATGACGGGACCTGGGGCAGAGATCTGCACGGAAAACGGCTTGATCATGATTTTGTACCTATAACCGGGTATAATACCTTGACCGGCAGACTACTTTATGTACAAGATTTTAAAAAGAAATATTGTGAGATTCTTTCCAACATTTTAGACAACCAATTTACGGTTGAAACCCAACAAGGAATAATAGAAGAACTCTTTGATACACTGAAACCCCATTTACAATTGGATCCTTATATTAACAGAAAAGGTAATACACTTGATTCTGAAAAGGACGTTATAGTTCATTTCATTGAAAAACGAAATAGCTACTTAAAGCAGCAACTAATTAATCTACAGGACGACAAAGTATATGGTTGAATATCATATACTTTTTTTTGCCTATTTTTTGCAAAAAATACGAAAAAGGGCCTCTTTATTAGTACAACGTCATCCCGTGATACATATAGATGGAGTGTAAATGTTTATTTAATAAAGGAGGAAAAAACTTTTATGGATAGAGAACTTATGAACATGCATGTGGGGAAAACAATCAGGGTAGATCGTGGCGGTCCAGAATCCAGAATCGGGAAATTGCTTGCTGTATTTGAAGACTTCTTTGTACTTCTAACAGAAAAAGACGGTGTGGTTTATTATAAAACGAACCATGTCAGAAGTATTACAGAAAGTTCTAAAGATGCTATGAAATTAGGCTTGAAAATTCCTGAGAAATTAGATTTTAAAACTGCAGAAAATTTTCATAAACTTTTAGAAAGCATTAGATTTCAATGGGTGAAAATAAACCGCGATGGTGGTCCAGAGTCATTAGAAGGAGTACTTAGTGACTCAAATAAACACTATGCCTCCCTCATCGTGAATGAAGAAGTGGTTCGTTTTTCATTGAAGCACATTCGAAACATTAGCTACGGCCTAATGGTAGGGAAATCATCCAAAGATGAAGACGATTGCCACAGCAACAATTCCAATCACAATAACGAGGATCATGATAGCAAAAAAAATGATGACAACGAAGATAACGAGTAATGATTATGTCGCTTCTCCAAACAGAGAAGCGACCACCTATCTCTTAAGGAGGATGAAACATGGGGTTAGAAAAATTTTCAGCTGCATTGGATTTACTAAAAGGGTTTCAGGTAAATCTTTATGTGGGTGAAGACATCTTTAAAGGAAAATTGATTGGCGTAGAAACTGACCATGTGGTTTTAGAAACTGAAAATAAATATATATTCTACTATAACATAGATAAAATCCAAGCTATTCTTAAGAATACAAAGCAGTTTCAGCCTGAGAACGCATCTGTTGAATTCCAAAAAACACAGAGCTTAATGGAGCTTTTACGCTCTTTCCAATATTCATGGGTTACGATCTTGAGTATTAATAAACAATGTTTTTACGGCGTACTAAGCGAAATTGATGAAGATTTTGTTACGTTGATTAATGGCGAAGAGCGAATCCTAATCAAGGTAGCCCAAATCTCTAATATTTTAAAAGGATTTATAAAAGAAAAACAAGAGAAAAACCAACAGGAAAAAGCTGAAAGTAAGAATGAAACGAATGATCAAGATAAAAAATCAAATGAGTCTAATGAAACTAAGGTTTCAAAAGAGAAATCCAAAACAAACAATTCAAAAGAGTCCAATGAAACTAAGGTTTCAAAAGAGAAATCCAATCATGCACCGAAAGAATATAAAGCAGAAACCAAAGCAAGTGAAAAGAAATCAAAATCCCCATCTACCTTTGAAAAGTTCGAGATAAAAATTGAAGCTGAATCCTCAGAGATTATGGAGCCAAACCACATGGTAGTATGGTCAAGTTCATATAAAAATGAACCAACTTTACTTGATGACCCTTCAGTAAAGGGAACTATGCAACTTGACGAATTTGAATCAATGCAAATGTTTAAAAGTGAGATAAAAGTACAAAAAAACGAACTGCCGCATAAAGAACACAAAAAGGGTGAAGAGTTGGGATCTAAATCCACAACTATGAAATCCCATAAAGAACTTGAAAAAGCTAGTAAACAAACTTCCACTTCATCTTCCTCTAAAAAAGAAAAGAAACAAGAAACAACACAAGAAACCGTAAATGCTGTATCAAAGAAAACAGCTTCTTCTTCACAGGAGAAAGTCTACAACGATACGAATAAAGTATGGAAACAAACAAAGCAAGAAACCAGAGCATTCCGCTTAACCAGTGAACCCGTTTCCCAAAATCAAGAAAGAACTTTCCCATTTGCAGGTTGGCCAAGTAACAATAATCGAACCTTTAGATTTTAATTGACCGGATTGCATATGAAAACAAATCTATTGCTCAATCAAAAAAGTATTTTGATGGCATCCATGTCCTCTTACAAATAAGAGCTGGGCAAACAAGTTAGTTATTAGGATGAATAAAGAATTGTTGATATCCGCCCACCTCTATTTGTGAATGGAAATACCCAGGAAAGGATGTGAGTAAGTCCGTGAAAATGAAAGAAAATATTGGTAAGTATATAAAAATTGAGATTTCCGGAAAGAAATCCATTTATGGACTTTTAGTGGATATTGGAAGTGATCTGTGGGTTCTTTTTAACGGAACAGACTATCTTTATATACCAACCATTCATATTCAAAATTGGCAGTTTATGAAACAATATGAAATTGATGAAATTACCTTCAACGACGAACCAGCACCCATTTATAACCATAATGAAGAGATCTCGTTACGGAAAACTCTAACGGCTGCAAAAGGAATTTTCACAGAAATTTATGTCACAAGTAACCAAGCTTTACATGGTTATATCATTAGTATCATGAATAATTACTTTGTCTTTTACTCCCCCATTTACAAAACCATGTTTATATCATTAAACCATTTAAAATGGTTAATTCCGTATACGAACAATCAGCGTCCTTACGGCCTAAGTAACGCCAGTCTGCCTGTAAGTCCAAGCAACCTCTCATTTGCCCGGTCCTTTGAGGTCCAGATAGAAAAATTAATTGGAGAGTTAATTGTCTTTAATATCGCTGAAAATGAAAATGTGATTGGAAGAATTCAATCCATTAATAATAATTTTGTTGAATTAATTAGTGCAAAAGAAGACCCGATTCATATTAACTTTCAGCATATTAAAACCGTGCATATGACATAGTCCATTTTTTTTAGCCCCATTTTAAACAAGCTTTTTTAGGCAGCATAATAAGAAACATCTAAAAAGAGTGTCGGGTGACACTCTTTTTAATTGTATAGTTTTTTAGTACGAATTATTTAATTATTCGTTTCAAACTTCATAATGGTGACATGCATCTTTTATGATATGCTAATGATACATTGGTTAAAGTTGGTGTTTTAGATGAAACGAATTATTTTATTTGACGGTGAATGTAATCTTTGCAACAGCAGTGTGCAATTCATTTTAAAAAGAGATCATAGTGGGAAATTTAAATTTATCTCTCTTCAAAGCAGTATTGGACAGGATTTGTTGAAGAAACATGGCTTGGCGAGGAATGTTAATAGCTTTGTCTTAATAGAAAATGAAAAATTATACCTAAGATCTGATGCCGCTTTACGTGTTTGCAGGCAGCTAAATGGTCTTTGGAAACTGTTCACGTTCTTCTTGATTGTTCCCCCTTTCGTAAGGGATTTTGTTTATGATTTTGTGGCTGCTAACCGGTATAAATGGTTCGGAAGAAACGAACGTTGTCTGCTGCCATCATCTAAGTGGATAGACAGGTTTTTAGAATAGGAGTTAGATAGGAGTATAACGGTGGTAAATTCCTTTTGATTCACTGAGTTAATACCCTTTATGGAGGACAGTAACCCAATGGCTTCAAAAAAATCATCCTTGAAAGGACGCTTTATGAAATTGACCAATAAAGCTAAAAAGAATCTCCCCATCTGTAGGAAAGATCACTTCTGGCTTAAGTTTTTTATACATAGCCTGATAAGGTTCGGGTACCCAAATATAGTGGTGGATATAATCCGTTAAGACAAAACCGCATCGTTCCCAAAAATTAATCCTGGCCTGATTTTCCGGCGTTTCTTCGGCTTCGACTTCAATCACTAAACTGGTACAATTTCCTGAAGTTATCGCCCAATCTTCAATGTATTTCAACATACGAATCCCCGTACCCTGCCCACGCTGTTCATTTTTCACCGCCAAATAATCGATCAGCAACGCCTCTGTCTCTTTCAATTTACCTGTTAATGCTATCGCTGCTGCTTGTCCATCAATTAGACAGACATGTAGAAAACAAATTTGTTTCCGAAACATGTTTCGGATAATCTTTTCCGGTTTTGCCCCTTTATCAGCAAATGCCTGTTCATAAATTGGACGGACTTTGTCCCATAATTCATCATTCCACTGATTTACCGTCATAAATTCCACTGTTTTGTAACCTCACTTTTAATAAGGCAATCTAGGTATGTCTATAATATCAAATACTCCGTAAAGGATGCCAACACGAAAAAAGGAACCTTTGAAGAGTTTCAAAGGTTCAAATAAAGAACTTAGTGGTCTAGGCTAAGCTCTCACAATTAGGAGGTCTAAACTCAGAAGAATTTAAACAAGTTCATTTTACCATTTTCGGAATCTTCTATCAATAATTTATTACTGTAAAGTAGAAAAGTAGTAGGAAAGACATATTCTGAAATAATAAAATAGCCCTCCACCTTCCTTCCATTATGTTCAACTAAGTATGTTTACTCATGAAACCTCCAATAATATGAGCAATTTATTCCCTTTAATTGATAAAAAACTATTTTAAAAAACTTATTTTTTTTGTTGACAGACATGTATATACAAGTTACAATGAAAACGTCAACAAAACTTGTATATACAAGCTGAGATACAGAATGAAACCGTACCCAACGCTTGGATAGAAAGGTTAGAAAATTTTAAGGAAAGAAAATGGTCCGCACGCCATTTATTTAGGGGGAAAGAAAATGACGAAGTATACAGATCCTTCGAAGGAACTACTACAACACATTGGTGGGAAAGAAAACATTGCAGCCGTAACCCACTGTGTGACAAGAATGCGTTTTGTTTTAAATGATCCAAGTAAAGCAAACGTAAAAGAAATTGAATCCATTAAACTTGTGAAAGGTACTTTTACCCAAGCCGGACAATTCCAGGTTATCATCGGTAACGAAGTACCTAGCTTTTATAATGAATTTGTAAAAATTGCGGGTGTAGATGGCACTTCTAAAGAAGAAGCCAAAAAAGCGGCCAAGCAAAATCAGAACTGGATTCAGCGTATGATGGGACACTTAGCTGAAATCTTCACTCCATTAATCCCTGCCCTTGTAGTCGGCGGTTTAATCCTGGGCTTCCGAAATATAATCGGTGATATTAAACTACTAGATAACGGTACAAAGACAATTATTGAAGTATCTCAATTCTGGGCAGGTGTTCACTCCTTCCTTTGGTTGATTGGTGAAGCAATATTCCACTTCCTTCCAGTTGGAATCACCTGGTCAGTGGCGAAAAAAATGGGCGCTTCGCAAATTCTTGGAATCGTTCTTGGTATTACTTTAGTATCACCACAATTATTAAATGCTTACGCTGTTGCTGGTGCAAAAGAAATTCCTACATGGGATTTTGGATTTGCGCACATTAAAATGATTGGTTACCAAGCACAAGTAATCCCTGCTATCTTAGCTGGTTTAACTTTAGGTTTCTTTGAAACAAGATTACGAAAAATCGTTCCAAATTCTATTTCGATGATTGTTGTTCCATTCTTTGCACTAGTTCCAACCGTATTAATCGCACACACCATCCTAGGTCCTATCGGCTGGAAAATTGGCGCTGGTATCTCTCACGTTGTTTACTCTAGCTTAACATCATCCTTTGGCTGGTTGTTTGCAGCAGTATTCGGATTCGCTTATGCTCCACTCGTTATTACTGGTTTACACCATATGACAAACGCGATTGACCTTCAATTAGTAAGCCAATTTGGCGGAACAAACCTATGGCCAATGATTGCTTTATCAAATATTGCTCAAGGTTCAGCTGTTCTTGCCATGATCTTTATCAACCGTAAAAATGAAGAAGAAAAGCAAGTTTCAATCCCAGCAACAATCTCTTGTTATCTAGGTGTAACAGAGCCGGCGATGTTTGGTATTAACCTTAAATACGGCTTCCCATTCTTAGCAGCGATGATTGGCTCCATGATTGCAGCCGTTGTATCTGTGGCGAGCGGCGTAATGGCGAACTCCATTGGAGTCGGCGGTATTCCTGGTATTCTTTCTATTCAGCCAAAACATATGGCGGTGTTCGCTATCTGTATGGTTATTGCAATTGTAGTTCCATTCATCTTAACTACAATTTTCTCAAAGACTCGTTTGAATAAGTCAAAGTTAAGCAATTAATTAGCACTCCTTACAGGAGGGAGACCATCTCCCTCCTTTTCCACATTAGATAAATCAAAAATTTAGGCAGGTGTTTAGTATGTCAACAGCATGGTGGAAGAAAGCAGTCGTCTATCAAATCTATCCAAAAAGCTTTAATGACACAACAGGAAATGGTACCGGAGATATTCAAGGTATTATTGAAAAATTAGATTATTTAAAAGAACTTGGTGTCGATGTCCTATGGCTGACGCCTATTTATCAATCTCCTCAGCGTGATAATGGTTATGATATCAGTGATTACTACTCGATTCATGAAGAGTACGGAACCATGGAGGATTTTGACCTTCTTCTTGCAGAAGCCCATAAACGCGGTCTCAAAATTATTATGGACATCGTCATCAACCACACATCGACGGAGCATGAATGGTTTAAACAAGCCAAGTCTTCTAAAGACAATCCATACAGAGACTTCTACATTTGGAAAGACGGAAAAAATGGCGAGCCCCCTACCAACTGGGAATCAAAATTTGGAGGATCAGCATGGGAATACGATGAAACAACCAAACAATACTATCTTCATCTATTCGATGTAACACAAGCAGATTTAAACTGGGAAAATGAACAGCTTCGTGCCGCACTATATGAAATGATGCATTTTTGGTTAAGGAAAGGCGTCGACGGATTCCGTTTAGATGTTATCAATTTAATTTCGAAAGACCAGCACTTCCCTCAGGATGAAAGCGACGGCCGCAAGTTTTATACGGATGGTCCTAGAATCCATGAATTCTTACATGAAATGAATGAACAAGTATTTTCAAAATACGATATTATGACGGTTGGAGAAATGTCATCGACTTCCATCGATAATTGTATTCGTTACACCAACCCAGACCAAAAAGAATTAAATATGACCTTTAGCTTTCATCACCTTAAAGTGGATTATCCAAATGGTGATAAATGGACAAAAGCGGATTTTGATTTTCAAGCTTTGAAAGATATCTTGTCTAAATGGCAAATTGAAATGAACGAAGGCGGCGGCTGGAATGCCCTTTTCTGGTGCAATCATGACCAGCCAAGAGCAGTCTCCCGCTTCGGTGATGACATCCACTATCATAAGGAATCCGCCAAAATGCTCGCTACAACGCTTCATCTAATGCAGGGAACTCCTTATATTTATCAAGGCGAAGAATTCGGAATGACCAATCCAAACTTCAATGCCATAGACAAATACCGTGATGTCGAGTCATTAAATATGTTTCAAATTTTGAAGAATAGAGGCCTCGAAGAACAACAGATCCTAGAAATTTTGAAACAAAAATCACGCGACAATTCAAGAACGCCTGTTCAATGGAATGATCAAAAAAATGCCGGGTTTACGACGGGTACTCCTTGGATTGATACAGCGGCCAATTATAAAGAAATTAATGCTGAAAAAGCGGTTCAAGATACGGATTCTATCTTCTATCACTATCAAAAGCTTATTCAATTACGCAAAGAGAAAGATGTGATTACGGATGGTGATTTCCAATTAATTTTAGGACAAGACCCCGACCTTTTTGCTTTTATCAGAACTAATGGTGCTGAAAGAGTACTCGTTATCAACAATTTTTACGATCGAGAAACGAGATTTATTCTTCCTTCTCAATTAAATCTTGATGGCGCTGATAGTGAAATGTTAATCTCTAATTATGAGGACTCCCCTGCACACCTAGATCAAGAAATGGTGCTGCGGCCTTATGAGTCTATCGTGTACTATTTGAAAAATTGATCGGAGATGTCAGTATGACAAACAAGTACTTAACCATTTATGAATCAATAGTTGAGCAAATTAAGAATGGAGAATTAGCTCCGCAGACGCTTCTTCCCTCAGAAAACGAGTTAAAGGATCAATACGATACCTCGAGGGAAACGATTAGGAAAGCATTAAATTTGCTCTCCCAAAATGGCTATATTCAGAAGGTTAGAGGAAAAGGTTCCATTGTCATAGACATCAGTAAATTTGACTTTCCCGTCAGCGGTTTAGTTAGTTTTAAGGAACTAGCAAGTAAAATGGGCAGTAAGCCCGTCACCCTTGTCAATGATTTGGCCTTAATTAAGCCTGATGGCTACATCCGCCAGCAACTGCAGTTGGGTGGAAAAGATTTAGTTTGGAAGGTAGTACGGACAAGGGAAATGGGCGGAGAAAAAATCATTTTAGATAAAGACTACTTATGCAGCAGTCTTGTTCCCTCTCTTTCGGAAGAAATCTGTGCTGACTCGATCTATGAATATCTAGAAAATGAACTAAAGCTGACAATCAGCTTTGCCAAAAAGGAAATTGTTGTGGAAGAACCAACCCCCGAAGACCGCTCACTGCTTGATCTTGAAGGTTTTCACAATGTCGTGGTCATTAAAAACCATGTCTACTTAGATGATGCCACACTGTTTCAATATACGGAATCAAGGCACCGTCCCGATAAATTCCGCTTTGTGGATTTTGCCAGAAGATGACAATGCTGTTAGGAGACCTTGGATGAAAAGGTCTCCTTTTCATTTTTGCTACAGTTGTCCAAACATCTCCTCATTTTTGACATATTCTATTAAGAATCCTAAAAAATCGAGGTGATAAAATGAACGACAGGAGACTCGTCATGACGATCCTAGGTAGTGCTGGCTCTCTCGCAAGATCTTTCCTCACTCTCCTAAATAAAGCAAGTCTAGATCAGCATGATCCCATTCATCAAAAGCTTTACAACAGTACCATCCATTTAATTGACTACAAACAAAGACCACTCAATTATTATCAGAGCATCTGCCCCAATCTAATCCACCAATTAACGATTCATCAAATTGATTTGAAGGACACCATTATTCTTAGGAACTATTTAAGAGAATCCCATACCTCCATTGTCATAGACGTATCATTAGCCGATACTGTTGAAATGTTAGACTGCTGCAACCAGCTGGGAGTACATTATGTTAACAGTGCTTTGGAGAATATCTATATACATGACCATGCCAATGATTACAAAGGCTTTCCGCTGATTGAACGACTTCGTTTTTTTGAAAAATATAAAGTGGAGTATGCCAACTTAAAAGCGATTATCTGTTCCGGGATGAACCCTGGTGTGGTTCAATGGATGGCCATCGAATTGATGAATAACTATCCTAGCGAGCAGCCTCTGGCCTGCTTGATTGTCGAACAAGATTCCTCCTTCTTAAAACTTGGGACTTCTGCAAAAAAAAATACTTTTTATACGACTAGGCCGCCTGATTGTTTCCTGACATCAGCCATCCAAAGTTTGCCGATGTTCATGCAAAATAGGACCCCGCTCTTCCTTTATGAACAGGTCCATGACCTAGAATTCAGAGCAACATTAGGGGACAAGCAGTTTCATGGCTGTTTAATGCCAAACGAAGCCGTTTATTTCTTGTGCAAACAATTTGATCTAGAGGGTGGCTTCTTATATAAAGGAACTGATCATGCAAAAAGCTTGTTCAGAGGTAATGTAAATTATAAAGGGACGTTGGATAAGAACATTGTTGCTCCCCTCCCATCCTCTCTTGATGGAGAAAACTTAGTCGGGGTCCTCCTCGTCTATCCTGATAAAGAACGATATATGTATCATGTCTTAGCCAATGAAGTTGTTATGGAGCATTATAAAACAAACGCTGCCTATTTTCAGGCTGCCAGCGGTCTATATGCAGCCCTCGCCGTTATCCTAAATGATTCTATCGGAAACGGAGTCTATTCTGTGGACGAGCTTTTATTAAAGACAAATAATCACTATGGACAATACCTCTCCTATCAACTGACAGACTTTGTTTGTGGAGAGAACGCTCAGACAGACGGTCTTTTATTAGAAAGGATGAAAAATCTACGTTCTAGTTAACTTTTGTCATCCTTCCCATCAATTGTTACAATGGAGGTAACTTAAATCTCGAGGTGATTAGGATGTGCGGCCGCTTCACATTAACAGCATCCATTGATGAAATCATAGATCGTTTCGATATCCAATCCTTCCTAAATGAAGATCTGTATGCTCCAAGTTATAATATTGCTCCCTCTCAGTTGGTTCTTGCGATCATCAATGATGGATCATCAAACCGCATGGGCTTTTTAAAATGGGGCCTCGTTCCACCGTGGGCCAGCGATCCCTCGATTGGCAATAAAATGATAAATGCCCGGGCAGAAACGATTACCGAAAAACCCAGTTTTCGTAATGCCTTCAAGAAGAAACGCTGTTTGGTGATCGCTGACAGTTTTTATGAATGGAAACGCCATAGTGATAAAACGAAGACTCCGATGCGGATCCATTTAAAGTCCAATGAGTTGTTCGCCATGGCAGGACTTTGGGAAGGTTATAAAACCCAGAACGGGAAAACACTTTATTCCTGTTCTGTCATCACAACAGGTCCTAATGAATTAATGAAAGAGATTCACGATCGGATGCCTGTCATTTTAAACCGTGAAGATGAGTCCATCTGGCTTAACCCAGACATTACCGATCCGAAAAGGTTAACACCCTTGCTTATTCCCTTTGATGAGAATTTAATGGATACTTATGAGGTATCCTCCTTGGTGAATTCACCTAAGAATAATACGATTGAGCTAATCCAAAAAATATATTAAGCCCTTTTTTTAAAAAATATTTTTTAAAATGGACATGTTCACTACATGCACGTACAAGCACCAACATATGCTGTACTAACCCATAAAAGTTTTCCTTCTTTCGAAAGTGGCAGGCCCACTTTCTTTTTTTGTGTCTTGACGATGAACCATCAATTGTTCTCATCTTCGCTGCCTGCGAATATAGTAAGAGATACAGCAATGGTTTCCTTTAAGGAAGGAGGATAAAAGGTGTTTTTCATCCCAACAAATGTAAATATTGGCGATGTGAAGATTAATAGTCCGGACCATTCAAGTTCCATAAATATTGGACCGACCTTGCTCAAAGGAATCAATGTTTATGGCAAAAAATCACAAGGATTTGGCCAGCAAATGGCAGATGCTACAGTAACCGTAATTCCCATCCATCTTATTCTAGATGATGATTTCATCGATTCACCCAACAGTAAGCAAAACAATCTTGGATAAAGCTCCTTAATAGGGATGATAAAAATATATGCTTAGGAGTGATACAGTTGAATCTCGCCCCAATGGCCATTAATTTTCTAGGCTTTAAAGTGAATTCATTAGATAATGCCGCCTTCATAAATCTTGGACCCAATCAATTTATTGATCAATTCAACTCCTATAAAAGGAACCAAGGGGTCGGCGAACAAAACGGTGATTTATCCCCGGTTAACATCCCGATTTCGTATGTGGTGGACCCAGATTTAACCGACAGCAACACCACGAAAAACAGTTTGGTGTAATAGGGGGGATCCTGTTGATTTTTGCACCTATGAACGTCAATTTTGGCGATATGAAAATCAATGTATTTGACCATGGTTCCATTCTCAACATGGGACCAAATCAAATGACCGATGTGTTCATCTCCTATAAACGGAATCAGGGCTATGGTGAACAAAATGGCGATATTGCCCCCATGCTGATTCCCATCTCCTTTTTACTAGATAATGATGTGAGTGACTCTGCGACTGTAAAAAATAGTATTTTATAAAATGACTATGGGAACTTCTCTGAATAGAAGTTCCTTTATTATTTGGCAATAGAATAATAATAGAAGTAATTTGCTTCTTTTTTAAAGCCAATTTTTTCATAGAGCCTTTGGGCGTTATCATTATCGTTTGCAGTTTCTAAAAATAGCCCTTTCGCTCCTGTTTCTGTTGCAAATTGAATGGCTGTCTGCAGTAGATTCTCTCCAACGCCTCTCCCTCTTGTTTCTTTTTTTACATAAAGATCATTTAAAATCCATGAGGGCTTCATGCTGACACTTGAAAATGAAGGATACAATTGCACAAACCCCAGTGGCTGATCACCGTCAAAGGCAATAAAGGCAACAGATTGATCGTTGCTGATTCTTTCCCTTAAGAACTGTTTAGCTCCTTCCAAATCCGATTCTTGCTGGTAAAAAAGCCGATATAAATCAAACAATTCCGTCAGCGGCTCAAGTTCAGTTATGGTTGCTCGTTGGATAAACATGTATGATCCCCCTTGTACACTCAATAAATTGATTATAGTAATATTTTCCACCTGATAGATTTTTATTTTAACAGGAAGGAATATTTGTTGTAAATGAAGAATTCTTTTGTGAAGTCATCATAGTGAGGTGTTAGGGCAGTGGGAATCAAACAGTACAACAATGAACTAAAATTTTATGAGAAGGTCATACCGTATAATGATCGGCTAGCACCTCTATTCATTCGCAACAGCTTATACTCACTCATTCCAGAAGGTACTAAACACATTTATGTAGTGGGAATTGGTTCTAATTTGATCAGTGGCGACAGTCTAGGACCCTTTGTTGGGACTTTGCTCCGTAACTCTTTTCCCAATCACTTAACGGTACTGGGAAATCTTGAGTGCCCAATGGATGCAACCACCATTATTCCGAAAATTTCCGGGCATATTTTCCCCAAAAATAGCTTTGTCATTTCCATTGATAGTGTGCTAGGCTCTGTAGACTTCGTTAACTCCATTGTATTACGACAAGGACCGCTGCAGCCGGGCCTAGGCCTTGGTCAAAACCTTCCTCCTATCGGAGATTGTAGTGTCATGGGGGTCGTTCTGACAAATGATGCCGTACTGGGAAGCGCTTTATTATATACGAATCTACACTTGATTTACACAATGGCAACCAATATTGCCAAAGGTATTTCGCTGGCAGTTAGGCAATTTTTTCAATATCCTTCCGACCATCCTATTTTGCATGTTAATTAATCGGCATCTCAAATAAAAAAAGCCTTGAAGAGTCAAGGCTTTTTGTTTTATATCATCTTCGATTTATTTGTTAAGCTGGAGATTTTACATTCCTCCAAGTCCGCCCATTCCTCCATGGCCACCTTGACCTGAGAAACCTCCCATGCTGCCATGGCTTGTGTAGCCGCCCATTCCTCCATGTCCGTCATGGCCTGGGTAGCCGCCCATTCCTCCATGTCCGCTATGACCTGGGTAACCGCCCATTCCTCCATGTCCGCCATGGCCGGGGTAACCGCCCATTCCTCCATGTCCGCCATGGCCTGGATAGCCATCCCAGCCACCGTGCCAGCCGTGGCCTGGGTAGCCTCCACCCCAGCCGCTATGCATACCATAACCCGGATAACCTGTTCCCATGCCGCCAA
>NZ_JBALNF010000029.1:14907-15136 GCF_036962465.1 Neobacillus vireti
ATGATAGCCTGTTCCCATACCGCCAAAGCCCCCCATGCCCGGGTAGCCTGTTCCCATGCCGCCCATTCCTGGGTATCCTCCCATACTCATACTTCCAAAACCATCCATACTTGGATATCCACCTGTTCCCATCATTTCGAGCATCTCTCCTTTATATAGGTTACAGTCTAGAATATGTTTAAATCATAAAAAAGCATGGGCTAACGTCTAGTTTCCTAAACTACTTGGG
>NZ_JBALNF010000029.1:15247-16498 GCF_036962465.1 Neobacillus vireti
ACTGAGGCTAAAAAGAAAAGAGCACAAAAAGTGTGCTCTTCTAAATTAGTAGTAATTGATTTCGGTCATTTTAATTTTCATTATCCGATGTTGACTTTTCTTTATCTTTATCAAACCAAAGCGGCTCATTATCATCAACATCACCATTATAATTGATCAGAATCTCTTCTCCTGCTTTAATATCCTTATAAGCAAAGAAATCAAAAGTATGGTTTGGAAAGTTAATTTCGTATGTTGCATTTGGCTGATAGGAATGGTTAAACAGCATCCCATACCCTAAAAGAATGGCAGTGTGATTGATCCCATATTCAAATGCATAATCAGCTAATAAAGTTTTCTCGATGTGAACGTGTTCCTCATTGGGATACGGAAGAACCGGTGCTTGATGAATCAACTCACCCTTTGCGATATCACAAGTCGCAAAAACCCCTCTGTTCAATTCCCCATCACTAAGCTTTGAAGTTTTTACCTCTATCATATTAATCACCTATTTGCTCTTTCTACAAAAGATTTATCACTATTAAGCTTGCCAGACTAATGACAAGAAAGCAAATACTTTTTGCTGCCATTCTGGTGCCTGTCACCATTTATTAGGTTTCTAAGGTGTTAAACTTGTTCTTATATCTGATTCAATAATTGTTTTCTTAGGTTATATTCACCACTGAACCATCATATTATAGAATATACGTTCGCACAAGGAGGCTGGCAGCATGGTTAGCAACAATGAGTCCTTGATTACTGGTGATATGTTAGTGAGGTATTATGAACTAAATAAACAAAAAAAAGAAATTGAACTGGAATTGGCTCATTTAAAAGACGCTTTTCAGACTTATTTTAATCAACTAGTTGGCAATCAGAAAAAAGGTGAAATTACCGTAAGTGGGTTCAAGCTGCAAAGACAAATACGCAAAACAGAGAAATTTCATGAAGTTGAAACCGTTAAACGACTAGAAGAATTAAAGATGTCAGACCTAATCCAGGTGATTAAAAAACCCGATGATACGAAAATTAAGGCTGCACTTGATTTAGGATTATTAATGCCCAGCCACTTAGAAGGCTGTATAGCAACTAGTTATAGCCCTGCGATATTGGTTAAACCAGTTACCCCCAGATAAAGGAAGAAAAAAGAGCTTGGATCTCCAAGCTCTTTTACTATCAATACCTTTTTTTTCACTTAATTTATAGCTTCATCCATCTTTTTCATGATAAAGCAGGTTCCATCTTCTGCAAAGTATAAGCATTCGCCTTGTT
>NZ_JBALNF010000029.1:16568-18513 GCF_036962465.1 Neobacillus vireti
AATTTCTTTACTTTCACAAATTGTTCGACTAATTCACGGTCTGGATTAAAAACAATTCCTGTTTCTCCATTAGTGGTAACAAATCCTTTTGGGTCATTCTTCCGTTCCGGTTTCAATTCAGCAGACCAACGAGCATTTAATAGAACCGTACCCGCATTGACTCTCGACTTTCTGGTTTGGATTGACCAAGTTTGCCGGCAATTACAGCGGTATATTTTGAATTTCATCATCCGATTCCTTCTTCCTATGATGATTATCATTGTAAATTCAAAATAAAATCACTGTAATTATATTAATCAATATGGCAGATTATTAATAAATCCCCCATTTAGATAGGTATAAAGGAATATCCTCTATGCCTGTATTTGTTGATTAACCGTTTCCCTCACTTCGTCCTCTCCCCAGCCTTTACAGATATCTACCCATTCCTTGGCAGCCGAGTATTCAAATAATTCTTCCTTCGTTAATTCAATGGCGGAATTGGTGCTGCCGCATGCGGGAAAGACCGTCTCAAACCGCTGCATAGAAACATCTAGATAAACCTCCAGCTCATTTTTTAAACCAAATGGGCAAACCCCTCCAATCGCATGTCCTGTTTGCTCTAGTACCTCATCTGGCGACAGCATCCGGGCTTTATAGCCAAAGTGGTGGCGAAATTTCTTATTATCGATTTTGGCATCCCCGGCCGCAACAATTAAAATTGCTTGCTCCTCAGAACTTCGAAAAGATAATGTTTTAGCAATTCGGGCAGGAGTCACACCAATTGTTTCGGCAGCTTGGTCCACTGTTGCACTAGATGTTTCAAATTCCATCACATCCTCCTCCCGACTCCATTGTTCAAAATGCTTCTTAACACTCTCAAATGACAATTTACTCATCCTTTCCTTTATTCACAATATTAGAATAATAGCATACTTTATTAGGTTAAAGCGAATGGATGACTGATAAAAACGTTTCCTCGCAAGGGCCGTTCCTAGCGGGAGATCTTCATCCATCAGTAAGAGACAAACTGAAATAATTAGAAAAAAACACATTCAAATTAAATCCTTTTATCGCTCCCTAAGTTTCATTCCCTTGGTACTTAAGTACAAATTGATACTAACTTTCGCCATTAATTCAAGATTATGTTTATTTTTTTCATTGATAGTACTTGGAGGTCTTCTTATACCAGTGATTTTAGAATAAATGATCATATTATCTCCCTTGTTGTTTACCTCATTTCCGAAGAATAGCATTATACTAAAATAAGTCCTGTGGAGTCAAAATTTTCAGATATTATTAATTGAGCTGATAATGTGCATTAGAAAACAAAATTCTTTAGTAAACTGGTCATGTTTCACCAAAAAGAAAAGATACATATTATGAAAGAAATTACATCTTTGATGATCCTTAGGGGGATTGCAATGAAATTAGAGAAAATTATTGCAGACGAGTTACAGTATATGTTTCTTAACGACACCCTGCAGGGATTTAAAGAGACATATATCAATAACATTACTATGAGATTAAGGAATGGGGAAATTAAATTATTTGACATTTTAAGTGATGATTTTGATTTAAAAGATAAGATATTAGAGGTATTAGTGAAAATAAACAAGGAGAAATTATTTTACCCGTAGTGGGATTAACCATCTACCGGCACTGTAAAAATTAAGAAAGAATGCATATCTTCCAAACTACATCCAAAAAGATTAGTATTTCCATTTAATTTTATTAATTACAGTTCCGGGCACGAACATCAACACCTAGGATACTTTTAATTTTTTGATGAGTCATTTTATGAACCACCACGAGATAAAATAAATGATATTATTTACCTTTTTAAAAAATAAATTTACTCAATTTAGCATTTTACACATTAACGCTTTAAATTGTTGAAATAAAGTTCAGAAAATAGTAAGATTACCCTAAGTTTAAATTCTTCTGGAGTTTAGACCTCCTAATT
>NZ_JBALNF010000029.1:18655-20930 GCF_036962465.1 Neobacillus vireti
GCGCCTGTGGGGTCTCCCCAGCCCCGTACTCCCGCAGGAGTCTTCGCCGCCTTCCGCTCCAATCAACGTGCTAAAAATTAACAACATCCTTTATCACAGCCTACATTTAAAAAGAGTGACCGTAAAGCCACTCTTGACTAATTTTTAATCAACAAGTAATTTATCTTCTTGTTCGTCCCACTTCGCAAATAATGATTGGAGCTCAGCTCCTTTGTAGGCACCCACCACCCTAACATTCCTATGTACTAACTGTACACCAACCATCACTGAGACAAACTCGTCTTCTGCTCGTAGTTGAGCAACAGTTTCCTTGTCCCCCGTGATAAGGACAAAGCCGTTTAGATCACTACCATGTGGCTCAAGAGCTACTACCTCAAAGTGGTCAATCTTTCCTTCTTGTTGCAGCCGTATACAGTATTGCATTGCATTGGTGAGCGTAGACTGTGCAGCCTTCTCACGCCCTGGGATGATTTCACCCCAACCAACCATCAACGAACCTTTTGCCATATTAACTCTCCTTTTAAAACAAAGTGGAATGTCTATATCATTATTATTATAGTAGTTTAAAACAATCTAATATGTCAATATTTAGTATAAAATATAATATATTCCATTCAACATCCCAGATAGAGTAAAACTAATTAACCCACTCAAACCTAATCATAGTAGGCAATGGTTTATTATAAACACCTTTCGGATACTGTTCGTGAAGATTTTAAAGAGCACATTTTTTGTGCTCTTTTTTCTTTTTAGCCTCAGTAAGGCTAGGACTTAAATCACAGAAAATTAATCGATGTATTCCCTAAGAAATTAGCTGAACGAAACCATAAACCCAAGTAGTTTAGGAAACCAGACGTTAGCCCTTGCTTTATTATTAAACAAGGCGAATGCTTATATACTGTTTAGAATGTTACCATGCGTTTAAATTCTTGAAGGTTTAAGGTTCTAATTATGACTTATGGTTCTTTCATAAATTTAACTGAAAGGATTGGATTACTCTTTTCAGGAAGATATACTTCTTCCACCATTAATCTAAAAAACAAGCCTAAACACTTTTGAATGTTATATATGTAAATATATTTTTTTCTAAATCATAAAGAAATTCTTTGTAAAGCTCGTTTAATTATACAAAAAACCCACCTTTAATATGAATTTCTCATACTAAAAGTGGGTTTAACGTTTGTTACTGTAATTAATAGTATCTTTTTTTTAGTATATCACTCTTCGTAAATCTTAGGTTTTACTCACAGTGACCAAATTTTTATGCTGACTATCTAAAGAATCCAATTATGGCGCACTCTAGAAGCCTGTTTACTTGTTTATTCACCAAGATCAACGTTGTGGTATACCCGCTGAACATCCTCTAAATCTTCTAATACATCGATCATTTTCTCAAATTTGGCTAATGCTTCACCATCAAGAGTAATCTCATTTTGTGGAAGCATGGTTAATTCTGCTACAGTAAATTCAGTAATACCTGCTTGTTTGAAGGCTTCTTGAACGGCATGGAATTGATCTGGCTCCGCGTAAACAATCACTTGTTCATCTTCATCCGCAATATCACGTACGTCTACATCTGCTTCCATTAACAATTCAAGGACATCATCGGACGATTTACCTTCAATACCAATTACAGCTGTCGCATCAAACATATAGGAAACGGAACCGCTGACTCCCATGTTACCGCCGTTTTTCCCGAAAGCTGCCCGCACATCTGCCGCAGTACGATTGACGTTATTTGTTAAGGCATCCACAATCACCATCGAGCCGCTTGGTCCAAAGCCTTCATAACGAAGTTCTGTATAGCTTTCTTCAGAACCCCCTTTAGCTTTTTCAATCGCACGGTCAATAATGTGTCTTGGCACATTATAAGTTTTTGCACGTTCTAGGACAAATTTTAATGCTTGGTTAGATTCAGGATTCGGTTCGCCGCTACGTGCTGCAACATAAATTTCAACGCCAAATTTTGCGTATATACGGCTCGTATTCGCATCCTTTGAAGCTTTCTTTTCTTTAATATTATTCCATTTACGACCCATTTCTGAACACTCTCTTTCCAATTTGAATCTTCTAAAATGCTTAAAATGAAAAATGGTCTTTTTCAATATAACGATTTTGAAGTTCATACAATTTATACTGACTAGAAAACAAGAACTGTTTTCATGCACAAATAATATTATACATTAAATGTTGCATTTGTTAAGTATCCTGTTAGTTAAAACGCTAAAAAAGACCATTCAGCGGGAGAATGGTCTGTTAAAATTAGGCTGTGTTA
>NZ_JBALNF010000029.1:20962-35885 GCF_036962465.1 Neobacillus vireti
CGCTTTCCGCGGGCGTGCCGGGGAGCCTCCTCGGCGCACTTGCGCCTGTGGGGTCTCCCCTGCCCCGTACTCCCGCAGGAGTCTTCGCCGCCTTCCGCTCCAATCAACGTGCTAAAAATTCAAGTATAATCTTTAACAGAGTCTAAAATTAAACTAGCATTTGAAATAAGGTGCTGTCTTTATTCACTTCTCGGTGTAAAAATCCTTTTGCCTTAATCCGGGCAATTAATGGATAGTAATCTTCTTTATCCTTCAATTCAATTCCAACTAGAGCAGGTCCGGTTTCGCGATTATTCTTTTTGGTATATTCAAAATGGCTGATATCATCATTGGGTCCTAAAACGTCAAATAAAAATTCACGCAATGCTCCGGGACGCTGTGGAAATTGAACAATGAAGTAATGCTGAAGACCTTCATAAAGCTTTGATCTTTCTTTTATTTCTTGCATTCTTCCAATATCATTGTTGCCCCCGCTTACGATACAGACAACCGTCTTCCCCTTGATTTGTTCCGCATAAGAATCTAAGGCAGCAACAGAAAGCGCGCCAGTCGGTTCAACCACAATTGCATTCTCATTATAAAGCGATAAAAGAGTCGTACATACTTTTCCTTCAGGAATCACCAAAATATCATCGACCAGTTCTTTGCAAAGATTAAATGTCTTCGTCCCAACTGTTTTAACAGCGGCCCCATCCACAAATGGGTCAATCTCTTGTAATGAAGTTACTTCGCCTTTCAAAATCGATTCCTTCATTCCAGGTGCGCCTAGCGGCTCAACTCCAATTAATTTAGTATGTGGTGAAAAATGCTTTAAATAAGTTCCGCACCCGGCAACTAGACCACCACCGCCAATGGCTGCAAACAAGTAATCAATCTTTTCTGGACAATCAGCGAGCATTTCAACAGCAACGGTTCCTTGACCGGCGATGACATCGAAATCATCAAAAGGATGGATAAACGTACGGTTCTCCGCGACACTGCATTCCATCGCTTTTTCATAGGCATCATCAAAGGTGTCTCCAACCAGAACAATTTCGACACTGTCCTTACCCCAAAACTTCACTTGATTAACCTTTTGCTTGGGTGTGGTGCTTGGCATAAAGATCTTGCCATTAATTTTTAACAAGTGGCAGGAATAGGCGACACCCTGTGCATGGTTCCCGGCACTTGCACAAATAATGCCGTTTGTTAACTCATCTTCATTTAACTTTCTAATCCTGTTATAGGCACCACGGATTTTAAAGGAGCGAACGCTTTGAAGATCTTCCCGCTTCAAGTAGACATGGCAGCCATATCGTTCTGATAATAAGTGGTTGTATTGTAATGGTGTTGGTGAGATGACATCCTTGATCGTATGACTTGCAATGATGATGTCCTCCACATTAAAAGCTTTTTTATCGACTTGTTGATTCATTCTTTCTTCCTCCTCTATAAGTTCACATTCGTTTATAGACAACAAAAAACTCGCCCCTGGTTATAGGGACGAGTGAACTCGCGATACCACCCTACTTCCGCTGCCTGAATTAGACTGCGGCTCTCGATCAACGTACAATCAGCTGTACGTGTTCCAAGTTAACGGTGGACATTCCGGTAAGGCTTACTACTGATTCAGCCATACATCTCGGAGATGATCTTCAGATAGTCCTGTTATCGACTCGCACCAACCGTCGATTCTCTAGAAACAGATAACCTATCTTACTCTTCTCGTCATCAATTCTTATGTAATTTTAGATAAGGTTACCATCGAAAAAAAAGTCTGTCAATGTTTTTTGACTATTTTAACTATTTTGTTTATTTTAAAGCGCTTACATTTAAAATAGTTGATTTTCTACCTAAAAAATGAAATTTTAGCAAACAAAACACTTGGCTTTTTTATCACCAAGCGTATTTCTTGTTTTGTTTTTGTTACTTAGTTCCTATTTTCATCATTTATTATTTCCATCCAACCTTTATACCCGCAAACAGGACAAGTCACCATCCGTTCATACATATTTCTTTTTAGTGCCAATGCAAAACTTGATTTTGATAATTTAAAGGATGAACGGCAATGTGGGCATTCAAAATGGGTATTTTTTGTTCGAACATCAACATATTTATAAGCCAAAATAAAAATTAAACCCATTATAATCAGTGTTTGAATCAATCCTAATAATGGACTCATTGAGTCTTCCCTCCTAAAATGGATTGTCAGCTTAATTCTACTACTTTATTTTTATCGTAGATACAAAATATCCTTAATTATTAACCTTTTGTGAGTAATACCAAAACGCAGTGCAGGAGCCAATTTTTAAAAGTATCCAAATTTTTTTAGCATAAATTTTTAGCACATAAAATCGCCTAAAAACACTCTGTCAATGGCTATTGTACACTGCTAAATTTATGCTAAAATTGGTGCGATTTTTATTATAAAATTTAAGAAAATAGCTTTATATCAATAAAAAAACACCTATCCGTAATATGCGAATAGGTGGTGGCGATTTACTATGCTATTTTTATATTTTGTCCCCTAGAAGAGAACCGGTCACACTGGATTTTGACCGGTCTTTATCAAATGATAATCTGAGGAACAGACCGTTTTCTATCTACTGCTCTCTTTCCACAGCTGTCTTTGCTGGAATTATAAAACTGATTCCAACAGTGACCAAACTTAAAATGAGCGCATAAAGAAACACATGTTTCATCCCAACACTAATACTAACTGCATGGTTAATGATTAACCCCATTATGGTAACCCCAACAGATGTCCCAATGTTCCGCAGGAAAATCTGCAAGGAGGTCGACATTCCTTTTATATGTGCTTCTGCAAACTCCTGCGATGCAATCGTCCCAACTGCGAATAACAAACCGAAGGCAACCCCTTGGACCAGCAAAATAAGAAACAAAACAAGATAAGAAACGTCATTAACAAATAAATAAAGCATCAAACCTGAGATCGACGTGATAAAGCTGCCTACAATAAATAAAGATTTATAGCCAAAACGAATAATCCATTTCCCTGCCGGTGTGCTTCCAAACATCCAGCCGATTGCAATACTTAAGAGGATCAATCCGCTTTTATAAATACTCATATGCTGGCCTTCTTGTAAAAACAATGGAATAAAGTTCGAAGTACCGAAAAAGGATAGGCAGTAAAATAACATAAAAAGATTCGTTCTTAGAATACCTTTATTTTTAAATAGAGAAACCGGTAGAAATGGCTGTTCTTCCTTTCTTTCGACCAACACAAAAACCAGCATCCCAACTAAGCCAATTACAAGATACCAAAACGGCTTGCTGACATTGGTGGACAAAAGTAAAAGTGCAATTGAAATTCCAAATAAGAAAAATCCCTTGTAGTCAATATGTGCTTTCCGAAATTCAGTAGTTTCTTTGTATGGAATTAAACACAAGACCGTAGCAATCCCGATTGGAATATTGATAAAGAAAATCCATCTCCATGTTAACGCTTCTACAAAAAAAGAGCCTAAAATCGGACCGACAACAGAAGAAATGGCCCAAATACTGCTAAAAACGGCTTGGATTTTGCCACGCCTTTCAATCGTAAATAAATCTCCAACAATGATCATCGAAAGAGGAACCATCCCGCCTGCCCCCAGACCTTGAATGCCTCTAAAAACAATTAACATGACCATAGAATTAGCCATACCGCAAAGAATGGAACCAAATGTAAATAGGCCAACCGAAATCATTAAAAGCTTCTTCCGCCCATACATATCGGAAAGTTTTCCGTAAAGCGGCACAGTAATCGTACTGGCTAACATATAGACAGAAAACACCCAGGCAAACAACTCCATTCCACCGAGCTGCTTTACAATGGTTGGGCTTGCCGTTTGCATAATATTCGCATCGAGTGCAGAAATCAAGGTCGTAATGACTAGACCCCAGAAAACATATTTATTTTTATTCATAAAATCCCCGTTAGCCTCCCTTTTTTTGCCAAAGTAAAAATAGGCACATTTATCATTATAGCAAAATATCGATTATTATTATTAGTAAAAAGGACTTAAATTAATAAAAAGAGCCCCATCTAAGGAGCTCTCACATTGCCAAAAAAATCATGTATGTATTTTCAAATCGTTTATCTTGCTTGTCTCGGTAAAGTCTGCATTTATGACGAGACGATTGACGGTAAGCTAATTTCAATTGTTGTCCCTTTATTTACTGTACTTTGAATATCAAGGGTTCCATGATGACTTTCTATGATTTTGTAGCAAGTCATCAGGCCTAGTCCGGTCCCCTTTTCCTTTGTTGTATAAAACGGTTCTCCGAGAGTTGATATTCTTTCTTTGGGAATTCCTACTCCCTCGTCTTTAATTTTGATTGAGAGTTGAGTTTCCCCTTTTTTCCTCATGTAAACCTGAATCGTTCCACCATTGGGCATGGCTTCGATGGCATTTTTAAAAAGATTAAGAAAAACCTGCTTCAATTGATTCTCTTCACAACTAACCTTTGGGAGATGATCGTCGTAGTCGACGGCTATCTCCACATTATTTAAGATCGTTTGGGTACTAATTAAGGTCACAACGTCATTAAGTAAAATCGTTAGGTCGTGATCCAAATATACCGCCGCTGTTGGTTTGGCTAGGAATAGAAACTCACCGACAATGGCATTAATCCGATTAAGTTCTGCTAAGACAATATCAAAGTACTCGTCCTTTATTTGATGTGCCTTAAATAATTGGATGAACCCTTTTATAGAAGTAAGCGGGTTACGAATCTCGTGAGCAATACCAGCAGCCATCTGACCTAATAAGGCCAATTTCTCAGATTTCTGTAACAGGTTTTCCGTTTGTTCCTTTCGAGCGGTAACATCTTTTCCTATCGATAAAATGGCTTCTTTACCACCAAAAGAAATAGATAAGGAGGTGACTTCGAAAAAAAATGTAGATCCGTCCAATCGTTTTGCCTTGTATTCCATCGTATTAACAGCATTTTTCTCTTTTTCTACCTGCTTAAATCGTTCATTAAATCTATCATTATAATCGGGAAGAATAAAATCTAGTAAATTTTCCCCAATCATATCCTCCCTTCGCTTAAAGCCTGCCATCTGTACAGCCGCTAGATTGGCATATAGGAAGCGATGATTCTGGGTAATATAGACAGGTTGCGGCAGGGAATCGATTAATGTTTTATAGCTCTCCTCACTGGCTCTAGCTTTTTTCTCAAAGTAGCGTGCTTTATCATATTGCCATCCGACAAACCAAGCAATCATCGTAAAAATTAAAAAGTCTAGCGTGAAAAAGGGGTGATGATCGGTAAGTTTTTGATAAACGGTAAAAAGGATGGATATTGAAACTAGTATAATTTGCCCGTTTCTTTTCATTTCATACCCTCATGATTTTTATAGTACTAAATTAATCGTTCTAAGTGTGTATATTCGCCAAAAAGTTACACTTTCCTCTTACCTTAGCTAATTTTTTCGAAATTTGTCTAATGCTAAAAAAGCAGCTTGATTCAATCAAGCTGCTCCATGTTACTAACAGGAAATTTCTATTTACGGTCGACCGAGTTTAGAAAATTCGCCATAACTCTGATATACTCTTCTGATTCTTCAATGTAAGCCATATGTGCACTGTTCTCAAACACATGAAACCGTGATTTTGGTGTCAGTTGGCTATAATATTCCGTAGTTTCAGGTGTGGCTTCATCAAATCTGCCGCAGGTATATAAGGTTGGACAGGTAATCTCTTTTAACTGTGAAGTACAGTCAAACTCTTTCAAATTACCTAGAACGGTAAATTCAGATGGGCCCCACATGATGTTATAGACCACTGCATTCCAATATTCCTTAGGTCTCTTCTCAAGCCACTCTGGTTTTTTCTCTAACCGATTAACAAAATGTTTATTAAACACTTCAATCGCTGCTTCAAATTCTTTAGAGTCAGTGGTTCCATTTTCTTCCGAGCGTTTGATTGTCTCTTGTACTTCCAGAGGCAGTTGCTTAAGGTTCCGCCTTTGGTCCTTCTCCCATAAGGGGGCACTGAGACATGGGCTTGAAAAAATAATGCTATTTACTCCTGCGGGCTTTGTTAAAGCGTAGGCAGCGGCAAGTGTGGTCCCCCAGGAATGGCCTAAAATATGTACTTTTTCAAGGTTAAGCGCTGCTCGCACTTGACCTAATTCCTCTACAAATCTCTCAATTCGCCATAAGCTCTCATCCTTTGGCCGTTCAGAGCGGCCACAGCCTAATTGATCATATAATATAACGGGGCGTTCTTTGCTAAGTTCTTTCAATCCTTGTAATGAAAAACAGGATGAACCTGGCCCGCCATGTAAAACAAGTAATGGTATGCCCTGGCCGTTTTCGTCAAATTGTTGATACCAAACCTTTCCTCCAGTTACTTCAATTAAGCCTTCTTGATACATGATAATCTCTCCCTACATGTGTTTGCTGCTCTGCCGATCTTTTGCTTTACCGATAAATAAGCCAATCAACCAGCCCCCTCCGGCAAAGAGAGGATAGAGGATCATGATGGCTATTCCTTTACTGCTATCTTCCCGACTGACATCATAAGTTAACAGTCCACTAATGATCACTCCTATAAAATGACCAAAACCACCATACATTTTAGCATACTGCTTTTTTCGCCAACCAACAATTCCAAATAGAAGACCCACGCCAACAAATAAAAATAGCAAGATCATGTCCTCTAAATAATAATAAATCTGCAAATTACTACCCCCGCCATATATATTTATCTTCATCTTTCTATTCTACAATTAGCTCATTATTCCTTTCCAATATTATGAAAAGGATGGTGAAAAGTGGGGAAAGTTAAAACATATGTATTTCACTATAGAGAGAAGGAACTTACTTGGAAGATAACGTTGTCGAGGTAGTCAGCATTCAAACAAAAAAGAAAATAGAAGAAGAAATATCCGGGATGATTTTTACAAAAAATTTCCGCTCCCCCTCAGCCGAAGAATGGTATATCTTTTTACCAAACTATAAAGATCCACTATCTGGAGGCGCAGCTGGGAAAGCCATTATTCATTACAATCTGCTTGGCACCAAAGAAATTTTTATTAATACAACGATTATTTTTGATGATCCTGCCCTACATCATAAAGACCGTCATCAGCTTGTCTATGGCATCTCGGATGAAATTATCAACCGTTTAGTTGGTTATGCCGACACCTTATTATCGGTCCATGCAGGTGAAAATTCATACAATGCCGAGTACAAACAATGACTTTAAACGTTTCACTGTCATAAACTTAGGATCATTTACAAACGATAAGAATGGAGGTGAAGATTATGGAAAAAAACAATCAACCCAACACGGGAACAACAGACAATGAGGAAATTATGAATAGAGTCAATCAAACATTTGAAAAAATTTCACAGGATGTTAAAGACATGATTAATAGCAATGAGACGGAAAGCGAGAACCAATATTCTTAACGCACTGTTTTTAGGCATCCCAACAAATTGGGATGCCTTTGATTTACTCAATTCCTGGGAACCATCCTGGAGAATGAATAATAGCCTGCCAAAGAGGATCGGGAACGACCAATTCCTGCTGTTTACTTTTATCTATTTTGGTAACAATCTCTGCTTCGCGTCCTTCTTTTACCTTCTGTACCCAATCCGGATCAATGATCAGTTCACGGCCCATGGCAATGAATGGTACACCTGATTGGAATGCCTGCAGCACCTCATCCGCTGTATAGAGGGATCCCACGCCAATGACTGGAACCTTATCACCAACCCGTTCTTGGATTATTTCAATTCTGGAACGCGTATCTTCTACCCCGCGTCTTGGTTTTGACCAAAATTCCTGAAGGGAGACATGAAGATAATCGAGATTTTTATCGGAAAGTGCATCAATTAATTCGAACGTTTCAGCCATCGTTATCCCAGGCGTTTCCGGCTCCTCTGGTGAAAAACGATAACCGATAATAAACGGACCCTTGGCATATTCAGCTGCCACTTTTTTCACTTCATCCACTACCGCTAATGGAAAGGTTAACCGCTTTTCGATACTTCCACCCCAGCGATCGTCACGGCGATTGGTGTGAGGAGAGAAAAATTGCTGAATCAAATAGCCGTTTGCCCCATGAATTTCAACACCATCGTAGCCTGCTTCAATCGCCCGGCGAGTCGTCTCACCAAAATCATGAATAATTGCTTTAATCTCCTGATCCGTTAATTCTTTAGGTACTGGTTTTCCATTTCCTTCAACCGGAACAGGGCTGGCACTAACGATTTCTCCATTCGGAACTAATTCTGGCGGACATTGTCTGCCACCATGAAAAATCTGCAAAACGGCCTTCGCTCCTTGTTCCTTGATGCCTGTAGCAAGCTGCTGTAAACTAGGGATTAACTCATCACGGTCCCCGCCAAATTCACCTTGGAACCCTTTCCCATTGGCTGTTACATAGGTACAGGCGGTCACAACCATCCCTACTCCGCCTGAGCGTCTGGCGTAATAGCTTACTTCTGCATTTGTCACTGTTCCATCGGGATTGGATGAAAAATTTGTCATTGGAGCCATAACAATCCGGTTCTTCACTTCCACTCCACTTGGAAACGTAAACGACTCGAATAAGGGTGCATATTTTGAATTCATTCATTAACCTCCTAATTAAACCCATTTCACGATTTGATTTAGTTCTTTCCTTGTTTTAGGACGTTTCGGGTCTTCCTCACGGTAGCCAAATGCAGCCATTACGGAAACTTCTAATTTTCCGTTTTCTAATAGCCCTTCCTTTTCAAGAATTTCATTTACCGCTTTATAGTCAAATCCTTCGATCGGACAAGAATCAATCCCAATTAGAGCAGCAGTAGTCATCATGTTACCCAATGCTATATAGGTTTGCCGGCAAGACCAATCATATAAGGCACGGTCATTATCGAGCATAGGCAAGTCTGATTCTTGAAAGCTTTTATACCGTGTTTGAGCATTTTTAAGTATCTCCTCCGGCATTTTTTTAACATTTATCATATGGTCGACAACATACTCGGAATTATATCGTACATCTGTCCGAGCAAGAATGACAATAAAGTGGCTGGCGGTAGGCAGCTGGCCTTGGGCCCCCCAGGATACTTCTTTTAATTTTTCCCGGAGCGTCATGTCCTGGACAATTAAAAAGACCCACGGTTCAAAACCGATGGAACTTGGCGACAATCGTCCAGCTTCTAAAATAAGTTGAAAGTCATCCTCGGAAATCTTTGTTTCAGTTTTAAATCTTTTCGTCGCGTGTCTGAAATGGAAAGCATCAAGAATCTCTTGCTTTTTTGTTTCTTTTTCTTCCATAAAGGTATTCTCCTAACAATTAGAAAGTCCGTAAAAAGAAAGTCCTAACAAACAAGGTTAGTTTACCGAATTTGTCCAAGGTACATTCCACTTAAATATATATACCCAGAAATGAAAGAAAAAAGCAGAATATCATGAAAATGACATTCTGCATTCGATTAAGTATCTGTATTGAAGTATTATTGACCCTGAGCCCCATTAGGTGTCACACGTCGAACGTGATCGTCTTCAAAATTATTTTGACGAGCTTTTTCTACTTTATCATTTAAAAGTTTCTTTTGGTCCACTTCTGGTGAAGGTGTATTCTTATCCTTTGACATTGAAAATCCTCCTTCGTTTGACATTCCCCTCTCTTATTTTGCTGACCTTTTCAAAAAATAATCATCGAATTAATTTGTATTTCCTGTCTCTCTTAGGCGGTGGAGCTTAGTATGAGTGGTAGAAAAAATCGGCTTTAATTTTTTTCCCGGCTCTATGTAGGCTTTTGCGCTGTTCACTGCCGTAGGACCTTCAAAGAAACCTCCCGTGATGAGATGCAGTTTATTGGCATATCCTGCAATATCACCTGCTGCAAAGATTCCTTCAATATTCGTTTGCATGGAGTGATCCACTTTGATACTTCCGTTTTCAAATGCTAAACCCCATTGTTTGATTTCACCTAACTCAATGGAAAATCCATGATTTAGAAGAACTGCATCTACAGGAATGTCTATTGTTTCTTCTGTTTTGATATGTTTAACCGTTACACTTTGCAATGCCTCATCACCATGTAAAGCATCAAGAATGTATGGCGTTAAGATGTCAGCCTTTGAGCTTTTCAAGTTGTAAATATTTCTTTCCATTCCGGAAAATTCATCTCGTCGATGAACAACTGTTACCTGTTTCGCAATCGGTAATAATCGGTTTGCCCATTCTACGGCAGAGTTGCCCCCGCCATAAATTAAGACATGTTGGTCCTGAAAAGTTAGGTAATTTTCAAAGGTATGATAGAGGTATTTCCCTTCGTACTTGTCTGCGTTTTGGAGGTCAAGTCCGGAATTTTTAATCGCTCCAAACCCGGTCGCTAAAATTATCGTTTTTGTATGATGCTTCTCACCGTTATGACTTGTTAACAGGAAAGTTCCATCCTCAAGTCTTTCCAATTCCATCACTTGTTGGTTTAATACAATCGTCGGCTGAAAGGTCATTGCTTGTTGTTCTAATTGCCTTATTAAATTCTCCCCTGTTATAGCAGGGATTCCACCTACATCACCAATGACTTTTTCCGGATAAAAATAAGAAACTTTGCCCCCTAGATAGGGAAGATATTCGATAATTTTCGTTTCCATTTCTCTCATTCCGCAATAAAAGGCTGTATATAAACCGACTGGCCCACCGCCAATAATCGTTACATCGAAAAGTTTCATTAAATCCCCATCCATATTCACATTTAAAAGTTTACTGTTTTTTGCTCTGTCATTTTCGTCTCTCTCTTGAGCAGGTCATAGGAAAGGCAGACTGGTTTATTGGTCCTGGGATCTTTCACAATTTCTGCATCAATATGAAAGACCTCTTTTAAAACGTCGTGTGTCATGACCTCTTCTGCTGAACCTTCCTTTACCAATTTCCCTCCACGAAGCGCGACCATATAGTGGGAAAATCGAGCCGCATGGTTTAAGTCATGAATGACCATCACAATCGTTCGTCCTTCTTCTTTGTTTAATTTCTCCAATAGCTGTAAAATTTCAAGCTGATGGGCCATATCCAAGTAGGTTGTGGGTTCATCTAGCAGCAATAATTCCGTTTCCTGAGCTATGGCCATTGCTATCCAAGCACGCTGACGCTGACCTCCTGATAGGGCATCCACGGCATGGTCAGCAAACGAAATCAATCCTGTAACTTCTAAGGCCCAATCAATGACTTTTCGATCCTTTTCAGATAGTCTGCCGAACCCTCCTTGATGGGGAGCACGGCCAAAAGAAATCAATTCATAGACGGTTAACCCGCCTGGCGCTTCCGGGCTCTGCGGAAGTACCGCCATTTTTTTAGCAATCTCCTTAGTTGGAATTTTGTGGATCATCTTTCCATCTAAATAGATTACCCCTGAATTAGCATGATGAACACGAGCTAACGTTTTTAGAATGGTGGATTTTCCACAGCCGTTTGCCCCGATAATCGTTGTAATCTCACCTTTATTTATGTTTAAATTCAAACCATCGACAATAATTTTCTCTCCGTACCCAATTTGAAGTTGTTCGGTTGAAAGTGAAACCATATTTGTTCCTCCTTTATTTTGCTTTCATAAGTAAGTAGATAAAATAGGGAGCGCTGCATATGGCTGTGACAATTCCAACTGGTATCTCGGTCGGAGCTAATAAGTTTTTCCCTATTGCATCGGCAGCTAAAAGAAGCAAGGCACCTAATATAGCCGTAATCGGCAGCATTAGCTGGTGTTTGGGGCCGATAAATTTTCTTGCTATGTGCGGGGCAACTAATCCTAAAAAGGCAATGCCGCCTCCTGCAGCCACACTAAATCCTGCCAATGCAACAGCCACCAATAGCAATATTCTTCGCTCCTTTTCAACTTGTATCCCAAGTCCTGTCGCGACTTGATCGCCGAGATTAAGTACGTTTAGAATATGTGATTTATAAATGGCATATGGGAGCACGATAAGGATTAATGGAGCAATGATGGAAACGAACCTCCAATTGGCCCCCCAGATATCACCTGATAGCCACACGGCGGCCTGCATAAAGTCTTGTGGGTTCATTTTTAGTTGGAAAATCACAATCGCCGCACCAAATCCAGAATTAACCCCAATTCCGACTAGTATAAGACCTACAGGATCAATTCCTTTTTTCCAGGCAATCGAATAAATCAATAATGCCGCAATAATGGCTCCTACCAAAGCAAATAGAGGCATAAGAAATACACCATAGCTTGAAGATACATCGTTCATAGAACCTTGAAAGAAATAGATAAATAGAATAACAGTAAAACCTGCACCAGCATTAATACCTAAAATGCCGGGGTCAGCCAACTCATTTTTAGAAACACCTTGCAGGATAGCTCCTGAAACAGCTAATGCCGCACCTATGATTAAAGACAAAATCATTCTAGGCAGTCTAAAATCAACCAAAACAAGTCGATCGCGGGCTGTACCTTGTCCTATCAGGGTTTTAAAGACATCTATGGGGGCTATTTTTACTACCCCTAAGTTAAGACTTACGATAAATGTAATTATTGTAAGGATGATTAAAATACTTATCGTTAAGATAAATTTTCTCCGTTTTGTGTAAACCTCATGCATTACAGCCCTCTCCTTTCCCCACGTGCAAGGTATAGGAAAAAGGGTACTCCGATAATTGCGGTGATGGCACCGACGGGGGTTTCATATGGAGCGTTTACCATCCTTGAAGCAATATCGGCCATTACTAATAAAAGTCCACCTAAGACGGCGGAAATCGGAATGATCCAGCGGTAATCAGAACCAATAATAAACCGAGAAATATGGGGGATCACTAATCCAATAAACCCAACTGCTCCCGCAACAGATACGGCCGCACCTGTTAAAACAAGAACAACTATCACACCAAGCGTTTTTATTAGGAACGGATTTTGTCCAAGACCTTTCGAAACCTCTTCTCCAAGACTCAAGATCGTAATCGAACGGGAGATGAGCATCGCAAGCACTAATCCAATCAGTCCCGCAATCGACAAGATTTTGATGGATGCCCAGCTAATCGATGTTAACCCGCCAGCATACCAAAAGCTCATATCCTTTGCCACTTGAAAATGTAAAGCAAAGGCACTCGAAATCGCGCTTAGCATTGAGCCAACCGCCACACCGGCAAGTGCCAGTTTAACCGGTGTCAGCCCCCCTTTAGAAAAAGCACCAATCGTAAAAACAAGCGTTACACCTAGCCCTGCACCCACCAACGAAGAAACAGTTAGTCCTAAAAGGGTGACCGCCGGGAAAAAGGAAAGCATCATAACAATGGCAAAAGCGGCCCCATCGGTGACACCCATGATGGAAGGGGATGCAAGCGGATTACGGGTTAATCCCTGCATGACGGCTCCCGAAACCGCAAGTAATGCCCCCACCATCACCGCCCCTATCGCCCTTGGCAGACGGATTTCTTGAATGATTTGGTGAGGGGCAAGCTTTGAGTTATAATGTGTGACTGCTTCCCATACTGTTGCTAGTTGAATATCTGCTGCACCGTATGCGATCGATAATCCAATAAAGAAAATAATGAAAATAATACCTAAAACTAAAACGAATGAACCTGTCAGGGATGTTTTCCGTTTTGTTTCGTGCTGTACAGAATGATTTATGAGGCCACCATGATTCTTGGCATGTTCATTCAAAAGGAACACCCTCTCTTTAAAAACAAGTAAAACTTATTATTCTTTTCAAAACAGTATAATGATAATCATTATCATTAGTATAAAGTGTCNNATAAATGTTTTTCAATATGTACATATTATAAAAAGGACTTCCCAATAATATCCTTCATACATTTTTCGAATATAGAATGCAAAAAATAGCCATTTACTTATTGACTGTTTAGATGAAAATGATTATCATTTGCATTAGTCGACGTAATTCATACATAAGGAGGAAAAATAGTGTTTAAAAAGCGCATAACCATTATATTCACATTACTTACAATTTTATTTTTAGTAAGCGCATGTAGTAATTCTTCAAAGGAAACCAAAAATACCACAAATAAAACGAGCAAAGTTACATTAACGGACGCCAAAGGTGAAGTGGTTATTCCAGCGAATCCTAAGAAAATCATTGCCCCATACCTAGAAGATTCTTTGGTGGCACTCGGGGTAAAGCCCGCTGCCCAATGGTCGATCGGCGATACGGTATTAGATTATCTTCAGCCTGAGTTAAAGGGTGTTCCAAAAATTAGCTGGGATCTCCCTCTAGAGCAAGTAATTAGCAATAATCCTGATTTAATCATCTTCAGCTCCCCTGCTGCGATTCAAAAAGGACAATATGAGGAATATAAAAAAATTGCCCCAACTTATGTTTTTAAGGACGAAATTAGTTCTGACTGGCGTAAACAGCTTACGCAAATGGGTAGGATTTTAAGTAAGCAAGACAAAGCAAAAGAAACGCTTGCCAATTACGATACGAAAGCAGCAGATGCAAAAGCGAAGATTCAAAAGTCGATTGGTGACGAAACCGTTGCTCTTATTTGGGTAATGGCCGATAAGTTTTACCTTATGGAACACAATCGTTTTAGCGCGAACGTAATTTACAATGATCTAGGGCTAAAACAGCCTGACTTCATTAAAAACCTAGGCGATGCGGCAGTTCAATGGGATCCAATCGCTCTTGAGAAATTACCGGAAATTAAGGCAGACCACATTTTCCTTATCAGCAAGAAAGGCGAAGCCGGCCTTGATCTTTTAAGTAAAAGCTCCATCTGGAACGGCCTGGATGCTGTCAAGAATAATCATGTATATGAAATGAACGATCCAACTTTCTGGACGATTAATGGGTTAATTGCTAGTGAAAAAACAATTGATGCCGCCGAGAAAGCACTAATTAAATAATGATTAAAAGAGCAAGTACTATTTTAAGCTTGCTCTTTTTTTTATAAAAATTTGGCTGTGTTAAAGATTATTATTGATTTTTAGCATGTTGGTTGGAGCGGAAGGCGGC
>NZ_JBALNF010000029.1:35967-38702 GCF_036962465.1 Neobacillus vireti
GCCGCCTGGAGCGGAAATCAACATTCAAGATTAAAACAGCCAAAAATCAAAAAAACTTATGGTAAAATAGTAATTTAAAGAGCAAATGATTGAGGGGACAACATTATGTGGAGAAACAGAAATATATGGATTCTATTAACGGGGGAATTTATCGCTGGTTTAGGATTATGGCTCGGCCTCATTGGTGATTTGCAATTTATGCAGGAAAAGGTTCCCTCAGATTTTTTAAAATCACTCCTTATAACAATCGGACTTATAGCTGGATTAGCATTTGGGCCCTATGCAGGCAGACTAACGGATCGTTCAAGTAAAAAGTATGTAATGCTTATTGCAGGTCTTATTCGAATCATTAGTGTTGTTTTTATGCTTATCGCGATTTCGACAGGCGCTATTTGGTGGATGGTTGTATTTCTTATCCTGCTTCAGATCTCTGCGGCATTCTACTTTCCCGCGCTGCAGGCAGCCTTACCATTAGTTGCAGATGAAAAGGATTTACTTCAGTTGAATGGTATTCATATGAATGTGTCAACACTCTCCAGAATTATCGGGACAGCACTTGGCGGTTTCTTATTAGTGGTCCTCCCTCTTTCTTTTTTATATATTGGGTCATTGGTAACTTACGTCGGTTTATTTATCCTTACCTTTTTCTTGGATATTAATGAAAATAGGGATCTTAATCTGGTAAAGCAGCCAATTGAAAAGACAGGATTTAAACAGGTATTTCCCATTATTAATAGCGTTCCTATCGTCTTAATGACCTTATTAATAACCATTGTCCCTACTCTTTTTCTTGGCGGATTTAACTTGATGGTCATTAACATCAGTGAAATCCAGGATAGTACAGCTATTAAAGGCTGGGTATATGCCGCTGAAGGAATCTCGTTTATGATTGGTGCCATTTTGATTAGAAAAATAAATAATAAGTTATCCCCTTACGTTGTCTTGTTTGGCAGTTCATTTATGATTGGGATATCACAGCTTTTGCTCTATTTTGCGGCTAATCCACTTATTACAGTGATTGCTTTTCTATTATTTGGATATTCAGTCGGCAGTTTTTTTCCTACTGCTGCTACAATCTTTCAAACGCAGGTACCAAAGCACTATCATGGTCGTTTTTTCTCCTTTCGGAATATGCTAGACCGAGTCACATATCAAATTGTCCTTTTGTTGTCGGGCTTTCTTTTAGATTTAATTGGCCTTCAATTCATGTGTCTTGTTTTTGGCATTCTTTCAATAATTATGACAGCGAGTTTTTATGCTAAAAATAAGCAGATAGGCACAGCATTTGAACAGAGGCAAAATATATTTTGATAGCTGTCCGAGCTGTCTTAAGCAATTTTTGGAGGATTTTTAGCTTATGCGTCTGAAATACCCCTTGACATCAGACAGCTCTCATTTGCTTTTGGCTAATTCTGTCTAAACTGACTTTGACTTCGGACAGCTCTCATCGATTTTTGTCTCATATTGTCCGAACTGGCCTTTTCTTCGGACAGCTCCCAACATTTTTGGCTCCATGCTGACCGAACTGGCCCTAGCTTCGGACTTCTCCCATCGTTTTTGGGCTCGTGCTGTCCGAACTAACCTCAACTTTCGTAAAGCTCTTATTGATTTTTGCCTTGTGCCGTCAGAACTAAGCTTAACTTCGAACAGTTCTTATTGATTTTTGGCTCGTGCTGTCCGAACTAATCTTAACTTCGGACAGTTCTCATCATTTTTTCTACCTGTACAGTCCGAGTAAATCATAAATTAGCGAATTCTATCGAACCCATAGTTTTTTTACATTAAAAAGAAGAGCACTAATAACTAGAGTAATAAAGGAAAACAGTAATGCAATACTCCCAAAAGCAAGGACATAAGCATTATATCCTGCTAGTTTTATGATCATTTCATAAGTATCCCAATTAAGAAATCTAGATATGATATTAAACAAGAATAGAATGAAATATATCATGCTTAACCCTTTAACTGCCCCCCTAATATCCGCCGTACTCAATGCAATATGTGAAGAAATACTAAAAGCCATCACTAAAAAAATCCAAAAAAAAGGATTTATTAAATTTTCTAATGTAAAAAGATTCTTACTGATAACCGAAACTGATTCCACAATTGTTTTTAAAAGAGTAATATCAAGCTGCTGAAATTTAATACGTTGCTCCACTTCTGTCTTAAAAGCTAAAAAAGATTCTGGGATCAAAAGATACATACCTAGAATAATTGAGCCGATACCACTAAAAATGGGGCCTAACCCAATGAAAAAGTTTCCGACTTGCTGATACATACTATTCGGATTATAGTGATGTTCTACATAACCAAGAATCCCGGATGGATGATTTAATTGAAGTAATTTGATCCTTGAAACACGATGTCCCCATATAAAACACTGAATAAGATGACCAATTTCATGAATGGGTGTTCCAATCCATGCTGTCACCATAACTCCTTTTGCCCCGAAGGTACGTACTAAATATGTATTAGATAACCGTTCAAGTACTCCTAAGATTAAGCCAATGATTATAATCATACCTACCAGATAAAACATTTCTAAAAAACTAATTAGGAAAGTCTGTAAAAAAGATAAAAGGATGTTCATTTTATTTTTCCTCTCAGTAAAACATTTTTCTTCAAGAAATTATTTTCATTATATAACCATTGAACTACAAATCCTAACATCATGTTTATTGGAAATAAAAAAGACAACCCATTCAGGTTGTCTTTTTGCCTGGCAACGTCCTACT
>NZ_JBALNF010000030.1:0-5576 GCF_036962465.1 Neobacillus vireti
TTTGTTTAGTTTTCAAAGAACAATTTCTACATTTTTTTGTATCGCTCAAAAGCGACTCTCATAATGTATCATATCACCCAACTTAATGTCAACAACTTTTCGAAAAATAATTTTCAGTTGTAAACCCTCTCGTTGAGGACGAGATTTAATATATCATGATAAATAAATGATTGCAATATAATTTTTAATTTTTTTTTAGTTTAGCTTATCAAATCAAAAATGAAAACAAAGGACTTTCTCTTCTTCCCTTTATTAATGCATATAGTTTAGAATCATATTAAGTACCACGACCAAACAACTTTAGTATCGGAAGTGATGAGATGAGTACTACAGACGTTGATATATTGATTAAACTGGGAATCTCAGCGGTATTCGGACTTATTATTGGCCTCGAACGGGAACTTAAGCGTAAACCAGTAGGATTGAAAACAAGTCTTGTTATTTCTGTTGTAAGCTGTTTGCTAACAATAGTATCCATCCAATCTGCGTATATGTTTCCAAACACAAATGACGTGAGAATTACCATGGATCCACTAAGACTGGCGGCTCAAATTGTTTCAGGAATTGGTTTTTTAGGTGCAGGGGTTATTTTAAGAAGAGGAAATGACAGTATCTCAGGTTTAACAACAGCAGCTATGATTTGGGGGGCTGCAGGTATTGGAATTGCAGTAGGAGCCGGGTTTTACCTTGAAGCTTTTGTTGGAGTGGCTCTGCTAATTATAAGTGTTGAATTAGTACCATTTTTAATGAAACTATTTGGTCCAAAGCAATTGCGAGAAAAAGAAATCAATCTTCAACTATTTATAAGGGACCAAACGCAAATAGAAACAGCTATTTCTTTTTTAATGAATAAAAAGTATATTATCCGCAGGCTGCGAATTAAAGATTTGGATAACGGAGACCATTTAGTACAAATTTTAATGGCAGTAGATTATCGAGAAAAAACAACCGATGTTTATGCTGTAGTTTCTGAATTAGATGGGGTGCAAAAGGTGGAAATTGAAAGCATAAGTTAAAAAAATGACATATTCTTAAAATTTCCACTTGCAAGATTAATATCATACAGATATAATTTGTCTTGTACCACATACACGGGGGCTTAGCTCAGCTGGGAGAGCGCTTGCATGGCATGCAAGAGGTCGTCGGTTCGATCCCGATAGTCTCCATCTTAAAACCTTTGCACATGCAAAGGTTTTTTTATTTTACTCAAAAATGGTAAAAAATGACTATTTTTGTTATTACTCTTGCCTAGGTACTAGTCTTCTAACTATAATAGAAATGAAATTATAATTTTCAGAAAAATATTTTTCGAAAGGAGGAACTTTCAATCCATCCGCTTCACAGAGATTACCCTTAAGTGCTAGCATGCTTTATATGAAAGGGGGCTTCCCGTTGGAGGCACAAAAAACAAATGTAAATATTGAAAGCGATTACACGACAATTGTTCACTCAGCATCATTTCAAAAATTACTCTCCGAAAAGAAAAAGTTTATCATTCCCATCACGATTTTCTTCTTTTGCTTTTATTTTGCACTTCCTATTCTAACTTCCTATTCAACCATTTTAAATCATAAATTTATCGGCAGTATTACTTGGGCATGGGTATTTGCTTTCCTTCAATTTGTTATGACATGGGGATTATGTATGCTTTATTCCAGGAAAGCAGCTAAATTTGACAAATTAGCAGATGAAGTGCTCCAAGAAGGAGGAAAGAACGAATGAATACTCCTGCCTTTCTGATGTTTCTTGGTATTGTTTTCGTTACATTGATCATTACCTACTATGCTTCTAAGAAAACCAAAAATGCTAGTGAATTTTATACAGCAGGCGGAGGACTAACAGGATGGCAAAACGGAATGGCCATCGCCGGTGATTATATGTCTGCTGCCTCATTCCTTGGAATTGCAGGAGCTGTTGCATTAACTGGGTTTGACGGTTTTTTTTATAGCATTGGCTTCCTTGTTGCCTATTTAGTGGTTCTATATTTGGTGGCTGAGCCGCTAAGGAACCTCGGAAAATATACTTTTGCCGATATGATTGCAGCCCGCTTTGATGCCAAAAGGATACGCGGATTTGCAGCTATGAATACCATTGCCATTTCTATCTTTTATATGATTGCCCAGCTTGTCGGAGCAGGTGCCCTTATTAAATTATTATTAGGCTTAGACTACACCACTTCCGTTTTAATTGTTGGGGTCTTAATGACTGTTTATGTTATTTTTGGCGGAATGCATGCGACGAGCTGGGTTCAAATCATTAAAGCTATTCTATTAATGGGCGGTACCTTCTTAATCTCTATTATTGTTTTAGCGAAGTTTAATTGGAGTATCACGGATATGTTTGATCAAATGAAAACGGCCACACCTTTAAAAGAATCGTTTTTAAATCCTGGGGTTAAGTACAAAATAGGTCTTGATACCATTTCTTTAAATATGGGGTTGGTACTTGGCACAGCCGGACTCCCACATATTCTCGTCCGTTTCTTTACCGTTAAAGATGCAAAAACTGCCCGTTCTTCGGTCGTGTATGCAACGTGGATTATCGGAATCTTCTATGTAATGACGATTTTCCTCGGCTTCGGTGCTGCAGCCTTTGTGGGGAATTCTGAAATTGTTGCAGCAAATCCAGCTGGAAATATGGCCGCTCCACTTTTAGCAAAAGCAGTTGGTGGAAATATGATGTTTGCTTTTATTTCAGCCGTAGCGTTCGCAACGATCCTAGCCGTTGTAGCAGGACTTGTTTTAACAGCAGCATCAGCATTTGCCCATGATTTTTATAATGAAATTTTACGTAAAGGGAAAGCCACTGAAAAGCAGCAAGTCAGTATGGCACGCTGGGCTGCAATCGGTGTTTCTATCATCTCTATCATCCTTGCTCTAGGCGCACAAACCCTTAATGTGGCCTTCCTTGTTTCACTTGCATTTGCCGTTGCTGCAAGTGCAAACTTGCCGGTTATTATTTACACGATTTATTGGAAACGATTTAATACCACTGGGGCGATTTGGGCCATGGTAGCAGGTCTAATCTCAGCAGTAGGGTTAGTTTTAATCAGTCCGAATGTTTTCAGCCCTGAAGTAGGAAAAGCTATTTTTGTTGGCAATCCTATTTTCCCATACACTACACCTGGAATTGTTTCGATACCACTCGGATTTATTGCCGGGTATTTAGGGACCATCTTCTCAAGTCAAAAATCAGATGTGAAAAAGTTTGAGGAAGTACTTGTTAAATCCAATACTGGAATTGGTATTTGAGGAAAGTCAAAAAGGGACTGATCAATGTATCAGTCCCTTTGTTTTTAGCGGTTTCTGCTGCTCCTAGCAGTTGTTGGTCTTCCGCTTCCTCTATTAGACTTGCTCGAAGATGAAAAATTTGTCCGTTTCCCTCTGCTATCCTTCATTACACTAGTTTTTTTCGTGCTCTCTTTTTTAGCACCTCTGCTTGATCCATCAGACCTTCTGTCATTTCCATTTTTATTATCCCTATTACCGTCTTTTTGATCTTTCTTCTGCTTTTCTCTTCTAAGACCATGTGTTTTTGCTGGACGAGTGTGTCGCCTTTCTGAATTGCCCTCTTCAGATTTATTTTTTTCATTTGCTGGATTCCCATCGCTTTGTTTTGGGATGTTAATCGAAAGTTCCTTTTCAATTTGCTCAAGTGCTGGCCGGTCATCAGACGAATAGAATGTTACTGCCAGTCCAGTCATCCCTGCTCTTCCTGTCCTCCCGATCCGATGGACATAGCTCTCCGCATCTTCCGGGATGTCATAGTTAAAGACATGGGTAATTCCCTCAACATCCAAACCTCTTGCCGCGACATCCGTTGCAACCAACAATTGGATTTCGGCATCCCTAAAGCGTTTCATGACTCTTTCCCTTTTAGCTTGAGACAAGTCACCATGTAACTCATCACACGAAAAGCCATAGGCCTTTAGCGCGTCATACAATTTACTGACCCTTCGTTTCGTCCGGCAAAAAATAACGGCTAAGAAAGGGCGATGTGTTTCAATTAATTTGATGAGCGTTGCTTGTTTTGCCCTATCAGTTGTATGAAAAGCCAATTGTTTTACACTAATGGCAGGCCCCTGCGTTTTTTCAATTTGAATATAGTTGGGATTACGCATATGTTTTGCCGCTAATTTTCTTATTTCTGGCGGCATGGTAGCTGAGAATAACATAGTTTGTCTTGTAGCAGGTGTTTCCCTTATTATTTCCTCTACCTCGTTAAGAAAACCAATATGGAGCATCTGGTCTGCTTCATCTAATACAAGGAAATCTGTTTCACCTAAGCGTACAGTCTCTCTGCGAATATGATCTAACAGACGTCCAGGTGTTCCTACTACAATTTGCGGATGTCTTTTTAACTTTTTCAACTGTTTGTCTACATCTTGACCTCCGTAGACTGCTAAAACAGCTAATCCTTGAATATCGGCAATCATTTTTTCAATTTCTTCCGTTATTTGTAAGGCCAACTCCCTTGTTGGTGCGACGATTAGTGCTTGGACATGAGTAGCATCTCGATCTATTTTTTCGATAATGGGTAGGATAAAGGCAAAGGTTTTACCTGTTCCGGTTTGCGCTTGAGCAATTACATCGTCCCCCTTCATTACAAATGGAATGGCTTGTTGTTGTATCGGTGTTGGGACGGCGACACCATAAGTCCGCAAACGATCGGCAAGTTCTTTTGATATACCTAACGATATGAAATCTGACAAAAAATACCCCTACTTTCTAATTTACCTATTCATTAATAATGAGTGTTTATCGTGTTAATTGCAATTATACATATGTATTTTGAACAAAAGCTGTTGCCATTTCTATTTAAAAACTTTATAATTATCCATAATACCAACTTAATCAATCGGAATAATGTAAATTAAACACACAGGAGGGATTGGATGAATCAACAACAGTTTCTTATTATTCATGGGTTAGGCGGGAGCGGCCATGACCATTGGCAAACTTGGCTGGCAAATTCTTTAACGGACAAAAATTATCAAGTGAGTTATCCTACCTTTTCAACTTTTGATTCACCAAATCTAAACGTCTGGTTAGAGGAATTACAACTTGCTATTCAAAGATTCCCGGCAGATTCAGACCTTACCGTAATCACTCATAGTTTAGGCTGTCTCCTATGGCTTCATTATTCAGCAACACAGGACAAGAAGTTAGCTAAGCGTGTAATTCTCGTGGCGCCGCCATCTCCAACAATCACACTTACGGAAGCAGCATCCTTTTTTCCAGTACCATTAAACAGTAACCATTTGTCTAGAACAGCTGAGGAGATTTTATTTATCCATTCCAATAATGATCCTTATTGCAATATTGAAGATACGAAAATTTATTTAAATCTAGATCATCCTTCTATCGTAATACCCAATGCTGGTCATATTAATCCAGCATCAGGTTACGGAAAGTGGCCGTCAATCCTTGATTTGTCTCTTACAAACAAAATACCAATTCTAAATTAACGTAAGAAGTGATGTTCAACCATCACTTCTTTTTTTTACGCTTTAAAATAATGGTTGTATTAAAGGTTATGGTTGATTTTTAGCACGTTAATTGGAGCGGAAATCAACA
>NZ_JBALNF010000030.1:5640-49756 GCF_036962465.1 Neobacillus vireti
ATTAACACAGCCAAAATAATAGACCAAATTTTCTCTTAAATGTACATATATGATAAGCTATTAACTATCTAGATCATCTATTATTAGCCATCTATTCTATCAATTAAGGAGAAGATGTAATGGATTTGCACCAACTCTATGTATTTACAAAGGTTGTTGAGCATAAAAGTTTTTCCAAAGCTGCGGAGGATATTTTCTTAAGTCAATCAACCGTCAGTTCCCATATACAAGGACTCGAGAAAATGCTGGGAGTGAGATTATTTGACCGGGTGGGACGGGAAAGTATCCTTACACCACATGGGGAACGATTGTATCATTGGGCCCTTCAGCTTTTGCTTATTAAAGATCAGGCATTACTTGATTTAAAGGAAGGAATGACCACACTTCGAGGAATGATTCGAATCGCAACTAGTTCGGTTCCAGGGCAGTTTATGGTTCCAAGGATGATTAAACAATTTAGGGAGCAATATCCAGAGGTTATCTTTCATATCAACCAATCTTCCTCAAAACATGTTGCCGAGAAGGTTCTAAATGGTTCTGTAGACTTGGGGGTGTTAGGTCAGAAATTCGAAAATGATAAGTTGCACTATATTCCCTTATTAAAAGAAAAACTTGTTCTTGCTTCCTCTAATGAAATAAGGTTAACGGAACCAGTAAACATAAAAGAAATCTTATCCTATCCGTTTATCATGCGGAATTCGGATTCAGGAACGAATGCTTTATTAGAACGATTTTTGAAAAAAAATAAAATTACCAAGGACCAGTTAAATATCGTTTCCTATATTGAAGATGGGCAGAGTTTAATACAGTTAGTGATTGAAAATGTGGGTATTTCCATCATTTCAGAGGTAGCAGCGCGGGAATATTCCCGCCATAACAGGCTTAAGATGTATAACATCCAGAATTTTGATGACGAACGATATTTTTACCTTGTTTATAACATTAACAAAACCCAATCCATTGTTTCTAAATTATTTATTGAAAGTGCACCTGAATTAGTATAGGCTTTGATACAGTTGGATATTTCTTCAAAATAAGGCAAGGGAGAACGCATTGGTTCTCCCTTTTATCTATTGATTCCTATTTCTTTTAATTTTTTCTTATCAATTTTTCCAACGTGGGTTTTAGGCAGTTCCTCCAAACGAATAAATTGTTTAGGAATCTTATAACGGCCCAATTTCGGCTCACAATAATCTTTTATTTCGTCGTCTTCCAATGTAAAAGGTTTTAGTAATGAAATGAAGGCTGTTACAATCTCACCCCATTGGTCATCAGGGAGCCCGATGACAGCTGCTTCATTAATTGCAGGATGAGCGGTAAGCCAATGTTCTATTTCGAGTGGATACACATTTTCTCCTCCGGTAATGATCATATCCTTTTTCCGGCCAACAATATAAAAATAACCATCCTCATCCTGTTTGGCTAAATCACCGGTGTGAATCCATCCTTCCTTAACGGTTTCCTGGGTAGCAGTTTCTTGATTCCAATAAGACGAATAAGAATGTTTGCCACTAATTAAGATTTCTCCAACTTCGTTAGCCTTTGTTTCAGAACCATCCTCTTTGACCAATTTGACTGAATTAAATAACATTGGCTTACCAACAGAACCCCGCTTAATTTTTGCATCCTCGGGGCTAATATAAAAATTATTCGGTCCTGCTTCCGTCAACCCGTACCCTTCTTTAAAGGCTATTCTTTTTTTGTAAAAAGCTTCATAAATTTGGAGCGGACAAGGGGCTGCTCCGGATAAAAAGACCTTCATATCAGGAAATGTGCTCTCTTCGAACTCTCTTGTTTGTATCATCGTATGGTACATGGTCGGGACGAGGAGGACAATCGTACATCGATACTGTTGTAGAGATCCGACAGCTTTTTCCCCAGAAAAATGGTCTCCGATGACAACGGTTCCTCCCCCCAGCAAAATCGGAATGCTCAAGGCATTTAAGCCTCCAGTATGAAACATTGGCAAATAGTTAATCGTTGTGTCTTCCATTGATAAACCCCAGCTGATAATGGTGTTAAGGGCATTCCAGAAGATGGATTGATGACTTAATACGACACCTTTTGGTTTACCGGTCGTTCCGCCCGTATAGATCATTGCTAGTGGGTCTGTTTCGGAAATCGATTCTTTTGAAACTGTATGGATAGAATAAGAGACTAGTTTTTCATAGCTCGCCTCTCCTACTAAAAAGGAGCTTAAACCATCGCTCGTTAATTGCGGATCAAGCGTTTCGAAATGTTGATGGATCCCTATTAAAACAGGCGTACAGTCCGCTAAGATTTCCCTTAATTCAAGCGGGGATAAACGCCAATTCAACGGTACCAAAATCGCGCCGATTTTGGCGCAGGCAAATAATAAATCGAAATAGCTAATATGATTAGGGGATAACAAGGCAATCCGATCGCCTTTTCGTATGCCCCGGGCATAAAGCCAGTTTGCCGTCCCACATGCACGATAATTTAGTTGTGAATAGGTCCAGGTTTTGTTACTGTCTTCATCAATAATGGCAATCTTACTAGGGGTTATTCTTGCTCTATGTTCCAGCCAATCCATTTCCCAGCTCACGAACAATCGCTCCTTCTCAACTAAATAAGATAGCTTAATTTTAACGGTTTTTGGTTACATCGGAGTTACAGAATGGTTTTATTAACAAATTTTCAGTGGATATTAACAAAATATTGATTTTATTAACAATTTTTCGGTGGATATTAACAAATTTTTAGCTATATTAACAAATTGCTTAAAGATATTAACAAATACAAAAAAACGACCCAAATAGGGCCGTAACCTTGATCTAACATCTTCTAAACTATTCATTCAAAAATTGTGTTATGGCTGATAATAACTGCGGCAAATCATCTACCAGCGGAGAATGCCCGCAATTCTTTAATTCGATAAACCTTGCCTTACTACCTAAATCCTCTAGAATTTCATTAGTCATTTCCGCTGTTACCACATAATCCCGTTCTCCCCGCAAAACCAGGACAGGGACATTAATGTTATCCACTTTCCCATTGCCTTCAACTAGTCCGTTGTGATGATGGCTGATATTAAACGTATTATTGGAATGATGAACCTCAGCTAAATTCCGCTGCGTTCTCATATCCTGCAGATACTCTTCATAAAGTTCCGGAGACGGTTGATTGTGAGTATAAATCACCGCATTCCAAATGAACCTTAATAATTCCGTATTATTCGTATCATATGCCGTCTGCACTGGAATCGTTTTGGTTACATCCTTTTTGATTTCTTCATGTAATGCAAACCGGCGCGGTTCATCATTTTCATGCAATTTTCCGTCAAAAGGGTAGCCTCGTGTTGATTCGGATGCTAATAAAATCAGTTTGTTACAGTAGCCCGGGTAATCAGCAACAAATTGCATCGACACTGCCCCGCCTGTTGACCAGCCCACAATGGCAAAGTCCTTTAAGCCTATCGCATCAACGAATAACTTGACATCATCGGAAAAGTCTTTAATTGACGTAATTAGATTATTATAGGATGACCGGCCAAAACCTCGTAAATCAACGGCATAAAGCTTATATTTGGCATCGATATTTTCATAAACTAAATCCCAGTGCTTCGACGAGGTCATATTGCCATGAACTAATAATACTTTGTGTTCCCCTCCCTCTCTTTCTCTGTAGGCAAGTGTCTCACCATTCGATAAATGAACTTCTTTCATCGTTACGTTCACCACTTCCATCACCCTTTTCCCCATTTAATCGTCGTTGCTCCCCAGGCATAACCGATGCCGGCACTTACCAGCACAACAACGTCTCCTTCCCTTACTTTCCCTTCCTTCTGGGCAAGCTCCAATGACAAAATCTGATCGATCTGGCCGATATGCCCATAATCTTCAAGATAAATAGATTGTTCAGGAGACAACCCCAGGTCTCTTAAAACATATTCATGGGCTGACTTTTTCATGTGAAGTATCGCTAAATAAGCAATATCACTCACCTGATAACCGCTTTTCCGTACAGATTCCCTAATCACCTTCAAAAAGTTAGCCATTGACTTTTGTTCGAGACGAATCTTCATTCCCTCTGGATCGAGAACATCGAGCCTATTAAGCCGCTGTTCAAGCGCCTCCTTCGTTATCGGGTTCTTTGTTCCTCCTGATACAACTACAACATCCTCGGAAAATGAACCATCCGTAATCAGCTCTGTTTCTAGCAAAACATTTTCACTATGATCCTTTTTCAAAAGAATGGCTCCACCACCGGCACCCAGATTATACATAAAACGAGTTCTAGGATTCTGATAATCAATAAAATCGACGTTCCGATAACCGCCTGCAAGCAAGACAGTCTGAATTCCGGAATCGGCAATCATCAGACTTTTGGCCAATTTTAAAGCCATAACGGTCGTACCGCACCTTAATGCCGCATCAAATGCCCAGGCATTTAGTGCCCCAACTTCTTGCTGAAGCTTGATTCCCGCTGTCCAAAGCGGATATTCCTTATGCTCCTCGCCGATATAAATGACAAGGTCAATATCCATGGGATTAATCCCTGCTTTTGCTATCGCCTGTTTGGCAGCGATAATCCCCATTTCACAGGTATGGTCATGTGCTCCTGGAACATACTTTTTCTTTATCCCCATTTTTTCTTCCACAATATGCAGAGGGATACCTGCCATTTGGGCAATCTGCTTCCCCGTCACATATTCCTTCGGCAGATAGATTCCTGTACTCAGAATCCCAATATTCAATGTTGCACCTCCTAAACTTACGCTTGTTCCGCCATTTCCTTCATATAGTCCATTGCTTCCTCCATATTTTCAAATAATGTCTCCCTTTCCAGTTGGACATGTGTAACTTTGATTCGCCACTGTTTTTTTGCAGTGTCTTTTTCAACCGCTGCTAATTGAAACCGGACGACGAAGGAAGCAATTTGATTATTATCCATTAGTTCCTCCCTCTATCCTGCCACTTTTTCTTTACTTTTTACAGCAGTCTGTTTTTTTCGTTTCCACGTATAGGTGTTTATCGTCCCGACAATTCCTTTTGGAAAAAACATCACAACTAAGATATAAATAATCCCGAAGAAAATAATCCAGCGTTCAAAGATGACATGTTCCTTGGCAAGTTCCGTCAGCCAGTCATGGGCAAATTCAATTAACCCGGCTCCAATAATGGCCCCGACTAATGTTCCAACCCCGCCAATAATCGTCATTAACAAGGCGTCTAACGTAATATCCATAGAAAACACACTCGTATTCACATATCTTAGCGAAATGGCATATAAAATCCCCGCTACCCCAGCGATCACCCCAGAAACGACACTCGCCGCAATTTTATAATGCAGTACTTGAAACCCGAGTGACTCGGTTCGTTGTTCGTTCTCCCTGATAGCTTGGAGCACTCGGCCAAGCGGAGAATTGGTAAACCGTTTTAAGAAGAAAAAGATAGCCACCATAAGACAAAGGCTGAGCCAATAAAAATGAGTCCGGTCGATCAAAAATTCTGGAACGCGGAAGGTAAATCCATCGTTTCCAAATGTCATCGACCGCCATTTTTCCGCCAGTACTAAAAATAGTCCCGAAAGTGAAAGGGTTAACATGGCATAGAAATGACTTTTTAGACGGAGTGTCAACAGACCGACAATAAAGCTTACCAATCCGGTAAGAACAATCGTCGCCAAAACCGCCAAGAAAAAGTAAGGCATCGTCGGTTCGAATTTTTTCATAAAAATCCCCATTGAATAGGCGCCAATTCCAAAAAACATTGCATGACCAAACGAAACAATCCCAGTAAAACCAATTAACAAATCGTAACTCATCGCAAATATAGCAAAAACAAATATTTGCGTTAATAAGATGAATAGATTTCTGGACTCATAAACAAATGGAAGCAGGATAAGAAAGGCTGAGATGACTAAAATAAAAGCGGTCATTTTATTTCCTTGGATTAATCTCATCCTCTCATCCCTCCCGCACCAAATAAGCCCTGAGGCCGAATAATTAATACGACTGCCATTAGAAGCATATTGACTGCAAGTGATAAATCCGGGACAAAGTACGCCATAAATGATCCGGATAATCCTACTAAAATAGCCGCTAAGACGGAACCCTTAAAATTCCCCATGCCCCCTATCACAACGACAATAAACGCTAAAATGGCAAATTCCATTCCCATTCCGGCATGAATCACACCTGAATAGGGGCCGAGCAGTACACCGCCAAGTGCGGCCATACCTGCACCAATCATAAACACCAACATAAAGACCTTTTGAATATTAATCCCGAGTGCTTGAACCATTTCTTTATTCATAACACCGGCCCGGACAACAAGACCAATCTTTGTCTTCTTCAGAATAAATTGTACGGCGGAAAAAATGATCAGGCCGACCAAAATGATAAAGATTCTGTATTTAATTACAATGACCCCGCCCAGTTCCCAGCTGCCCTTTAAATAATCAGGAGGAGAAGCGGTTATTTGATTGGGACCCCAAATAACCTTTAACATTTCCGATAAAACAAGCATAAGGCCCAGAGTAATTAAAATTTGCTGCACGTGATTACCATAAACGGGTTTAATGATCCATTTCTCGGTGATGATCCCAAGCAAACAGCCTGTTATAATTGCCCCGGCAATGCCAATGATAAAGCTGCCCGTTTGCTGATAAATCCACAGGCCACTGTAGGCTCCCCAGGCAAACAGCCCGCCATGGGCAAAATTCAGCACATCCATCAAACCGAAAATCAGCGTGAGCCCCGCTGCCAGTAAAAAAATCAGCATTCCCGTTGCCAGGCCATTTAAGGTTAAATTGATGATTAAGTCCATTTGACGGTCCTCCTTTCTAAGCGATGCCTAGATATTTTCGTTTCATTTCTTCATCTTCTTTTAATTGCTTCATGGTGCCATGATTTACTGTCCGCCCATCATCAATAATGTAAAAACGGTCACCAATTGTGCTCGCCATCATAAAATTCTGCTCCACTAAGACGATGGTTGTTTGATTCTTCATTTGTAAAATCGACTCCATTACTTTCTCAACAACAATGGGTGCCAATCCCTTGCTTGGCTCATCAATTAACAACAATTCATTTTCATTTATATAGGCCCTGGCAATCGATAACATTTGTTTCTGTCCGCCGCTTAAATAGCCGCCGGTTTTTTTCCAAAACTTCTTTAAGTCCGGAAACAATTCTAGAATCCAATCCATGCGTTTTGCAGTTTCCTCATTTTCTTTTTGAATGGCCACTTTCATATTTTCTTCTACCGTTAACCCCGCAAAGATTCCCTGATCTTCCGGGACATACCCGATCCCCTTTTTAGCAATCGTATAGGTTGGCAAGGCTTGTATTTGTTCTCCCTTAAAGGTAACGCTGCCTTTAGATGCAGGATTTAATCCCATAATCGTGCGTAAAGTGGTTGTTTTTCCAGCCCCATTTCTTCCAAGCAGAACTGTAACTTCGCCTTTCTTTACCTCGAAGGAGATCCCTTGAAGAATATGATATTGACCAATATGTGTCTCTACTTGATCAAGCTTCAACAGGCCGTTCATCCAAATAACCTCCTAAATAAGCAGACTGAACCGTTTCATTTTTCATAATTTCTTCAGGGGTGCCATCGGCAAGCAGCCCTCCGTTAAATAAAACCATTACGGAATCCGATAAATCTAAGATCATATCCATTTTGTGTTCGATGAGGAGTATGGTCCGGTTGCCTTCATTCTTTATTCTTTTGATTACTTCTAAAATAGCAGGTACTTCCTCTAACGACATGCCGGCTGTGGGTTCATCGAGTAAGAGGACCTCTGTTTCAAGTGCCAGCAGCATGGCAATTTCAAGCTTCCGTTTCTCACCATGAGCCAGGTTGATGGCAAGCGAATTCTTTTTATCATCTAGGAGGACCAGATTTAGCCATTCCAACGCCTTTTCTTCAAACACCCGGTATTTTTTATGATGAAACAGCATCTGGTAACGAACTCCAGCTTGTGATTGAACAGCCAGCCTGACATTTTCTAGTACGGTTAGATTCGGAAAGACATTGGTAATTTGAAAGGAACGTCCAATCCCTGTCCGCGTCCGTAGTGTCGTAGAGAATTTGGTAATATCTTTTCCTCGATAATAGATTTTTCCGTTTGTTGGAGTTAATTGGCCGCTGAGAAGATTAAAAAAGGTTGTTTTTCCGGCCCCATTTGGTCCAATAATCGATTTAAAATGTTTTTCGGGGACGGCAATGCTGACAGAATCTACTGCGGTATGACCGCCAAAGGTAATTGATAAATCTCTCGTTTCAATAAGAGTTGACACACTTTCACCACCTGATTTTTTAGCGTTAGAAAAAGGTAAGAGGGTGACCTGGTATAACTAGGTCGAACCCTCCTGTTTTTTAAATTTTACTTATTCCGGATTGGTGGGGCTGTTTCCTCAGGAGTTAGCTCTCGAATCAGAACTGGAACTGGGTATGGAACACCATCTTTCTTTTCCAGTTTAATGGCATACAACGATTGCAGGGCCTGGTGGTCTTCTTTTCGGTAGGTCATTTTCCCTTTTGGTGTCTCAAAGCTCATCCCTTCCATTGTTGTGATTAATTTGTCAGCATCGGCGTTCCCATTGGTCTTTTTCAATGCCTCAACAATCGAAATCGCTGCACTCATGCCGCCAGGTGTAAATAAATCAGGTACGTCTCCGTCAAACCGCTTTTTATGTTCAGCAACAAGCCAGTCGTTAATTTTGTTTTTTGGCAGGTCATGGTAGTAAACGGTAAAGCCCTCCATCCCAATCAGCGGCTCCATTGTGGAGAGAGCAGCAATATCAGGTGCACCAGTTGAAATCTTAATGCCTTTTTCTTGAACCTTCATGTCGGAAAGCTGCTTCCATGGAGAGTTTGCTCCGGCCCAGACGACAAATAAATAATCAGGCTTAGCATCAATGATTTTTTGAATATTGGAAGTAAAGTCTGTCGCGGCAGGATCTGCATATTCTTCTTTTACAATTTCAGCTCCGAGCTTTTTCGCTGCCTCTTTAAAGGCTGCCACGCCATCACGGCCAAAAGAATAATCAGGTGCCAGAGTAGCAATCTTTACTCCTTTTTTAGCAATTGCCGCTGCACCAGCAACAGCATCTTGTGAGGAGTTACGAGCGGAATGGAAAATATATTTATTAAACTCCGAACCGGTAATACTATCAGCAGCAGCCGGTTCAACTACCATTACTTTTTGATATTCTTCTGCTAGAGGTAAAACAGCTAACGTATCAGCTGAGCTAGATGATCCGACTAGGAAGTCGACTTTATCTTCTTCTAATAGCTTGGTAGCTTTTTGAACAGCGACCTCCGGCTTTGTTTCTGTATCTTCAACAATAAACTCAATCTTTCGGCCGGCCACTTCACGTTTACCATCTGTGGCATAATCTAGGCCAAGCTCAAAACCTCTTAATGTTTGTTTTCCATATGCTTCAAGAGCGCCTGTTTTGGAGGCAAGGACACCAATTTTAATTGGTTCCTTTTTATCTGTGCTTGTGCCCCCCGATGATGTTTTGTCCAAGCTGCAAGCGCTCGCAAAAATCACCATAATAATAAGTAAGCCTGCTAGTCCCCATTTCCCCTTATACCCCTTCACTCTATTTCCCCCTTAATATGTTTTCAACAACTTGTTAAGCTTTAAATCTATGATAGGAGAGAGTAGTTACAAAAGAGTTACAAACAAGAAAAGCGGAAGCGCCTTGAACAGCCCCGACAAGCATAAGACAAGCCGGCCGAAAGGTGCTTTTTGACCTTTTGGACGGCTTGGCTGTAGACCTTCGAGGGGCTAGGCGCTGGAGCTGGACAACAAGAAAAGCGGAAGCGCCTTGAACAGGGGCTGAACGCAAAAAAAAACAGCCCTAGTCTTAAGGCTGTTCTATCGAATTTAAAATTCCTTCAGATTCAATAATCATTTGATACATATGCCTGGTCGGTTCCAAAGGGGTAACTCCGAGTTCTTCCTCAAGAACCTTTTTACATCTTTGATACCACCTCATCGCTTGCGGGCGGTTATTTTTTCGATAATAACAATACATTAATAAGCGGTAGGCCTCTTCCCAAGTTCGGTCGCGTTCCAAGATTTTTTCACACCAATTAATTGCAGCATCATATTTTTCAGAGCGGACCATTAACTGCGCCATTTTCTCCGCCCCCCGTAAAAAATAAACAGCCATGCTCTCTCTTTTACTAATACACCAATCATCATAACGACGATCTGGGAGATAATCACCATGATATAAGGATAATCCTCTTTCTAGGAAAGGAATAGCCTGATCCAATTTGGTTTCTTCAAGTCCAGCTTCAATGAATTCCTTAAATGGAGTGTTATCCATTTCAATAACTGCATAAGGGTTTAATCCATAAAACATCCCTTCCCTAATGATGAAAAAGGGAGCTTCACGGGGCTTACGGTGGGGTTCAAGCACATGATGGAGACAATTAAGAGCCACTTTAAAATCGCGGTCTGCGTTTTTTTTCTCTTGATTAGGCCAAAGGAGCGCAATAATTTCATCCTTGGCTATGAATTCACTCACCGTAATGAATAATTGAAAAAGCTCCTTAGCCTTTTCTCTTTGCCATTCTTTGTCGCCCACCTCTTTTTCACCAAGCCATAACTTGAAATGTCCCAAGGTTTGAACTCTGATGGAATACCCCGGATGTGAATCATGAGCAGTTATCCCCATATCCTGGAGAATCTTTTTGACATAGGCTGGCTGAATCTCTTCTTTCAAACATTCATTGAGCAATGGCACATATATTTGCAAATCTCTTGGGCCAAATACAGTCCGTTTGTGAAAAAAGAACTCATATTCGTAGATTTGCACCAAATTTAAAAAGGCATTTATTGCTTCTTTAAACAACCCTTGCTGTTTTTCAAGGTAATAAACATAGGCAAGCCAGAACTTCCCTAACATTTGTCCATAGCCATCCTCACATTGTCCAAAGAGGGCATCAGCTTTTATTAAAAAATCATGGGCCTTAGGAACCCGCTCATTATATATGCAGGTAATGCCCATACCAAGTGTTATAAGCGATGAAAGCCACACATCATGAACTTTTTCAGTCTCCATTAGTGCATTCTTGCCGGCCTCTAATGCCCGTTCCAGTTCTCCCCTTGTCCCATATAAAATACACAAGCCCATAAGCGGTTCTGCTTTCCCTCGATCAACATGGATTTGTTCCATAATTTCTAATGCTGTTTGATAACAGCTTTCCGCTAAACTCGATTCATACTTATTCAATATTTGTACGGCATGACCCATGCGAATCCAACCGCATGCTTCTACATAAGCGGATTTATAGCTAATTCCCTGCTGGATCCCTGCTTGGGCAAGTTCCTTTGCTTTTAAACCTTCTCCCATAAAGGCTTCGATTAAAGCGAGTAATAAATCGGTTTCGCGGTGCGATTGCGGCAGTGTATGGATCGTTGAATCCTTTAATTCATCTTTTTTCAGGAAAAGAACCTTCCTTGCAGCCTCAAAACGGCCCGTTCTTAAGTATAATCTAGCTTCTAAGTTCCCATCTGGTTGAGACAGTTTTGCTTCCTTAGCTTTTTGAATCCAGCTCTCCGCCTCAGATGCCTTTCCAGAGTTTAGTAGATTCTCGGATAACAATTGATATAATTTCCCTTTTTCAACATCATCTCCTAACGTTTTTTCCCGATGAAAAATTGCCTCATATAAAAGGTTTTCTGCCTGATGTGGTTGGATGGTATCCAGGAATATCTTTGCTTTTCCCTCTAACGCTAAGCTCATTCCAAGATGGTCTTGCATTTTTTCCGCACCATTAAACGCCTTATCGTAACATTGCTGGGCCTCTTGGTAATGTGAGCGATAGCGATGAATTTCCGCTTTTAAATAATAGAGAAAATAATAAAGCTCCATTTCCGTTTCTGACAGGAGGATTAAATGATCGTACAAGCTTTCCAATTTTCCACTTTCGAGCATCCGCAGACCATTTTCTTGTAAAATGGAGCAGATTGCCTTGTGGTAATTTATTTTTTTATAGTGATGAAGCGCCTTCTCCGGTTGTTGTTTACGCTCATAATAACGGGCACAGCGTTCGTGAAGACTCATATAAGCAGTTAGATTATTTTTTTGAAAAATCTCTTCAAGGAATTCTTTGAATAAGGCATGGTAACGATAATGGGTTCGCCCAATCTTCTGGATAAATAAATTGCGGTCTTTCAGCTGCTCTAGTAAATTTAAGGATCCGTTTATTCCCATCACTTCATCACACATTTCTTTCTCTATTTCCTCAAAAATGGAAGTTTGCTCGAGAAATTGTTGAATCATAGGCGGCTGTTTCGAAAAGACTTCCATGACTAAATACTGAAAAAAATCTTGGAGAGATTGAGAGGAATGTTTAAAAATCTTAGGTTTGTCGTTTTGTAATGGTATTTGCGTGGCAATCATGCAAAGGGCAATGATCCAGCCCTCTGTTATTTCATAAATGGACTGCAGGTACTCTGCCTCCATCTTTAATCCATAGAGGTCCGTCAACAGTAATTCCATTTCTTCCATCGTTAAAACTAAATCTTCCCTTGTTATTTCAAGTAATTGACCGCACACCTTCATTTTGGTTAAACACCTCCAGTTAGGACGGCGGCGGCTCGAAATAACCATATGTAAATTAGCTGGGATATGCTCGATCAGTTTTTCCATCCAGCTATTAATCGTATAAGAATGTTCAATTTGGTGGAAATCATCCAGAATAAGCGTAATCTCGGCCTTGGACTCAATTATTTCGTTAATAAAAAGGGAACATAAAATACTCAGTTCCTCTTCACGAATATAATGGTTCATTTTGTCCATGTAGACTGATAACGCTGTTCCAAAAGATGGATCTTCCTGGCGGATCGTTTGAATCAGATAGGATAGGAAGGTTAGGATGTCGTCATCTAAGGATGAAATGGAGTACCAGCATCCAGGAAGCCTTTCATCCCTCAAAAACAGTGCAAGTGCCGTACTCTTACCAAAACCAGCGCCGGAATGAAGGAGAGTCAAGGAATATTCCGGAATCCTTTGCAGCTTCTGGGTAAGCTGCGCCCTCCTAATAAAATCATCCTTAACAACAGGAATACTTAGCTTTGATTTAATAATCGGCAGCTTCATCTTTGCCCCTCCCTTTTTTCTTACTATTTAAACTATTTACACTATTTTACCATATTTAGAACAAGCAGGGGAAACCCTTTTAGAATGCGTGCTGTAGGAGGTGTTGTTATTCCTCTACATAAATCATTTTTCTGGTCATTCCTCCATCAACGACCAAATTAATGCCAGTTACAAAATCATTAGTAGGATTCGTTAAATAGAGGCATGCCTTTGCAATATCGCTTGGTTTTCCGACTCGTTTTGATAAATGCTGCTCATGGTCAGCATCCGAAAGGTCAGCCTCATCACCATTATGGATCCAGCCTGGAGAAATGGCATTTACCGTTATCCGATCTTGACTAAAAGAGGCAGCCAGTGCATGTGTAATTGCAACAATTCCGCCCTTTGAAGCCCCATATGCCTCGGAGTTAGGCTCTGACATTAAGGCACGGGTGGATGCGATGTTCACAATTGCACCTCCAGTTTGGTTTTTCCTCATATATTTTGCTGCTTCACGTGAGCAAAGGAAAACACTGCGTAAATTGGTGTTCAAACAATCGTCCCACTCCTCAATGGTTAAATCATAGGGTGATTTGAATACACCTTTTCCAGCATTATTGATTAGGATGTCAATTCGGCCAAATGTCTGTATGGCAACCTCAATCAATCGAATAATGTCCGTCTCACTTCTAACATCTGTTTTGAGATAAAGAGCCTCTCCCCCCTGCTTTCTAATTTCTGTCATGGTTTGTTCACCTGCTTCAGAATCTGCATCAGCTATAACGACTTTTGCCCCTTTTATGGAATAGGCTTCGGCTACTCCTCGGCCAATTCCTTTCGCTGCACCAGTTATCACGACAACTTTATTCAGATAATCCACTAAATTTACCTCCTTATTAAGCTCTAACTTTCTTTATAGCATAGTCAGAAATATAGACACAAAGTTTTTGAATATATAATGGATGATTTTCCCAAGTAATAAAACCTCTAAACCGGAAAAAACTACAAAATAGAAATGATATGAAAGGAGACTCGATTATGGCTGAAAAATGTTTTTATTGTACAGAGGATATTGAGGAAAGACAATTACACTATGTACCCTTTGTTTCTATGAATCAAGAAAGAGATGAAGCTCTGTGTGATGAATGCTACCGGGAATGGCTGCATGGGATAAAAGGGTAACTGCTGCATCTAAGCACAAGTTTGTCATTATCCTTTTATAAGTCAGTTATTGGAGTGTTGCATCATTGTCCATTAAGAAAAAGCTGCCGTTAATCTTCTTTCTGCTCGTTTTGTTTATATTACTTGCGAATAATACCTTTCATTATTTTTGGTCAAAAAACCAGCTGCTGGAATATAACAAACGGGAAATCTCTGTCATTACCCATGAAGTGTCGTTCCAGGTGGAAAAGACTAGAGAAGGTTCATTATATGTAGAGAATATTCTAGGTAGAGACTTGAGAATTGCATCCCTGGCTATCAAACAATCTCTTCCTCCAACTTATCAGGAAATTTCCAACAATCAATTAAAAAAACTAGCGGGTGAGGTCCGGGTATCTCACATCACCTTATTAGCGAAAACTCCGGACGATATTATCGGGGTCCGATCATCAGATCCTCAGGAAATCAATATGTCGACAAAAGGGTGGGGTTATTGGTATGACGCCTATCAACAATTGTTGGCATTAAAACCTGTCAATGTCGGAAAAGGGTTAACGCTTCCTCACTATTGGTCGGGCCCAATTGAAATAGCTTCATCCGATCCTGATCATATTGATAAATGGGGCTATTATTATGACGGGACAACGAATTATATCATCAACCCTTATTTTCGGGATAACGAAGTTTTAGAGTTTGAGCAACGATTTGGTCCTGGGAAAATCATCGAAGGTTACACAAAGGAACGAGGCATTTTAGAAATATCCGTCTTTAATCCCAAGAACTTTGGGAAAAAGAGTGAAGTGGTTCACCTAAACGGAAATAGTTATATTCGCATTTCAGCTAGACCGATTTGGTATGGTTCCTATAAATTCCGCAATATCGCGACAGATGCCGCCTATATTAAGAAAGCAATCAAGACAAAGAAAGTGCAATCATACAATGATACCCTCAACAAGAAAAGTGTTTTAAAAACCTTTGTTCCTGTGTCTCCGAAATCAGGGCAGCCCTTTGTTATTGGCCTTGTCTATAATTATGGCCTTATTCAGGATGAGCTTCGACATGAACTATTTATGCATATTCTCCTTTCGCTTGCTATCATGCTGGTCGTTCTAATAGTCAGTTTTATCTTTTCTCGTTCCATCACGGAGCCTATTGGGTATATTGTTGAACAAGTGAATGAGATTGCTCAGGGAAACTTCGGGAAGCACCTGCACTTAAACAGAAAAGATGAATTAGGCCTTCTTACTGAAAATGTGAATGCGATGTCGACCGATTTACATCGCTATGTGGAGGACTTACAGCAAAGCAAGACTCTGATAGAATATCAGGCAAATCACGATCCATTAACCGGGTTATTAAATAGACGATTTTTACAAGAAAAGCTGAGCAGCATTATGAGTCAGGCTGATCAAAATAGTGAATCTGTGTCTGTTTTGTTCATTGACATGGATCGTTTTAAACAAGTAAACGACTCCTATGGACATAACAAGGGTGACGAGCTCTTAAACATGATTGCCACGAGGATAAAAAATGGTCTTGATTCGGATAACAGTTTCTTAATAAGGCAAGGTGGAGATGAATTTATTATCCTTCTCCTCCGCCATGATCAAGAGGAAACAAAAGCGGCTGCCGAAAGATTAATTGATACCTTAAAAAGGCCTTACATGATAGACGGTAATGAATTTTACCTCGGCGCCAGCATAGGAATTAGCCGCTACCCTGAGCATACAACCAACATGGATACACTGATCAGCTATGCGGATATGGCGATGTACAATGCTAAGAAGAATGGCGGAAATAAGGCCATCTTCTATTCAGAAAAATCGATGCATTCAACTATTAATCGACCACGGCTTGAAGCCCACCTACGAAGGGCGATTGAGAATAAACAGATTGATGTGTTCTATCAACCTAAAATTAAAGTAGATACAGGCGTAGTTTTTGGGGCAGAAGCTTTGGTGAGGTGGACAGATGAGGAGTTTGGAAATGTTTCACCGGTTATTTTTATCCCTATAGCTGAGGAAACTGGATTTATCCAGCCACTTTGGGAACTTGTCATGGCAAAGGCCTGTAAACAAGTGAGTAAATGGAATCAAACTCATTCGCAGCCTTTATCGGTCTCGGTTAACTTTTCAGCCCGGCAATTTCAAGAACCAGACCTAATGCTGGAGACGGTTAAGAGAATTCTTGCAGAAAAAAATCTCCCGCCGCACCTTTTTGAGATTGAAATAACGGAAAGCATCTTGCTAAATAATTCGTCTGAAATTGTTCAATCACTTCAAACACTGCAAAACCAAGGCATCTCCATTTCTATTGATGACTTTGGGACAGGCTATTCATCACTAAGTTATATAAAAGATCTTCCCATTAACACATTAAAGATTGACAAAACCTTTATCCAGAATATTAATGAGAGCTTAGAAAATACAGAAATACCTGAAGCAATTATTAGTTTGGCCCGGGGCCTTCATTTGGATGTTATTGCGGAAGGTGTTGAAAAAGAGTATCAAAAGGAATTTTTACTTTCAAAGAATTGCGTCCTCATGCAAGGGTATTTGTTTAGTAAGCCTTTAAGCAGTCCTGAGTTTGAGAAGTTTCTTGCTGATTTTGAGTCAGGTAATCCACCCAAATAAAAAGGACAGCCCATAAGCTGCCCTTTTTATTTTACTAATTCTATCACACTGCTGCCAATATAATCGATTAATAGTTTTCTGGCAGTCATTTCAGGAAATCCTGCTTCAAAGGCCTTCACAAGACCTTCTGCTCTGCCTTTTTCCGTAAAACAAATCATCGTTGGTCCGGCTCCACTTAATGCTGTCCCGAACGCCCCATTGGCTTTAGCCGTTTGTTCAATTTCATCATAGCCATGAATAAGCGATTTACGATATGGCTGATGGAAACGATCACTTTCCATCATTTTCCCGGCAAGCTCCCAGTTCTGAGTTAATAAGGCACCGACTAATAGGTTGGCTGTAGAAGAAGCTTCAATTGCTTCCTGGCGGGTGTAGGTTTCAGGCAAGACATCCCGAGACGCCTTCGTTAATAAGATTTCCTGAGGTATCAGGACAACCACTTCAATTGGAAGGTTTGTAAATGAAAGCATGTCGACCTGATTATCCTTATAACAGCCAATAACAAATCCACCATAAATCGATGCTCCTACATTATCGGGATGGCCTTCCCATTCTGTCGCATGAAAAAGCTTTTCCTGTTTGGTTAAATGTAAACCGCCAACAGCATCTGCCAGCTCAATCCCAGCTATAATAGCCGATGCGCTAGAACCAAGACCTCTCGCTAACGGAATATCGCTCTCAACCTTGATTTTACATGGAGGGAGTTCCACACCATAGTGGGCTGCTGTTTGAAGAGCAACCTTAACGATAAAGTTGTCCTGGCCCGTTGGGAAGTCCTTTAACTCCTCACAAATGGAATAGCAAAGCCACTCTTTACTTTTTTCTATTTCTAAGGTCAAGTACAAATCAAGCGCTAGGCCCATTGAATCAAAGCCAGGTCCTAGATTCGCTGTACTTGCCGGGACCTTAATCAACATTCGGTCATGAAGTGCCATGCGTGTACAACTCCTTGAAAATTGTTCTGTAACTGCCCTTTTAAGGATGAGGGAGTTGGGTTGGTAAAATTTCTATTCATTAGACTTGCCCAATTAGAGTGATTTTCTTACCACTCTATAGGCACTTTTGATTTCTTTAACTGCATGTAGATCATATAATTCTAGCAGAATTTTATCGTAATTTGTTAACGAAGCCTTGTGTGTCACCAGAACAATTTCAGATGTTTCATGTTTCTTAATTGGAAGCTGAAGAATTTTTTCAAAGCTTACACCGTATTTGGCGAATATAGCGGTAATATCGGCAAATACGCCAACCTCATCCTGCACATGAATCCGTAAAAAGTATTTAGAAAATTTCTCTTTATTTTCCTTAAGCTTTTTAGGATATTGCGGAGAGACGGCACTCCTGCCATTTACACCGAGTCGTAAATTCTTAATGACACCGACCAAATCTGAAACAATCGAAGTAGCTGTCGGCAGGCTTCCCGCTCCAGGTCCATAGAACATTGTTTCACCCACGGCTTCCCCATATACATAAACAGCATTATATTCATTCTGCACAGACGCAAGCGGGTGATTATTAGATAAAAAGGTAGGGGCGACACTTACTTCCACCTTTTCTCCGTCCCTGTGAGCAAATCCAATTAGCTTCATCGTATAGCCTAATTGTTTCCCGTAACGTAAGTCTTCCTCTGTCACGTTAGAAATACCGCTGACCTTCACGTCGTCTAAGTCAATATGCATCGAGAAACCAAGGGTTGCAAGAATGGTCATTTTCCTGGCTGCATCTAATCCTTCTACATCAGAAGTTGGATCAGATTCGGCAAAGCCAAGTTCTTGTGCCTCCTTTAATACTTCTTCATAGGAGCGGCCTTCATCACTCATTTTGGTTAAAATATAATTGGTTGTACCGTTGACAATCCCCATCATTTGCGTAATTCGATCAGAAGCAAGACCATCAACCAGCCCGCGTAGGATTGGAATTCCTCCAGCCACACTTGCTTCATAATATAAATCACAGCCATGTTCTGAAGCGACAGTCAACAATTCTGACCCATGCAGGGCCATTAAATCCTTATTCGCCGTAACAACATGCTTTCCTTGTCTTAGTGCGGTGATTAAATAATCTTTTGTTTCATGGACTCCACCCATTACCTCTATTACTACGTCAATATCCTGATCGAAAAGGATTTCATCCGAATTAGATGTTAATAGATCGGGATCAACATGAACCGGTCTGCTTTTATGTACGTCTTGTACAAGAATTTTTTTTATGACAACCGGACACCCCACTTGGTGAATTAATTTATCTTGGTGATTTTTAATAATTTGTACAACACCTGAACCGACCGTACCTAACCCTAAGAGACCAATCGAGATTGCTTCCATGTTATTCTCCTCCCACTACTGTCTACCTGAAGCGTACAATTGTTTTTCTATTGTAGACATTATATGACTCTCTTTATTTTTTTACAATAGATTTATTTTTTATTTATTTAACTGTAACCGCTTCTTTCCTCGTTGTAAATGGTTTGTTCCAAAGTTGCAAAATTTTTCTGAATAGTTAAGTATCAATAAGGGAGTGGCGCTTGCCACTCCCTTTTGTGTTTTATAATATAGTTTTGATATCGAGGACTGTGTCTAGAATATAATCTGCTTTATGCTGTTCAAAATCAGCTCGTGCATCTTTCCCGGAAAGACCTGTTAAGACGGCTGCAAATTGACAGCCAAGCTGCCTTGCCGCAAGCAGGTCTGCCAACGAATCTCCGACCACCAATATTTCTTCCCCATTATGAATGGGCAAAGTTGCATTTATGCAGTCCAATGCAGAGGTTCCTTTTCCTTTTAGCCCCATGATGTAGGTGAAAGGATGCGGCTTTGATAGGGATTTGGGGTCTGTTATCTCTTGTTCCGCCTTGGAGACTTCATCCGCCGTTATAATTCGTTTTTCATCAAAGTATTTCAGCCAATCTAAATGGTAAAAAGGCTGGATTGTTTCTAACTCCGGTCTTCCTGTACCAATTCCAATCGTGATTCCAGATGAGGAAAGCTGCTGAAATAAAGTGGCTATTTCTTGTGCTGGAGCAAGGGTTGTTTCATTGGCAAGGAATCCCTTTTTACCGGTTTGGACTGATGGTCTTCCGGTTGAAGCTAGGACATTTTCGTCGCCTACATACCACTCTTGTGATACATGCTCACAGATGGACCAAAGCTCCCCTTTTCGAAAGATCGAAGTATCTACGTCTAGCTTCTCTTTGGCTAGTACATTTAAGTATTCAAACAATTCCTGCTTTGTCTTATCTGACCTGGAGAATTCGTCTACGAACAAACTAAAATCCAATTCTACTTGATACTGACTTAATACCGTGCCTATATCCCGTAAGGTTTCATAGTTGATTGGCTTTGTTAGCCATTGGGTTATTTTTGCAGCTTCATCCTCTTTAATTTGCGAGAGGAGGTGGATGAGCTGATGGCCGAAGGAAAGGTAGATCATATCCCAGTTTGCGTTTAACCCTCGCGATTTCATAAATTTAAGGACCTGGTCGTTCTGGAAGACATTTTCCCTGATGTGGCTGATGTCCGCTTCGGTATATTCGGTTGTAAATTGTTGCGGTGCGAGTGCTAGATAATTGCTGCTAATCAGCATTTCCCATACAGTTAGGGCAGATGCATCAAAATAGTGCTCTTCACTCAAAAGCACCCCATCTACATCAAATAATACGGTGTTAATCAAATTCCCAACCCCCTTGTTTCTTGGTTAACTTTTATACGTTATCGTACCACAGCGGGCGTTGTATTTTGAAGTATTTGACTACTATTATTAAAAAAACAAGGGGCATCATCGATGAATTTGTTAATAAGTTTAAGGATTTTGTTAATAAAGCTATTTTTTTGTTAATATAATCTATATTTTGTTAATAAACAGCAAATTTTTGTTAATAAGTTAAGACCAGGCGGAATTGAGGTTCCGAATTCTACGTAAATGCGTTTCTTTTCTACAAAATTGAAGGCGATTTCTACGAAACTCCCACACAATTCTACGAATTCCCAAACTAATTCTACAAAAATTGGTAACCATCCTCCAAATCGCCCTCGAAAGTAAAAAATGCCGTGCGCTCAGTCACCCAGCGTACGGCAAGCTTTAAAACTTGGTTTTTATTAGATATCCAATCCAATCGAAATATACTTTACTTCTAAAAACTCCTCAATTCCGTAATGTCCGCCTTCACGTCCAAGACCGCTTTCTTTATAGCCGCCAAACGGAGCTTGAACTACTGATGGCAGGGCATCATTTAAACCGATAATTCCATACTCCAGTTGCTCCGTAATCCGAAAAGAGCGGCTTAAATTTTCTGTATAGACATACGCAGCCAATCCGTAACAGGAATTGTTGGCCCGTTCAATCACTTCCTCTTCCGTTTTGAAGGTCGAAATCGGCGCAAGCGGACCAAAAATTTCCTCCCTCATACATTCCATATCATCATGGATATCGGTAAGAATCGTCGGGGCATAGAAATAACCCTTTTCCTCTACTGGCTTAAGTCCGCTATAAGTAACCTTACCGCCTTTTTTAACGGCATCATGAACCAATGACTCTACTTTTTTATAAGCTGATTTATCAATTAACGGACCGATATCTGTATCCTCTTCAAGTCCATTACCGACTTTAAGCTTTTCTAATTCGGCTTGAAAGAGCTTAATGAATTCGTCCGCAACACTTTCCTGTACATAGACCCGGTTGGTACAAATACAGGTTTGACCGGCATTGCGGAATTTTGATTGAACAAGGCCGCTGGCAGCCTTCGCTAGGTTCGCATCATCCATCACGATAAATGGAGCATTTCCGCCAAGCTCTAACGAAACTTTTTTTACATTCTCAGCAGCCCCGCGCATTAACGTCTTTCCAACCTCTGTCGATCCGGTAAACGTTATTTTCGTTACGCGGGGGTCTTTTAACCATATATCGCCAATTTCCGAAGATCGTCCAGTAATGACGTTAATTACTCCTGCTGGTATTCCGGCCTCATGTGCCAACTCCGCCATTTTTAACGCTGTAAGTGGTGTTTGGTTAGCCGGCTTCACGACAGCTGTACACCCTGCTGCAAGAGCCGGAGCTACTTTTCTTGTAATCATCGCCGCCGGAAAATTCCACGGGGTAATCGCCGCAATGACGCCAACTGGTTCTTTTCTTACTAGTATTCTTTTATTTGGACTAGATGCCGGGATGGTCTCACCATAGACCCTCTTTGCCTCCTCGGCATACCAGGAGATAAAGCCATTAGCATATGAAACTTCACCTAAGGCTTCCTTTAATGGCTTCCCTTGCTCAATGGTCATAATTCTAGCAAGTTCTTCTTTATTTTTATCAATTAAATAGAACCATTTCATCAAAAGCTGATATCGTTCTTCTGCTGTCCGCTTTGACCAATTTTTAAAGGCTTTATGGGCTGCATCAACAGCCTGTTTCGCTTCGTAGGCGCCGCCTGTTGGAACAGCACCAATCACTTCCTTCGTAGCTGGGTTGATGATATCCGTAAATACCTCGTAGTCATTACCCACCCATTCACCATTCACATACATCGGGTAAATTTGATAATTCTGCTTAAGTACATCCATATTATTATTCACCTCCAACAGATAAGGCTTGATTATTTTGATAGACTGCTTCGACGGCTTCTTCAAGTATTTGTAATCCTTCCTCAAGCTGCTCATCCGTGATGGTGATCGGCATAAGCAGCCTAATGACATTGCTGTAGATACCAGCACTTAACAGCATAAGACCACGTTTTGCTGCCTCTTTGACCATTTTTCCTACTGCCTCTTTATCAGGTATTTTGGACTTACGATCCTTGACGATTTCCATCGCACACATTGCCCCAAGGCCACGGACATCGCCAATCCCTTCAAAGCGATCGGCTAGGAGCTGCATTTTTTCAATTACTCGTTCGCCAATTACTTGCGCTCGATCATTCAATTGCTCATCCTCAATAATATCTAAAACTGTCAGAGCTGCCTGGCATCCCAGCGGGCTCCCAGCGTAGGTTCCGCCGATCTCGCCAATTCCAGGGGTATTCATGATTTCCGCCCTGCCGATGACACCTGAGATCGGAACTCCTGCCCCCATCGATTTTGAAATGGTAATTAAGTCAGGGACGACCTCAAAATGTTCAATCGCGAAATATTTTCCTGTTCTTGCAAAGCCTGTTTGAATTTCATCGGCAATAAACAAAATTCCATACTGTGAACAGATCTCTCTTACCCGTTTTACAAAGGCCTTATCGGGCACGATAAAGCCGCCCTCTCCCTGCACAGGCTCCATCACCACGGCTGCAATTGTTTCTGGAGCGACTTCTGCCACTAAAAACTGTTCAAACTGCTCAATGATCATGCCGCTATATTGCTGTTCAGTCATTCCTTCAGGACGGTGGTATACATATGGATATGGCGCCTTATATACTTCCGGGGCAAATGGACCAAAGTCAAATTTATAAGGCTTGACCTTGCTTGTCATCGTCATTGTCATTAACGTTCTGCCATGGAATCCCCTTGTAAACGACACAATTCCTTGACGTTTTGTATACTTGCGGGCAATTTTAACGGCATTTTCAACGGCTTCCGCACCGCTGTTAAAGAAAGCGGCCTGTTTATCAAACTGACCTGGGGCCAGCGCACAAAGCCGCTCTGCTAAATTTATATAGGATTCATACATCATCACATTAAAACCGGTATGGATAAATTGGCTTGCTTGTTCCTGCAAGGCTTTAACCACTCTCGGATGTGAATGGCCGACATTCAGCGTCCCGATTGCACCGGCAAAATCAATATAATGATTGCCATCGACATCCTCGACCAGTGCTCCCTCTGCTTTTTTCACAAACGATTGGCAGTTGTTACTGATCCCTCTTGGAACAAATTTATTTCTTCGCTCCAAGATTTCTCTCGATTTTGGTCCGGGTATTTCTGTTTGGAGCCTGACAAATTTCCTTTCCAATCCCTACTCCTCCTTTTTAAAAAATAACACCCAGGGGAGAAAAATAATCCCCCCCTTGTTCATTTCTATATAAAAAGCAATTATCCCTTTACATGCTCTAACACTTCTTTAAAATTTCTGACAACTCGATCAACCTCTTCATAACTAATTGTTAATGCAGGCTCGATTCGAATCGTTTTTGAGTTGATCAAGGTACCCGCCACGAGAATTCCCCTATCAAACATTCCTTTAGAAACCTCATAACCAATTTCATCCTGATGGAATTCGATGCCAATCATCAAACCTTGACCACGAATTTCCTGAACCTGATCCTCATGACCCTTGGCTGCTTGTTTTAATTCTTTGAGGAAATATTCACCGACTTCGGCAGCCCGTTCAGGAAGTTTTTCTTCAATCAACACACCAATCGTTGCAATTGCGGCTGCACAGGCTAACGGGTTTCCACCGAAGGTAGTTGTGTGCATGAATGGATTTGGGAACCAGCTTTTAAAGACTTCTTCTCTAGCAACGATCGCCCCTGCAGGCATAACCCCTCCGCCAAAGGCTTTAGCAAGACAAATAATATCCGGTACCACCTCATATAACTCTGCGGCAAACATTTTTCCTGTCCTTCCCATTCCTGTCTGCACCTCATCAAAAATCAACAAGGAGCCGTATTGGTCACATAGCTCGCGGACTTGTTTGAGATAATTTTCCGGCGGAAGGATGATTCCCCCTTCACCTTGAATCGGCTCTAAAATGACGGCAGCCACATCTTCTCCGACTGAAGCACATACTTCAAAGGTTTTTCGCATCATGTCGATATCGCCGAATGGTACATGCCGAAAGCCTGGAATCAATGGTAAAAACGGTTTACGGAACATGCCCTTTGCTGTCCCTGATAATGATCCTAAGCTTTTTCCATGGAACGCCCGTGTAGTGGAAATGAAGGTAGTCCGTTCACTGTACATTTTGGCAAGTTTTAAGGCCGCCTCCACACTCTCTGTCCCACTGTTGGTAAAGAAAGCATATTTTAAATCGCCTGGTGTAATGTCAGCTAAAATTTTCGCGAGCATGGCACGAAGCGGATCTAGCAGGTCCTGGCTGTGCAGAGCCTGACGTTTCAGCTGATCGGTTACCGCTTTCAAAACTTTAGGATTACGATGTCCGACATTGTAGATACCAAAGCCGCCTAGACAATCAATATATTCCTTGCCATTGACGTCCTTAAAACAGGAACCATTATCAGACCATTCCACCGCGGCAAATTGGCCGTCCTTTGTAACAGTTTTCCGGTAGGCAAGGAAACCTGGATTTACATGTTCACGAAATCCATCGACCGTTTCTTTTGTGATCCAAGCTGCTTCTTCTTCATTAATTTCCTCTTTTTCTATTAAATCTAGAACCTTATTAATATATTCAGACACCTGTTCATTTTGCTTACTTTTTAACTCCTGCTCATAATTAATACTCATAAAATACTTCCTCCCTTTTTGATGTTTTTATCCTAGTTTATTGTTCAAATACAGGTCAATTTGAAAACCAGCCGACCGGTTCTACCTGCAGATTAATATTTATCTGTTTGATTTCTTGGAATTCTTCAAGTCCAAATGTTCCAAGGCTGCGGCCAATACCACTTTGCTTATAACCGCCCCAAGGAGCCTCATTATAAGTTGGATGATAAGAGTTTATCCAGGTAATCCCGGCACGGAGCTTCTTAATCACCCTTAGTCCTTTAGCACCATCCTTTGTAAATACACCGCCAGCTAAGCCATAAATAGTGCCATTAGCCAATTTAATCGCTTCTTCTTCATCCTTAAATTTTTGAATGACTACAACGGGTCCAAAAATCTCCTCTTGAACGATTCTCATCTCTTGCTCAACATTGACAAAAACCGTTGGTTCAACAAAGTAGCCCTTTTCCAAGCCAGCAGTAACAATCCTATTTCCACCGCAGGCCACTGTTGCCCCCTCCTGCTTTCCGAGTTCTATATAATAAAGAATTTTCTCAAGGTGGTCTGCACTGACAAGCGGCCCCATTTCTGTGGAAGGATCATTTCCAGGACCTACTTTAATTTTTCGTGCCCTTTCGACGAAGCGGGCTACAAATTGATCATAAATACTTTCTTCCACGAGAATCCTTGAGCCTGCGGAACAAACTTGGCCTGACCCGGCATATATACCAAATAAGGCATAATCCACCGCTGTTTCAAAATCAGAATCAGCAAAAATAATATTGGGCGATTTCCCACCTAACTCCAGTGATACCTTTTTCATGGTGTCAGCTGCTGTCTTCATGATGTGCTTTCCTGTTTTGGTACCGCCTGTAAATGAAACCATATCTACATCGGGGTGGGAAACAATTTCATTTCCGACAACAGCTCCTGCTCCCATGACCATATTCGCTGCCCCTTTTGGCAGACCCACTTCTTCAAAGATTTCAAATAGTTTTTGTGGTGTAACCGGGGTGACTTCGGACGGTTTAAAGACAATGGTATTTCCTGCCGCTAAGGCAGGGGCTATTTTCCAAACACTCATTAACAAAGGATAATTCCACGGTACAATTAAACCGCAAACTCCGACAGGTTCCCGGACTACCATCGCCTGCATCGGGTCGGCAACATGATAGGTCTGGCCATCAGGTTTTGTAATCAAGCCTGCATAATAGCGGAAACAAGCTGCCGCATCGGCCACATCAAAGCCTGCCTCTCGCAATGGTTTACCATTATCCATGGTCTCCAGCTCTGTTAATTCCTCTGCATAGCTATCAATTTTATCGGCAATTTTTAATAAATAAGAAGCTCTTTCCTGAGCTGAAATCCCCGACCAAACACCCGTATCAAAAGCTTTGCGGGCGGCATCAATGGCAGCGCGGGCATCAGTAATAGTCCCTTCAGGTGCTTTGGCGATGATTTCTCCATTGGCAGGATTGTAAACTAGTCGTGTTTGTTGATTTTCCGCCTCTTTCCACTCACCATCAATATACATCTTCAGGTTTACTACTTGGTTTTTTACTTCGACCATTTTATTTCCTCCTTTTTTACCCTCACTATACATACTGCAAGAAGCGTGCCAACAAATAAACGCTGCTAATGCTATCCCCTTTTTTCAAAAAATCGCTTAGGTTATTCAATTTTGCATAAACCTATTTCAATCTGAATAAAAAAAGCTGATCCAGATTATTGTCTGAATCAGCTTAAATTTAAAGAGATGAATAGTCTTCTATTTTACCTTTTTTTTCGGTTATTATTTTTTGATACTTACGGCTGACAGAAGATTGACTAATTCCCAAGGCTTTGGCCGCTTTCGTGGTGGTCTTGTACTGATTCATCGCCATGACAATCAACTGTTCCTCTACATAATCAATAGCGTCCTGTAATGGAATCACCCGAGTAATCACAGGCTTCATTTTTTTATGTTCATATCCAAGTGATAAAAATTGACCGACAAACTCGGCGTCAATTGCAGAATGATCAGCGGTCACTACTAATCTTTCAATAATATTTTGCAGTTCCCTTACATTACCCGGCCATGAATAAAATTCAAGCACATTAATTGCATCAGGGGTCAGATGATAATTACGTTCATATTTTTCATTTAATTGCTGAAGGAAATGAAACGCTAACAGCGAGATATCCTCAGTTCTTTCCCTTAATGGCGGGATATTCAGTGGAATTACATTTAACCGATAATATAAATCTTCCCGGAAGGTACCATCATCGACCATCTTGGCAAGGTTTTTATTTGTGGCGGCAATGATTTGGACATCCACCTTTATCGGCAGGGTACTTCCAATTGGAATCACCTCATGTTCCTGAAGAACCCGTAACAACTTGACTTGAAGGTGGAGCGGCATCTCGCCGATTTCATCAAGGAATAAAATCCCGCCGTCAGCCTGTTTAAAATATCCATCCTTCCCGTTCTTATCAGCTCCCGTAAATGCCCCTTTTGCATAGCCGAACAATTCACTTTCGAGCAGATTATCCGGAATCGCTCCACAATTTAACTTTAGGAAAGGCTGATCGGCACGTTTGCCTAATTGATGTATGGCCTGTGCAATAACCTCTTTTCCCACTCCTGATTCCCCGTGGAGAAGGACAGTCGACGAAAAATCCGCAATTTTTTTTACCTGATGCATGATTTTTTCCATTTTTGGACTGCAATAAATGAGTTTTTTCAAAAAGCGATCCTTGGTCCTAAAATCATCTAATTCCTTCTTATACTTCTCTGATATTTTCCGCATTTCCTGCAGTTCACTCTTTAATCTGCTTGTCTCTGTAATATCTCTTGATGCTACAATAATCCGATCCAGTTCATTTTGTTCCGTAAAGACTGGATTCCCAACCGCTAAGATTTTCCGGCCATTAAGTGTTTCTTGAACAACAGAGACCTTTTTCTTCTTTTCAATGACCAACCTGGTAACCGATGGAGTGAACAGGCCCCGGTCCTCTAGTTCCAAGATGTTTTTACCAATTAATTCCTTTAAATCTACGTTCCAGAAATCGTGTATGATATTTTCACTAAAACGGATTAGTTCTCCTTTGGCGTTGACTACAAGAATTTCATCATAAATACTGGACAGAATCGCATTTAAGTCCTTATTAAGATCCTTTATATGTTCTATTTCCATTGCCATCTCTTCTACCATAGGAAGATCCTGAACCACAATAATGACGCCTTCCACCTCATGGTCAAAGTTTAAGATTGGACTATAATCAACAAGGACCCCCATCTCATTCGTTATTTCAAGATGGTTTAGCAGCGTCTTGCCAGTTGAAAAGACTTGCTGAATGCGTTCCTTGCTAAAAATAGTTTCTGCCGGGAAATTCAACACCTTTTCAGCTGTAGATTTAATCATTTTTAGACCGGCATCATTACAATTAATAATCGTTTTTTCTTTATCTAAAACGAAAATCCCCATTGGAATCGAGGTAAGAATTATTTTTAATAAATCGACACTTTTATTTTCCTGTTTAAAGAGCTCTGCGAGGACATCTTCTCGCTGTATGTAACCTGCTGGCTTGCCATCGGCCCCTCTGATAATGGCAAAGGGTTCACCAATAATTTGAAACAAAACAGGCAGGGAAACTTGTTCACTAAGGTGACAGATACTATCCATCGGTTTCGCACGTTCAAGTAAAACTTCAACAGATGCCGATTCTCTTTCCTGGCTGTCAAGGTGTACATAGGCAAAAAGTTGATTGTGCTTTTTTAGAAATAAAAAGGGCTCTTTCAGTTTACTTAAAGTTGCTCGAAAAACTCCCTCACTTTCATCTACTGCGACTGATACGATTGGTTTGATCTTTTCTTTTGCCACGGAAAACATCACGAAGCCCCCTTATTCTCCTTCTTACTATCATACTACCATTTTATTCACAATTTATCTTAAAAAAGAAGATGCGGAATCACCACATCTTCTTTTTAGCGTTTTAATCACTGCCCGTGACAAACATATCTTCTTTAATATAAGCCAGCACCATCCCGGGTATCACTTCATCACCCTCCTGGACCTCTAAGGATTCGATTTTACCACTGACACCAGTTTGGATGGTTTCTAAATAGCCTGTTTCTGTTTTGATCATGAATAACGGTTCCCATTCATAAATTCTTGCTTCATCTTTGACCGAAACCCTTTCCACCTTTCCATAACACGGACTTAGAACTAATCCAAAATACATGTCTTTCACTCCTAATCGATATATTGTTCCTGAAAAGGCTGTGTCTGTAAAACTAGGCTGAAGAAATTCTGCAATTCTGCAATATCTTCTTCTTCAATTCCCAGGCGCTCCGCCCAATGCTGTTCTTGGTGGGTATCCTCTTGACAGAGGAGGACCATATTACCCGACTGGAGCGAGGTGACCATCGCTTTACCATAAAAATAACTCGAGTGGCCAATCGTTAAATCATAGCGATGATGATTCGTAATTAAACAAAAATAGTGCAATAGTTGATTTTCCTTTTGTTCCGATAAGATATCAATTTTCATAAAAATCCCTCCCGATGTTCGGTAATTAATATTTTAGCCAGCCTCTGAGCCTGGATGATTCCGCTAACCGTTGAATGCCTTCAATATAGGCGGCTATTTTCATATTGACGCTATATTTTTTTGACGTGTTGTATACATTTAAAAAACTGGCCGTGATTTTTTCCTTTAGACGTGAATCTACCATATCATCAGTCCAATAGTAACCTTGATTATTCTGGCACCATTCGAAATAGGAGACAATCACACCACCCGAGTTGGCCAGAATGTCTGGGACAACAAGAATGTCCCGATGATCCAGGATTTTTAATGCCTCTTTGGTTGTTGGACCATTTGCAGCCTCGATGACAATTTGACAATTTAATTTACTGGCATTGTTTTTGTTAATCACGCCTGAGATGGCAGCCGGTATCAAAATATCACAATCTTTCTCGAGTAATTCCTGGTTAGTAATCGAGCAGTCAAATTGATTAGATACGATTCCAAACGAGTCCCTTCTTCCCAGCAAATAAGGAATATCTAAACCATTTTCGTCATATACCCCGCCTAAAACATCACTTATCCCGATTACCTTAACACCTAAATCATATAGATACTTCGCAAGATAGCTGCCGACATTCCCAAAGCCCTGGATAATGATACGGGTGTCCTTTAATTGCAGCTTCTTCAATTCACAGACCATTTGAAGTGTATATAAAACACCTTTTGATGTTGCTGTTTCCCTTCCAATTGACCCTCCTAAGGCAATTGGTTTCCCGGTTATAAATCCTGGAGAATCAAATTCACGAATATGATCATATTCATCTAGCATCCAAGCCATAATTTGAGAATTGGTATACATATCAGGTGCGGGAATATCTTTTGTCGGCCCAACTATTTGGCTTACCGCCCTAACATAGCCTCTGCTCAGGCGTTCTAATTCATCTAAACTCATATGACGAGGATCGCAGACAATGCCGCCTTTAGCACCACCGTAAGGAAGACCGGTTATACCGCATTTTAAACTCATCCAGCCTGCTAGAGCCTTCACCTCTTCCGGTGTTACGTCCGGATGAAAACGGATCCCGCCTTTTGTCGGCCCGGGGGCATCATTATGCTGGGCACGATAACCTTGGAAAATTTCTGTATTTCCGTTATCCATGCGAACAGGGATACTTACCTCTAAAAAGCGCATCGGCTTCTTTAATAACTCAAATACCTGTGCTGGATAATTTAGAATGTTAACCGCTTCCTTAAGCGTCTCCTGGAACTCAATCAAGGAATTATCCTTTTCCTTACCTGCCTCATTCTTTTTAACCTCTATGGATTCGATTGACACTTTAACACCTCATTTTTTTATGGTTATTATTCTAATAGCAATTTTCGTGCCAACTTCACTTAAGCGCTCCCTTGAGCTTTTTTAAAATTATGGCCCCTGGTTTTATGAAAATATGATTGGATTATTCCTTTTTGCATAATTGGAGAAGCGGTGATCTAATAAAAAACGCATTCGTGAATGGAATGCGTTTAGTGACGGATTTTTTTTAATTACTGAGTGACGAATGTATCGATATTATAAGGAAGACGTTCTTTCAGCCTCATCTAAATTTAAATCGGCAATCTTAATCGTAAAGAATCGTGTCTGGAAGAGCATATAAACAATTCCAATCCCTATCCAAACAAGCCCGCCAATAAGTGCATCCGCTTGCAAGTTATACCACAAGATTCCTGTTAATCCCGCCCCAAGGATGGGCATGATTAGGTAAGAAAAAATATCTTTTGCTGTTTTATATCGCTTGTGTTTGAAGATAAAGTGAGCAATTACGGATAGGTTAACAAAGGTAAACGCAATTAAAGCACCAAAATTAATAAAGGAAGAAATTAATTCCAGGCTAGGAGCAATGGCCAGTAACGAAACTACCCCGACAAGAATGACATTAAAAACAGGGGTTCGGAATTTTGGGTGGACATAGCCAAAAGCTTTTTTCGGCAAGACACCGTTTCGGCCCATTACATATAAAAGCCTGGATACACTTGCATGCGAAGCAAGTCCCGAAGCTACTGTTGCCGCAAAAGCACCGGAAAGGAAGATTAGCTTAAAGAAGGTTCCACCGACATATAAGCCTATTTCCGGCAGAGTATCATCGGTAACCTTGAAACCTGAAACATCGGGGAATAAGGCTTGGGCAAAATAACTACAAACGAAAAAGATTGCCCCACCGATAAAGACGGTCATCATGATCGCTCTCGGCATGATCTTTTGATCAATCGCCTCCTCTGCATACATGGTTACTGCGTCAAATCCAATAAAGGAGAAACAAACCACGGTTGCTCCCGTTAGTACGGCACCAAGGTGGATATTAGAATGGAATAATGGCTGGCTGGTTAAAATAGTCCCTTGCCCCATCCCTTTGGAAAGTTGAATGAAGGCTAATACAATAAAGGCAGCAATTAAGACCACTTCAAATATGACCAGCAAGGAATTTAAACTAGAGGTTTTGCCCATGCTCCAGGCATTGAGAGCTGTAACGCTTGCCACATAAACGACAACCCAAATCCATGCGGGAACATTGGGGAACACGGATACCATATAAATTCGAATGATTAATGCATTTACCATTGGAAGCAGGATATAATCAAGTAATGCCGCCCAGCCCACCAGAAAACCGAGATGAGGGCTCATGGTTTCCCGTGTATACGTATAGGCAGAACCAGCACTGGGGAAAACGCTTACCATTTTACCGTAACTAATCGCTGTAAATAACATCACAACCAATGCTGCAAGATACGCAAGAGGAACAACGCCATTCGTCTCGTCAGACACGATTCCAAATGTATCAAACACAATCGTTGGTGTCATATACCCAAGTCCAAGCATGACAATTGCCCATAATCCAAGTGACCGTTTAAGAGTGGTATTCTCCAATTTTATCAACTCTCCTTTTCATTCTTAATTTCTTACAAGTAATTCATCCATTTAAGGTGTTTTATTTATCCATATAATGGACTTTGGGGTCCAATATTCTTCCGTTTTTCTTTCCCTCCTGTCATTTTAAATAAATTACCTATTATTTAGAATAATGCAATTATTGTGCCAACTTTTCTTTTTATAAGAATGACGATTTAAGTTGATTATGTTCTTAAAAATAATCGTGAATTTATGTAGTTTTGCATAACTTAACCCGTATTGCATAAATAAAAAAACAGCAAAATCCAATTAATGAATTCTGCTGCTTTTTGTGTATATTAGATTTTTTGTTTGAGATACTAATTATCGTGCGAATCTGTGATTTCCAATCGTAACTGTTACAGGACGTGATGTAATCCATGAGCTTGTTGACGTCTTAGGATTGTAGAAGTATAAAGATCCATTTCCTTTTCCAGTTAGAGCGATTGCTTCATTAACCGCTCGTTTAGAAGCAGCATCAGCTGGCTGATTAATTTGTCCGTTTTCTACAGGAGTAAAGGCATAATGTCCATATGCAACTTGATAGATTACACCCTTTACAGTATTGGGAAAATCCGCACTTCTTACTCTATTAAGAATAACAGTGGCAACAGCAACTTTTCCTGCATACGGTTCGCCAACTGCCTCAGCACGCACAAGACGAGCCATCAAGTCTTTCTCAGCTGCCGTGTAAGGAGAATTCGGTATTAACATATTTCTGCCAGCATAAAGAGGAACCGATTTATTTGTCGCCATTAAGCTGTTAACGGGTACACCGAACCCCTTTGCGATCTTCCAATAGGTTTCTCCATATTGGATTTTGTGAGTGGTTGTCGCTGCTTCGGTTTGATTTGTTAAAGTAAATGCTGAAATGGAAAACATTAATCCAGCGGCTACTATTAGTTTTTTTAACTTCTTCATATTTATTACCTCCTAGTAGTCGTTCGTTTGTCTACTATTAGGCTATCAGATGTAATACTTCTATTCATCGTCCAAAATTTAGCAATTCACGCTGAGGTTTCTTAGCCATTGCTATCAAACCACTAATCTACTATCAGTTAAAATTATCCATCAGCCTATCATTTCCATAAATATCATTTGGGGGAAAATTATTGTTCTATTTTTACAAAAGGTTTCAACACTGTAACAATCCAAATTTAAACTTAAATACTCGCAGCGAAAACATTTTAAAGCAAATTCTTCACTAAATTGCCATCAAATCCCTTAAAATCAACAGGATTTCCTTTCAATTCTTTGGTAATAATAAGATAGAAGCTAATTTGAAGGAGGATATACTATCATGGAAAATCAGTTGGTTAGTGTACTTAATAAGCAAATTGCGAATTGGTCTGTTCTGTATATGAAGTTACATAACTATCATTGGTACGTAAAGGGCGGTCAGTTTTTTACCCTGCATGCTAAATTTGAAGAGTTCTATAATGAAGCAGGCCTTCATGTTGATGAATTAGCAGAGCGTCTACTGGCGATTGGAGGTAATCCGGTTGCAACAATGAAAGAATGTTTGGAACTTTCTTCCATCCGCGAAGCATCTGGCAGTGAAACCGCAGATGAAATGGTTCAATCGGTGATCAATGACTTCTCGATTGTCATTGGAGAACTGAAGGAAGGCATGAGCCTTTCAGAGGAAGTAGATGACGAAACAACCGGCGATATGCTGCTTGCTATTCATTCCGGATTAGAAAAACATGTATGGATGCTGTCAGCATTTCTTGGTAAATCCCTGTAAAGCAAAAAGTCCAACGATAAGTTGTTGGACTTTTTGCTTTTTCATAATAGTTGCAGGCAGAGACACTAATTTTCCCCCCCGATAAACGGAGGTCTCGGATGTGCCCTTCTTCGCCGTGGAGAAGGTCTTTTACTAACCTGTAACAGGGTAAATAACCCGCCGCCTACCATCATAATAAGTCCTGCTGTCTCATTTTGCATGTTGATCTGTGAACCGGCAATTAATACACCCGTCCCCAACACAGCCAACACGATTTTCCTCGTTTGTCCTGCCTGATGATTGAGTATTTGTTTTTCAAACGATTTTGATGGCTGAATCCGAATTTCACCCGCTTCAAACTGCTCAACCAGCGTAAATAGCTTACGGGTAGTTGGGATAACCTGAAAGAGTGTGTTTTTCACTTGGTCGATAACCGTATCTTTAGCAGGATTAGCACGAGTACTATCCATTATATCTTCCACATATGGTTTTGTATTCGCAACAATATCAAAATCCTTATCCAGGCCATTACAAATACTAAAAACGGTCATAATAGCCTTGCCTAAAAATGTCATTCGAGAAGGAATTTGAAACGGCTGCTCATATAAAAATTCGCGTAACTCTTCAAGGAAGCTCTCATTATTAATCTTATCAAAATTAAAACTTCCATCAGAAAAAACCGAGAGAATGACTCTTACATTCTTTGCTAATACACCTTTATCTGCATTCTTTCTTAAAAATCCAAGCTCATTAAAAGCCTCAACCATCCCGCCTGCGTCCTTCAGATAAATTGACATCGCCAGCTTGACCATACTTTCCTTCATCTGATTTGAAATGGTTCCGACCATCCCAAAGTCAATAAAACAAAGTGTACCATCCTGTTTTACCAACAGGTTTCCCGGATGGGGATCGGCATGAAAGACACCGTCTTCTAACAGCTGTTTTAAATAAGACAGATACAAAATCGATGCTAATTTTTTCTTATTAATGGAAGTTTCCTCTAGTCGAGGAATTTCATTGATTTTTACACCTTCAATGAACTCCATAACAAGTACTTTACTTGTTGTCAGCTCCCAATAAACCTTCGGAGTCGTAACACCGGGAAACTCATGGAAGGATGCTTGAAAGTCCTCGAGATTTTTTGCTTCCTTTTGATAATCCAATTCCTCGGTAATGACCTCATCAAACTCTTGATAAACATCTTTTAAATCGACAAATCTGCCGACTTTTGTAAAACGACCGGCCAGGGTGGTCAAAACCTTCAATGTGGCCAGGTCTAAAGCTACAATCTCTTCAATACCCGGGCGCATTACTTTTACGGCAACGTCTTCACCGTTTTTCAGAACAGCTCGGTGCACTTGACCAAGTGATGCCGCCGCAACCGGTTCTTGAGTAAACGAGGTAAATAGGTTTAAAACGGTTCCTGACAATTCGGCTTCAATCCGGCTGACTGCTAAATGAGCCGGCACTGGTGCAACGGAATCTTGGAGTTGTGCAAGAATATCTGTATATTCTTTGGGTAAAATATCCACCCTTGAGCTGACAAATTGCCCTAGCTTAATAATTAATCCGCCCATTTCAACGGCAGTTTTAGCAAATTTGGCCGCTTGTGATTTATAGACCGCCTTGTATCTTTTAGCAGAGGTCTGTTTATGTAAAAATTTCTTTGTTTTCCCCAGCCACCAAAATTGCATAAAGAACCCAACGAACATAAAAAAGGTGTTCCTAAATCTTTTGTTGAACAGTAAGCGCATGAACTCACGCATTCTTGTCCTCCCCTTCCATTTCTGCCCACGGGACAAGCCTGCGTGGTATTCTGACGTCTTATAAATGAAATAACACTATTCTTCCTTTTCCTCTTCTTCAACTTCTGCTTCAGTCTTTTCAAAAATCTCTTTGGCTATTTTCTCAAATCTTTTCGACTTGTTAAAAAAGAAATTAGCAAACTTATTCATAATTTCTGATTTAACGAGGATAACAGTACCTTTCCTAGCATCACCAAAGACCACAAATTTCTCTCCAGATTTAATCCCTAATTCCTCGCGTGCTTCTGATGGGATAACAACCTGGCCTCTTTCGCCCATACTAGTTGTTCCAAAAATTTTCCCATGATTCATCATGATCACTCACCTCTCCTTTGTAGGATACATCATACTTTTCGTACCACCTATACATTTCACACAATATACATATGGCGATTTTATGGCGGTCAAAAAGGTCCTGCAACGCTGACACAGGACCTCTTTTTAAAAGTAAGATTGAATTTTTTCTAATTTATAAGCACTTGTCCCTTTCACCTTAGAAAGCTCGTTCATAAATTATTATATATCAAACAAAGGAGGTGGAATTACTATGGGATACGATGGCAGAAACAATAACTTCGCGTTAATCGTTGTATTGTTCATTCTTTTAATCATCATCGGTGCATCTTGGATGTACTAATTTTTGATTAAAAGCTTCTTAGAAAAAAGGAGCGAAAAAAAATAATTTTTTCGCTCCTTTTTTTATTATTCCATTAAGCTCTTTTCCTGCGAGCAAGAATTAATAAGCTGACCGTTATGATCGTAAAAGCAATAAACGCTAACAACGGAATGGTAATAAACCCAAGCCAGTTTATATAATCCTTGGAACAGGGTACACCGGTTGTACACATTTCGAATTGCTGTAGATACGGGAGCTTTTGCAATAGCGTATGATATCCTGAAATAAGCATCCCCACAATGGAAAGTGGAAGAACATACCGGTAAATTCCTTGGTCATTACGGTAAAAGGCGATGCCCAAAATAATGGCTAACGGATACATAAAGATTCTTTGGTACCAGCAAAGCATACAAGGGATGAAGTGCATGACTTCACTAAAATATAAGCTGCCTAGTGTGGCAATGAGGGCAGCGACCCAGGATAGAAGTAAAGGCTTATTCATTTCTATTTCCCCTTCGCTGCTTCTTCGACCATTTTCTTTAAATCATCGATGGTTTGACCTTTAAACATCTGCCCGTCCACAAAAATGGTCGGTGTCCCGGTTACACCCAATTTTTCAGCATAGTCCATATCTTTATTCCAGGCAGCCTCACTGTCTTTCGATTGGAAGTTTTTCACAACCTTATCAACTTCTTGATCACTGGCAACTTCTTTTAACGTATTCGTTAAGAAATCTTCTGTAAAAACATCCATTTTCTCATATTTAGATTCTGTTGGTTGTTTTTGATATAGAAGCTCATGAAATTTCCAAAATGTTTCATTTCCTAATTCCTTAAAAACCGATTCAGCAAATTTAGCTGAGCGAATTGAATCTGTATTAATAAACGAATCATTCATAAAATAAAATTTAGCTTTTCCTGTGTCAACCAACTCTTTTTCTATCACAGGTACTACATTGGTCGCGAAGTTCTTGCAATTAGGACATTTATAGTCGCCAAATTCGATAATCGACACAGGTGCTGTCTTTTCTCCTAAAAAGGGCTGATTGGAATAATCAATCTTATTTGCTGCGGTTGTCTCTTGTTTTTTGTTATGATTCCCAAAAAATATAAACGCGGCAATACAGACTACCACTAATCCAATTACCCAAAAGGTGAACTTCGCTGATGAATTACTTCCACTTTTTTGGTTGTTCTTCTTATTTTCCATATTTTAACTCCTTTATTTATCACAATTACTTTTACCTTTAAATTTTACTAAACTAAATTGATAAATAAAAGGAATTGAGACCATTAAAAATCAAAGAAAAACTCAACAAAAAGATAATTTTGTGAGTTTTTCCACTTTATGAACGACTTAAATATGCGGCCAACCATCTTCTCCCCAATATAATGGTCTAATTTGCAAGGTGGGCTTGCCTTTTTTCAAGGCGTCGTATGCATGATTTACAAGCAGGCTGGAGTCCCCGGAAAAGTAAACAGCACAATGACCTGGACCTATCCAGCGCTCATCTCCTGCATCAATCAACGTTCCGCCCCCTTCCATCATCGATACGCCGTCTTTATCCAAATAAGGTCCCGTAATCTCCTTTGCTCTGCCAACCACAATTTTGTAGGTACTTTCAATGCCGCGGCAGCAAAAATCAAATGATACAAACTGATAGTAATACCCTTCTCGATAGACAATAAACGGAGCTTCAATGGTATTAGGCTGTTCCGCTCTGCTAGAAATGGAGAGTAGTTCTGCATTTTCAGCCGGCTTCATCGTATCAGGATCTAATTTAATCATTTTAATTCCAGACCAAAAGGAGCCAAAATTCAACCACGGCTGCCCATTTTCGTCAAAGATTAAATTAGCATCAATGGCATTATAGTCATCCGCTTCTGTAGAATGGATCACGTGTCCCCTGTCCTTCCACTCGTAAGCCGGGTTATCAGGATTAAGCGTTGTATTGGTGACCAAACCAATCGCAGAAGTATTTTTCCCAAAGGTAGATACAGAGTAGTAGATATAATACACCCCATTATGAAAATAAATGTCCGGTGCCCAAATACTATCTTCATCTTTTTCCGGTACAAACTCTTTTGACCACTCTGGTAAAGAAGTAAAAATAGGACCAACTTGTTTCCATTTCACACCATCCTCAGAGGTTTTCATTTGAATGCCGCTGCCTGTATGAAAGATATACCAACGTGAATCTTCCTTTGCTATGACCGGATCATGTGCCCATAAATCCCCTTGCAATTTCCAATCTATTTCATAAAAGTTAACGCTGTCAAAGTGTTCTGTTTTAGTCATGGTATTTTCCCCTCTCTTAATTATTAATAATTAAATTACTAAATTAATAATAATATTAACAAATTAACTTTATAAAAAGAAGAGCTCATTATGTGTTTTTCTATTACTTTTATTAGTTTACAATAAATGGATTTCTCCCTCTGTTTATTCGGAATAAGTCAAATTACCCATGAGTTTTTTATTAGTTTATAATACTATTAATTTATTAATATTTTTGTTAATATTAATTTTGAAAGCGTATAAATAAAAGTCTATTAGGTGGTGATTTCAGAAGCGCGGATTTGTTTTTCTTTAAGTTACATAAAGAGAGGAGAAATTCTGATGAGTAAACGCATATTTCAAAAGTTTGCATTCATGTTCCTAACGCTCCTAGTGATTATCCCAAGTGCTGTATTTGGGGAGGATACAAATCTTTCCGGTCCCCAGCCTAGTGAAAACAGCAATAAACCAAACCTTAACTATCCAGGTGTAGATCCAAATTTTCAAAATGTATCTGTCCATGACCCATCAATTGTAAAAGATGGTGACACGTTCTATGTGTTCGGTTCTCACATTGAGGCTGCCAAATCAACTGATTTGATTCACTGGCAAACTTTTACGAATGGGTATACAACACCTAATAATGCGATATATGGTGATTTATCAAAGAATCTTGCTGGTTCTTTTAAATGGGCCGGTGAAAACGATTCTGATAGTAAAGGCGGCTTTGCCGTTTGGGCTCCGGATGTTTTCTATAACAAAAACTATGTCAATGCTGATGGAACAAAAGGTGCCTATATGATTTATTATAGTGCCTCCTCTACGTATATCCGTTCTGCGATTGGTTTTGCCGTATCACAAAATATTGAAGGTCCTTATAAATATGTTGACACTATCGTATATTCCGGTTTCACAAAAAATGACGCGAAGGACGCTAACAGTACTGTTAATAAGAAATGGACCAATACAAACATCGGGCCACTTGTAGATAACGGTACGTTAGAAGGTCCAAGAGATGGTTGGTTTAATAGGGATGGCTCTTTCAATAATTACAATTTCCCAAATGCAATTGACTCCACTGTCTTCTATGATAAAGAGGGAAAACTGTGGATGACTTATGGTTCTTGGTCTGGCGGCATTTATGTCCTGCAGATTGATGAAAAAACAGGGAAAGCGATTTATCCTGGCAAGGATGGAAAAACCGTAGACGGTCGTCTGGTTGACCGTTATTTTGGAACAAAAATTGCCGGCGGATATTACAAATCCGGCGAAGGACCTTATGTGATTTATGATAAGAGCACTGGCTACTATTATTTATATGTCACGTATGGATGGTTAGGGGCTGACGGAGGCTATAACATGAGACAGTTCCGCTCTAAGAGCCCAGATGGCCCTTATTTGGATGCTTCAGGTCAAAATGCTGTTTTACCAAGTGATGTCGCCAATACTCCTTATGGAAATAAAATCATGGGCAACTTCTTGTTTGAACGAAAAGTGGGCGACCCTGGTACAGGAATTGGTGTAGGCTATCTTTCTCCAGGACACAACTCTGTTTACTTAGATCCAAAAACGGGGCAGCAATTTTTGGTTTTCCATAGCCGGTTTCCACAATCAGGAGAGTATCATGAAGTTCGTGTTCACCAAATGTTTATGAATAACGACGGCTGGCCAGTGGTTGCACCGTATCGCTATACAGGTGAAACGTTAGACAAGGTAAATAGACAAGACCTAATTGGCGATTATCTATTTATTAACCAAGGAAAAGATTATTCGGCTGCAATTAATAAATCTGTTTACATTCGATTAAATGAGGATGGTACAATTACTGGCGATGTAACTGGTACTTGGAAGAAAACCAGCCATAATCAAGCGGCAATAACTGTTGATGGACATACTTATAACGGAGTATTCGTTAGAGAATGGGATCCTGTTTCAAAAAGTAATGTAATGACATTTACAGCCCTTTCAAATGAAGGTATTTCGGTTTGGGGAAGTAAACTAGCAGATAAAACTGATCAGGAAGTAGTAGCAGATGTTGTGGGTGACCTAAATCTCGGTGATACAGAAAATGTAATTTCCAATTTATCACTCCCAACCGAAGGTACTCGCCATACAACGATTTCTTGGGAAACTACAAATGCAAATGTTGTAACGAATACTGGGGTTATTACTCGCCCGCAAGCTGGTTCAGAACCTGCGGCAGCTACCCTTACGGCAACAATTACCAAAGGAGATATAACCGACAAAAAAGTCTTTACGATTAAGGTATTGCCTTACCAAGAGGCTGGATTAGCCGCTCAATATTCCTTTGAAAATAACCTGAATGAGAAAACGGGTACATTTGGGTCAGGAAGCATTACTGGTAATCGAATTGATAATACGGGCGGGACTATTTCTTACGCTGCTGGTAAAAGCGGCGAAGCGGCTGTCTTTAATGGTGCCTCAGGTATTCGTTTACCAAACGGATTAATTTCAAGCAACCAATATTCTGTATCTTTATGGTTAAAACCTGAACAATTAACCATGTATACAACCACCTTCTTTGGGGCTGCAAACTCTAATAGCTGGGTCAGCCTTGTTCCAAATGGTCCAGTTGGCGGGAATACGATGGTCTGGTCTGGCAGCGCCAAATGGTACGACGCTTCTTCAGGTTTAACGATTAAGACTGGTGAATGGACACATTTAGCATTTACGGTTGATAACGGGACGATTAAGGTTTATGTGAACGGTGTTGAAAAGTTTACAGGCACCAACTTCTCGAATATTTTTACGACAAACAATGCCAGCTTCAGCTTGGGAGTTAACTGGTGGGATCCTCCATTCAAAGGCTTAATGGATGAATTGAAAATATATAATGGCGCCCTTACTCCTTCTCAAGTAACGAACTTAGCAAAATAGGATACAAAAAATCGTATGGATATCCGATATCCATACGATTTTTTTATTGGTTTGAAATTTTTTCTAGTCTTCTTAATTTATTTCACTATCGTTATAATAGAGGCGGAATAGTATATCTTGGTTATAATTCCCAAAGCCTGTCCCAAAAAGGGTGACCCCGCCGACATTTTGACTTTCTTCAAGGACGGCAATCCGAAACGTCCATTGCTTCTCACGAATGTCAACATCCTCGAGAGTAACATCTGAAATCCTTAGTCCATCAATATAGGTACCATCTGATGTAATACGGAGCCGTTTAAGCAATCCATATTGATTGACTTCACTCGGCCACCAGTCAGGTGTGAAATTGCCCCTGCTATCGCCGAAATCTCCGGGACTAGTCCATTTACCCAATACGACATTATTTAGGTAAAAATGGATATCTGATGGCCAATTACTATTCGTAAATGGCGCCTCAGAAGACAGCTCCACAGATATTTCCAGTTCGCTTGGTTCTTGATTGCCCAGCAGAAAGTTTGGCAGCTTATATTCCACGTACCCTTTCCCAAACCACAAGATCTTAGCATTCATTCTGTTAGGATAGAGAAAATATCTTGGATCATCAAATTCCCCAATAATCGTATCCGTGGTTGCAATACCACAGGTTGGTTCGATGGAAAAATCAGTATAGTGACCAACTGACACTTCTGTTTCGTGAAATTTCTTTAGTTCCCGTTCCTTTGAAGGAAATAATATTTCCATTTTTTCAGTTACCAGATAGCACTTTTTTTGCAATCCGCCTTTACCAGAGACTAATTCCGACTGGATGATTCCCGCTTTCTCTAATTTCTTTACATGCATGGTCATGATTGCGCTGGTGAGCTCTAAGCTTTGGGCGAGTTCCTTTACATTTCGAGGCTGTTCCGCCAAAAGGTGAATAATTTTCATTCTTACCTTACTGGCTAGGGCCTCGAAAACAGGCAGTGATTGTTCCGATATATCTAAATTCATGTAGTTCTTCCACCTTAATAATCATTAATAAATTTATTAACAATTATAACATTACTACTAATTTCCTATACTTACAATACAGGACTGTAAATTTATTTAGTTTGTCTAATGAAAAAAGCATGCAAATGGCTGCATGCCCTTTTTTGAAAATTATTTATGATAAATAAATCGTTCACCCGGAACCATCATGTGGAATTTTTGGTTAGGATATTGATGAAATAAGTAATCGACAAAATAAGCAGGGTTCTCGCGGTTATTTGGAAACAGATCATAATGAATCGGAACAATCAGATCTACCCCAACGGCTGCCGAAAGGTCCGCTGCTTCTCTAAAACTCATGTTTCCGACAATTCCCCGTGCAGTGCGGAAATAGTCTCCCCCATTGATTGGCAAGAAAGCAACATGTGGTCTAAACGCTTTTACTTTTTCAATCAACTCAGGTGTAACTACTGTATCCCCGCCGTGAAAAAGACGAATTCCGTTAACCTCTATCAAATAGCCTAAAAATGCATGGTTCCCTAATGAATCTTTTTCATATTCCGTATGGGCTGCAGGAATAGGTGTAATTGTAAAGCCTTTAATGGTAAATGATTCACCATCTTTAGCGGAGTGTATATATTTCTTTTCTACATGTTCTTGGACTAACGAGATGAGCGGTGCCGGGATTGCAAACATGGAGTCAGACGCTCTTGCAATCTCTTTAATGCTTAATTGATCTAAATGATCATCGTGTCCATGTGTAACTAAAACACCGTCTAAATCTTGAAGCATTCCCGGGGCAACAACCGGTGGAAAAGCTCTCTTGAATTCAGTCTTCGGGTCCCTTTCTTCAATACTGCTGCTTAAATAAGGATCAATACAAATAAGCCCATCCTCTTTTGTTCCTTTTAGGAGGATTCCCGCCTGTCCTAAATTCCAAAAGGAAACAGATTCTCCATAAATCTTTGTCTTCCTTACCTCATTTATTAATTCTTCTTCACTCTTATAATTGGCTGTCATAGATTCCACCTTTTTTCCTATTTTAGTCTTGTTGCTCAATTGAGAGGTCCACTTCTATTGGACAAATTACTTTGGGGGCCTATTGATTTTGTCTAATAGAAAGCCTGCTATTGGACAGTTTTCC
>NZ_JBALNF010000030.1:49862-197468 GCF_036962465.1 Neobacillus vireti
GGACAGTTTTCCTAGATTCCCCATGGTTTTTGTCTTATAGACTCTTTCTATTGGACAAATCATATAGTGGTATTGTTTTTGTCTTATAGAATTCCCTAAAGGACATTTATTCAAACCGTAGCTTCTACCTTAACGGCGCAAAATCTTTTACCTGTTCTAGTATGTTTTCAATCTCATCCAATACATCATGAGTTAATACCACATCTACTGCTCTAACATTCTCCACCACTTGCTCTGGACGGCTGGCCCCAATAATTGCTGAACTAATACTAGGATGACGAAGAATCCAGGCAAGTGCCAGCTGGCTCAAGGTTAAGCCTAACTCCTCAGCCACACCCCTCAATTGCTGTACACATTCCAGAACATCATTCCGGAAATAACTATTAATGACCCAGTTAGTCGAATCATTCGCTGCGCGGCTGTCTTCAGGCTTTTCTGTATTAGGTTTATACTTTCCTGTTAAAACGCCTTGGGCTAATGGTGAAAAGACAATTTGGCCGATTCCTTTTTCCGTACAAACCGGCAGAATCTCCTTTTCTATATATCTCTCAAACATGTTGTAGATTGGCTGATTGGAAATAATCGGCCGTAAGTGATGGGTCTTACCGATTCCCACAGCGTTTTCAATTTGGGCAGCACTCCATTCACTGACGCCTGCATACAATATTTTCCCTTGCCTGATTAAATCATCTAAAGCATATAGGGTTTCCTCAACTGGTACCTCTGAATCAAAGCGATGACATTGGTACAAATCAATATAGTCCAGGCCAAGCCGCTTGAGACTGGCGTCACATTGTTCAACGATATGTTTCCTTGAAAGGCCGCGCTCATTAGGCCGATCCCCCATTGGGAAGAATAGCTTCGTGGCGACTACATAACTACTCCTTGGATAAACTTTTAGTGCTTCACCAAGAACCTCTTCTGCTTTCCCGCCTTCGTAGGCATTTGCAGTATCAAAAAAATTTATACCCTGTTCATATGCTTTATGGATGCAGTCATGTGCTGTATTGTCAGTAACAGCCTTACCATATGTTAACCAGCTTCCTAAACCAATTTCACTAACCTTTAAACCGCTATTTCCAAGTCTGCGATATTTCATTATTTCAATCCCCTTCACTTTCATTGATATGCCGTTTTCGAATTAACAACCAATACTTTTTTCTCCCATGCCCGGCTTCTCCATCTGAAATACATGACAATGCCTCTTTCCCATTCATCGACGATAAAGGCAATCCAAATTCCAGCCAAGCCTAATCCCAAATGAATCCCTAAAAAGTAGGAAATGGGTACAGCAATCCCCCACATGGATAGCACGCCTATTTTTACTGAAAACGCGGCATCACCGGTTGCGCGGAGTGAGTTGACGACCAAGATGTTAAAGGTACGGCCCGGTTCGAGTATCAAACACAATAGTAATAACTTACCACCCGTATGGATAATTTCTTTATCATTTGTAAAGATGCGCATAATATCTTCTCTAAAAATAGCAACTAAAATCGAGATGAAAATGGTAATAACAAAGCTATATTTTAAACTTTTCAGTAATTGACGATAGGCACCTTCAAAATCTCCTGCCCCTACTCTATATCCAATCAGAATTTGCGTTCCCTGCCCCATCGCTAATCCAAATAACATGATGAACGACATGATATTCCAGGTATACACTCGAGTGGAAAGAGCGGCCGCTCCAATAATCGCGGTAATAGCAGTCATCGCCATCTGGCTCGTATTATAGCTAATTTGTTCACTAGCAGCCGGTATGCCAATTTTTAAGATTTTTTTAATTTGCGATATTTGGAAGTTAAAATAATCTTCCTTTTTTATAGCTATTGGAAGCCTTCTATACATAAGGATAAATGCTATAAGTAAAGCAGCAGCCCGGCTTAAAGCAGTTGAAATAGCAACACCTTTAACTCCCAGCACCGGGAATCCAAATAATCCAAAAATAACAATACTATTGCCTGCTAAGTGAATTACATTCATCATCACAGAGACAAACATGGCTTCTCTTGTAAAGCCGTGTGCTCTTAAAATAGAGGAAACTGTAACGAGGACAGCCTGCAAAAACAGGGTCCCGCCCACAATAGATAAATATTCATAACCTATTTCGGCAATATCCGGTTTAAGATGGAACATTGCTAAAAGCGGCCCCTTAAATATGACCATTAACAAACTAACCACTAATCCGATGACTAGATTAATAGATATGGATATAGCTGATGCTTGCTTTGCGTCTTTTCTCATTCCCGCACCTAAATATTGTGAAACAAGAACCGCCGTTCCTGTTGCAGTAAAACTGAAAATCAGTATCGTAAAAAAGACAAGCTGGTTGGCAACACCAACAGCTGCTACTACGTGATCAGAAATATGCGAGAGCATAATGGTGTCGGTACTGCCCATGATTGTTTGCAAGAATAACTCTATGAAAATAGGCCATGTGATAGTTCTTAGTCTCATGTTTCTTTGATCAATTGAAGTTCCCATTTTCCTGTCCACCTTATAAAATTTCACATCATAAATGCTCTACGCCAAGACCAGCCGGCCTCTTCATATAGATCGCTTTTTTTACAGAAAAAGATTCATATCCAGAAAAGATATGAACCTATTCTGCTAATTATTTTTAGAGTTAACTAGGAAAACCTAGGTTTGGAGTACCATCTGGATTCCAGGTAAACTCTTTCGCGCAAGTGTGGCGGTTTGGATCATAAAGTGGATCTCCGACAATTTCTGTATAATTCCTTACATGATAGACAAGTATATCCTTGCTTCCATCTTCGGAAACTGTAAAACTATTATGTCCTGGACCATATTGGCCTGCTTCATAATTAGTTTTAAATACCGGTGATTCCGATTTACTCCATGAATTTGGGTTCAACACATCACTTGATTCATCTGCAATCAAAAGGCCCATGCAATAATTCTCGTCCGTTGCACTTCCGGAATAGGAAATAAAGAGCTTACCATTTCTCTTTAGTACAGCTGGCCCTTCATTCACCCAGAATCCAATCGTTTCCCAATCATATTCCGGTTTAGCAATCATCACTTGCGACCCTTTGATCGTCCAAGGGTTTTCTAATGGAGCAATATATAAATTAGAATTACCTCTGATGTTAGGATCCTTTTGAGCCCAGACAAGATATTGCTGTCCTTTATGCTCGAACGTTGTTGCATCTAATGCAAATGATTCCCAAGCGGTTTTAATTTGTCCCTTTTCTTCCCATGTCCCTTCTAACGGATTAGCTGATTTGTTTTCAATCACAAACATGCGATGTTGAAAGAGCCCATCGATTATTTCTTTTGATGGTGCAGCAGCGAAATAAATGTACCAGCTGCCATTAATAAAGTGAATCTCTGGAGCCCAAATCAGCGCACTTAATGGTCCAGTTTCATGTTTTTCCCAAGCGGTAACAGGTTCTGCATCGGCTATACCCTGAATGGTTTTTGAACGTCTAACCTCGATACGGTCATATTCAGGAACAGATGCGGTAAAATAATAATATCCATCCGTATGTTTATAAACCCATGGATCCGCTCTCTGCTCGATAATCAGATCCTGTGCTGTTTTTGACTCTTCGATTGTTACTTTTACCATCGTAATCTTCCTTCCAAAAATGTAAGCTATTCAATATTATTTTGCATCGGCGACTGGTACCCCAAAATTCGGTGTTCCATCTTCATTCCAAGTAAACACTTGAGCCCGAGTATGACGATTTGGATCCCATAACGGGTCGCCCTCAATATCGCGATAGTTACGAGCATGATAGATCAAAATATCTTGTCTTCCGTCTTCTGATACTGTGAAACTGTTATGTCCCGGTCCGTATTGACTGTTTTCTACATTTGTTTGAAATACAGGTGTTTCTGATTTTTCCCACGATGCAGGGTCTAATAAATCACTATTTTCATCTACAGAAAGGAGGCCCATACAATAATTGTAGTCTGTGGCACTTGCAGAATAGGAAATGAAGATTTTTCCATTTCTCTTTAAGACGGCTGCTCCTTCGTTTACCAAGAAGCCAATGGTTTCCCAATCATATTCAGGCTTTGTGATCATCACTTGAGGTCCTTCAATCGTCCAAGGATTGACCATTTTTGCAATGTAAAGGTTGGAGTTGCCAACAATTTCAGGGTCTCTTTGTGCCCAAACATAATACCTTTGCCCCTTATGCTCAAAGGTAGTCGCATCCAGAGAGAATGACTCCCATTCTGTTTTCACTTGGCCTTTTTCTACCCAAGTTCCCTCTAAAGGATTTTGGGAATCGTTTTCGATGACATACATGCGATGGTCAAAAATCTCATCTTCCCTTGCAGCTGCATAATAGATGTACCATTTTCCATTTATATAATGGATTTCGGGGGCCCAAATATTGGCGCTCATCGGGCCTTCTTCATGTTTTCTCCAAGCAACGACAGGGGCTGCTTCACCCAACCCTTGTATGGTTGCAGACCTTCTGACTTCAATTCGGTCATATTCCGGAACAGACGCTGTGAAATAGTAGTGACCATCTGTATGTTTATATACCCATGGATCAGCACGCTGCTCGACGATGGGGTTATTTAATGTTTCATTCTTAGGCATATTTGATCACCTTTCTCTTTCATTTACCTTACTTCAACATGATGGTTAGCTTTAATTACCTCATTTAAAAACTTTAGCGCTGTAAAACGATCTCTTAAATGATGGGCTTCGGTTAAACCTCTCATGACAAGATTTCCGTCAATCCCCAGTTGGCCCGGCAGAGTTTCGCCTCCAACTTTTTCGATAAGTTCACGCAGTTGAGAAGCTTTTGGTATAGCTGCGTAGACAGCTTTAATTTCTTCAATGTTTTCTTTAATGTTTCTAACGATACTATAGTCTTCAAGCGTTTTAATCGTATCATCTAATTTTCTCAGTAAAGAGATGGATGGGATGAATTCCCTTTCATATACATCTGCTAGGAGCGCAACCGCCACCCCCACCTTGGCCCCATGAAGGACTTGCGGGCGGTTTTGTCGTAAGAATTCCATCTCCCAATAGTGTGAGAGGTGATGCTCCCCTCCTGAAGCAGGATGTGATTGACCAAATAGTAACATCGCTAATCCAGAGTGAATGAGGGCTTCAATTAAAATGCGGATCCCTTCCTCATCAGCGGCCGCAATTTTATCTGTATTTTCAACACATAAATGAAGAGCTTCTCTCGTAATGTTTGCAACAAGGGGACAATAGGATTCACCATAAGTCATTTGTCCAAATTTCCAATCCGCAAGGGATGTATATTTGGCTAACATATCCCCAAATCCTGCCGCAATCATTTTCTTTGGTGCATTTTTTAATACGTTTAAATCAGCAAATACGGCAATAGGCGCCATCATTTGGAAGGTTTTCTTCATTCCTCTCACAATAAGGGGGGCTCCCATAGATGTAAATCCATCAACGGAAGGAGCAGTAGGAACAGAAATGAATGGAATTTTCATTTTAGTACTTGTAAAACGAGCAATATCGTGGATCGTTCCGGACCCTACCGCTAAAATCACATCAGTCTCTTGTGACGTTTCCAACAATGCTTGTACTAAAGACTTCTCGTCTGCTACAACATCATTATTCTCGTCAGGCTGCAGCAAACAGGTAGAATAGCCAACCTTTGTTGTTGATAAATGATTGGTTAGTTTTTCCCCCGCAACACGAAAAGTCTGCTCGTCTGCAATGATGACTGCTTTTTTAAATGATTTCTTTTCCATATAAGCAGCAGCTTCCCCTAGTACATTTTTCCCTACTAAAATGGTCTCAATCGGAATCTGATTATGATGATTGCCGCAGTGACAACTATTGGCTAGTCTCATCATTTCAGTGATTATTTTTTCCATTATCGTTCCTCCTGCTCCTTCAACTTTTTTAAACCTAATTAACTGCAACCCCGAATTTATACTTCGTCACGGATGTGTACTCTTGATCTTTTTCTAAGATCCATGAAGGAAAGTTAGGGTGGTGGATGGCATCTGGCAACCCTTGAGTTTCTAAACAAATCCCAAGGTATTTACGGGATGGAACACCGTAGATCTCACCTTCTGATTTCATTTGGTTTCCTGAGTAGACAACGACTCCAGGCTCATCGGTTTCAATGATCAATGTACGACCGCTCTCGGCATCTGTAAGAACAATTTCTTGGTCATGGTTGGTTGATAGTAAAAAAGGATGATCATATCCCTGGTCTGCTAATTGATTTTGCGGATGATCGGCTACAACACCCGTTTGAATTAATCGTTCACCAGTAAAATCAAATGGTGTCCCAAGAACGTCCAGCAGTTCTCCGGTTGGAAGCAATTCATCATTTAATTCTAAAAACTTATCACTTTTCATCGATAGTGAATGATTAAGAATATCCCGTTTAATATTTCCACTTAGGTTAAAATAGGAGTGATTGGTCATATTTAATAATGTCTTTTCATCCGAAATTCCTGAATAGTGAATGGTTAGTTCATTCTGATTATTAAGTGTATAAGTTACCTTTATATTTACATTTCCTGGGTAACCCTCTTCACCATCAGGGCTCAGGTACGCAAATTGAACACTTACTTCTTCGTCATTCTCTTTAATAGATGCATTCCAAATTACTTTATCGAACCCTTTATTCCCCCCATGGAGATGGTTGTTGTTTTCATTTTTTGCGAGTGTATAAGTTTTTCCGTCAAGTTCAAACGATCCGCCCTTTATGCGGCCGGCTACACGTCCGACAACTGTACCGAAGAAATAACTGCCACTCACATATTCTTCCAATGTATCATATCCTAAAACAATATTTTCAAAATTCCCGTTCTGATCGGGAGTGATGATTTTCGTAATAATACAACCATAATTAATACAAGTAAGCTCCATACCATGGTCGTTAACGAGTGTATAAGAATGAACCGTTTGATTGTTTAATTCACCAAACTTTTCTTGGATAACCTTCATATTAATCCTGCCTTTCATTCCTGTGTGATCACTTACGTGCATATCATTCAAATAAAAAATAGGCCATATCCTCTTAGTCTAGTTGACTAAAAAGATATGGAAGAGAAAGAATTACATACGTTTCGCCAAACGGATTACATTCCAAGAAAGTTTCGGAAGTACAGCCGTTACGCAGCCATTCTCGGTCTTAGCATTTCCATTTGAATGAGGAGCTACAGGTGTTCCCTTAGCTGAATTCGTTTGCTTTATATCGTCATTTTCCAGGACAATATGCTCGACTACTTCGTAGCCTTCAAAATTACGGATATCCACTTCTAGGTCTAAGCCTTCTTGAAGGTGACGGTTTACTGCAAAGATGGTTAATGTTTCTTCCTCTTCATTGTAAACAGCCGTTGACTCTAAATATGGAACATCTGTAAAATCCTTGCTATCATATTTAGGACTTGAAATGATAGGATTCAGTGAAACTCCACGGCCAAATACAGATGTATGCATGTATGGATAGAAAATCGTTTGTTTCCATGCAGGTCCGTTATCTTCTGTCATAATTGGCGCAATAACATTCACCAATTGTGCCAGGCAGGCAATTTTCACACGGTCCGCATGTTTTAGCAGTGTAATCAGCATACAGCCTACTAATAAAGCATCTTCAAAGTTATAAATATCCTCTAACTGTGGTGGTGCAATGCTCCATGGTTCAATTTTTTTATCCTGCTCATTACTGTGATACCAAACATTCCACTCATCAAAAGATAGATTAATATTCTTTTTGCCGCGTTTTTTCGCTTTAATGTAGTCAGCAATTGAAATGACTGATTTAATAAAATCATCCATTTCTAAGGATAGAGCTAAATAGTTTGAAATTTCATTGTCACGGTTGCCGTAATATTGATGCAGAGAAATAAACTCAACATGATCATAGGTATGATCAAGAACTGTCGCTTCCCAATCTGCAAATGTAGGCATATTTCTGTTCGAGCTTCCGCAGGCAACTAGCTCAATTGAAGGGTCAACCCACTTCATTACTTTTGCCGCTTCTTGGGCAAGACGGCCATATTCAGCAGCAGTCTTGTGACCAATCTGCCAAGGACCATCCATTTCGTTCCCTAAACACCAGGTCTTAATGTTATAAGGATCTTTTACTCCATGGGAAATTCGTAAATCACTATAAAAAGAACCGCCTGGATGATTACAGTACTCTACTAAATTACGCGCTGCATCAATACCGCGTGTTCCAAGGTTAACGGCCATGTTTACATCCGCGTTTACAAGCTGGGCCCATTTCATGAACTCATTCGTACCCATTTCGTTTGTTTCCGTTGTACGCCATGCTAGTTCTAAACGACGCGGGCGGCTTTCAACAGGTCCTACACCATCTTCCCAATTGTATCCGGATACAAAGTTTCCGCCTGGATAACGGACAAGTGGTACTTGCAGTTCTTTTACCAGTTCAATCACGTCTTGACGGAAGCCTTTTTCATCTGCTTGAGGATGACCAGGTTCATAAATACCACCGTATACGGCACGTCCTAAGTGTTCAATAAAAGAACCATATATACGATTATCAATTTCAGCGATTTTAAAATCCTTTTCTAGGATCATTTTTGCTTTATTTTTGGCCATGTTCTGATTTACCTCCCCTGTCTTTGTTAATAGTCTAGTAAACGGAAAGATTATTAAGTAGTTAACTGATCTTTTGCCATTTTGGTTTTCCTGCATATGGACAGCTTTTGTTTTTAAACTTTGCCCGGTAGCGGACAATACATCCGCTATGTGCACAAGTGGTGCCATATTGCAGGGAAGGACAGTTTTCACAAGTCTTTAGTCTTGCTAGGTAGATCTCGTCAGAAACGATAACAGTCGGATTTTCTTCAGCTTCCCTAACTAATTCTTGAATGATCTCTTCCGTTACAATTACACTTTCCACGCAGCCCTTGCACAGACTTTTTTGATTCACTGTCATTCCCCTCTCTTTCTGTTATTCAATAACTAATGTCACAACAGACATTGCTGGAAGCTTGATGGCCAATTTATTATTTTCAACAGCTGCACCAGTGAATTCAACAGGCTTAACAACATCCGGCTGTTCAAAAGTGTTATGAGCATTCATCGTGTCCGCAGTGATAATGGTGCCTGTCACCTTTGTATTCGCTGCATTAATACCTCGAAGATCTAAATCTAATTCAGCCCCGTTTTGGTGGTTGATATTACATAAGCTTACGTGAATCTTTCCTTCTGCATTTTTTGATGCAGATACGGTTACTTGAGGTAATGTTTCACCGTTTAACTCGTATGTACCAAATGAAGAATCAACGGCTAAAACTTCTGCATCCTGGTGAACTTTGTACATATCAAATACGTGGTAGGTCGGAGTAAGGATCATTTGCTCGCCTTCTGTTAGAATCATCGCTTGAAGCACGTTAACCGTTTGGGCAATATTTGTCATTTGAACACGATCAGCATGGTTATGGAAAATGTTAAAATGTAAACCAGCCACTAATGCATCACGGATCGTATTTTGCTGATAAAGGAATCCTGGATTTGTACCTGGTTCTACGTCAAACCATGTACCCCACTCATCAATGATCATGCCAATTCGTTTTTGTGGGTCGTACTTATCCATAATTGTGCTGTGCTTTGTAATTAACTCATCCATATGAAGCGCCTTTTTCATAGTAATGAACCATTCATCTTCTGGGAAATCAATGGCAGAGCCTTTGCCTAACCAGAAATCTCCTGGAATGGTGTAATAGTGAAGGCTTAGGCCATCCATTAACCAGTGGGCATTTTTCATTAACACTTCTGTCCAGTTGTAGTCGTCTACATTCGCGCCGCCGGCAATTTTATAAACTTTGTTATTTCCATAGTTTCTTACATAGGTTTGGTATCTGCGATATAGATCAGCATAATATTCAGGACGCATGTTTCCGCCGCAGCCCCAGTTTTCGTTTCCTACACCAAAATATTTTAATTTCCATGGCTCTTCACGGCCGTTTTCAAGACGCCAGTTGGCCATTGGTGATTCGCCTTCAAAGGTCATGTATTCAACCCATTCAGACATCTCTTGAACCGTTCCGCTTCCAACATTTCCGCAAATATATGGCTCACACTCTAATAACTCACAAAGAAGCATAAATTCGTGTGTACCAAAGTGGTTGTTTTCAACGACACCGCCCCAGTGAGTATTAACCATGCGTTTACGATTTTCCTTAGGACCAATACCATCTTTCCAGTGGTATTCATCGGCAAAACATCCGCCCGGCCAGCGAAGAACCGGAACTTTAATATTCTTTAATGCTGCCAATACATCATTGCGAATCCCTTTTGTATTGGGGATGGAGGAATCCTCTCCCACCCAAATTCCTTCATAAATACATCTTCCAAGGTGCTCTGCGAAATGACCATAGATATTTTTATTGATTTTTCCTTTTGGGATATCAGTGTTGATAATGACTTGATTTGCCAATAGTAACGCCTCCATTTTATGAGAGTGATAGTATTAAAAGGAGTTCACAATCCTTGTTTGATTGCCGCAGATGATTATAAACAATCTTTAATTAGCATTGAAAAGTTGTGCCAATTTAACATCAGGGCTATTAATCTTCTAATAGCCCTGATGTTATATTTAGTATGGATATAAACTCTTTCAAAAAAAGTCTAACGGAAAATAACGTTGTTCCAGCGAATTTCGTTAGTAAATGCATGAGTGTTTGTATCATTATTGATTACTAGGAACTCAATCCCTGCCAGTTCAGCAAAATCTCTAAGCTGTTCAGTTGTTACTTTATAAGAGAAGCCTGTGTGGTGTGCTCCGCCCGCTTGGATCCAGTTTTCGACTGCTTGACTTAAAGATGGCTGGGTCTTCCAAAGTACACGTGCAACAGGAAGCTTTGGCATATCTCTTTCAATCTCAACCGCATCTACTTCATTTACAAGTAGACGGAAACGATGTCCGAGGTCCACGATGGTTGCATTTAAGGCTGAGCAGCCGCCTTTTCCATTAAATACAATTCGTGCAGGGTCTTCTTTACCGCCGATTCCAAGTGGATGAACTTCGATTCTCGGGCGAGTAGCAGCAATGGTTGGGCACACTTCAAGCATGTGAGAACCAAGAACCATTTCATTCCCTGGCTCAAAATGATACGTATAATCTTCCATGAAGGATGTTCCTTCATTACCGGCAATAATTTTCATCAATCGAACAAGAGCTGCTGTTTTCCAGTCACCCTCACCAGCGAAACCGTAGCCTTGTTCCATTAAACGTTGTACGGCTAAACCAGGAAGCTGACGAATACCGTGTAAATCTTCAAAAGTAGTTGTGAATGCAGTATAACCGCCTTCTGTTAAAAATGCCTTCATACCAAGTTCAATTCTAGCTTGATAACGGATGGAATCACGAACTGGACCATCAGTCAATCCTTCTGGGGTAATATCGTATTGCTCTTCGTATTCAGCCATTAACTGGTCAATCTCTTGTTCTGTAACATCGTTCATGCGTTGAACAAGGTCGCCTACACCATAACCGTTGACTGTCCAGCCAAACTTGATTTGCGCTTCTACCTTATCCCCTTCTGTTACCGCTACTTCGCGCATATTGTCACCAAATCTTGCAACCTTAAGGGTCTTACTTTCCTCGAATGCAGCTGCAGTTCTCATCCAGCTGCCAATACGTTCTCTTACTTCTCGGTTTTCCCAATGACCAACGACAACCTTACGTTTTACATTCATGCGTGCTGCGATGAATCCATGTTCGCGGTCACCGTGTGCAGCTTGATTCAAGTTCATGAAATCCATATCGATTGAATCCCAAGGGATATCACGGTTAAATTGGGTTGCCAAATGCAGATATGGCTTTTGCAATGCCGAAAGACCTGCAATCCACATTTTTGATGGTGAGAATGTGTGCATCCAAGTAATGATACCGGCGCAATTTTCATCCGCATTTGCTTCTAGGATTAATTTGCGGATGGAATCAGAATCCTTTACGACTGATTTAAAAATTAATTTATAAGGTACAGCAGAATCCAATCCATTTACAATCGTTTTTGAGTTTTCTTCAACCTGCCGAAGAACATCTTCTCCATATAATAATTGACTTCCTGTTACAAACCAGAATTCATAAGCTTTTGTTGTTAACAAGGTAATTCCTCCTAAGTATATAAAAGATAGGTATGATCAATTCATGTTTTCTCATTCAACCACTAGAACATCCGTACAAGTTATCCTTTATGCTGGCGTGGGTATTCCTCTTAAACTACTACTTTTGTCCGTAATAAGCGTTAGCACCATGCTTTCGAAGATAATGCTTATCAAGCAGGAATTGGTCGATTGGCTCAATTTGCGGGTTAAGCGTAAATGTGTTTAACGCCATTTTAGCGACTTCTTCTAGAACAACTGCATTATGCACCGCTTGATTGGCATTCTTCCCCCAGCTAAATGGAGCATGACCTGATAATAAAATTCCAGGCATGGCCACAGGGTCAAGTCCTTCCTTTTCAAAGGTCTCGATAATGACATTTCCCGTTTCAAGCTCATAACCCCGGTCAATTTCTGTTTGAGTCAACTTGCGTGTACAAGGAATTTCCCCGTAAAAATAATCCGCATGTGTTGTTCCGAGTGCCGGAATTGGACGTCCTGCCTGTGCCCAGCTTGTCGCACCAGGGGAGTGAGTATGAACAATTCCTCCGATTTGCGGGAAAGCACGATACAAGGAAAGGTGTGTTGGTGTATCGGAAGAAGGTCTTAAGTTCCCTTCCACGATGTTTCCATCTAAATCTAAGACAACTAGATCATCAATTTGTAACTCATCATACGGAACACCACTTGGTTTAATCACAACGAGGCCTGTTTCACGGTCGATTCCACTAACATTTCCCCAAGTAAACGTAACCAGACCATGTTCTGGAAGCGCTAAGTTAGCTTCCAGAACCTCTCTTTTCAAACGTTCTAGCATACTGTTTCTTCCTCCTTTTTCCCTAAGGAGCTATCCTTTTTAATATTTTTTAAGGTTTTCATGACATTGTTTTCGCCGCGTCCAAAGTAGTCATAGAGACGTGCATATTCAGTGAAAAGTTGATGATAAACCTGCGCATTCTCTTTAATAGGCTGATAGATGTAATCTTTCACTCTTCCCATATCTTTTGCTGCCTCTGTAATGCTGTCATATCCGCCCCGCTCTTTTCCTGCTGCAACAGCTCCGAACATTGCAGAACCGAGGGCTGGGGTTTGTGAAGAAGCGGAGATCTTAATATCCATACTTAATACATCAGCATAAATTTGCATCATCATCGCATTTTTCTCAGCAATTCCGCCTGCAGCGTATACTTCATTTACCGGAACTCCATTTTTACGGAAGGTTTCAACAATCATGCGCGTACCATAGGCAGTTGCTTCAATTAAGGCACGATACATCTCTTCCGGCTTCGTTAATAGAGTTGCCCCAAGAAGAACACCGGTTAGGTCTGCATCAACAAGCGTTGAACGATTACCATTCCACCAATCTAAGGCAAGGAGACCGCTTTCACCCACTTGCAACTGACTTGCCTTTTCCGTTAATAATTGGTGTATATTGATTCCTCTTTCTTTTGCTTCTTCGTGGTAGCTTGCAGGTACACAGTTTTCTGTAAACCATTCAAAGTGATCACCCACACAAGATTGGCCGGCTTCATACCCCATATATCCAGGGATAACACCATCTTCAACTACACCGCACATACCTGGTACAATTTTTTCTTCTTCTCCCAAAAGAATGTGACAAGTGGAAGTTCCCATAATCATTAACAATTTACCGGGTTCAGTAATCCCAACGGCTGGAACAGCAACGTGTGCGTCTACGTTCGCAACGGCTACGGCAGTACCAGGTTTTAGACCGGTAAGTTTAGCGGCCTTTTTAGTAATTTCCCCTGCCTTTGACCCAATTGGAACTATGTTAGTAGAAAGTTTTTCTTCGACTACCTTTTCCAGGCGAGGGTCAAGTGCTTTGAAGAATTCATTTGATGGATAACCATCTTGCTTATGCCAAATCGCTTTGTATCCAGCTGTACAACTGTTTCGGTTGATTTCCCCTGTTAACTCGGAAATCACCCAGTCAGTTGCTTCCAGAATTTGATCTGCTGCTTGGTAAATTTCAGGTGCCTCATTCAGAATCTGCCAAACCTTTGGAAATAGCCACTCGGAAGAAATTTTCCCGCCATAGCGCTGTAAAAACTTTTCTCCACGTTCTTCGGCAATATCATTTAAACGATTTGCTTCATCTTGTGCGGCATGGTGTTTCCAAAGCTTCACATAGCTATGTGGATGATTAATAAATTCATCTTTAAAGCATAATGGTGTTCCATTTGCATCAATTGGAAGGACCGTACAAGCTGTAAAATCAATCCCTAAGCCGATCACATCGTCTGCTGTAACTTGTGCGTTTTTTAATACTTCAGGTATGGTTACCTGTAATACTTCAAGATAATCTGCAGGATGCTGCAGGGCCCAATCATGCTCTAATTTTGTGGTTCCATTAGGGAGAAATTCATCCATAACCCCATGTGTGTATGGTTTCACAGCCGTTGCCACTTCACGGCCGGTTCCTACTTCAACAAGTACAGCTCTTCCTGATTGTGTGCCATAATCTACACCAATCGTATATTTCGCCATGAAAATCACCTGTCCTTTATAAGAATACGTTTACAAATCTGGTAAAAAATTTTATTTAATCTTTAAAGATTAATCGCGTCTTCAGTTATTCTATAAATATATTTTTTATACGTACAAGATTAGCTAATATAGTGTACCCTTATTAGTATTCCTTACAAGTTAACCAAACAACTTTAACTTGTACGTATAACCTTGATTAAATTTTACCATCTATCTGTTTTTTTTCAAGGTATTTTAAAAATTAATTAAAGTTTTCTATTAATTTTTAAACTCTTATTATTATAGTAAAGATAATATCTAGAAAACTTAAATATATTTTTACATTTTTTCACACGAACCTATCCTTTTATCATGCGAATTCCAAAAACCTTCGGAACCTTTTCCCCTGGATGTGCATGGAATTTGACGTTGACTTTTTCCTTCCCAGAAGTGGTTTCAGCAGGAATCTCGTATTTAATTAGCACAAATTTGTTCATTTCTTCCTGTTCTACGATTCCCTGATCTAACAAGATACCGTCTACGGTTAAATCAAAAGCAGTCATTGACTCTATCTCTTTCGTATACATAACAATAAGATCGTTCGGTTGATCAGAAAGTACTTTAAGGGTGAAAACAAAATAACCGTTAGGCCAGGTGTCCCTGTACTTACGATTGGAGTGAATCCCTAAGCCCACATGTTCGCCCGTAAACTCATGATCTCGCTCTGGCTGCATTTCACCTGGCTGGACAAAATCAATGGTTCGAAGTTGAAGTTCACGCTCCTTCTCAATGGAGGTTTTATATAATAAGGCTGCTTTTTCCCACTCTTCCTCTGAAAATAGGTCAAAATATACGGTAGTGCTGCGGTCATGCATCCTGTAAAAAGGTGCTAACTCCACATCACGAGGGTAACCGAGCTTATCCAAGACAAATGTATTTAACTTGTCCGGTACAGGCTTTAGATAGTTGAGAATGTCCTCCTCATTTGTCACTAATACCGGAGTGAAGAGCAGGTCACGCGCTTCCTCTCCTTGGTTTATTGGGCCAAGATCTCCTGCTAGAACGAGTGGTCCGTACATGAAGGCAATTCGATTAGGTTGATCCTCCATTTTTTCTAAATGAACTGTCATTGGAATGTCTAGTTCTACCGTATCTCCATTTTCCCAGAGGCGATCGATCGTAATAAAGCTTGAGGGTTTTGTTTTATGCTCATAAGGAATACCGTTTATCTTGACCGTTATCCCTTGCTCCGCCCAATAAGGATTCCGAAGCGATAGAGAAAATGCTTTTGGCACCAACGTTTCCACTAATAGTTTTATATAACCACCTTCCGGGTAAGTGGTTTCCTGATTAACAGTTACGCCCATCTCTGTCCACTCTAAGCGCGAAGGCGCATATTGATTTACATAAAGTGCTTGGTCTCCATGGAAATAAAGAGCATTCCCATAACTAGAATGGTTTTCCATTCCTGAACCAACACAGCAGGTAAAATCGTTAAATTTTGAATTGTATACTCGATGGCCGCCCATATCTAAGGAAACAAAGTAAGTCACTGTTCCGTCTTCGGGATGTTGAGAGGCAAGAATATGATTATATAAGACTCTCTCATAATAATCGCCTTCCTCCGCCAAGACATTCCATTGGAAAAGATGTTTTGTTAGCCTTAGCATGTTATAAGAATTGCAGGTTTCGCACGTAAAGGCACCCAGACGGTCACTCAATTTTCCGGTTTCACCAAAATGCTCATTCATGCTATTACCGCCAATAACATAAGAATGATGATGGACAACCTGATTCCAGAAGAATTCAGAGATAGCGCGATAGGAATCCTTTTTAGAAATTTCAAATTGACGGGCCGAACCAACGATTTTTGGAATCTGGGTATTTGCATGCTTGCCTGCCAATTCATCTTTTTGATTGCTAAGCGGATCAAGTACTTCGTGATGATGAAATCTTTCCGATAATCTCCAAAACCTTTCGTCACCAGAATCAACGGCAAGGTCAGCGAGCACCTCCGACATCCCGCCAAATTCGCATTTAAGTATCTCTTGTACTTGGTCGTCATTAAGACCAGCAAGGATATCTTCCAGCCACACCCCAAGCTTTTCCTCGATGGTAAGCGCCTTTTCGTTGTTGGTCAGCTGATAGGCATCTCGAAGACCTGCATATAATTTGTGCATCGTATATAGAGGCACCCATCCTCCATTTAAATCAAAGCCCTGAGAGCGAATATCCCCGTTTTTAATCTCATTAAAGATTTCTCGACCGCGGGGAATACCTGAAATATAACCATCACCATGTGCTTTTTGGCATTCCTCTAATTCGTCAACTATGTATTGAACCCGCTCAGCAAATCTACTGTCACCGCTGGCAGCAGCCATCATCGCACAGGCAGATAGATAATGCCCAAGCGTATGTCCGGAAATACCTTGTGCTTCCCAGCCTTCATAATGAGCTGCCTTTGGCTGTAATCCTGCGTATTCCCGAAACCTTGAAAGAAGTCTGTCTGGCTCAAGTTCCAATAAATAGGTTTTATTTAATTCCATTGCGTGTTTCAATGGCCCCCCAGTGATACGAACTCGGTTAAGGTTAAATGCTTTTACCTTCATGTTCCTTCTCCCCATTTCCTTTTAAATCTGATACTAATCATTTTTAATTATTTTCTTCCCCCAAATAACGGTCCCCTCTTGATTCATACCAGTGAAAACCAATGTACCGTTCCAGTTCTCCCAATCCCAAGCCGGAAGGACATTTACAGTAAAATTCCAATAGTTCTTAGGAGCAACCTCTGGATCATAAAGAGAAAGTTTTAAGGTATTCTTCCCGGTTAATTTCCAATGACTTCTCCCTTTGCTCCCTTTTATTTCACCATTAGCGAGTAGTTGAAGTTTTGTAGAAGCTTGCTTTGTATCATCAAAGCGATTCAGGACAATCTGCTGCCAATCCCCAATTAGATTGGACTCCGTTACCTTTTGCTCTGTTTCACCTGCATATCGCTCAGGTGAAACTACCGGCCAGCCGTCATCAGTCCAGACTATTTTTCTTACATGTAAATGCGACCAATATTTATCCTCTCCGGCTCTGGCGTTGTGAATTAAATAGTAATTTTCTCCATCCTGCAGTAAACCATTATGTCCTGTCCCCAGCCAGCCTGGGTCTTTTCCAAACGAATAGGGGCCGACAATTTTATTACCAGTATTAAAAGAGTCGTCGCTTGGATCTACCATATCCTTATGGTTATAGTCTAAGAATGGTCCTGTGATCTCCTTAGACCGTGCTACTCTTACGTTATACGTATCTTCCAGCCAGTCGTATGAAACGGTTAAATAATAATAACCTGTTTTTTTGTTGTAGATAATCTCCGGACCTTCAATTCCGAAGTTCATGTCTTTTCTTTGGGCTAGCAGTGTCCCTTGATTATTTGGATTGACTAATTTTCCTGTGGTTTTATCCACCTTTGTAACAAAAATGCCGCCAAAATAGGAGCCATATACCATCCATGGCTGACCATTTTTATCAATCGTTATATCGGGGTCAATTGCATTAACCGTATTCCCGTCACCTTCTTGGGATTTAAAGACAGCTCCTTCATCTTTCCATGGCCCCTCAATTTTGTCACTTGTCGCTAAACCAATATAGGAATTTCTTTTCCCTACCTCAGAAACCGAATAATATAAAAAGTATTTTCCATTCATTTGAATCGCATTTGGCGCCCAAAATGTGGTTCCATGCGTCCAATTCCATGCCTCTCGGGAAACTTGTTCAAATACACGCCCAACAAACTGCCAATGAATTAAATCCTTTGATTTTCGGATCTGTATCCCCGGAGTGGGCGGTGCTCCTACCATATAATCGGTAGAAAACACATAATACCAGCCATCCGCTTTTATAATCGCCCCATCATGAGTGAAATTAGTCGTCCACTTCTTTTCATCATAAAGTACATCTGTATTAACATTTTTAAGAGCAGATTTTGCAGGTGCTAAAGGCAGCTTTATTCCTGTAAAATCAGTTTTCTTTGGTTGATAATGCTGCAAGCCTAGGATGACGGCTGGGATGATTAGAATAACTAGCAGTGCACCAATCAGGCTGACCTTTGTTTTCATTTTCATTTTTCATTCTCCCAATACAAGAAACGATTTAAGGTTTTTTCGATATAAGAAAAGGCACTTATCAAAACCATTGAGAATAAGTGCCTTACTTTTTTCTATTAAATATCATTATTAAGCAAAAATGCACGAGCAGACTTAAGTTGAATCAGCCTTTTACACCAGAAATAGCAATCGATTCGATGATTTGCTTTTGGAAAATAATGAATACAATTAACATTGGCAATAATGCCACCATGGAAGCTGCCATAATCAGCGGGTAGTCACTTTGAATTGCGTATGAGGCGTTAAAGTTTGCTATAACTAACTGCAATGTTTGTTTTTCTGGTGAGTTCAAATAAAGAATAGGGCCTAAATAATCATTCCAAATTCCCATAAACCACAGAATTAACTGCGCAGCCACCGCTGGTTTGATTAACGGAAAGATAATCTTATAAAAGATTTGGAAATAAGAGCATCCATCAATTTTTGCTGCTTCAATGATTGAGTTTGGAATGCTGGTTAAGAATTGACGTAAAAAGAAAATCATGAAAATATTACCAAACAATCCAGGTATAATTAAAGGTAATAAACTATCGATCCAGCCAATATTTGAAAACATAATGAATTGCGGGATCATAACAACAGGATACGGAATCATGACGGAAGCAAAAAGTGCAATAAAAATTTTATTCTTTCCAGCAAATTGCAGTTTCGAAAAGGCAAACGCTGCTAAGCTGGATGTGAATGTTCCGATTACTGTGACAGTTACCGCAACTATCAAACTATTACCGATACCAGATAAAAGCGGCCCCATATCCCAAATTTCGGCGTACTTGCTAAAAGAAATAGTATCGGGAATCCACACTGGTGGTAAGGAAAAGACATCTTCTTTTGATTTAAGGGATGTGGAAAACATCCACAATAATGGAGCGATCATGAAGATTGCTCCTATACTAAGTAGAATAAAAACAAAAATATTGGTAATTCTATTTTTCTTTTTTTCAGACATTGGTTCTGCTTTAACTGTCTTTTTTGCAATTGCAACTTCCATTTTTATAGCCCCTTTCTATTACTCTCTTATTCACCGATTTTAATCCAAATCAAAAGAATTTTTCTCGTTGATCTTAAACTGGATTAAGGTAACAATAAAGATGAACAGTCCCAGTACCAAGGCCATTGCCGATGCATAACCTAATTGGAAGTTACCAAATGCTTTCTGCCAGATGTAGAATACAACGGATGCGGAGCTAAATTCAGGTCCGCCAGTTGGTGTCATAACGTTAATTTCAGTAAAAATCTGCGCACCGCCAATAATATTTGTCACAATAATAAAGAAGGTTACTGGTTTAACCATTGGCAAAGTGATGTACCAGAAAGATTTAAAAGCATTTGCGCCATCTAACTTAGCCGCCTCGTAAAAGGACTTAGGGACACTTTGTAATGCCGCTAAATATAATAACATCGTATAGCCCAAGCCCTTCCATACTGCCATAATAATTAAGGCTGGTTTTACTGTGTTTGTATTTTGCAGCCAGTTTGGACCCTTTATGCCAAATAGATCTAAAAATTGGTTAACTAAACCATAATCGCCATTGTAAGCCCATTGCCATAAAATCGAGATTGCAGCAAGGGAAGAAATAACCGGGATATAGTAAAGGACCCGGAAGGTATTTGTTCCAGGGATCCCTCTATTCAATGCTAAAGCAAGTAATAGTGCTAATACGATACCAATTGGAATTCCCAGCATCATGAAGATGGTATTATACATAGTCTTATAGAAATATTCGTCATGAAATAAATTCTTAAAGTTTTCTAGGCCAATAAAATTCATCTGTCCTAAACCGTTCCAATCTGTAAATGCGCCGTAAATCGAATACAATAAAGGAACCATGGCAAATATGAGGAATCCTAAAACCGGTGCCGCGATAAATAAATAGGCGTATCTTTGTTCCGTGCGATACAGCTTGGATGTTGTTTTCATCTTCCCCCACCCTTTCAATGGATTTTTCAAGTACATTTCCCTTTCTCTAAATTTCTTATCTCTAAAAAAGTTAGATAAAAGGAATAAATGGCGCTAGCAAAACTTTCTTAAACTAGCACCATTTACACTATGTCAAAACGATATTATTTCTTTGCAGATTGTTTTTCTTGTTGAATGGCTGCATCTAAAAGTTTTTGCATTTTTGGCTGTTCTTCTTTTACATACTGAGCAGCTGTTTTCTTGCCATCAAGTACAGGTTGAATGTTTTTGAAGAATTCATCATACCACTCACTAGTATAAGTGAACTCACCTGGGAAGCTGCGGCCATAATCATTAATAATATCTAAGAATTCTTGCTTGTTTGCTGGTTTAATAGAAGTATTTGCTGCCCACTCTTCAGCAACTTTCACGCTGTTTGGAAGCTGGATTTGAGCATCAACTAGTGCTTTTTGTCCTTCTTGGTCAGCTGATAGATAGGTCGCTAATTCAGCAGCTGCTTTAGGGTTCTTAGTAGTAGCTCCTACACCAATACCAAGGGAACCGATCCATGCAGCTGTTTTTCCAGTTGAACCAGCTGGCCATGGAATTAAATCATAATCAAATGGTAGTGAAGCATATGTTGCCATATCCCAAGGACCAACAGGGAAGAATGCTAATTGACCTTTCATCCATCTTTGGTATGTGTCAAGAGTTTGTGCTTCCGAGATAGATGGAGTAACTTTGTATTTGTTTTGCTGATCAGCAAACCATTGTAATGCTTCAACAAATTTAGGATCATCGATAGTGACCTTTGTATGTGTTTTGTCGATAAAATCAGCACCATTACTCCATACGATTGGCTGTAATGACCATTGTACGTTGAATCCTGTACCGAATTGATCAATTTTACCGTCACCATTTGTATCTTTGGTTAATTGTTTTGCAACATTGATGAATTCATCTAATGTATACGGCTTATCTTTGTCAGGTAGTGGAACCCCTGCTTTTTCAAACATTGTTTTATTATAGCCTAGTGCAAATCCACTGATATCTTTTGGTAAACCGTAAATTGCACCTTGACCAAGTTCTTTACCATCGTAACGGTATTTGTTTACACCTTTCTCCCACATATCACTCAACTTAACATCTTTTGAACCTTCAACATACTTTGTCATATCTAGTAAGATACCAGAGTTTACATATGCTTTAACTTGGGCTGGGTTATAGAAGAAAACGTCCGGAATTTTATGTCCTGCAATTGCAGCTTTTAGCTTTGTATCGTATTGGTCAGGAGCAACAGATACAACTGTAACCTTTACATTAGGATGAGACTCTTCATATTTTTTAACGGTATTCTTATAAGCTTCTAGCTCTTTAGGCTGACCGCGGAACATAAAAGTAAGCTGCGTTTTACCGCCTTCTTTACCACTACTAGCTTGATTCCCACAACCTGCAAGGATTGAGCCAACTACTAAAATCGCAAGCAGTAACAATGCGCTGATTTTTTTAGATGCTTTAAACAAGTAAATCCCTCCAATAAAATTGTTTTTATGAATTGTGTAAAAATTAAAACCATTGGAAGCGTAATCACTTTTCAATACAATTAAAGTGTTAATGTTAGTAAACTAGTTAACTCTTTAACCAAGATGTACGGACATGTAAAAGTGATTAGATTTGAATCCCTCCTAAAAAGCCTCATTTCACAGGAATGATCTGTCTTAGTATGGTATTTTAGAAGATTTTTGTCTCGATTTTTGTAGAAGTTTGAAAGCGTATTCCTTATATTTCAAATAGTAATATACCTGTTCGTACATGTCAACCACTTTTATATAAATTTTATTTTTGTACGTACGTGTTAATTTGGTCATAAGTTATGGCTTTCGTATATGATTATTTTCTTTGGTCATTCAGTACGTTTGCTGACATTTTAACCTTCCTATTCCCTTTTACAGTTGATTTATACATTTTTTAAGTTTATTTATTTTTCAATTTTTATTCTATAAAGGATTTAATTAAATTATTTCATAGTCATTTTTACTTTTTTTTGTTACGATAATAATATATATTTGTTGTACGTATAAGTTGAAAAACTTTCATACAAGTTGAAAGAGGTGATACCAATGGCTCAGAAGACCAAATATAATATGGTAAAGGAAAAAATAACGGAATGGATCACAAGCGGGACAGTTCAGCCCGGTGAAAAGATTTATTCCGAAAATGAACTGGTTAAAATGTTTGGGGTAAGCAGACATACGGTGCGTCAAGCCGTTGGGGATTTAGTTCATGAAGGCTGGCTTTATCGTGAACAAGGAGCAGGTACATTTTGTTCTAATAAAATGCTGCAAAAAAGTGTTGGACCTGAAACTCATTCTCCGATTCAAAGTTTAACTACAAATGGAAAGAATATTGGCGTTATTACTACCTATATCTCTGATTATATTTTCCCTTCGATTATCAAAGGAATTGAATCTTATTTAACTGCACAAGGTTACTCGCTAACGTTTGCATGTACAGATAACGATGTGGAAAAAGAAAAACAGTGTTTGCAAACGATGTTAAGCAGGAATATTGATGGTCTCATTGTCGAACCTACTAAAAGCAGTAATTACAACCCAAACATTAATTACTACTTAGAACTTGAGCAAAATAATATTCCCTATCTGATGATTAACCAGTTTTACTCTCAGCTTATGCCTCCACATATTATTATGAATGATGAACACGGGGGGTTTATTGCCACTGAACACTTAATCAGTCTTGGTCACGAGAAAATAATTGGCCTATTCAAAACCGATGACTTGCAGGGAGTCAATCGAATGCAGGGGTTTATCCGTGCCTTTAGAGAGCATAACCTCCCGTTTTTTCCGGATATGGTGATTACTTATACAACAGAAGAACGGGATAGTAATTTAGTGGAGCAATTACAGAAGTTTTTTATGACAGACAAGAAGCCAACTGCTATTGTTTGTTATAATGACCAGTTAGCATTGCAGGTACTCTTTATGTTAAGAGGTCTTGGCTTAAATGTTCCTGAAGATGTTTCAATTGTCGGCTATGACGATTCCTCTTTAGCTGAGGCAACAGACGTAAAACTAACTTCGGTTACACATCCAAAAATGGATATGGGGATTGAAGCAGCTAAATGGATTGTTTCTGCTGTTGAAAAAAAAGGCAGCACTCCCCATTCAACGGTCTATGAACCGGAACTTATGATCCGGAACTCAACGGCAGCATTGGATAAAAACTTATCGATAACCTAACAGCTAATAGAACAAGCAGGGAGTCCCTAAACTTTCGGGGACTCCCTGCTTGTTTTAAATTAGCTTAATTAGAACGGAACCATGGGGAGGAATTGTCTGCTTTATTCTATCCGTCATTTCTCCAAGCTCTTTTTGCTCCCACAAATCCCTTGCTCTTACTTTAGACGGCAGTCCCAACTGCTCGAAAGAGACTTCAACGTCTGCCGTTTCATCTGTAGCATTAAACAAAGCAGCATACGTATGCTGATCCTGATCTTTTGCCTTCCAGACCATTTTGTCACCCTTACGGTAGACAAGGCGATTGCTATGACTATGTTGATTTAACTCGAGTACTTCTTTATTTGTCAGCAAAGATAGTGTCCACTCATCATTATCTCGAAGTTCACCGCCAAACATAAGCGAGGAACGACAAATCGACCAAAGTGTCATCATCGTTATTTGCTCATCTTTTGTGAATCGGGTCCAACGGTCTGCACCGCCTCCATCAACAGAACGGATTCCAATATGGCCTAAAGGAAGCATATCACAATCCGGCCAATGCCCACTTCCTGAATGTACAATCCATTTTTCACACCGTTCAAACATACCGTATAACAAACTCCAATGATCCCAAAAATCATCGGTCATCCTCCACATGTTGGCGTTGGCTATTAGTTCCCGGGCATATTCTAATGGAGCTGGACCGGGGGAAAGGCTGAGCACCATATCTCTCCCACAATGATCGATTGCGCGGCGAATCAGTTTAATTTCATCTAAGTGTGTATCGTACAGCCTTGATGCTGCAATATCATCCACTTTGACAAAATCTACACCCCATTCGGCGTACATTTGAAACAAGGAATCATAATATTCCTGGGCTCCCTGTTTGGATGCGTCTACCCCGTACATATCAGTATTCCATGGACAAATTGAATTAGGATGAGCGATATCTCTTGCTCTTGCCTTTGTCCCTAATATTGGGGTATTCGCATGGACAGCTTGGCGTGGGATTCCACGCATAATGTGAATGCCAAATTTTAGCCCGAGATTATGGACATATTCAGCAAGATTCTTAAATCCATTGCCATCAACGGCAGAAGGAAAGCGGTTGACAGCCGGTATTAGCCTTGAGTGTTGATCCATTTCAAGTGGTACAAACGGACGATAAACAGAGGAATGCGCACCGGGTTCATACCATTGGATATCTACAACTACATACTCCCAGCCATATGATTTCAAATGCTCTGCCATATAAGCAGCATTCCCTTTAACTTCTTCTTCTCTAACAGCTGCTCCATAGCAATCCCAGCTATTCCAGCCTAATGGTGGAGTTGTTGCAAATGTATGGTGTTTCATTATACAAGTCCCCTTCTTCTATTAGATTTTCAAAAAAGTTGTACGGTCCACTTCCACATTAACATGTTTTCATATAAAATTAAATAATAGAAAGGAAGATTTATATTAAAACCAAATTCGATAATGGTCTGTTAAGAAAGCCAATTGAATATCACTTCTTTTATAAATATAGCTATGCTATTTCTATTTCTATTTCTATTTCTATTTCTATTTCTATGGTACTCTAAAAAATGAAAGGATTTTGGTGAAACTAATGTTGCGATATGACGGTAAATTCTTCCGTATCCTTGAAGTAGTTACAGCGTTTTTTCAGTTGAATTTTCTATGGTTGTTACTTTGTTTACCTGTAATTACTATTTTTCCTGCTACGGTTGCTATGTATTGTGTTACCAGACAATGGATTTTGCATAAGGACTATAGTGTTTTTCGGCCATTTATTCATTACTTTAAGGAAAATTTCAAACAAAGTTTCGGTTTGGGATTGATCTGGCTCGCATTTAGTGGTTTGTTTTTTGTTGATTTTCTCTTAATGAAAAATCTAGGATCTTTTCAGTATATTTTGTTACCAATCCTATCAATAATGGGTATCTTGCTTCTATTTACTTCAATTTTTATCTTTCCTGCTATCGCTAATTTTAATTTGAGTTGGTTGAATGCAATTAAAAATTCTTTATTTTTTTCCATTAGGTATCTAGTAACTACACTAGCAGCCATCCTTTATATTGGATTATTGGCGCTTATTCTATTTACATGGCCAATTACCTTTTTATTTATTTTTAGTCTCGGTGCCTATAGTATTTACTTTTTATGTAATCGGGTATTTATTAAAATTCAACGTGCTAATCCTTCCTGAAACTTGTATGGACAAGTCGCAAAAAATTAAGCGCCCAGCCACTAGTAATGTAAACTAGTGGCTGGGCGCTCCTAATTAATGTGCAATTCTTCCACGGTCCCAATGGGCACACCTGATATTGTTAATTTAGATCCATATAATGCTTGGTCATAAAAACACCGTGCAGGAATAAAAAATTATAAAGTATACCCGAATCCCAAAATGGTAAAACATTTTTCTTCATTATTTGAAGCCATCTTGATTTCTACCTGGTGTTCCCCGCAGACATCCTCATGATACAAGATTACAGCATTGCAATGAGTCCAGTTAACTTCATGAGGGTCAGCAGTTTTTATATGCTGACCATCTACATAAATATCAGCTGTTCCAAACTCACTGCTTCCTGAATCCTTATAAACAAGAATGAGGCTTCTACTATTTAGCGTCATTTTGAAACTTTCATTTTCCGTTGAAGTTGAATTCATCCAGTTATTTGGAAATTGAGGAGTAACGAAAGTGTTAGCATCCATCTCTACCATCTGCAAATCTTCATCTGTTTCCCAAAAACTGCCCACCTTTATCCTTGCATCTATTGGATTCTCTTTCCTATCAAGTAACTGAACATCCTTAAAACAATTACCAATAACCGGCGATATATCTATTTTTACATCATCTCTATCTCTAAAGGATTTCTTCGTTTCAGAAAATAGATAAGAAAGGCAATCTGCCATTATAGTATGACCGTCATTTGTTGGATGATAGATATCGTAAAAAAATTGCCGCTTGGTTATGATGTTTCCCTGTTCCTTTGTAAGTCTAAACTGCTCTACCACTGCATCCTTTACACTTACCATTGGGAGATCATAGTGCTTTCCTACGGGAGAAAGCCTATCCTGCAGATTCCAGTCATCTACAAACACACTGAATAATAAAATAACAGCTGGTTTGTTTTCCGAAGAAAGTATTTTTAAACATAGGCTCTCATAACAAATTCCCTTTGTTTCGTCTCCTGCATCATTTACCGCAAACTCAACAATTACGATATCCGGCTCTACTTTTCCATTCCTTAAAATATCCCGTTCATAGCGAATCATGCCGAGCTCAGATGGTGTACCTCCTACTCCGGCCTTCACGAAATGGACATTCTTTCCCTCATCTTTTCCAGACATTTCTCTAAATTTCAAGTATGATTGATAGGCATAACAATGAGAATGGATTGGTTTTGCTCCAGCACCTTGAGTAATGGAACCCCCTATATAGGCGATAGTAACATCTTCGCCTCTTTCTGCCTTTTCAATTGCAGCTTTTAACCTTTTATTGTTTCCTTTGCTTAAAAGGGATTTTCTAATCATGGACTGGTATCCTTTTGAGCCGAATGCGACCGGCGGTTCTAACGGTATCCAAGGTACCTTATAGGCATCATGCAGATAGAATTTAACGCTTGCTGTTGCTAGTTCACCTGGATGTTCAAATTCAAAAGCAAATTTACCTAGAACATCATCATCTTGGGACCATTGGTATTCCTCAAGGTCTATAATTATCTCGGTTCCATCTGTTGGACATGGCATTCTTAGTAGTGATCCAGTATCATAATTTTTCCCTTTTCCATAGTTCTGTAATACAAAATAGATTTTTCCTGCATTTTCATTTCCTGTTTTTATTACTACCCCTATACTGTGAACCAGCTTATGAAATCCCTTGCAATCTTTAAGGAGAGTCAATATTTCCTCATCTTTCACGCCGCCAACAAGTCTTGCGATACTTTTCAATTGTTCTCCTTCTAAATAGATTTCCTGTGAGGGCTTGCCTTGATTACGGGGAGTTGCCTCAATCACACTCTCAAACATAACGAAAAAGCTATCCCGTTTTACCACTTGATCTTTTGGTGCCTTGAAAGCTCCTGCTCTTTTATCATCTTTTAAAAATTTTCTTTTATCAGTCACTGTTCCTTTCTCTCCTATATATCATCTATTTTTTTATGCTAGAACCCTACAGTCCGTTCAATGAGCCTCTTTGATAATGGAAATAAGCTATATCTACATATCCTCCGATTTGCGCAGTAGCATAATTAAATAAGCCAATCCGGTAACCCATGAAATGATCTAATGTATACTTCATGTTTAATGGGCCGCCAATTTTACTCCAGTTTTCTCCGTCTTCAGAATAGAAAAACTCGGCTAGATCCACACTATCCTCAAAATTCAACTCGACTTTTAAATAAATCTGATTGCTATAAAACGGTGTCTTTTCAACTACTTCCTCATGGCCATCACCTCGATTTACACACATTGTGACGAATTTATCTCCGTTCACTTCCGCCTTCATCCCCACAGTCCCAAAGCAATTCTGGAGAGCAACCAATCCTGCAAAGTCACCAGGCTTCATATTGGAAATATCCATCATCGTGATTCCTGTACAGCCAGGTCCTTCCGTTCTTTGTGTTAATGTATTACGTGCATACAAAATACTGTTAGTTAAATGGCCGGTTTCCAAGCGCAGATAGCCTGGTCGTTTCGTGAATGACCATAGATTATGATCCGGATTATGATTCCACTGCCAATTCAAGGCCAATTTATTTTCTGTATAGTCAAACTCATCGTTAATTACTAACGGCTTTTTGGAAGAAGCAGGCAAGTTTATTTCCAATTCTCTTGGTGCCTTACCGTCAATCCCCATCAGGGGCCATCCATCCTTCCAAGTGACAGGCAGTATATAGGGGATTCTGCCAACGGCATCATGATCTTGAAACAACATGGCAAACCACTCACGTTCTGGTGTATCAAAAATAGCCCCTTGTGCAATTCCATGATTATGATAATCCATGTCATCATCAAAAATCACTTTACGCTCATACTGACCCAAAAGATGGCTTGAGCGATAACATATTTGCCTTCTGCGCATATTTCCGACTTTTGGCCATTCGATAAATAATAAATAATATTGCCCGTCTATCTTATACGCATGGCATCCTTCGCATCGTAAACCAATATCTTCATTATCGGTTACGAGCAATGATTGATTTATGCCTCCCGGTTTTATTGCAGTTGCGTCTTCTGCCAATTCTGTAATACGAATGTCACCATTGCCATAAATCACAAACACCCTATTTTCATCAAAAAGTAGTGCGGGATCATGGTAAACCCCTTCAAAAGATGAACGAGTCCATTGTCCACCCTCTATATCATTCGTTTGATAAATATAAAATCGATTCATATCGTTACTTGAAAAACAAACATAGAACGTTTCATGATGATATCGTAAACTTGCAGCCCACGAACCTTTTCCGTAAATTCCTTTTCCATCCTTCAAATTGTGAGCATCATTGTCTTCCAAAATGTCAAATACATATCCGATAATGTCCCAATCTGCCAAATTCTCTGACTTCATGATAGGGCATCCTGGCATGGTATGCATGCTCGTACTTATCATATAATAAACTGTCCCGACTCTTATCACATCAGGATCCGGGACATCTGCCCATATAATGGGATTGGTTAAATTAGTTTTACTCATAATTCTATAATCCCACCTTTTTATCACTACTTCCTTGCCTATCAGGTTCATATATTGATTAGACTAAGTTTTATATTTATACCTACTTTCTGTAAAAAAAAAGCTGATTCTTGTATTCAATCAGCTTCCTTTTTATATCTTAATGAAATTATGATAATTCTAGTACTCTAGAATATTTTTATTTATCCTTTTACAGATCCAGCTGCAATACCTTCCACAATTCGATCACTAAGAACGAAGAAAGCAATTAATACTGGAATAATACTAATCATTAAAGTCGCACCAATCGCGCCCCAATCTGTTAAATACTGTCCGACAAAGTTATTAACCCCAACTGTGATGGTTTTCCATTTATCAGAACTTAAGAACGTATTAACGAACACGAATTCATTCCAGTTGTATATCATGTTAATGATCACCGTTGTTGAAAGTACTGGTACAGTCATTGGCAGTGTAATTTGAAAAAAGATACGATGAATGGAACAGCCATCAATTACTGCCGCTTCTTCTACCTCTCTTGGAAGAGATTTGTAAAACCCGCTTAAAATCATGATCGTGATGGGTAAGTTGAAAGCTACATACGATAATATGACTGAAATAGGATTATCGATTAAATGGACTGATTTAAAGGTATTAAATAACGGAATCAATGTTGAGTGAAGTGGAATCATATATCCCGCCATAAACAACCCTAGAACTAACCCGCTAAGTTTCCATTGCATTCTTGTAATCGCAAATGTCACAAAGCTAGCTAGAATAACAGTTAGAACAACCGCTATAACAGTGTAAATCACACTATTTAAAAAGTAAGCATCAATATGCCCAGCAGTCCAAGCCTTCAGATAGTTGCCCCATTGTGGATGTTGAGGCAATGAGAATGGGGACATACCAAAGACCTCTTGATTAGTTTTTAAGGAAAAAAGGAATAACCATATAAGTGGGTAAATCTGGATAATAGCAATGATTCCTAGAATAAAATAGAGAATTCCGTAGCCAATTTTTTTCCCAAATGTATTACTAGTTTTATATGAAGCGGATAGGGTCGAATGTGTTTGTTTTTCATATGCAACTTTGCTCATCTTATTCACTCCCCTTCTTTAATAATCTACATCTTTAGTAGATAGTAGTTTTTGAATTAACCAGGTCATCAGCATACAGATAACAAGTAAACCGAACCCAATAGCACTTCCATAACCAAAATTATATTTTGTGAATGCTTCTGTATACATATAGGATGCCATAACCTCACTCGCATGGTTAGGGCCGCCGCCAGTCAAGACGAAAATTAAATCAAAATACTTTAATGAACCAACGATGGCTAATATGACCATTACCTTGATGACTCCTGCGATTAGAGGAACTTTAATCTTATAAGCGATTTGAAAAGCTGTGGCTCCATCAATTTTCGCAGCTTCAATCAGTTCTTCAGGAACATTCTTTAATGCCGCATAGAAAATAATGATATAAAAACCAGCATATTGCCAAACAATTGGGATAAAAAGGGCATATAATACGATGTTTGAATCTGCCAACCAAAGAGGTGGATTTTCAACACCAAATGTCATTAACAATCTGTTGATCATTCCGTTAGATGGGTCAAATATCTTCGCCCATAACTGTGCTATGGCAACAGAAGATAACAACATGGGGATTAAGTAAATTTTCCTTAAAAAGTTAGCTCCCTTAATCTTACTCGCTAAAATTAACGATAAAATCAAGTAACCAATCAAGCTGATTGTGGAGAAAATACCGAGTAATAAGGAATGCCATGTACTTTGCCAAAACATTTTGTCATGAATTAGATTTTTGTAGTTCTCTAAACCTATAAACTTCATCTTCCCGATGCCGTTCCAGTCCATTAAACCATAATAACCTGTTTGAACGATTGGGATATAAATCAATATAAGAATAAGTAGTAAGGCAGGAAGTACGTAGAGGCTTATGGCTAACTTGTTTGACATTACGTTTTTCATTTTTCTATACTCCCTTCTAATTAAAAACGTAAGCGCCTTGGGTAGGGGCGACAGGCTTAATTCGAGCCTCCTTGAAGGATTGAATTAAGCCTGTCGCTCCTAAGCGCTGAAGCTGAATAGTCTAAATTAGATAGAGGGCATAGTTTGTATGCCCTCTATCTTTAAGTGAATGAATTACGCTTAATTACTTTTGTTCTTTAGCAAGAGCATCTGCCTGTTGTTTAGCAAAGTCTTTCGGCGTAATTTGTTTTCCGAATAGAGCTGTCATTAAATCATGGTGTAATTCGGATACAGCCGGGCTGGATTGAGTATCAAAATAAGTCGTAACGTTTGATGCTTCACTCAAATCCTTCAAGATATCAATGTACATTGGAGAAAGTTTCAAACTAGATGTGTCTACTTTTGTTGCAGGAATAACACCAGCATCAGTAACTGATTTTTTACCCCATTCTTTCACTAAGAATCCAACAAAATCTTTGGCTTCTTTCTTCACTTTAGAATCTTTCGCTACGAATAAACCAACGCCAGGGCCGCCTACATAACTGTTAATGTCTGTACCTTTACCGCCTTCATAAGTTGGGAATTTAAAGTAGCCAATCTTATCTTTAAACTCTTGTTTAACATCAGGGCTTGTTGTATAGTTTGGCAACTCCCAAGTAGCGGTTAAGAACATCGCTGCTTTTTCATTCATAAAGTAACCTTTTGCATCTTCATTAGATAAAGCGCTGGCACCTTTTTCAAAGCCACCCATATCTACTAAGTTTTGAACTTCTTGCGCTGCTTTTACAACAGCAGGGTCTGTCATTTTTGCTTTTCCATGAATTACATCTGTTAAAATCTTAGGTCCACCGATACGATCTGCTAGATACATAAACCAGAAGGATGCTGGCCAGCCATCTTTAGCGCCTACAGTCGCAGGAGTAACTCCATTTTTTGCTAATGTTTTAACAACATTTTTATATTCTTCAAAAGTCTTAGGAACTTCAAGGTTATATTTCTTGAAAATTTCTTTGTTGTAGAAAACATATGAAATGTTTAATTCTAATGGTAAACCATAAGTTTTACCATTAACCGCATATGATTCTTTTACACCAGGGATAAAAGCATCCTTAAGAGCTGGATCTCCATTAACGATATCGTCTAATGGTTCTAACATGTCACCTTGTACATAAGGCTGAATGAATCCATCTGACCATGTCATCCCAATGTCTGGTAATTCATTGGATGATGCTAAAACTTTAAGCTTGTCTCTGTATTGATCAGGGCTTAGAATCTCTGTTTCAATTTTTACATCTTTATGCTGTTTTTCATAATCAGCAATGATATTTTTTACGATTGAAAACTGTGCATTTGAACTGCCTTCCGGCCATAAATGCATAAATTTAATTACTTTCTTGCCACTGCTCGAAGCGCTTTCTTTACTAGATGAGCTTGATGAAGAACAGCCAGCAAGTGCTAAGGCAGCAAGCATTACCAAGGACATCAAGACTGAAATCGTTTTCTTTTTAAACAATTGTTATTCCCCCTATGACCTTTTATTGTGTGTTTGTTTACATTTATAGAATATCATTCTGATAGTTTTGAAAATAGGTCACAACGATTAGGAAAAATACCACTTTTTTTAGAAAGCCCTTTCACAAGAAAAGCAGAAGCGCCTTGATCAGCCCCGACAAGCACAAGACAGGCCGGCCGAAAGGTTGTTTTTTAACCTTTTGGCCGGCTTGGCTTGTGACCTCGAGGGGCTAGGCGCTGGAGCTAGACAATAGGGAAAGCAGACCTTGAACAGGGGAGACAGGCATAAGAAGAGCCGGCGAGAAGGCTGTTTTTTAGCCTTCTTGACGGATTGGCCTATGCGCCCGAGCCCCTAGGCGCTGGAGCTGGACATTATAACCGTGTACACAAAAAACTCCCAGCAAAAATAACTGAGAGCCTGTAATACACAAATGAATAAAACTTTTTTATTTTTGTTCTTCAGCTAATGCGTCTGCTTGTTGTTTAATAAAATCTTTTGGGGTTACTTGTTTTCCGAATAAAGCCGTAAGTAAATCGTGGTGTAATTCGGATACAGCAGGGCTGGATTGAGTATCGAAATAAGTAGTAACATTGGATGCTTCGTTCAAATCCTTTAAAATATCCATGTACATTGGTGAAAGTTTCATATTGGATGTGTCCACTTTTGTTGCTGGGATGATACCTGCATCCGTAACTGATTTTTTGCCCCATTCTTTTACTAAAAATCCAACAAAATCTTTTGCTTCTTTTTTAACCTTTGAATCTTTCGCTACGAATAACCCTACACCGGGTCCTCCTACATAGCTGTTAATATCGGTCCCTTTGCCGCCTTCGTACAGCGGGAATTTGAAGTAGCCAATTTTATCTTTAAACTCTTGTGGTACATCAGGGCTTGTAGTGAATGCCGGCAATTGCCAAAGTCCAGTTAGAAACATGGCTGCTTTTTCATACATGAAGTAATCTACGGAATCTTCATATGATAATGTGCTTGCCTCTTTTACAAAACCGCCCATATTAACTAAATTTTGAACTTCTTGTGCTGCTTTTAGAAGTGCAGGGTCATCCATTTTTGCTTTTCCATGAATAACATCAGTTAAAATGGTTGGCCCGCCAATACGATCTGCTAGATACATAAACCAGAAGGATGCCGGCCATCCATCCTTTGCACCTACAGTAGCAGGGATCACCCCATTTTCCGCTAGTGTTTTTACGACTTTTTTATACTCTTCAAATGTTTTAGGTACTTCAAGATTATACTTCTTGAATATTTCTTTGTTATAAAAAACATACGATATGTTTAATTCTAAGGGTAATCCATAAGTCTTTTCATTAACGGCATACGATTCTTTAACACCAGGAATAAACGCATCTTTAAGATCTGTATCTCCATTAACAATATCGTCTAATGGCTCTAACAAGTCACCTTTTACGTATGGTTTAATAAATCCATCTGACCAAGTCATCCCAATGTCTGGTAATTCATTCGCTGTAGCTAAAACTTTAAGCTTGTCCCTATATTGATCAGAGTTAACAATTTCTGTTTCAATTTTTACATCAGGATGTTGTCTTTCGTAATCAGTAATGATATTTTTCAAGATTGAATACTGAGCATTGGAACTGCCTTCGGGCCATATATGCATGAAATGAATCACTTTCTTGCTGTCGTTCAAAGCCACTACATCACCAGACGAACTTGATGAAGAACAGCCAGCAGTTATTGCAGCAATCAAGACCAAGCATACCAATACTGAAATCATTTTCTTTTTAAACAATGGATATTCCTCCTATGACCTATTATTATCTTGAGTGTTTAGATTGATAGGTAAGTATTCAGATAGTTAGAAAATAGGTCTTAGGAAAGTGAAACAAAATTATTGGACAGCCTTTTCATTATAATTTTTACGATAGGCGCTAGGTGTTTCTCCTTCCATTTCCTTAAAAATCTTAATAAAATATTTAGCCGTTTTGTAACCTGATTCCTCTGCGATATCAGCAATCGGAAGATTAGTTGACATTAATAACTCCTTGGCGCGTTGGATTCTCCTTCTTGTTACATATTCACTGAAAGTCAGTTTAACATGATCCTTAAATAATACACTTAAATAACTTGGATTTAAGTGAACATGGTCTGCAACTTCCTTTTGGGAAAGTTCATTTTTCAAATGTTGATTAATATAATCGAGCGCTTCCCGGATTGGCAGCCGATTGGAAGGATTTTGGGTGTTTACATCAACAAGTTTAGTATCCACCACTTTTTCAATCATTCCTGCCCGTTCTTGTTTCTCCACAGCCTTCACGGCATCCTCCACTGCTTCAATTAGATTATTTTTGCTAATTGGTTTTAATAAATAGTTAATAACCCCGAGCCGAAGAGCCTCATGGGCATATTCGAATTCCGAATACGCAGAAATAACAATAATAACAGGTGACATATTTTGCTCTTTGATTACTTTTAAGAGCTCTAAACCAGTCATTTCCGGCATACGAATGTCTGTTAAGAGGATATCAATCTTTTGCTGACGCATAATTTCGATTGTTTCCTCCGCATTTGCAGCCGTTATTATTTGGTATTCCCCTTTTGCCCAGGTATCCAATGTCTTCTTAAGACCTTGCCGGGTTCTTGGTTCATCATCAACTATTAAAATCGTTCGTCTATACAACTTGGCTCTCCTCCATTTTCACGGGAATTTCAAAAGAAATCGTTGTACCTTTATTTACCTCACTTGAAATCGTTAATCCCCTTTTTAAATGAGCATGATAGTATAATAGAAGGCGTTTAAAAACATTGGATATCGCCATCCCATTTCCTTTTAAGGAGGGGCCTCCCCCTTCCTTCATGGAGTGTTTTACAATGTCTAACTTTTCCTGATTCATGCCAGGACCATCATCGTGTACAAGTATTTCGAGGTATTTAGAATCGGCTGAAGGTTGAATCGAGACCGTAACCGTACATGGCTTGACCGTATTTCCAGCCCCATGAAGGACCGCATTCTCCACCAAAGGCTGTATTAATAATTTTGGTATCTTAACCTCATTCCACTCTGAAGCAATATTCAATTTCCAATTTAACTGGTCGCCAAAACGCATTTTCATAATATCCAGATAATCTTCAATATGTTTGATTTCTTCCTTGATTGATACCCAATCACTATCGGACTGCTTGGTGATGGTATAACGAAATAAGTTAGACATCGCAATGACAAGGTCGGCAAGCTCCTCTTCTTCTTTATCATCCAGTGACCATCTGAGAGCGTCTAAGGTATTAAAAAGAAAATGTGGATTAATCTGTGCCTGCAGTGCCTTTAGTTCACTTTGACTGCGAATAATTTCTTTTTGATAAACCATTTTTATGAGATGATTGGTTTCTTTAACAAGTTGGTTATAGGTAATATTCAGTTCATTTATTTCATTAACAGATGGGACATAAGGATTCAAAGATAAAGAACCTTCACTTGCTTTTTGCATCGTCTTTGTCAGTTTAATAATAGGTCTTGTAATGATGGTTGATAGAAATAATGAACTGATAAAAAAGATAAAAAGCCCTATGATTCCTGAAAAAATAATCCCCATTCTCAAGACATTAATCCCTTTGGTAAGCGCTTTAACAGGGGTTAAAATAATAAGCGTCCATCCGGTATTTTTCGAAGCTTGTTTTGTAACCATATAATCTTTATGGTTTAGTGAAATAATTGATTTATCATTGTTTATAATCGGGGCAGGCGAACCAGTATAGTTTGACAAAATCGGCTTTAAATTTTTGTCTAGTAATATAGAATATTGATTAATACTATTATTGTCTTGGTTTGCAAATTGAAAATAGCTATGATAAACCCTAATAAGGAGATAACCACCCTTCCCATAGTCATTCCCCATGAGATTCACTTGTCTAAGGGCTAAAATATAATCAGAATTGAGAGGGTCTTCTCCTATCCAAACTAAACGGCCCTTTGCTTCCTCGGCCTGCGTGATCCACCGCTTGCCAATGCGGACAGCTAACTTAGAGTCATCATTTGGTAACAAGCGATTCTGATCTTTCGTAAAAATCTCGAATGAGAAAATACCTTCCGTATTAGCTTGAATGGTATTAACCGTTCCTTTTGCTTCTTGAAGATCAGAAAAACTTACTTTTCTGTCTAAATATGCTTTTGATAGGATCCCTTGAATTTTATCATTCGTCATGACCAGTTTTGAGGCCGTATTCACTTGTTCATATAGTGATTCCAATCTTCCGTTTGCCTCTATGGCCGTTTGCTGTATTTGCTTTTCTCCATTATTGTTCAGCATATTGGAAACCTGATTAAAAGTTAAACTGCCAACGATTAATAAAACAATAGCCATGACAATTAAAAACACGACTAAAATTTGATTTCTCATTGTATTCCATCTCTGCAATTTTGAAAGCATTTGGCCACCTTCTACCAATATTCTTTTTTAGTATAATCATAACTTATTTTAGTATAAAAATAAGTGAAAACAGCAAAAAAAAGGACCAGAAAAATTTAGTAATTTTCCGACCCCTTTTTACTATAAATATACCTAGTCTAAGTTTAATAACTCACTTACGGTTAGAAGCTGATAACCTCCAGATTTAAGCTCGAAGACAAGCTTCTTAACCGCTTGTATCGTTTGAGAACGATCTCCATAGCCGTCATGAAAGATTAAAATACTGCCATTTCTCACACACTTTCTTGAGGCTGAAAGAATATGTTCTACTCCAGGCTGCTCCCAGTCTTGGGCCTCCATATTTAATGCCCCAATCATTGGATATCCCTTACCCTTTAAGATTGAAATCGTATCATTATTATAGTCTAAATAAGGAGGCCGGAAGACAAAGGGGGGTTGTCCGGTCAATTCTTGAATTATCTTCTCATTTCGTTCAATTTCCAATAAGCAGTCAGCAGGACTTAACTCCGATAATTTAGGATGGGAAAACGTATGATTGCCAATTTCATGTCCTTGTTCCGCCACTTGTCTTACTATATCAGGATTTTTTTCCATTTGTTCACCAATCATAAAAAATGTTGCTTTTCCTTCTGCCTTTGCAAAAATATCCAACACTTCCGGTGTATAACTCGGATTCGGACCATCATCGAACGTAATAGCAACTGCCTTTTGTGATGTAGAAACTTCGTTAATCATAGTTAACTCTGCCAATGGACTCACTCCTAGTATAAGTTTTATCAATCACAATTACACACTAAGGTAGCCCCTAGTTAAGGTCTGTACACTTGGGGCTAAGAGGTTTTTAATATGCTCCTCTAATATAACTCTTTACTTTTTCCTGATAAAAGTTTTGGAGTTTATGTTTTTCCTCTTCAGAAAATGACTTTGTTTCCATTGCTAATAGATTATCCTCGACTTGTTTTACATTTTTAAAGCCCGGAATAATGCAAGTAATCTCCTTGTGGTCCAAAATCCAGCGAAGGGCCGCACTTGCCATAGAATTCCGTCCCTCTGAAATCCATTTAAGCTGATCAGCTAATTCCACACCCTTTTGAAAGCCAAGCCCTGCAAACGTTTCTCCTACATTGAAGGCCTCTCCATTTTCATTAAAACGGCGATGGTCATCCGCTTCAAATTGATGATTATTTGTGAATTTCCCCGTAAGCAGTCCGCTTGCCAGTGGTAATCTAACGAGAAGCCCTACGCCTTTTTGATAGGCCTCGGGGATTAAATTCTCTAATGGTTTCTGCCGAAAGATATTAAAAATAATCTGAAGGCTTTTTACATTTGGGTTTTCCAAACAAATTAAGCCTTCTTCGACGGTTTCCACACTAACCCCGTATTGCTTAATTTTCCCTTCTTGCTTCAATCGATCAAGTACTTCAAATACACTGCCATCCCGCAATAATTCAGTTGCCGGGCAATGAATTTGATACAAATCGATTGCTTCCCGCTTCAAGCGGCGGAGACTGTCTTCACAATAAGCACTTACCTTTTCATAGCTGTAGTTATTGGGATCAAAGATATCTCCCTGCCGGCAAAACTTAGTTGCGATATGGATTTGATCCTCACGACCCTTTGTTGCTTTGGCCAATAGCTCTTCACTATGGCCGTCCCCATAAACATCGGCTGTATCAAAGAAGTTTACACCTTGTCCAATTGCATAATTCAATGATTTTAAGGCTTCTTCGTCGCTTGTCTTCCCCCATGAGCCGCCGATCGCCCAAGTTCCGAAGCTGACTTCACTGATCTTGATTCCTGTATTTCCTAATTCACGATAGTTCATTTCTTCATCTCCATTAAAAAATAATTAGTTTAAGCGCGGTCCCATTTAAACCCGATTTCCTGCAAGAATGCCCTAGCCAATATCATATGTCCTGCAGCGGATGGATGAACACGATCCCAGGCAATGGTCGCCGGGTAGAGCTCTTTTAATACTTCATTAAAAGCAGCTTGTGTATCTACAAATAAACTGCCAGTCTCTTCGGCAATTTTTTGAACGATTTGTCCATATTGGTCCATCGTTTTGCGCATCTGGTCCTGTTCATTGCTTTCCAAGTAAAATGGAGTCATCAGGACAAGACCCTTTGTGAGCGGCTTCGTTTCTGTCACAAGCTTACGCAGTGTTTCCTCGTATTCGTCAGCATAGACATGCCATTCTTTAATAAAAGGCGTATCATACTGCCGCCAAACATCGTTGATACCGATCATAATCGATAACCAGTCGGGTTTTTGATCAAGGACATCCTCCTGCCATCTGTTCTTTAAATCACGAACGGTATTCCCACTGATTCCTTTGTTCACCACCCGAATGCCCAATTCCGGATAAACGGCCTGCAGAAGTGCATCCACCTTTGCCACATATCCTTTCCCTAAGGCACCAAATAACCCTTCTCCTTCAGGGTTCGCTCTCTCACAATCCGTTACAGAATCACCAATAAATAATAGTTTCTGAGCTGCTTCAAGCCTCATTCATTTTTCCTCCATATCAATTAACATGACACACACCAAAATAATTCATGCGAATAATACCTACCCTAAATCACTTTTTAACTAATTTTTAGCAAGCTCTTACCTTGAGGTAATCCAATTGATACAACTTCCCAAAATGTTCAAAAATTCCTGACTCAACAGACCCTGTTTGGTATGAGCGGGTGTTAAACAACATACCCTTCCCGCTCCAAAAGAATGTGACCAACCCGCTACAGCTTGACCATCAATGGATTCCGATTGTAAAAAGACATGGGTATTAGCCTCATCACACTGGACGAAATAATGTTCATCCGAAAATTCAAAGTAAGATGGACCAGGAAGGAATGAATCTTTTTCTACAGTAGAATACTTTACGATCTGATGCTTTTCTGGATGATGAAGAAATAAGCCTCTTAACATCTTGGTGTAGCCGCTTTCAGAAGAATAGGATGCTAAACCAGAGTGCCAAGCCAACCATCCTCCGCCATTCGATACATATCTAGTAATCTCTGTAGCAAGATCCTCTGTCATCCAATCCTTTACGATTTCATCCGTCGGGTTTAAGCGATTCTCTTTAAAAAGAATGACCCCATCTGGCTGATTTAAAAGCTCATCTTTTAATGTTTCATAGGAACCAAAAATGAGTTGAACATCTTCACCTCCCAAATTGGTTCGAACCGCCTCCTCAAGCGACTCTTTAGCCCAGTCTGCCGGGTGATAATAATCTCCTAAAATTGCCAGCAATTTTACCATTCGCTATCCCTCACAAATTTTGTTTAATTAAATTGGCATAGGGTTTCCTTTAAAATCAATGAACACATATTTACTTTCTATTGATGGTCTTTGTTCAATAAGCTCAAAAATTCCATTTGCTGTATCATCAGGATTTCCAGGGGCATTTATACCACCCATGTCTGTCTGGATCCATCCAGGATGAACAGCATAAACCTGAATGTTTTTCCCATTCACATGTTTACTCAATTGTTGAGAAAACATATTTAGGGCTGTTTTAGATGCAGCATAAGCATAATCTCCACCATAAGCATTTTCAATACTTCCCGCTTCAGAAGAAATATTGATAATCGATGAACTGTTGCCCAATAACAGTAAAGGGAGGAAATATTTAACAACTCTCATTGGACCAAATAGATTGATATCAAAGGATATTTGAACTTGCTCTAGATCTAAATCTTCTATTTGTTTATCTCGTCCCAATAGGATTCCAGCGTTATTAATAATCGCATCAATGGTTCCAAATTGCTCTTTGACAAAACTAGCAGCTTGTCTAACAGAATCTTCTTTTGTCACATCTAATGGAACAATGGTAATAGACTTTGAGAATTCAAGATCAGATAATTTTTCTCTTCCTTGTTCTGGATCCCTGACTCCTGCAATAATATGGTGTCCTTTTTCTGCCCCTAATTTAGCGAGCGAAAGCCCTAAGCCTCGATTGGCACCTGTAACCAAAATCCTCATATTCTATTCACCGTCCTGTGAAAATTTAGTAGAGAGTCTCTTGTTTAATTGTCATTTTCTAATAGCTCTAAAATAATTTTCAAATCCTTAAAGGTATCCATGTATGCATACCTTCCTCCGGTGTACTCGCCCTTTTGCATTAACGGCATTTGGTTTCTTTCCATTAAAGTAATTTTTTCTTTCATGCCTTTTATAATGAACGCAATATGATGGGGACCTTCACCATGCTCGTCGAGATATTCTCTCCATGTACTTGGATGCTGGTCTGGTTCAATTAATTCTAATTGAAGAGACCCCATATCAAAGAATGCGAGTTTTGCACGTGCTTCGGTTGAGTTCCCGTTATATTCAGTTTCCGCTTTATCCACCGTATCGGTAAGACTCCAGCCCGGGTTTTCCACACCAAAAAAATCGGCATACGCTTGACTGGTTTTTTCAATATCATGAACAAGGATTCCAATTTGAGCAATGACATTCGTACCGAGTATATTTTTCTCTGCAACTTGATCTTTATTAGTCATCAAATTCCCTCTTTTCGATATTTAGTTTGATTCAGATGCCTATACATTTTTCTTATCTCGTTGGATCATAATCTTGATAATGGTTTCCTTCACAGCAGTCCTCAAATAATAATAGTCATTGTGCTTATATACATGAGGGGCTTCTGTTAAACTCAAATAACCAATGCTTTAAAAAACTAATTTCATTATATCACCCTCTAGTTTGTTTGCGCATTCAACAAACTAAGTTTTTAAAAAAATATAATCTAGGAATGGACCGTGTCCAAAAGCTTGATTAAGCAACGCTTCTAAAACGGCCCATTAAAAGATTCCTTGTACTTCTTATCAATGATTACCAAGCGTATGCTTCAGGTGCTTGTCCTCCGGGTCCAGGGAATATTTCGTCTAAACGGTTCAATACTTCCTCATTCAATACTACTTCAACTGCGCGGAGCGATTGCTCAAACTGCTCCATTGTCCGGCAGCCAATAATAGGCGCAGTTACAGCAGGATTTGCAAGCAGCCATGCTAACGCCACTGTATCTTCTCTTACACCCAGTTCCCTGCAAAGACCAGAAAATTGTTCTAATTGAATTCTGTGCTTCTCGATTCTAGCAGCATCTCTGCCGCTTCTTGTTCCAGGCTGCTTCTTTAAAGCATTCCCTCCCAACAATCCACCATCAAGCGGGCTCCAAGGAATCACTCCAATCCCTAAATGCTGTGCGGCAGGTAACACTTCCAATTCCGGAAGACGGCAATTTAAATTGTATTTATGCTGTTCAGAAACCAGCCCGAGGAAATGGCGTGATTCAGCTTCTTTTTGCGCCTCCATTAGTTTCCACCCCGGAAAATTGCTTGCTCCTATATATCCGGCTTTTCCTTGCTGAACCGCCAACTCAAATGCTCCCCAAATTTCAGCCCAACTGACTTTCCAGTCAACATGGTGCATTTGATAGAGTTCAATATGATCGGTTTGCAGACGGCGCAGTGAATCTTCCAAGTGCCGTCGAATCTTAAATGCAGATAATCCAGGAGTATTGTTCGGACCCTCTAGCGGATTGTGCATCTCTCCAAATACTTTTGTGGCAAGGACTACTCTCTCCCTGCGGCCGCCTCCCTGAGCAAACCAGCGTCCAATGATCTCCTCTGTTCTTCCAGCATTTTCGCCCCAGCCATATACATTGGCTGTATCAAAGAAGTTAATTCCTGCATCCAACGCCGCATCCATGATGCGAAATGCTTCTTTTTCTTCTGTATCTACACCAAAATTCATGGTCCCGAGACATAGGCGGCTAACTTTCAATCCGGTTCTTCCCAATGTAGTATATTCCAAGCGTGATTCCTCCTCATATAAAAGCTTAATGGTTTACTATTTTAATATCTCCTTAGGAATAAAATTCTAGTCTTAAGTAAGTGACACACGTTGTTTATTTTTTGCGGATAATAAACACGCATCGATGACTTTCATATTTTTAATCGAATCTTCGGATGGAAAACGAAGAGATGTGCCAGCAAGAATACTTTCGGCAAATTCATCTACCTGGAGGGTATACTGGTTAAACTCCTCAACTGGTTCGGTCCGTGTCTCTCCATCTACAGTTACAGTAAAGCTTCCCCCTAAATTGGAATTCACTATAAATGCGTTTGAAACATCAATCTTCCCCTTTGTTCCTACGATTTGCAATGTGTTTTGAAAATTGGCCCACATGCCGCACATGAACGTTACACCAAGTTGATTGGGAAATTCGATTAAGCCTGTAACCATCATGTCGACATTGTCATGTTCAGGTGAAAAAAAGGCTTGAACGGTAACCGCTTCTGGTTCCTGCTCCAGCAACAATCGGGCCGCACTAATTGGATAACAGCCGACATCATATATAGAACCTCCGCCCCATTCTGCACGGTAGCGGACATTGTCTTTGTCTTCGGCATTATTAAAGGTAAAGCTCCCATGCAGTCCGCGAATGGTTCCTATTTCTCCGGAATTTAAAATTTCCTTAATTCGTTCATACCGAGGGTGATAACGGTACATAAATGCTTCGCCCAATTTGACCCCCGCCTCTTTGCATGCCGTAACCATCTCGCTAGCTTCTTCCTGATTTAGCGCTAGCGGCTTTTCACATAAAACATGCTTACCTGCTTTTGCGGCTTTTATGGTCCATTCTTTATGCAGATGATTAGGCAGCGGAATGTAAACCGCGTCGATATCAGGATCTTGCAAAAGTGCATCATAACTACCATATGATCTTTCAATGCCTAATTCAGCAGCAGTCGACCTTGCTTTCTCTAAACTCCGGCTGGCAATCGCAAGCACCACACTAGATTCAGAGTTTTTAATAGCTGGAATAACAGAATGGATGGCAATATTGGCGCATCCTAAGACTCCCCAGCGCAGCTTCTCTTTCATTTGATTTCCTCCTATTCACCAACCGTTATGTTTGTTGGACGTCCGAATTAAGTGTATAAAAATAGATATTTTTGACCTATCTTTACAAAGCAAAACAAGGAGACTAAGCTTATATATTCTTCATGTCCTAACATGTTCCTTCTAATCTCTCTCTTTTTCATTAATTTTTACCTATTTCCATAAAACATCTCCGCCTTTTTAAGAGGATGAAAATTTTTCGATCATTCTTTTTTAGGCAGTTGGTGAAACTTGATTTTGAACCAAGACTTTTTTCTCCCATGCCCTGCTTCTCCATCTAAAGAACATGGTAATCCCTCTTACCCACTCATCTACAATAAACGCGATCCAAAACCCCGGCAGTCCCAATCCAAGATGAATACCTAGAAAGTAAGCCAGCGGCACGCAAATCCCCCACATCGAGATAACGGCCATTTTAACGGAGATGGTAGTATCACCGGCTGCCCTTAGTGAACTAATGACGACCAAGTTAAACGTTCGGCCCGGCTCCAAAATGAAGCAAAACAATAATAATTTGCTTCCCATCGAAATAATCTCTTTATTATCCGTAAAAATTGAAAGCAGAGATTCCCGGAAGAAACAAATAAATACAGCAACCGTAAAGGTGAGAATAAAGCTGTATTTTAAACTAGTTAATAATTGGCGATAGGCACCATCAAAATCACGGGCACCTACCTTATAACCTATTAAAATCTGTGTTCCCTGCCCCATGGCCAAGCCAAATAGAACAATATAAGAATTAACACTTTGTGTATAAACACGGGTGGTTAAGGCAGCAGCACCAAGAATAGCGATCATCGACGTGATCACTAACTGACTGGCGTTGTAACAGAGTTGTTCACTAGCAGCCGGAATACCAATGTTTATGATTTTTTTTACTTGTGTACTATCATTTGTTAGATAATCTTTTAACTTAATATTCATTGGAATCCGTTTATACATAATCACGAGAATCACCAATAGGGCTGCTGTTCTGCTTATTCCAGTTGAGATGGCCGTCCCCTTCACACCTAGTTGTGGGAATCCCAATAAACCAAAAATCAAAATACTGTTGATCGCTAAATGAACAACGTTCATGAACATTGACACAAACATCGCATCTCGCGTGTAGCCATTCGCCCTTAAAATAGAAGAGACGGTTTGCAATAATGCCTGAATAAAAAGAGTTCCGCCAACAATGGAAAGATACTGCTTTCCTAACCCGGCAAGATGTTCTGGAAGATGAAAAAATGCCAAAAATTCGCTTTTAAAAATGACCATGATGATACTGATAATAAAACCCATGATGAAATTTAGCTTGATTGACATGGTCGTTACGATCTTAGCTTGTTCACGCAGGCCCGCTCCTAAATACTGGGAGAGGACTACAGCGGTCCCCATTGAAACAAAATTAAAGATAAGAATGGTAAAGAAAACAAGTTGATTTGATACCCCAACTGCGGCTACCGCATCATCAGAAATATGGGACAACATAATCGTATCCGTGCTGCCCATAACCACTTGAAGAAACAGTTCAATAAAAATGGGCCATGTTAGCTTAAGCAAACTTATTTGCGGCGCCGCTCCCTGGCTATTTGAAATTCCCATTACAGCTCCACCTTTAACTCGTCTTAATAGATTTTTCTATTTTGTTCATCGGCGATGCCTGATTTTCTGTAAAAATACGTGTTAATGATATCGCGCCACTCTTTAGAATGTGATACTTGTTCTTCCAATCTATTTAAAATGTCTTCATAACGCTCGGAATCAATTCTTCCCTTTAATCTTGTCCATCGTTCTTTTAATTCCTCTGCTTCCCGAACTCCTTCAAAGTGGGTATTGTAAATATGCTGAATCACGGTAGCGCCTGATTTTAACTTATGTGTATAGGGAACATGGTGGAAGAACAATAACAATTTATCCGGGCAGGTTTCTAGTGATTCATACATGTCGGCATTCTCTTTAAAATACTGTGCTGAATAACCGGTACCTGTTTTTACAGTGCGGTCAACACCAATTCCATGGCAGTCAGCAAAATGATACGTGCCCCAAACCGAATATTCATAACCATCGACATTCGGTCCATAGTGATGATGCGGATTCACCATCCAGCCAACTCCAAGTGGTGAGGTATAATGTTCATAGATTTCCCACGCTTTAAGAAGCATCTGACTAATTAGTTCGTTAACCATCTTATCTTGGCCGAATGTTTGCCCAATCCATTCATTGGTAATGGTTTCTGCTTCAAGGTCAGGGTTCCATGTTAAACGGCCAAAACCATATAGGTTCGCTTGAGCTAACGTATGTCCAGTCCAGTTGTAGTCATTCCCAATATTCGAAACGGCTGCGATACCTGAATAACGGTACGGGAACAAAGAACCGTCGACGATCTGTTTGACGGGTGAACCTTCTCCATTTGCAAAGGTGTCAAAATCAAGGATATCCTTCCACTGAGGAACCAGGTAACAAAGATGTTTTTGCTGCCCTGTGTATTCTTGGGTGATTTGGAACTCCAACATTTGATTGGTTTTCGGCATAGCACCAAATAATGGGGAAACCGCCTCCCGCACCTGGAAATCCATCGGTCCATTTTTAATCTGCAAGATCACATTCTCATGGAACTTTCCATCTAATGGTTTAAAGTGGTCATAGGCAGCCCTTGCACGATCGGTTGAGCGATCACGCCAATCCTGCATGCAGTTATAGACGAAACATCTCCAAATAACCAAACCGCCAAATGGCTCTAATGCTTCAGCTAACATATTTGCACCATCTGCATGATTTCGGTTATAAGTAAATGGACCAGGCCGGTGTTCGGAGTCTGCTTTTACGAGGAATCCTCCAAAATCAGGAATGTACTGGTAAATTTCCTTGGCTTTATTTTTCCACCATTCTTTCACTTCAGGATCAAGCGGGTCTGCCGTTTCCAAATCCCCCAGTTGAATCGTACTTGCATAATTAATACTAAGAAATGTTTTAATTCCATAAGCTCTAAAAATGCTGGCAACCTCCACTACACGAGGAAGTAGGCTAGCAGTAATTAAATTAGTTTCCACTTGGTGGACATTTACATTATTAATGGCGATGGCATTGATCCCTACAGAAGATAACAATCTTGCATAATCTTGAATACGATTTAGTTCATCAGAAAAAACATTTTCTTTGTAAAAAATAGACTTTCCAGCATAACCGCGTTCAATACTGCCATCCATGTTATCCCACTGATTAATCATTCTTAATTGATTTTTAGGAGATTCCACAATGTTTAAATCATTTATGCTTTCCCGATTCTGGATCAATCTTAATAGATGAAAAGCGGCATAAAGGACACCTATATCTCTTTTGCCGACTAGATAAATAGTAGTATTTTCACTGGTTTTAACTGTCTTGATAAAATAACCGTCATCATTGATTTGATTAAAATCTACCTCAATCTTATTTTCTAACAAATTTAATTCCGCCTTGGTAACTAATACAATCCTATTATTTGGTTTAGTCCCCGATGATGTTTCTGGATGAACCTCTAGCATGGAAGAAAGGCCGGTGCGAAGCTCATCTCGTGCAGATTCTATGACGACGGAATCTGCAAAACTTTCTATATGGGCAGTGAGTTGATGGTACTCCATTACCAAGGTAGGATCCTCAACTTTTTTATACTGAAGCCATGCGGAATAACTTTCTTTATGGTTTACTTTGTATTGTTGGGTTAGATTGTTCCAAGTATGATCGATTGTATTTTCCATTACAGGGCATCCTCCATTGAAATAGGTTTTTGGGGAAGTTAGTGAGTCGTACTATTACTCTTTTTTTTATCGGCTGAAGGCATCCCAGGCGCCTAATAAGTACATGATACCTAGTGCCCGGTCATACAACCCATAACCAGGACGGCACTGTTCATCCCATAACCTTTACTCCGACTTTAGCCAGTTTTTTAATCGTGCGTTTATAGTTTTCTATGTAATGGTCCCGAGTAGGGTACCCTAGTTTAATATCTTCATGTACGTTAACACTTTCTACTACATCGATATTAAAACCATATTCATCGGCTTGCCATTTTACTTCTTCGATTCGTTCCATTGGCCATTCCTCGCCGGCCTGCATGTCATGAAGCGCCCAAACGATTGTCTCAACGCCAGGTATTTGTTTAATAGCTTTAAGAGTGACGGTATCATTTCCCACGCCATACCATCTGAAGCCCACTTTCAAATTGGATCACTCCTCCTTAAAAATAAGTAACACGTATAAAAAGCCGATTATACAACTTTGAAAAGTGGTTTTTCAGGAATAAAATGGACTGGAATGCCAGGGAATTCAGATTGGATCCATTTTGCTAAATATTTCATACCAGGTGCCTCGCTTTCAGCATGTCCTAACACGATTAATGCTTTTCGTTTCCCCTGATAGACAGCATCCCTGACAAACTCGGGGGTTTCCCACTCTGGACCTTCACCTGAAATAATTAAATCTACATCCTCCTTCTCAAAGAGCGGGATCGATAAAGTTCCACCCCCTCTATATCCTGCTAACAATCCAATACGTGTACAAGTATCAGATAGCTCTCCAACTGTACGTACAAATTGAATTTCCAGCTTATCTTTGACATACTCAGCAATTTTCCTAACAGACATCGGAGGAATTTTAACTATCGTTGATGTTGGGGTGTCCTTTTCTATAAATGCCTTCCATTCCAAGGCTTCTATCAAGCCAGCCATAATCCCATCTGGCTCGTAGCGATGTACATAATCATGAAACCGATAGATTGATAGCCCGGATTCTCTAATGATCCTACGTTTTTCAGAAAAGACAGTGCTTTCTTCCCATAACTCTGGATTGTCGATATGGCTATAAAAAAGGCCCTCATGGGTAATTAAAAGATTGACCCCTAGATCAATCGTCCGCTCAATGACTTGCTGTGTGGCCATAAACGTGGTGGCAATTCCTTTGACCTCCATGTTTGGATGGCCGAACTTGAGCATGTCTACAGTATTTTGAATTTGGTCCACTGGCTCCATTAATCGATCCAAAACATTTTTAACGGTTAATGTCATTTTTTCACCTACTCTAAAAAAGAATTTCCTTAATAGAAAGAGTTGCCAAATCGTCTGAGGCAACTCTTTCTATATACATTTATCTTTTGGTGAAACTAGAAATTCTTAAAAGTTAATAACCTTCCAAAAAGCCTCTTTTGGCTGATGATTTTCATCAAATAAGAATGGCCAGTTTTTACGACCTCTTACTGGAAAATCATTTAACCATGTATAATCATCGGCCGCCCCCCAGAACGTTACGGCCGTAATGACCCCACGATATTCCCTAAGTAATTCGAATACCTGTTGATATCTTTGGGTCTGCAGTTCAATCATTTCGGCTGTCGGTTCGATAAGGTCCGTGCGCTTGTCTTCATGGTTAAACACAGATATATCTAATTCTGTCAGCTGCAGTTTCAATCCAAGGGATGCATAACGTTCAATAGCCGCACGAATGTCCTCGAGGCTTGAGTTTGTTAAATTCCAGTGTGCCTGAAGACCGACTCCATGAATCGGGACCCCTTTGTCAACCAATGATTTCACAAGCTGATAAATCTTTTCCCGTTTTCCTGGATTGGATTCATTATAATCATTGTAAAAAAGCAATGCATCTGGGTCAGCAGCATGTGCAAATTCAAAAGCTTTTTCGATGTAATCTTCGCCGATGATGTCAAGCCAATTGGTTTTTCTATACAATTCTGGACCTTCATCTGTTACTGCCTCATTGACTACATCCCAGCAGTAAATTTGTCCTTTATATCTTTGCATGACCGTGTTCATATGGTCTTTCATTCGTTGTAACAATTGATCTCTAGTAACCTGTTCTCCATTAGAATTCTCAAAAACCCAGTCAGGAGTTTGATTGTGCCATACCAAAGTATGCCCACGCATCTTCATCCTGTGTGTTTGTGCGAACGCTGCCAATTTATCGGCTCGTTCAAATGTAAATTTGCCCTCTTCCGGTTGTAGCAACTCAAATTTCATATCATTTTCTGCTGTAATACTATTAAAATGTTTTGCTAATAAATTCTGTTGTGTTTCAATTGTACGTAGGTTAACCGCTGCACCAATATTAAAATAGCTTTCATAGACTTTCTGTAAAGAAGAAACCTCAACACTTGTCTTTGCCATCATTAATCCATCTCCTATTAACATATTTCATCTATATTTGATGAGACTCCGCCTGCCCGTCATAATGACAAGCAGGAATTAATTATTACTCCGTTGTAAATGACGTGTAAAATCCTTTGGTAATAAAGACTTTTTTAGATGGGTTAAACAAAAATTATGCCTGATAAAAATTACGAATCCACCTGTGAGCTTTCAGCTTCGTAACCGCTTCTTGAGAAAGCCCTTTTCCGTCTCCAACCTTACAGTTTTTTTCGACATTTTTGATCGTACGCATGCCGGGTATAACGGTAGAAACCACTGGGTGGCTTAAAATATATCTCAATGAAGTTTCAGCTATATCTTCGATAGAAATGTTAAGATCTGTTACGATTTCTTGTACCCGGTTGTAGACTTCAAGTTTCCTATCATCCTTAAAATAATGATTTCTGAAATCTCCCTCTTCAAATCGACTTTCCGGGGTGATCCTGCCGGTTAGTCCCCCTTCATCTAGAGGTACACGGGCAATAACACCGACATTATTTTTTTCACATGCAGCGAACAGCTTATCCTCCGGTCTTTGTTCAAAAATATTGTAGATGACCTGAATGGTATCAACTACGCCTGTCTCAATCAGCTTGATGGCATTTTCCGGCTGGTGATCATTAATGGAAACACCAAAATATTTAATTTTCCCCTGCTCTTTCAACTTTTTAATGGCTTCAAGCCAGTCCCCTTGATTTACCCAGTCGTCAGACCAAACGTGGAACTGTTGGACATCGATCGTATCGACACCAAGATTGCGCAAGCTCTCTTCCGTGCAGGAAATAATATGATCTGCCGGGAAGGCTTCTTCTGCAGGAATACCAGCCGGAGCAGGCCATTTTAAATTTTTCGGAGGAATCTTGGTTGATACATAAATTGTTTCTGGACGTTCTCTTAATATTTGTCCAACCAAACGTTCACTGTGGCCATTTCCATAACCTAGGGCCGTATCAATAAAATTCAGGCCGAGATCAATTGCTTTGTTTAGTGCCTTAATGGATTCTTCATCGTTTGCTCCCTGCCATCCAGTATTCCCTATACCCCAGGCGCCATATCCTATCTCGGAAACTTTTAAATTTGTTTTTCCCAGTAATCTGTAATTCATTTGTATTCCTCCAGTTTTATTACTATCATTTCTACGCTGCCATAAACTCCCTTTTCCAATGAACTGTACTATGGATTTGGATTCGAAACTATTTACGTTTTGCTAACCGGATTACATTCCAAGACAATTTTGACAACACAGCTGAAACCAAACCATTTTCAATCGAGGCATTACCATTTGAATGAGGAGCAACCGGTGTTCCCTTAGCCGAATTAGTTAGTTTTAAGTCTTCGTTTTCAAGCACGATATGCTCCACAACCTCATACCCTTCAAAATTACGAATATCGCACTCTAGTTCCAAGCCTTCCTTTAAATGGCGGTTTACTGCAAAAATGGTTAACTGTTCATTTTCTTCATTATATACAGCTGTTGATTCTAAATAAGGTACATCCGTAAAATCCTTGCTATCATATTTTGGACTTGAAATAATCGGATTCAAGGAAACGCCGCGCCCAAATACCGATGCGTGCATATATGGATAGAAAATGGTCTGCCTCCAGGCTGGTCCATTTTCTTCTGTCATAATAGGTGCAATTACATTGATCAACTGGGCAAGACAAGCAATTTTAATGCGGTCAGCATGCTTTAATAACGTGATCAGCATACATCCAACCAATAGGGCATCCTCAAAATTATAATGATCTTCCAGTTGCGGAGGTGCAATGCTCCAAGGTTCAATTTTCTTATCTGCATCATTACTGTGATACCACACATTCCATTCATCAAAAGAAAGATTAATATTCTTCTTTCCTCGTTTTTTCGCTTTAATATAATCGGCTATGGATATGACTGAACGGATAAAGTCATCCATTTCGAGGGTCATTGCCAAATAGTTGGAGATGTCATTATCACGATTTCCGTAATATTGATGAAGCGAAATAAATTCAACATGATCATAGGTGTGATCCAAAACAGTTGCTTCCCAATCTGCAAAGGTCGGCATGCCTCGGCCGGAGCTTCCGCATGCAACAAGTTCAATGGTTGGGTCAACCCACTTCATGACCTTGGCTGCTTCGGCAGCAATCCGCCCATATTCTTCAGCAGTTTTACTGCCAATTTGCCAAGGACCATCCATTTCATTACCCAAGCACCAAGTTTTAATTTTATGCGGTTCTTTAATCCCATGTGAAATCCGCAAATCACTATAATAAGAACCGCCTGGATGGTTGCAATATTCTACAAGGTTTCTTGCAGCATCAATCCCGCGTGTTCCTAAGTTAACAGCCATGTTTACATCCGCATTTACCATCTTTGCCCATTTCATGAGCTCATTTGTACCAATTTCATTGGTTTCAGTAGTGCGCCAGGCTAAATCAAGCCTGCGTGGGCGATTTTCAACTGGTCCTACGCCATCTTCCCAGTTGTAACCAGAAACAAAGTTTCCACCTGGATAACGAATGATAGGAACCTGAAGCTCCTTTACCATTTCCATCACATCCTGACGGAAACCATTTTCATCTGCCTGCGGATGACCGGGCTGATAAATTCCGCCATAGACGGCACGTCCTAGATGTTCGATAAAAGAACCGTAGATACGATTATCAATCTCAGAAACTTTAAAATCCTTTTCAAGAATCAATTTTGCCTTTTGTCCCATATTTTCCATCCTCTCATTAGTAAGATAGTTTAAACTTTAACGAATTCAGTATCTATGCCCTTATTTTCCATAGTTTAAAGGAGGTTACTCATAAGTATATTTATTTCAAAGTAAAAGAAGCGAGACTTGCGTTACCGATCCCCTTATAAGTAAAATACAACGCCTGTATACCGTCCGGAATGGTAATATCAGCGGAATATTCTGTCCATATGTTCGTAAAATCAACCGGTATTTCTCCGAGGGCAGGCCCGTTCCATGCTGTTTTGACTTCAAAACTCCCTTTGGCATATCCACGCACCTTGATTTTGACTTTTCGAATAACGCCGCATTGGAAATATTTAAAACCAGCTGTAGCAGTATCCCTCATATTCGCAATGTATCCGATTTCTTTATCTCCATCCTTACCATCCTGTGTAACCTTCGGAAATCGTCCGTCCATCCATGCCCCGAGAGTACCCGAATACAATTCCTCATCCTTACAGAATAGATTGCATGCCACATAAGCTGGATATTCCCCGCGTCCCACTAGTGGTCCTCCATTGGCCCCGCAGGATGTCATCTCTACTTGGGGTATTGTGCCATCGTCTCTAAACTCAATCGGTTCAACACAGCCTTGCCTGCTGTAAACGGTTCCGTTGGTATGCCTGTGATAAAAGATGTACCATTTCCCATTAATTTCAACAATGCTTCCATGATTATTGTGACCATAGTACATAGGCTTGTCCGCTGGTTTGTAAGTATCGATACCAAGATCGGCATTGCTTACGATGACTCCCTGGTAGACAAAGCCTTCTGTCGGATGCTTGCTTGTCGCATAACAAAGCTCATGCATGAGAATAGAGGAGTAGATCAAATAATATGTATTGCCTCTTTTCCTTATGGACGGTGCTTCAAAGAACTCATGTCCTTCGTACCCGCTGCCATTGCTGTAGGGCTCACTTGGTGCAATAAAAACTGGTTCTTCCATAATGGTAAGCATATCCAGACCCAGTACCGTCGCCATGGCACCTTTTCTTGATTTGTCACCTGGTGCACAAAATCCGGTGTACAAATAGGTTTTCTCACCTTCGGTTAGGACCCCTGGATCGAATTGAGGCTGGTCGCCTTCTCTTTCCCCCAAACGAGTTCCATCTGGATAATGCACATAACCGTAAAATTCGTAACGGCCTGCAGGCGAATCACAGACAGCTACTGACACAATGGGAACTTTGTCAAGCACATAATAGAGATAATATCGACCATCTGGACCCACCGTGACGTCCGGTGCATAAAGACACATTCTGCCATCAGGATTGAGTGGATCATCTGTTTTTTTGTAAATGACGCCTTCATACCGCCAATCACCTAAATTATCCATCGGTGCAGACCAGCACACATAATCGTTTACGCAAAAGACATGCCCGTTAAAACAGTCATGAGAGCCATACACATACACTCGATTATTAAAAACATATGGTTCTCCATCAGGAATATATTCCCAAGGTGGAAGATAAGGATTAAATCCTTGCTTCATTAGTCACTCCACTCCTTGTATCCTAATAATAAGTTTGCTTATACCTCATTTTTTTACAAAATATTCTTTATTTCATTCAACACTAGATGTTCAATAAAAAAGGGACATATTGTCCCATTTTTTTTAGAATCATCCCTTAACTCCACCCAAGGTTAAGCCTTTTACAAAATACTTTTGCAGGAATGGGTACACCATAATAATTGGTAAACTTGCAATTATCGTCATGGTTGCCCTTATGGAAGTAGGAGTTACTGTGTTTGCAGCTGAATTACTGCTAGCAAATGCATCTGCCGCAGTCTTCCCTGACATAGAAGCATTTGAATTCTGTAAAATTTTCATGAGCTCATATTGCAAGGTACTTAGTTCAGGAGAAGAAGAATTGTACAAGAAAACATCAAACCAAGAATTCCATTGACCAACAGCAACAAACAATGAAACGGTTGCCAATACAGGAAGCGATAATGGTAAGACAATTTTTATAAATGTAGTAAAATCTCCTGCTCCATCGATTTTTGCTGATTCAAATAAACTCTCTGGGATGCCTTCAATGAAAGAACGAATAACAATGAGATTAAATACGCCGATAATCCCAGGGATAATATATACCCAAAAACTATCCAATAAATTAAGTTCTTTGATAAGCAAGTAATTTGGAATTAATCCGCCACTAAAATACATGGTTAAAACAAAAGCAATTGTCACAAATTTCTTAAAGACAAAATCCTTTCGACTAATCGTATAAGCTACCATTGCTGTGCCAAGAACGGATGTCAATGTTCCGATTAGTGTTCTCAAAACTGAAATCATAAACGAATGAAAAATACTGGATTCTCCGAACACATATTTATAATTTGACCAGGTAAATTCCCTCGGCCAAAGGTAAATTCCTCCCTTTATGGAATCATTCGCATCATTCAAAGAAACAGCCATCTGATTAATAAATGGATATAACATCACGACACAAAGGAAAAACATAAAGGTATAGTTAAAAATATCAAAAATATAGTCGCTTGCGCCTGTATGACTCCTGGTTGCTTTGAAAAGTTGTTTCTTTCCCATAAAATCCCCTCCTAGAAAAGCCTTGGCTGGTCAAACTTTTTGGCAATACTATTTGCTGCAAATAAGAAGATGAAACTCACGACGGTCTTAAAGATCCCCGCTGCAGTGGCAAGTGAAAAGTTACCAAGAGAAATACCGTACTTTAACACATAAATATCAAGGTTTTCCGAGTAGTCGAGGTTTAATGGATTCCCCAGTAAATATTGGGCTTCAAAACCAGATTCTAAAATATAGCCCAAATTCATAATCAGCAAAATGATGATCGTTGGTTTTAAAGATGGGAGCGTGATATATTTGATTCGCTGCAATCTAGTGGCACCGTCAATATCTGCTGCCTCATATTGCTCAGGGTCAATCATCGTGATAGCCGCCAAATAGATAATGGTGTTCCAGCCTACGTTTTTCCATACATCAGAAGCACCAAGGATTCCCCAAAACCATTTCTCTTTGCCTAGCCATAGAATGGGTTTATCAACAATCCCTAATTTCAGTAATACAATATTTACAATCCCGTTATCGAGTGAAAGTGCATAGGAAACAATACTAGCAGCAACAACCCATGAAATAAAATGTGGCATATAGCTAATGGTTTGGACAACTTTCTTGAACTTTAAAGCTTTTAGCTCGTTTAAAAGAAGTGCTAGTCCAATAGCTGTAACAAAACCCAATACCAAGTTAATGGTGCTCATCCCTAAAGTATTACGAAGCACGCGGTAAAAGTTCGGGTCAGCAAATAAAAATTTAAAATGTTCAAATCCTATCCACTCTTGATCGAACAAACTTTTTGCGGGTTTAAAGTCTTGAAAGGCAATGGACCAGCCCCATAATGGAATATATTTAAAAACAAATAGCCAAATTAAAAAGGGAAAGCTCATTGCAATGAGTGCTTTTTGTGACATTGCCTTTTTCAAAAATGTTTTTTTAGTTTTTTTCGATTGAACCGATACGGAAGAATCCACAACAGTCTTTGTTGTTTCAGTCTGAACCTGCATTTTTACCCCTCCTCTTAAAAAACAAATACATACAAAACTCAATCATCATAAGCCACACCTTAGATACTCATTCTCTCTCTAACCAAGATGAGGCTTATAATCTCGAAGATAAAACATTGTAAAAAAATAGTAAGCCGATAAGCCAATTTGGCAATATCGGCCTCCGTTACGCAAGTTAGTTATGTTATATTACTTAGAGTTGGACTTAGACATTTCAATCAGCTTTTTAACTTCCGTGGTCATTTTCTTTTCATATGCTTTTACATCGAGAGCATTGTACTGTTTTACATACTCATTCCAAACAGAATCAAATTTAGAAGGAGAGGCTAAAACTAACTTAGGGAAATATTTCTTTTCCAAATCAGTTTGTCGTTGAGTGAAGATTTGCTCCTTAGAACCTTCTTCTAACTGTATACCCCATGCAGGATACCAAGGACGTTCATCTGGCTTAGCAAATAAATCTGAGAAAACCTTAACTCCATAGGCATTAAGCAATTTCTTGTCGCCTTCATCATAGGACAATTGCGCTACTTCAACTTGTCTTCTAGGTTCATATGCATTTCCGTCAGAGAATAGTCCATTTCCGCGAGGCCAGCCCCACTCATAAATCTTAGAACCGAAATCTTCTCTAAACTTATCATCAGCAGTTTTGTTGATTTGATCTTGGGTACGAACGAAACGACCTTTATCATTCACATCATATGTTTGGCCTTTAATTCCCCATAAAATCAACTTTTGATTGTCTTCTTTAAGCATATTGTCCAAATATTTTATAATTCTTACTGGATCTTTTGCACTTACTGTGATACCAATACCGCGGTTACTTACAAAGTTAGGCGGATCCAAATATTGATCTTTTGTATCTTTATCAAATACAATCGGCAAAGCCATATAACGCTTATCATCTACACCGGCATTTTTCAGGTTTGTATCTGCCTGTCCAATTTGCCATCCGTAATCAAAGAATCCAAGTACACGGCCTGAAGTTAATTTAGCAAGATATTCATCATAGTTGGCAACAAACGATTCTTTATCAAATAAACCTTTATTATTAATTTCATTCAATTTCTTAAAATAACGCTTAGTATCTTCATTATTACCGTAAACTTTTGCTTCATGAGTTTTCATATCAACCTGAACGCCGCCATCATTTGGATACCCGGCCAAGTGATTTGGTGCATTTGATAAAGCGAAGAATCTCCAATCATAAGTTAAAGCTGTAAATCCAATTGTTGATTTACCATCTACTTTCGGATGATTCTTTTGGTACTGTTCAATTAAGTTGAAATATTCATCAAGTGTTTTAATTTTCGGATAGCCTGCATCTTTTAAGACAGCACGCTGAATCCAGAATGCGCCCTGGTCAATATTCGGATTTGGCAGATATCCTTGATAAGCTTCCATTGGAAGGAAATAAATCTTTCCATCTTTATCTTTCATTTTATTCATGTACGGGCCATAAACTCTTTTAATATTCGGAGCATACTTATCGATCAAATCAGAAAGATCAATAAATGCACCTGCATCTAAAATTTTAGGTAATGCTGCATCTGGAACTAAAAGATCAGGATATTTACCACTTGCAATCATGGTCCCGATTTTTGTATTAATATCACCGACAGCGTATTCTACTTTAAAGTTAACACCAGTTTGTTTTTCCAACTCTTTCCCGATAACGGTTTCATTCGTATTTCTGTCCTTACCTGCCTGAGCGGCATTATAATACGAGAATGTTACCGGTTTTAAATTTTCCTTACCTCCGGATTCGCTTGGCTTTCCGCTGGCACCTTGATCTTTTGAGCAGCCGACTGCCGCGAGTATCAGCATAACTAAGGTGAGTACTGCTACAATTTTTTTCCTTATCATTTTCTAACCCCCCTATTTATTTGGTACATCCTTATTATATTTTGAAAGGGTTTACATCGACCATTTAAAAACTAAAGGTATTACTTAGAAAAGTATAGATGGTTTTCTAAAACTTTAGTTTTTTTAGATTCCTCTAGTTTGCTTCGGAATCTTTATGATAATAACCGTACCTTCCCCTTCTTTACTATCCAGCTGGAAGTGAAATTGGTCCTGATAATAAAGCTTCAATCGATAATACACATTCTTGATTCCAACACTTTTTCCCATATCATTTTCTTTCTCGAGTTCCTTAATCAATTGTTGCGTTTTGGATTCCGACATCCCCACACCATTATCCATGACTTTACAGACTAACAGATCATCATCAATAGAAATATGAACCTCAATTTTGCCATTTTCCTTCAACGGCTCAATTGCATGAATACTGGCATTTTCGATAAATGGCTGCAGTGCCATGTTGGGTATAATACATTCATCCGCATCGTGATCGATATGAATCTCATACTCTAGCTTATCTCCGAAGCGGTATTTTTGAATTTCCAAAAAACTGACAATAAGGTTTATTTCTTCTCGTACCGTTACCATATCTTTCCCCCATGTCAGGGAATTGCGAAAGATTTTCGCCATATTATGAATAATCTTAGCTGTCTCGATCTCCTCCTTCATTAAACTTCTCATGCGAATGGTTTCGAGAGCATTGAATAAAAAGTGCGGATTAATTTGGCTCTGGAGAGCGCTCAGCTGCGCACGGTTCCGTTTAATCTCCATCTCTTGCTTTTGGATATTAGCCATAAATACGTCTTGAATTAGTTCCTCAATTTTCCTAACCATTCGATTAAACTCACTCGTTAAGGTACCAATTTCATCCGTGTATTCTGGATCAGGAATTCTTTCAAAATTCTGATCGCCCATTTTTTTTACATGCCTAAATATGCGTTGTAATCTTCTTAAAAAGGATCTATTTATTAAAATAATGATAATCGTAGGAATGATAATATTGATAAAGGCCAAGTAGAGAATAAAACGTCCTGACTTGTTAACTGTATTAAGCATCTTTTTTTCAGAAACAGTCCCAACGACTTTCCAGTTTAAAAGATAGGATTGGTTCAAGTAGGTCGAATCTAGGATATCCGCATTATTTTTATTCGAAATCTGACGAAATGGAATAACCTTTTTTCTCCATCCTAGATCTTTTTTTGTTGAATATTCAATTTCCCCCTTTTCATTTAGAAGGTACACATCTCCTTTAAAGGTGACATTATTGAATATATTTTCAATGGTTGCGGGATTGATTTCGATTTTTACAATCTTTTGTTTATTATTAAAGTTAAAATAATCGAGTTTCCTTATAATACTAAACGTGGATGTTTGGTTATCTATTGATGATCGTAAGACGATAGGAGAGGTAATACTGCTTCCCATTATTTGTCGATACCAATTTGACTTTTTGATTTCTTCCGTTAATGGATAAACTCCGCCTGAATAAATAATCGTTGGGTTATCCGTATAAAAACGGATAGAATTTATCGAAGGATTAATTGGGCTTGATTGGTTAAATGTTCGTAAGTAAGTGTCATAATCATCAACGTATTCAGCATCTGACGGATATTCTTTCTCTAGAAATAAGTTGATATTGGTATTCGTATAGAGTGAGGAAGATATCCCAACGGCATCGTCGATAATCTTCCCAAAATCATTACTAATTCGGTTCAATGCCAACTCCGAGTCATGCATTTGCTGCTGTTTTACATTGTTAATCGTAACGGTATAAAAAATAATATTGGTTAAAACAATCGGAATAAGGACTGAAAAAATATACATAATTAGTAGTTTTTTACTTAAACGCACATTATGAAAACTAAATTTTGTTTTTTTCATGTTGATCACACTTTTCTTTTCTCCAGGAGTTTATTTCGATATTCAGACGGAGTTAACTTTTCAAACTTCCCAAACATCGTCACAAAATAGTCAGTATTATTAAAACCTACTCTATCCGCAATTTCATATATCTTTAGTTCCGATTGCCTCAACAGTTTTTTCGCCTCATTAATTCTTACCTGCAATAAATAATCTTTAAAATAGATCCCATAAGTTTTCTTAAATAGTTGTCCCAAATAGACAGGATTCATATAAAATTTTGCTGCGATGGATTTCAAACTTATATTCTCTGTATAGTGTGAGTCTACAAATTGTTTAATTTTATGAGCCTCACCATCTGAAGATTGTTTGCGAAGGATCGTGATCATTTCTTTACTTTCTAATACAAATTCAAGAAATTGTTTCCTAAGTTGTTGTAAAGTTAAATTATAGTTTTGCAGCTGAAGCATTGTCCGGAATTTTTTTAAATTCGATACTTCCCCTTCCATGTTTTTAATTATTTTTAGAATCGCGTGTACAAATCGATTGATGGATGCTTTCACTGCTACTTGAGCCATTTTTTTCGAGGCAAACTGAAGGAAAATTTTATCGATTGTTTCCATAATGGCCATGGTTGTATTTTCTTCTATTTGCTCCATCAATAGATGGTAATAGGAATCCTCGAGTTCTGTATAGGTAATCGATTGATTGTTTTCTGTCTCTTTTGAAAGAATAATATTTTTATCTTCATATACGTACTTATATTCGCGTGCATTTTTGGCTGCTTCAAACGAATCTTTTAACAAATGTAATTTAGAAACAGCAGGTCCAATATAAAAGGTAATCGCTTGAGTCATATTACTTGTAAGTAGTCCGTTAATCCAGTTCACAAAATGACCGATTTGCATTTGGAAATGATGCAGATAGGTGGACGGAATTAACATCCCATAGCTTCCTTGTTCTAACTCTTGAATAAATGCCCCTACTTGAGGATCACAAATATCGCGAATAATGTTGGTTATTTTTTCTTCGACTTGATAATCAGGGGCCGCTACACTTGGAGATTCGGGAAGTCCGTTTACCTCCAAAATCAGATAATAATATTCGGCTGCTCTGCTTAACGACAGTTCTCTTGAGAAAGCGTCTGTATCCTCTTCATTCACCTTTCCATAAATCAGATTTTCAAGTAAAACAGCCTTCTTTATTTCGATGCTCTTTTCAACAACGAGCTTTTGTTCTGTTATCGTATTGGAAAGCGATTGCAAGGTTTCCTCGATTTCTTCCTGATCAATCGGCTTTAGGATAAAATCATGAACACCATAACGTACCGCTTGTTGGGCGTATTTAAAATCACTGTGACCCGAGATAATAATAAATTTGGGATGATTTCCCTCCTTTTGCATAACATGTTTAATTAACTCTAATCCATCTAAGACCGGCATTCGGATATCAGTTATGACGAGTTCGGGATTTACTTCATCAATAAGTGCTAACGCATCTTCACCATTTGCTGCTTCTCCTGCAACCCTAAATCCGCATGCTTCCCAATCTATTAAACTTCTTAATCCTTTCCGGAAAAAATTTTCATCATCAACTAAAATCACTTTATGCATGTCTATTCAACTCCAATTAGATGATATTAGCGATTCGACGCTTTAAAGCCTGGACATTAAGCGCTTACATAGTAAAAAGACGTATATCTCACTTGACATTTTTACTAGTGTTTTATTGTTATTGCTGTTGAAAGACTAATAAATAAAGAACCAATTATTTTCGTATCAGAACTTATTTATTCTCATTTTATCACGGAACATAGTTTATTGGTTAAACTATCTGAAAATTTTTTGAAATCTCTTTTAAATTAATGAAGTTTCCAAACGACAAAGCCCCTCAAGTTCATACTTGAGGGGCTTCATTTGATGTTTCTCCAAATTTTTATTTCTATGTAAAATAAGAAAACCCTTCGCTTTAATAAATACGAAGAGCATTCTTACAGTCTATCTTTCACTTAATAAGGCATCCAAATTTTATAATTGCCGCTTAATGCCAGCAAACTGAAAAAATACAAGCAGTTATCATAATACCGTCTTTCCCCAGTTCGAACAGGAGTATTCCAGAAAAATTCTACCCATCTTAAACAGTCTGGACCATCGGCAGCAAGGGATGCCATAGCATTTGCCGCAAGCAAACCGACAGGATGAAGAGACTTTTCCTCGAATGCAACTCCCGCGATCGTATAACGACGATAATCAGCAGGATCCTTATCGGCAAAGAAGGCTTGAATCTTATTCGCCTCTTCCGTTTCCCATTCATCCCCTCTAAACCACTCATAATCAAGACCGATATTAGCAGCTACACGATAAGCATCACTAAAGAAATGACCATAGCCTCTTTCATTGTTCGGTGTGCCATCATAATAGGCATATTCAGGGGCTAAGCCTGTTTCTGGATGACAGGAAACCTTCAAATACTCCCTGCTCGCTCTGCTTGCTTCCTTCCAGAATGGACGGTCTTCCTCATAAGCCCACAATGAAAACAATTCATAGAAATGGGGTAAATGATAGGATGGATCAGAGAATTCACAATCAGGGATAAATTTAATTAATTTGTTATCCGGATTCCACATAGGGTAGCCCACACCGTCTTCACCGTTATGAAGGCAAGTCCGGAGAATGTCCTTTGCTTGAATGCTATAGTTAAAAGGCTCTGGACCATCTCCCCAGCGGTGGGAGGCAAAGAATAAGGCCATCGCAAAAAACTCTTCCCCATCCGGTGCAGGACCATAGGCATTTTTCGTCCCGTCAGGCTGGCAAGACCAGGCAAAGTAACCTGCGTGCTTCCCTGTTGTCATATACATGTATTTATAAGTCCAGTTCCAAAGCCGGTTAAAAACATCTTTATTATCCATTTGTACCGCCATCATCATGCCATAGGACATCCCCTCAGTCCGGACATCGAGGTTTCCGGTATCAAGCATGTAGCCTAAATCATCGCCGACTGGATAATAGATTCTAGTATCTTCGTCACCATTAAAGAGTTCTTCCCAATTGTCCTTGATTCTTTGATTGATCTCTTCTTCTGTTTTCCCAATTTCTTTAAAGAGATTACGATATTCTCCAGTGAAAAATGACCCTTCTTGCTTTTCAACTAACTTTGTCATATGTTTTCCCTCCACAATAACTTATATTAATAGGAAGTTATTAAACGATCATCTTAGCCCAATATACGTATCCGTATCATCTTTAACAGGGATTCTTTCAAAAAAGTGATTTCTTTTTTTGTAAAGGCGGCTTGGATTGTTGCTATTCCGTTAGATGACTTGCTCTTGAGGTTCGAACATACGGCTTGGCCACTTGTCTTAGTGTCTCTAAACTTTCTTAATCCGGGAATCTTTGAACGGCCACGAGTTTAACTACTACTATCTTCTAAATTCTTTTAATTGATCATTAAGCGTTTTGGTTTGTGTATAAACTTGTTGGTAAATAGCAAATAGTTTTTTATATACTTCTACATTTTCCTCAATAGGATAATAGGTTTTTGACGTTTGAATAAACTTCTCTGCACACTCTTTCAAAGAGGTAAACCAGCCGCTTCCATAAGCCGCTAACATTGCTGCCCCCATACCTGGACCTTGTTCGCTTGTAAGTTTTTCAATTTTAGCATTAAAGATATCAGCCTGCATTTGCAGCCATGTTTCATTTTTAGCACCGCCGCCAATGGAAATGATAGAATCAATGGTCTTACCACTGTTTCTAAAAATTTCGATGGATTCATTTAATGAAAAAGTGATTCCCTCAAGAACTGCGCGGGCAAAGTGCTTCCGTTCATGGCCAGCATCGATGCCGATGAAGCTGCCACGGATATTAGCATCAGCATGCGGTGTTCTTTCTCCAACAATATACGGAGTAAATACTAATCCATTACTTCCGGCAGGTACTCCATCCACACCTTCTAAAAACTCTTCAAATGCTTCCTCTTTGGCAAACGTATCTTTAAACCAGCTCAAACTATAGCCCGCAGCTAGAGTAACACCCATCGTATAATAAGTGTTTTCCTCACCGTGGTTAAAATAATGGACTTTTCCTTCAAAATCCAAATCGTTTCTTTCTTCATAAGAAAGAACAACACCAGATGTACCAATACTGCAAAGTGTTTTACCTTCTGAAAGAATACCTGAACCGATTGCTCCACAAGCATTATCTGCTCCGCCCGCAAACACCTTGGTTGCTTCCGATAATCCAGTGCTTTGCGCAAATTCAGCTGTAACTGTGCCAACACAAGCGTGGGATTCTACCAGAGGCGGACAAAGTTCAGGGGCAATACCAAATAGATTTAAAATTTCCTGACTCCACTCCCGTTTACTTACATTTAACATTAAAGTTCCGGCCGCATCCGAATACTCCATATGAAGATTACCGGTAATGCGGTAACGCAAATAATCTTTTGGAAGCATGAATACGCTTGCACGTTTGAATGTTTCAGGCTCCTGCTCTTTTACCCAAAGGATTTTCGGTAATGTGAAGCCTTCCAATGCCGGGTTTTTCGTAATCTCAAGAAGTCTCTCTTGACCCACAGTCTCATAAATTTCCTGACACTGCTTCGTGGTTCTTGTATCATTCCAAAGAATTGAATTTCTCAAAACGTGGTATGCCTCATCTAGTAGAACCAATCCATGCATCTGTCCTGAAAAGCTGATTCCCTCAATATCCTTAACATCGCCTTGGAATGCTTGGACCAATTCAGCCAATCCTTCAGTTGTCTTTGCCACCCATTCTTCCGGGTTTTGTTCACTATAACCTGATTTCTCGATAATTAAAGGATAAGATTTGGAAACTTCCTGGCATACATCACCATTTTGATTAACGAGGAGAATTTTGACAGCGCTCGTCCCAAGGTCAACACCAATTACGTATTTCATTTGCAGCATCCCTCTCTATAAAAATGTGCTGGACAAGTAACTTCCAGCACATTTTCCATTTTATTTTGTTGAGTTCATTGTTGTTTTTATCGAACTGTAACACCTGAAAGTGTTTCTAATAGATATTGGTTAAGGGTAGCTCTTAATACTTCTGTTCTGCCTGAAGTATTTTTGATTTCAGTTAAACCAAGAGCATACTGTTCTAATTCACGGAAATTCGTTCTGCCTTCAACGATGTCTAAACCAATGCCTTTTGTATAGCTGCTGTAACGATCATCAATGAAGTTTTCGAATACACGGTCTTCTAGTAACTTGTTTGCTACTTTTAAGCCGATTGCAAAAGCATCCATTCCAGCGATGTGAGCGTGGAATAAATCTTCTGGATCGAAAGAGCCTCTGCGCACTTTTGCATCAAAGTTTGTACCGCCTTTTCCTAGGCCGCCGTTTAATAGAATTTCATACATTGCTAATGTTGTAGAATATAAGTCAGTTGGGAACTCATCAGTATCCCAGCCAAGTAATGGATCACCTTGGTTTGCATCGATCGATCCTAGCATACCATTGATACGAGCCACACGAAGTTCGTGTTCGAAAGTATGACCAGCTAATGTTGCATGGTTTGCTTCAAGATTGAACTTGAAGTAATCAGTTAAGTCATATTTTTGTAAGAATGCTAGTCCAGTAGCCACATCAAAGTCATATTGGTGTTTTGTTGGCTCTTTTGGTTTTGGCTCAATTAAGAATGGAACGTTTAGCCCGATTTCTTTTGCATAATCTACTGCCATATGGAAGAAGCGTGCTAGGTTATCTTGCTCAAGCTTCATATCTGTATTTAATAGTGTTTCATATCCTTCACGGCCGCCCCAGAATACATAGTTTTCTGCGCCTAATTCCTTCGCTACTTCTAAGCCCTTCTTAACCTTCGCAGCAGAGTAAGCGAATACATCTGCATTTGGAGCAGTTGCTGCACCATGTGTATAGCGAGGATTTGTGAACATATTTGCCGTATTCCATAGAAGCTTTGTCTTGCTTGTTTTCATGTATTCTTTGATCATTGAAACGATAATGTCTTGGTTTTTGTTGCTTTCAGCTAGTGTGTCTCCTTCAGGAGCAATATCAACATCATGGAAAGCAAAGAATGGAACGTTTAATTTTTCAAAAAGTTCAAATGCTGCTTCAACGCGTGCTTTTGCTAAATCAAGTCCTTTTAAGTGGTTCCAAGGACGGATCGCAGTACCTACACCAAATGGATCTGTGCCGTCAGCTGTGAATGTATGCCAATACGTAACAGAGAAACGTAATAACTCCTCCATTGTTTTTCCGTTGATTACTTCTTGTGGATTATAATACTTAAATGCTAAAGGATTCGATGAATTTGAACCTTCAAATTGAATGTTTTTTACATTTTCAAAATAAGCCATGGGTGGATTCCTCCTAAGGTTTTTCGGTTATAGACCAGCATTGTAAATGCTTACATGTCTTTTAATCTCATAGTCTTTAACCTAGGTTTAATTAGATTATAGCACCCTCCACTTCGTTTGTCTATCGGATAAACAAAGATTTATTTAAATTTTTTTGAACAAGTTTTTCCAAATAAAAAAGCTGTCCCATTTTAGCGTCGACAGCTTTTTCGGAAATACAGTTTATTAATTTTGTACACTAAGTTTTTTTTGTTTTGCTTCAATCCGATTAAAACTTTGTTTGGCCCCCGTCATCATCATGAGAGAGAATAAACTTATGCTAAAAAACGGAACAATCCCTGGAATAGAACTATACAAGATACCTATAAGGATCGTTACAGCGATCATCAAAATAGTGATATGCATGTTAATGATTCCAATATAAAAGGAATTCTTAATATACTGAATCAGGCGTAATTCGTAATGAACATAAACAGGAAAAAGATAAAGCATGGTGATAAAAAATAAAATCGTAACAATCACAAGCGGGATGGAAAGTACATATTGTATCGTTCCTCCAACCGTAATCAGATACTTGAAATCGAAATATAGGAACATCCCAATCAGCGCCATTATCCATCCAAGCTGATTGGATTTGACAAACTCCTTTTTATAAGTAGTTAAAAAGGTACGAAAGATCGGTACATCCGTTTCATTCATCAACCATTTTCTTAAAATAGTAAACAATGCGACAGATGCAGGGGAAATGCCGAGTAAAATAAGACCGCCCAATGAAAAGAGCACCCATAAAATATTTAAATAAGCTAGTTTCATAACCCACTCACAACCAGTGTATGCCTTACCGACTACCCAATTAAATTGCATGTTCATTCACCTCTTGATGAGTTCTATCTTTATTATAAGACAAGTATCGCATTACTTCTATTAAAAAATAGGACTGTCTAGTTACTACCAGACAGTCTCGATTTCTCTATTCAGTCATTGCAGAAGCCGCTAATGGTGCGGATTTTTTACTCTCCTCAAGCCATAAAATACTTGTTACTCCGCGCGGGTAATATTTACTTCCGGCGATTTCACCAGAGATGATTTGATCACTCCAGCTCCATACCGATAATGTTGGATGCGTCAGCCAAGCAACATGTGCTGCGTCAGCCTTCGCTCCCTTTTCATCCCAATCAAGCCCAAGAATTTCACGGGCAATAAACTGGCTTAAGTAGATCTTGCTTAACCAAGAATTATTGCTTGTAGACGAAATCTTCCAGCCTCCATCTTCAAACAAGCAGACACCTTCTGTTAATACGGTTGTTAAGTGCTGCTTCAACACTTGGATATAGGCTCCAAAACGGCCATTAGGGTCAAGTGCTTCATTGTTATTAGTATAGTAAGGGAAAATCAACCCTTCAATCGCAGGGATAATCTTTGAATCGTTTCCTTCCTTAATGACGGCAGGAATATAACCTCCAGGTGTTATATGGCTTGCAATCGTGGATGCACATTTCTCCGCCAGTTCTCCAGCCTGTTTCGACAATTCCGCTAGTCCATTCTCTTTAAAGATTTTCTCTAATGCCACATAGGATGCCCATGTCTTGCCGGCTAAATAAATATTGTTTCTTGCCTGACCTAGCGAAACATCCAAACTATCATAAGTCGTAATTTCGGCACCGCCCATTACGCGTGTGGAGTCAAGCCCCATAATGCCGTCCCGTTTATCTGCTTCAGGATGATCACGATTGATCATGCTCTCAAAGCCGCGGACGAATATATCCAAATTACCATTTAACCACTCTGCATCACCGGTTTGTTCTACATATACCGATGCACACAAGACCCAGTTCACTAGCTGCTCATAGGTCATATGAGAGAAACAGCCGTCCAAGCCATAAAGCTCGTAGGAAGAATAATGCGGACGAGAAATCGTATTGGCAACCCCCATATCATGGGTAAAACTAATACCGCCAGGATATTCCGTTTCTTCTCCTGGGAAACGTACTTTATCTTCGTAGCTAAACCGGCTGACAAACATGTCCAACTCATTCTTCACGGTCCAAGGGTTCATTTTTAACTCAAAGAAAATTTGGTCAACGGTTAAGTCAAAGGTGTTCATCATCCGATATTCACCTTCATTTACCACCCAGAAAGGCTCTCCATCTACATCAAGCAATTGGGTAGAACCATAGTAGCTTCGGATCGAATGAATCATCATAAACCTTTGATCATCTGATAAATCCCCATCACTTACTAATTGATTGGATTCTTTCGCAACGGCTGTAAATTGATTAAAATTCTCTAACGCAAAAGTCGCTACAGATTCGATATTTGGAAAATATCTTGTATATAAGTAGGAAGCATCTAACCCAGCTGTTACATAGCCACCGCGGTAAAAGCACACAGCAAATTTATAGGTGCGTTTTTGCCCGGCAGGAACATCCACCACTAGTGCACCGACAGGTCCTAAACCGAAGGCCCAGTTTTCTTCAAACGGTGTAGTTAAAATATTCTCCAAGCTGAAGTGCAGAGCTGATTTTACTTCAGGATCATTTGTAGCAATGGCGGTTAAACGTCCTTGGCCAACACCAGCAATCCCATCACAAGTATCATCTAAACGGCGCATCGAGCTGTATGCGTCACTGCCTTGGTAGCCAAAAAAGGCCCTGCGGCTTTTCGCTCCTTGCGTGTTATCTATGGTAAGCTCTGCCCAAACTGCTGGTATTAATACATTTTTTAGTTCTTCTTCTGAGGCTGTAGCTGGGTCTGGTACAGATTGCACTTGAGAATAGACGGTAAAGGTTAAATCGCCGGCCTTCCAAGAATCTGTTCCCAATTGGAAGTTCCGCTCTATTTTTTCCTTCTCGAAAGGTAAAATGATGCGCGGCTTATCTGGGTTTGGATCCATATTTTCAATATCATAGCGCTTACTTTCATCATCTTCTAATTCAAAAAATGGAAGTGCCTCATAGATTCCTTCACGTTCTGCCGATTCAACACCTACATAGACATTTTTTCGTGGTGAGCGGCCAAGCTCAAGATCGAGTCCCCCGCCATTCCCATAAAAACCAAGGGTAAAACTTGAAAAGGCTCCGATTGGTGAATGATGTGCGTTGAAAAACATGTTTTTTGTCAACTAGTTCCCCTTCTTTCTCCAACTGATATTTATAATTGCGCATATTAGCCGTAGTTTTGAGGCTAATTTGAGGCTGTTTCTTACCGAATACAATTGCATTATATCATTCTTTTCTTCGTTTGTATATCCAATAAACTAAGTTTATGTTAAGATAAATATACAATAACGAACTTAGGGAGATTTTTACATTGACAACGATTACATGGAATCAGCAAGTCGTGAAAAGAAATAACAAATCATTGGTACTGCAAATGATTATTGATAAAGAACCGATTTCACGTGCAGACATTGCCCAGGTAACCGGCCTAAATAAGGGCACTGTTTCATCAATGGTGAATGAATTATTGGAAGAAGAGCTTATTTATGAGTCTGGCCCAGGTGAATCAAGCGGCGGCAGGCGTCCTGTTCTTCTTCACTTTAATAAAGTGGCGGGATACGCAATTGGTATTGATATCGGGGTTAATTATATCCTTAGTGCTTTAACTGATTTAAAGGGAAATATTATCATTGAAAAAAACCAGCTCATCCAAGATTCCAGTTTTCCAGCTGTTAAAGAGCTAGTCAAAACAGGTATCCATAGCCTGCTTGATGAAATGCCTCAAAGTAAATATGGTGTAGTTGGTGTGGGACTAGGTGTTGCAGGTATTGTTGATAAAGAAGGAATGGTGTTACTTGCCCCCAACTTAGGATGGAAATACGTCACATTAAAGGCAGAGATTGAGGAAGTATTTAAACTACCCGTTATCATAGAAAATGAAGCAAATGCCGGCGCATATGGTGAAAAACAATTTGGTGCAGGTCAGCATCACGAAAATATCATCTATATAAGTGCTGGAATCGGTATTGGGGTTGGGATCATCCTGAATGGTGAGTTGTATCAAGGAAATAACGGCTATTCTGGAGAATTTGGCCATATGATTATCGAGGTAAACGGGAGACCCTGCAGCTGTGGGAGTAAAGGCTGCTGGGAAATGTATGCTTCAGAACATACTCTTTTAAAAATGACCAAAGATAAAGACGCGACACTTGAATCATTAATTAAACTAGCTGAGAAAGATGATAAAGATACACTGGAACTTTTTGAGGAAATTGGCTGTTACCTGGGTTATGGCCTTAATAACATTATTAATACATTCAATCCACAGCAGGTGATAATCGGAAATCGATTAGCCAAAGCAAAGAAATGGCTGGATACACCCATTAAGAGAACGATTGAAAACCATACCTTGTCGTTTCACCAGAATGAATTGGAAGTACATTTTTCATCTATGTCTATTTATTCTGCAGCATTAGGTGTTGCTGCCTTTGTCGTTGAAAACTTTATAAAGGAAATTGTAATTACACAATAATCTTGCAGGATTGTTTTCATGCCCAATAGCTCAGGGTGAGCACACAAGTGCCCACCCTCTCATTAAATTACGTACCCTATAAAGGATAGTTTGTCATCTATGTAAAGCAAATGTGCTGCTACCGAACTTCCATAAAAGGAGCCAGAATAATTGGGCTCCTTTTAATAGGAAAACAATATTCATAATATTCAGATTACTTATATCAGTGCGTAACAATTAACTCACAAGAACCATATACATTAAAACCTCTTATTCCCACAGGAATAATCAAATGAGTTCCTTTATTTAGAGAATACTGTTCTCCATTTTAAACGAGAGAACCTTCACCGTTAATTACACTGATTAACAAATATTTATTATCGTTTGAAAAAATTGCATTCCCATTTATGTCCCATTTATAAACCGAAAAAAATTCCGATTCGATAAAAGTAGTAATCGTTACATTTTCCTTTGTTTCAACTGTTGTAACATTTTCTGGATCTAGATGTGGGACAGTGATTACTTCAATTGCTTTGTCTATGTGAAGTTCACGTAAGTTTCCATCACCATCTTTCCGATCATAATCATAAATTCGGTACGTTGTGTCAGAGCTTTGCTGAATCTCTAAAACTAGCGTGCCTTCGCATAAAGCATGGATGGTTCCGCTTGGAACAAAGAAAAAATCACCCTGCTTAATTTTCACGCTGCGTAGCAGTTTGTCCCACTCTTTTTCATTAATATATTGACTTAGTTCTTTCTTTGTTTTGGCATTGTGACCGAAAATCATGTTGGCATCTTTTTTACAGTCAATAATATACCAGCATTCTGTCTTACCAAATTCTTCGTTTTCATTCACTTTCGCGAAATCGTCGTTAGGATGGACTTGAACGGATAAATCCATATTGGCATCCAAAATTTTGGTTAAAAGAGGGAAATCTTTTCCCTTTGGATTTCCAAAAAGCTCTGGATGTTCCTTCCATAGCTGGTCCAATGTTTTTCCAGCATATGGTCCATTTTCAATGATTGATGGTCCATTCGGATGTGCGGAAATAGCCCAACATTCCCCGGTCTTAGCGAATGGAATCTCATGACCAAATTCTTGCTGTAAAGCCTTTCCACCCCAAATTCTTTCTTTAAAGACTGGTTTTAAGAATAATGGCTGCACAATAATTCCCCCAGCAATTTATATTCGACTTTCGTCTTGAAGTGCTTTATAAGCAAGTAATAGTGAACCAATTATCCCTGCACGATCCTCTAATTGCGGGCTTACGATATAACTTGAAAGTTCTGGTAAGAATACATAATGATTCATTAGCTTTTGCAAATATTTATATATAGAAGGAAATACCTGTTTTTGATTCATCACACCGCCGCCAAGGATTATTTTTTGAGGAGAAAGAATCAAAATATACTGCATTAGCGCCTGAGCAATATAATATCCTTCCAAATCCCAAACTTCTCCTCTTTCACAAAGATTAATTCCTTTATCTCCCCAGCGTTCCTCAATGCCAGGTCCTGCGGCTAGCCCCTCCAAACAATCTAGATGATACGGACATTTTCCCTGATATACATCATTTGGGTGACGCTTAACAAGAATATGCCCCATTTCAGGATGGGAAAGGCCTTGGAGTAATTTTCCTTGAATACATGCTCCTGCTCCAATTCCGGTACCAATTGTGATATATAAACAACTATCCAGACCTTTTGCCGCCCCAAGTGTTGATTCAGCTAACGCCGCAGCATTTACATCTGTATTAAAGCCGATCGGTACTGAAAATGCATTTTTAATTTGCTTTATAAAGGGATAGTTCTTCCATGCTGTTTTTGGCGAGGATGTAATATAACCGTAAGTTGGACTTTCCTTGTTTACATCAATGGGACCAAAGGACCCAATCCCAATTGCTTCTAGATCATATCCTTTAAAAAAATCGATCACCCTAGGCATGGTTTCTTCAGGAATTGTGGTTGGAATCTGAATACGATCTACGATGTTGCCAAATTCGTCACCAACCGCACAAATAAATTTTGTTCCTCCTGCTTCAATGGCACCTAACATATGAAAGCCTCCGTTTATATTCATTCTTACCGTTGTTTCTTAAGTTTTCTATATTTAAATTCCTAACAAGTTCTCTCAAAAAAAGATGGACTCTCTCACAGGGAAATTGGAGCGTGAAACTATAAGTTAACTAGTTTCATTTAAAGTGATGACAAAATAGTTATTTATGATTGCTCATAAAAAATAGGACCCGATTTTGTTTTGTTGCTAGGAACCAATCTGTCAATTACGGGCCACCCTTTTTTCCATTTAATTGGATCAATCATAAGCGGCCTTCTAGTTGCACCATTTGGTAATAATGGATTATTTTTATCAACGGCATGGTAAACCATCCAGTACATACTGTTATCATCTTTAATGATCGCGTTATGGCCAGGACCTGCGAATAATCTTTCCCCCTTGTCATTTGGGAAATTCCCCGTTAATACCAAGGTCCCTCCCCCCTGTAAAAGATCGGTTCCGTCTTTATCTACAAACGGCCCCTTAATACTCTTAGATCGGCCGACCGCTATATTGTAACTGCTATTTACTCCTTCACAGCATGTGCCTCTTGAACCAAAATAATAATAGTATTTATCACGCTTAATCACATACGAAGCTTCAAAGTCATTCCCTGCAATATGAAATGGCTCTCCCACAGTACTTAACCGATTCTCAGATAGTTTAATTCCAAAAATCCCATGAAAACTTCCCCAGAATAAATAGGCTGTACCATCATCGTCTTCAAAAACACATGGGTCAATAGAATTCCCTACACCAATGGATTGGCTATCAAATAGTTTCCCTTGGTCTTTATATGGCCCCTTAGCAACGTCTGAAACAGCAACTCCAATACCTGGATTACTATCCCCCCATACTGACATCGAATAATACAAATAATAATTTCCATTAAAAAAACGAATATCGGGTGCCCAAAGTGAGCCTGTACCTTTCCAATCGGGTTTATTTTCAAAGGCCTGTCCGACATACTTCCAATTCACTAAATCTTTGGATCGAACAATTGGAATTAGCCGGCTTCCTTTTTGATCACCCCAATCATCTTCTGTACCAAAAGCATAAAAATATCCATCTTTAGCTTTTATAATCGAGGGGTCAGCGATTACGGGTTCAAAAACAGGATTTTTATAGGTCAATTCTTGTTTCTCCTTTGAAGAACAACTGCTTAAAATCATTGCTAAGCTGATAATTAAGGGAACGAAAACCGACTTCATCAACTGATTCTTCCTTTCTATCAAGCTCATTCTCTATAACTCAACTTGTTTAGTTATATCACTCTCACTTTTTAGAAGAATTCGTAATGTTACCAGTCCCCATGCTGGTACATGAACTGTAATGGTGCCATCCGGATTCACTGCCAGTGGGTGTAAATCTTTTTCCAATAAGTCCATTTTCCATGACTCAGTAACCGCTTTTCCTGGAAATGAAATTTTTGCATTTTGACTTTCGCCCGATATTTCTTGCAGCCTTATCAACCAACCGTCCGACCACTTGGCCTTTTTAATAGTGGTTATGGCAACTTGTTCACAATCAATGGAAGCTAAAATATTTTGTCCATGTTGATGGTATGGCGGTTTTGGGACTCTAAAATCCTGAAAGCTTATACGGTGGCCATATAATGGCTGTCGTTTTTCCCATCCCATTTGGTAGGCTTTCTCTTTTTTAATTTTGGACTCACTAGTGATACTATACTGAAATGAAATCTTCCCTCCTTGTAAGGCCTTATAGTTTGTATTCCAGTAATTATTAAGAACGTAAGAAAATAGACGGCTTCCTGATAAAGTTAATTCTTTGGGCCAATTTCCTTTTACAATATTACCTATACAGAATAAAGGGATATCGGGAGAAGCAATAAACACGTCCATATCAATCCCCTCTACTAGAAAGCCTGTTTGAAGTGGCAGCCATTCCTTACAACCGCCGGGTAATTGATCCTGATCCCAATTTACCCAGCCTAACTGTGAATCTGACAGGGTTTCAGCCTGTTGGACGGATAAAGGAAACGCCACATAAACAGCCTCTTTCTCCAAACGCTCCTCTTTTTCATATTCAAAGGAAACATCGAAACGCTTTATCTTATCTAATAATTTCCACTCAATTGCAATATTTCCAAAAGGTACTTTCCCCGCTATTTTTATGGATTTTCCGTAGGCAAAGGATTGAATCTCGTATTTTTCAATAGAAAAATCATGCAGCAGGTCAACGTGTCCATCTAACAAATCCATCTGGTTTCCAACAAGCCTTGTTCCTTCTCCTCCGTTTGCATAAAGAAATTGTCCAAAGCCCCATTGGTCTTCTACGTCGACAAGTTCCTTTTGAAGCGCTTTATCAAATGCGTTTGTCAGGCAGCCTTTTTCTAAATCTACAGTCAACAGGTAAAAGTTGTTTTCTAGTGTAATGGTTTTTTCTACTACTGTGTCTCCCATTACATTCCTTTTTTCTACCATCTTTTCATTAGCTGTCTCTGTTTCCTTCAGTGCAATCCGGCGATAGCTTAACCCGGGAACTTTCTCCAGCCAAAATGCTACAACCGCCTGTGAGTTAGTTACACTAATTAAACGGGTTGGAATAACTTCTTCTGTTTCCAGATCAACCAACTGTTCCTGATTACCAATTTCAACGATGACTTCACCGCTTACCTTCCAGCTATGAGGGTTGTAAACAACAATTTCTCTGCCATTGTTATTCCAATTTAAACTATGTCTTACCGCTGCCGTATGGAGGAGTCGTTTAGCCCATTGGAAGCCGTCTTTTGCAAAGTGCTCTTTAATCGCCCATTGGTCCTGCTGCAACAGGGCATCGGGATCTGTCCCGCTTAAATAGGCCCCCCATGTATGTTCCACAAATTGCAGATTAGCCCGCCACGCCTGTTCAAATTGCTGCTCAGGGTATTCCCAGCCCTCATGATGTATGACAGCCAGTGACTCCAATTTTTCGGCGGCAGGAAGCATGGCTTGCGCCTTCCTGATTTTGACAGCTGGGACAATCGTTGAACCTACTCCATCCTCCCAATAGGCCCCTCCATCTCCCTTAACTGTTTTAAATGAGCTTCCAAAGTTGGATTCAACATATTCAAAAAATGCATTAACATCACAGGAGATTAAGGTTGGATAGGCATAGGTTTCATTCCATGTTTTTGTAAAATCAAGCGGCTGCGGGTCGATATCAGTATTATCAGCCTCTTGCCCATAAAGCAAAACCGCATCAGGCTGGTATTGATCGTTTTCATACTCATCAAGCCACATTTGCAGCCCCCGTTCAGCCGCACTGTTATTTGGCGGGCTTCCGCAAACCTTACGAAGCTCACAATACATCTTGGATAGCCACACAAGAACCTTGCCTCCACTCACCCCCTCCCAATAGTAAGGGGAATCTTTGTGGAGTCCGCCATTTAATCTGAACGGACCACGGTCTTGATTATTGGCGTGAATCAAATACTTAACTCCTGAACCTTCATAGATTGCGGGCAGTGACCCTGAAAGGGAAGGTACATCGACAACAGCGTTAAAGCAGGCTCTTAATCCTCTTGGTCTTAGTAATGATTCTGAGTACTCCCCGTTGCGAATGAGGTCCTCTAAGGATGCGAACTGGGTTAACAGGTCTACATAGGAGTGCGGGACCCCCAGTCTTCCTGCTTTTATAAAGTTAAATAATTCTTCTATTCTTTCTTTGCTTCGAGTAGCTAGATAAGTTTCCAACACCCAAGATGCATCAATGTGATAAGAAAAAGCGGGAATATCCACTTTTCCCTTCTCTTCTTTTGTTAAAAAATCCACCGCTGTATCGATATTCCTGCATAATCGTTCAGCCACTTCCCACTGGCGATGAGTATAGCCGATATCCGTATGGGAATGAGGGGTGATATAGACCTTCCATTTACGGCGCCGCTTAAGCTTACCCGTTTGATAATAATTCCCACCTATTAATTCATATTCTACGATTCCATCCCCATCACATAGATCAAAGCTAGTGAAGAAATGGCCAAAGCTTTGTTTGGAAATGTGAAAGTCAACCTTTTCTACCCAATTTCCATAGTTTAGTGTTAAAGTTAAATCCGTTTCTTGAATAGGCCCGTTTAATTCAAGATAGACATGACATATTTCAGAAAGTTTCCCACTGCTTGTTTTTTTGTAGAGGATAGAGGGGGCAATTTCCACTTTTCTAATAGCCGTTTTCAACTCTTCATCAAGTTTGGAAAATGTGATAGCTTGATAGATAAAACCGGCACCATTTGCCATACGGTCTAGTCGCTTAATCTTTTCCAAATTATCTATATGGATGACATCACCTCCATCGCGACTTGTTAATACAAGTGAATTTTCCCCTTTAACAAGCAGGTGCCTCGGAATGATGATTTCTAAGAAACCCTCCGAATAGATGGTCGTATGTAAGCCTGAATGAAGGGTGATTTCACCTGTTTCCGATGGCCTTGGGCGGAAATACCCTTGCCCTTTTACCCCATTTATCATTAACTCAAGGTAGGCCAAGCGCGGGGCGATGACAAGATAGTGGATTTTTAAACGGTAACTGCCGCTAGGTACCTCATCCAACAAAAATTTAATCGTATATGGATAGAGTCGATACCCAGCATCCGGGTCGGCCTCGCTTGGATGGAAAAGAGGCCAGTATTGTTCTGAATCTTTGTTTATATGGAAGACATGGTTGTCAAAAAGACTAGGCTGTTTATAATTATCTATTAATTGTTTAGAGTGCCCCGATAGGGAACCAATCGACCACAGAAGAATTTCATCCATCTAACCTGCCCCTTTATCCAAAGATAGGAGGATATCACGAAAGGATTTTGACACATCGCTTTCGGACTTCCTCCATATATTCAACTCATTAAAACCAGACCTTAAATGTCTTTATTTCATATGGTGAAATAGCGAAAGAGAGGGTTTTGTCCTGATAGTCTGCAGGATTTACTTCCTCTTCTATTAAGTTGCATTCGACTGCTTTCTTGATTGGTTTGGCAAATGAAATATTTGTCTTATTACTAAATTGCTTATATTCATAGAAACGGAAAACAATCGAATCATTGTCTTCAGCTTTTTTCACCGTTTCTAACAAAACATGATCACGATCAATTTCTGCAAATTGATAGGCTGGTGGTAAATTCCCCTTCGGATTAGCGCTAAGTTCGGCGGCCATTAGAGGCACATTCAAATGATAAGCCTCTTTTACAATATTCCCCTCACGCCAATCTCCTTTATGAGGTACTAAGCTATAAGTAAATTCATGGATCCCACGGTCCGCTGTTTCGTCTGGACTAACCGATGATTTAAGTAATGTTAAACGGATAACATTATCTTTTATATCATGACCGTACTTACAATCGTTTAATAAGCTAACCCCAAAATTCCCTTCGGAAAGGTCAACCCATTTATGTCCAACTACTTCAAAACGTGCATGATCCCAGCTTGTGTTCCAATGTGTCGGGCGCTCAATATTTCCAAACTGAATATCATAGGTGGCTTTTGTAGAACGGACGTTAACAGGGAAGGCAACCTTTACTAATGTTTGTTTTTCATTCCAGTCCACTTGAGTACGGAAATCAATTCTCGGTGAATGTTTATAAATAGTCAGATATTGTGTAATCGTAGAATCATAGAATTTCCATGTCAATTTAAGGCTGCCACGCACAGGACCAACCTCATGAATGTTAACTTCCGCTAACTGGTCAATTTCCCGCATTTTTTCTTGATAATAGAGATCAATATCCCAAGCATCAAAATTCATGGGCTTATCCTCAAAAGTCTGGAGCACATTCCCCCTGGCCCCTTGAGCGATAACTTCTCTCTCTAACCTTTTATCAAATAAAGATATAATCTGACCTCTATCATTTAAACGAATTTGGTAATAATCATTTTCTAAATAATCTTTTTTTATGACAAGTCCACGATTTTCTAAGGAACGGTTCGAAAGTTTAAAAGTTTTATAGCCTAGCGCTGGGATATTTTTTGCTTGGATTAACACCTTTTTATGGTGTCCATCTTGTATCAATTGTGATGGCAATTTGTTTCCTTCCTCGTCTACAATCGTTGTAGATTCAGTTAGAGCCGCAGAAACAGGCAATTCGATTAAACCATCGCGCTCATAGGAGAGAGAATTGTGCACCACAATGCTATCGTGTTCCGTTTTAATATTTTGCTCAATGGAACTTTTCGCTTCATTTAAAACGCTTTCTGCAATCCTTTTCACTTTCCGGTAATCATCTCGGGCATCCTCATTTACCTGACGGATTGAAGAACCTGGTAATATGTCATGGAATTGGTTCAAGAGCAACATTTCCCAGCCCTCATTTAAGATTTCATGAGGGTAGTTTTGTTCACCGGTAAAATAATCCGAAAGCGTACTTAACCATTCAGCATTATGATACGTAATTTCAACTTGCCGGTTAGCCCGCTTTAACGCGGCCTGCGATGTATAGGTTCCCCGATGATACTCAAGGTATAGTTCCCCGTCCCATACGGGTAGTGCCTTATCTTTTACACGTTCTCTTACACGTTCAAAGTAGGCTTCTGATTTGTCCATCTGAACTCTTGGCAGCCCGGGCAGGTTTTTCATGGCCCTGGCGGATTCAATCATGTCCTTTGTCGGACCGCCGCCGCCATCTCCCCAGCCAAAGGCGAGCAATAATTCATCATTTACTTCCTTCTGCTGATAGGCATCCCAAATTCCCTTTACACTTGCCGGTTCCACCATTCCGTTATATGTATAGGAACGGGCACCAACCTCGGGAGTGGTGATAAAATGGGTAAGTATTTCCGTACCGTCGATTCCACGCCACTGAAACGTATCAAATGGGAATCGATTATATTGGTTCCAGCTTATTTTCGTTGTCATAAAGGTTTCAATTCCGCACTTTTTCATAATTTGCGGTAAGGCCCATGAATAACCAAATACATCTGGAAGCCATACTACCTTCGTATCGACGCCAAATTCTTCCTTCATAAAGCGCTTCCCAAATAGGATTTGCCGAATCAATGATTCTCCATTAGGAATGTTTGTATCAGGCTCAATCCACATTCCCCCTGTAATCTCCCATTCACCCGACGTAATCTTTTCCTTTACCTTCGCAAAGATTTCGGGATAGTCTTCTTTTAAGTATTTATACAATTGGGGTGAAGTATGGAGGTATCTGTATTCCGGGTATTGGCGCATTAAATGGAGAACAGTTGAAAAAGTCCTTGAAGCTTTTTCGCGCGAATGAACCAAGCGCCATAACCAAGCCATATCAATATGTGAATGTCCTAAAGCCGTAACTAATGGTTTTAATTCCTCCATCTCACCAAATTGGTCGACTTTTGACTGTAGAAAATCATAGGCTTCTTGAATAGATTGATAGAAGATTTTTGAACCAGGTTTAATGAAATCCACCTTTAATATCGCTTCATTTAATAATTGAAGCATCTTGGTCCGTCTTAGATCATTCTCATCAAGTACTTTTACTGTATTAACCAATGTATGGGCAAGATAAAAAAACTTCTCCGTTGAGACATCGGCACAGGCAAGCCTCGCCACTTTAAATCTCCGTCGGTCAGGCGGATTTAAAACACCGCTCCATGCTTTTAATGAAATCTGGATTTCCTCGTTCTGTAAAAACTCTGCCGGCAGCCATGCCTCCTCATGCCATACGTCTATTCCTTGTATTGGAATGCCGTTTACATACAGTAAAGATTCGGCCGTTGATCCTCCGCCATCCCGCGGTCCTACTAAAAAGTGCAGGACCAAACGTTCATTTTTCCATTCCTTTGGAATTGTTATAGTGGTGCGGAACCAGGCGGACTTATCATAACCGCCCCAATAATCCCCAATCTTGAAGGTTTCCCAATTACGGTCATCAAAGTCAGGTTTAAAAGCCTCTTTTTCTTCATTTCCAAACTCCCACTCTTTATAGCGAAAGACAGGAATTTCCTTAGTTTCTTTGTAAATATAATTCTTCACTTCTGCTATATGTCTCTCGATTTTTTCAATTGTAAAATACAAACTAAAACCACTCCTTAGTTCAATCGTTTTAGCAGCCCTCTGCAATATGGCACAAACAATGAAGCGTTAATAAAGGCAGCAGGCTGCTGCCTTTTTTCCTTTTCACTCTTTTGCGGCAATTGGAGGTTTTTTACCCTCGTTTATTTCGCGGATAAGCTTAAGGTCAACCTTTGGCTTTCTGTCATAAGTTAAAAGGCCGTTAATTTCCTGTTCTACATCTGTGATTTGGGTATAACAGAACCCTTGAACAAGCGGAGACTCCAGCAAGCTTGAGACAACATTGTAATATCTCTCAATAAAATCATCGTCGCTCGAGGCTGCTGTATATCCCCAGCCTTCCCAATTACTTTTCTGATAGGCGATACCGCCAAATTCAGATACAAAGACAGGTTCTTCCTGATAATGAAATCCAGGAACATATAAAAAGCGGTCTGCAGGAGTATACTGTAATGCCTTTTCAAGCTTGGAATACCGTTGTTTCAATAATTCCTTTTCACCTGTATAATCATGAATGGTTAAGATGTCGGAAACCGTGTGTTCCCATCCATCATTTGATATGACGAGACGTGAAGAATCCAAAGATTTTGTTAAACAATACATACTTAATAAATGATTTGCCTGACGCGGGTCTCTCTTTAACCTTGGAGCACCCCAGCTTTCATTAATAGGTACCCAGGCAACAATTGCAGGGTGATTATAATCACGTTCAACTGCCTCTTGCCATTCCGTTGAAATCCGTTTTACAGCTTGGCTTGAGAATGTATGGCAGTTTGCCATTTCACCCCAGACAAGAATTCCAAGGTGATCAGCCCAATATAAATAACGGGGCTCCTCTACCTTTTGGTGTTTTCTCACCCCATTAAAGCCCATTTCTTTTGTTAAGAGGATATCCTTCTTTATATCTTCATCTGTTGGTGCTGTTAATAGGCTTTCAGGGTAATAGCCTTGATCGAGAACGAGCTTCATATAATAGGGATTATTATTAAGTTCAATCTTCCCGTTGCTTATAGATATTTTTCTCATCCCAAAATAACTTTCTGCTTGATCTAATACTTCATTCTCTGCCTTTAAACAAAACTTAACTGTATACAGATGGGGATGTTCCGGACTCCAAAGTTTCCCGGCACTTTTTTTGAAATCCTTTAACAAAATAGAGTGTTTATTTTTGCGCTGGACGAGATCTACTTTTACACACTCTTTCGCCACCAGCTGATCTTGAAAATAAATATCGATTTCTAATTCTTGGTTTTCGACACGATTTTGAATAAGGTATTCAACTGTGACTTCCCCTGAATCAATATTTGGCGTTAGTTTGACTCTCTCAATATAGGAAGAGTTTACGGGTTCAAGCCAAACCGTTTGCCATATACCGGTCGTCCTTGTATAAAAAATCCCTTTCGATTCCACTTCCCAAAATTGCTTCCCACGCGGCTGTTCCAAGTCTTTTGACAAATCTTCCACTCTTACAACTACTTTATTTAATCCACTTAATAAAGCATCGGTAATATTGGCATAAAACGATGTATGTCCTCCTTCATGGAAGGTGACAAACTTTCCATTTACCCAAACTGTTGCACGGTAATCAACCGCACCAAAATGGAGATGGATCTGTTTTCCCTCCCATTTTTCCGGAATGGTAAATGACCTTTCATACCAAACGACATCATGGAATTCCTTGGTTTCAATCCCACTTAGTTTTGTTTGAAAAGCATAGGGAACCGTAATGACTTGCGAAAAATCATGATTCAGATACCATTCATCTTTTAGGCCTAGGTTGTGATCGTCAAAATCAAAATTCCATTGCCCGTTAAGGTTTAACCATTCATTCCGTAAGAAGTCTGGTCTGGGGTATTCGGGTCTGGGTATAAATTTTGTCATTTTGCAGCTTCCTCCGATAGTAACTTTTTAAGATTAGTAACATTTATCGTTAGACTCTCATACGGATCACGTTCAAATTCCTCTTGCTCCACCGTGAACCATTCAATACCGAATTCATTCCCAACCTCAACTAGTGATTTAATATCAAGTAGCCCATGACCAATTTCGGTTCCCGTCTTTTTACCATTTTCGATTTTCATATCTTTTATATGCAGGGATACTACCCGGTTTTTATAATTGCGAATGATTTCTAATGGATCATGACCGGCAAAGCTAGCCCAATAGCAGTCTAGTTCCATTTTCACTAGCTCTGGATCTGTGTTATCAAATAACAGTTCCAACCCTGTCTGATCCGCAAATGTTTGAAATTCAAAGTCATGGTTATGATAAGCAAAAGTAAACCCTGCTCTTTGGCAGGCTTCACCTATTTGATTTAACACTTCTGCTGATTTCTTATAATCATCACTTGTTAGGCGCATTTCCTTTGGAAGAGCAGGGCAAATAATGAGTTTATTTTGAATGGTATGATGATATTCAAACGTTCTTTCTAATTCATCATGTGAAAGTTGAGGAAGTCCAACATGTGCTCCGGCAACTAATGTTTTGTTCTCAACTAATAAATTCTTTACACTTTCCGCTGGTGTATTATAAAAGCCAGCAAATTGAATTGCCTCATATCCAAGGTCGATCACTTTTTGGAACGTTCCCAAAAAGTCCTTTTCAGCATCTCTCCATACAGAAAATAACTGTAAGCCAACTTTACCCAAGTAAACCCCAACTCCTTATTTAATTGAAAGGGAAGGTAAAAAAACTGACCACCCCTTATTGGATTTTAATTATACAAGGACATTCTTACTTAATTTGACTGCTTCGCCCTTCCTTGCCGATTCATAAAGACCATTGATAATTTGTTGTAGATAGACCCCTTGTCGAGAGGTGCTTAGTGGAACGTTCCCATCTAGACATGCCTCTACAAATCTCTTAAGTTCTAATTCATGATAATCTCTCTTTGGCAAAAGGGTTGGAGTCATGTCAACTAATGTATCGTGTTTCTCTTGATAGATTTTAAGCGGGAAGACATCCGCACCGCCTTTGTCACCCATTAAATTCACATTCATTTCGTCAGCCTTTTCAACATTTGCAGCGAATGCCGATTCCAATAAAATGGAAGCCCCATTTTTAAACGTAATCATTCCACGGGCCATATCTTCAACCGAGAAGTTTTCCCAATCCCATGAACCCATGAGACCCACTCCTTTTTTTGTCCCTAGCTTTTGGTAGGTAACACCAAACACCGTATCCGGTTCTGGATACCCCATTAAATACAGGGCAGTATCCAACATATGTACCCCGATATCGATTAATGGGCCTCCACCCTGTAATTCTTTGTTCGTAAATACACCCCAGCCAGGAATACCACGGCGCCTCATCGCTGTTACCCGTGCTGCATATATTTCACCAAGTTCTCCAGCATCAATAAAGCGCTTTAATACTTCTACTTGTGGCGCATGACGAAAATGAAAACCATAGGTGAGAATCTTTCCAGCGTTTTCAGCTGCTGCCGCCATTTCCGCCGCTTCTTTTGCTGTCATGGCTGGCGGCTTCTCACATAATACATGACAACCAGCCTCTAAGGCAGCCATCGTTGCAGGATAATGAACTTTATTAGGAGTACAAACACTCACCGCATCTATTTCAATTTTTTGAAGCATTTCTTCATAGCTTGAAAATACATAAGGAATATTGTACTCTTCTGCTAATTGATCAGCCTTCTCTTTTATTACATCACATAGTGCGACAACCTCAACCTTATCTCCGCACTTTAAATAGTTTGGCAAGTGTGCACCTCTAGCTATTCCGCCAGCACCAATAATCCCTACTCTTAATGTTTTCGTCATTTTATCCCCCTATTTTTTTACGGTTGATTATATTGATTATTTCTGTTGTTTCCACTCGTCTGCCTTGTACATATGATCGTAATGCGGCTTGATTTATTAATGTTAATCCTTGGACATCCGTTTCGGTAATGGTTGGTACTTTCTCACCGATAATGGAATTTACCCATTGTTCCATTGGCAGTGGAAGTTGGTCTGGCAGAGTTTCAGGGGTATGCCATCCCTCATTTAATTTCTTGCTTTTTATACGAATCTTTGAATCTTCTATTAATAAAGTTCCCTCTGTTCCGTATAATTCAAGCTGGAACGGACTTCCTCCTGAAAGGAACCCTGTTTCAATGATTCCTAAGGCACCGTTTTCATATTCGACTATCAAGGCAGCATTATCGTCCACATCAAATCCGGCTTGTTGTTGTAATCGAGCGCTTACCGCTCTTACCGGCCCTCCCAAGCGATTGGTGAGATAAATCGGATGTGCTCCAAGGTCAATAAGAGCACCACCTCCGCATTCCTCTTTATTAAAAAAGTGCTTAGGCAGCCATCCGTTTGGATTTCCCTCCGTCGGGACGGCACCATTATGTGCTAACCGGCAGCGAACAGTGGTTAATTTACCGAGTAAACCACCGTCCAATACTTGTTGAGCATATAAATAGTAGTTCTCGGTTAACCGCGGTAGGGAAACCATCAATCTAACATTATTTTTCTCTGCCGCTCCATAAATCTCTTCACATTCTCCCACGGTAAATGCCAGTACTTTTTCAGTAAAAATGTGTTTCCTGTTTGCGGCAGCAAGCATGATGATTTCTTTATGAAGATTAGTCGGTGTATCTACAATGACTGCATCAATTTCAGGATCAGTTAAAACCTTCATTAAATCCTGTTCAAAAGGAACCGCGAGCTTTTGGGCCCATTCTATCCCTCGTTCGATATTTTCATCCCAGACTACTTTAATCTGAAGATGTTTATTCGCATTCGCCTGACGGGCATAATCATCCGCATGGACATGCCATTTGCTTAATAATGCAACGTTTATCATGAAGTACCCCTCTCCTACTTTAGAATATTTCTCCATGTTCCGACCTTTAGTTAAAGCTCTCACCAGATAATGGGGCAACAATCACCTCAACACCTGTATCTTCTATTTCCTTTAGGATTTTTTTATCCGTCAGGTCACTTGTTATAAAAATATCTGTTTCTTCAAAATCACAAAAAGTGGTTAATCCAGCTTTTTCAAGTTTGGTGTGATCTGCTACAACAACAATTTTTTGTCCCGCTGAAACCATACCCCTTTTTATTTCGGCTTCATATAAATCAGAACTTGTGAATCCCTGTCTAAGAGAAATACCAGATGTACCTAGAAAAACAAAATCTGCACTGTATTTTTTCAGTTCTGTTTCCGCCTGGGGGCCAACCAGACTCATTGAATTCCTACGCAATTTCCCCCCCAGCAAATAGATGGATGCCGTTTCATCTTTGCTGCATTCTTCTGCAATATTTATGGCATTTGTAATCACCGTTAGGTTTCCATTGGCAGGCAAGTGCTGCCCGACAAACCATGTTGTGGAACCCGCATCCAAAATGATAATCTGCCCTTCCTTTACTAGACTTGCAGCTGCCCTTCCGATTACTTCCTTTTCACGGGAATATTGAAGCTTCCTTTCATCAACAGGTAAAATGACAGGTATATAGGGAGAATCTTCAATTAAAATGGCACCGCCATAGTTTTTCTCTGCAATACCCGCTTTTTCTAATTGAACTAAATCACGACGAATCGTCTCTTCGGATACATTCAGCAACTCAACTAAATCAGATACTTTTACACTTTTATTTTTAAATAACAAATCTTTTATAAGCTTACGCCGTTCCGCCACCATCATGTTATATATTTCCTCCTGCACTCTTTCTCATGAACGAGCTATTTCTTGTCCTTGTCTAATTATTCGTATTAGGAAAGGGCTAAAAAACCCGGAAGTTCTCAACCTGATTTATAGGTTATTATTCCCATTAATATAAATTTGTTCCAAACCGAGTTCAAACAATGGAATCTATTTGGTCTCACTTATTATACATGGTAAATTCTTGAACTAGCGTAGATTTTTTTACTCCCCTTCAACACTATAACCGATTTACTGGACCACATGATGAGGCGGATTTATGATTGAAACTAGTGCCTCTGCCTGTTGACCAAAATGATGGTTTCCGATCGTTAAATCGATGGCAATTCGTTCTCTATATCCCTGTATTCCATGAGGTACTGTTATATCGGCCGTAAATTGGGTGAACTCATTACCGGCTAGGATCTTCTGGAAGTCTTGGTTCTCGACATGCCAGCCCTTAGGGGTAACCATTTTAGCGACCGCCACTTTTTCTTCAGCAAAAGGATTTCTGATTTCAACTGTTATCCGAAAGGTCTCTCCAGCTTGAATAATTGTTTGGTAGGGTTGAATGACAGCCCCGAAACCCTCTGCCCCAAAATCAACTTCCTCTAATGGTAATAACTCACGATGGAGCCGTTCTAGGGCGTTACCTTTTTCCTCAATTTTTTGGAGATACTCCTCTGTCACATAGACGGGGTCCCAATGTCCGGAAATAAGCAAATCAGGCTTCAAATTTTTATATAGCTCTGCACTAGCAATATAGTCAGATATACGGAACCTATTGTGATAGACATAGTTAAAATCCTCTATTTCCTGATACTGGTCACCAATCGCAAGTACCTTTTTTCCATCAACCTTAAAATAGATGGCAGCCGCATACAGGGTGTGGCCAGGATGTTCATAAATAGTTAGTTCGTACTCCTCCCACTTGATTCTTTTCTCAAGAGGAAGAACCCGATTTACGATAATAGGGTCATACCACATACAAGGTAAATTATATTTCTTTGGATTTTCCAAGATATCCGAAAAATTTTCGGGACACCATACTTTAGCACCTTCGACTTCTCTTAATAAATTGATACCCGCAACATGATCATCATGAAAATGGGTCGGGATGACAACATCAATTTTTTCTACATTATATTGTCTTTTTAAAGTTGAAAGAGTATATAACCAAGGTCTTCTTGATGCACGATCACTCCCTGACGCGTGCCCGCCAATAAAGTCATACCCAAAATCAATGACTAACGCTTTCCTGCTTTCAGAGAGGAGTACGTATGAATGGGCCATGCTCGTGCGGTTTTTTAATAGATGTGGTGTTAGCGCTTCATATGGGGTCTCACGAAGTTCGTGTAGTCTTGGATTTTGCTTCCGCTGCTTCATTAGCTCTGTTAATCGTTCAATTAAGAGATTCATAGCCTTTATGGGCTCTTCCATGACCTCTCCATGTGAGGGGAGCAAAAGATCATGATTCCTCTCTTTTAAGTCCAATAAAGAAAGAGTACTTAATGCAAGCCCTTCCCCTCCGTTGTAGGTCCACTGGGTTGCTGCCAATGACCACACCTTTCCCGGGGCATAAATTAAATCACCTGAAAAGGCGACTTGTTTCCCATCTAGTGCTGTCATCACCGTAATCGACCCAATTGTATGCCCTGGTGTTGGAATAATGGTGAACTCGAGTCCATTAATTGTGGGCTTTGCGTAATCTTGTAAAGTTTGATAAAAAGGGACCGAATGAAGCAGCGAGAAACGATCCTGTCTCATGTTATAATTATTATCAATCTCTCTTGCCTGCCAATGTTGATCTGCTTTTCCAAATAAATCTTGTTCTCCGTGTGGAACCCAAATCCGAATACCTTCCTTTACCGCCAGCTCCAAACCTTGTGCTTGATCGCGATGATGGTGGGTCATCAAGATATCCGTTACTTTTTTCACTCCAATCAAATGCAGGGAATCTAGGATGTCTCCGTTTCCAAAATCAATTAAAATGGCGTTCTCTTCCATTTTGATGACATAAACATGGCATGTACTTTCAAATTGAAATAGATTAGTAGTAATTTGTCTCATGATGATGATTGGCAGCCCCAATTGTTTTCCTTATTAAAGATAGTAAGCTGACCCATTTCTACTGCATTCTCAGCAAAGATATACATAGCGGTTGACCACGATTGACCGCCGTACCCCATTGGCCGGCCCGAAAGACCATGAAACCATTCATTGAATTCCCACTCACCGTTTTTTCCTTTTTTATTCATTTCCGCTAATTTTTGGAGCTGGATTTTAGCTTCATCTATACGGCCGGCTTGAACTAATGCCGCAACATAAAATCCCCCAATAAATGGCCAGGCGCCGCCATTATGATAATGATGCGGCTGGTTTAAGTTCCTCACTCGATAATATTCCCTCCAGTCTTTGTCACCAGGTTGGATAACTGGATATAAAGCCTGTACAGGAAATGGTTCATTTAATCCACATCCATGAATATAATTTAAGATTTTATCGGCTTTTTTCTGGTCGGCCACACCGAAAACAATCGCAAGAAGATTTGCCAGCGTGTCAAAACGATCCGCATAATCCCTAAAACCCATATACGGTAAATAGAAGGGCCTTTCGACTAGTTCAGTCTCCACCCGTTTCATCGGGTAAAGCCATTCTTTCCGTTCATTTGAAACCCATTCATAATTATTCGGCTCTTCCGGACCTACCCAAAGCAGCACATTAATTTTCTTATGTACATCCTTTGCATTGCTCTCATAGAATGCATATTCATAGCCAAGGTCTCGCGCCATTTCCGCCATACATTTCCAAGCAGCATAATATAGAACATTATCAAACAGGACATTATAACGGTTCCCAAATAAATCTGCCCAATCCATTGCTTCATGGACTTCAAGTAACCCGCATTCGTTGGAATCCTGATATCTGAGCCATAGTAAAGCCTTTTCTAAGCTTTCCCAGGCATTTTTTAAAAAGTCCCGATCTTTGGTTACCAAATAATTATAATAATGCCCGATGATATACCAAAGGTTTCCATCAACACATCCAGAATGGATCGTGTCCTCGATGGCAATTCCTTCTTTACCGGCAACATCAAGCTTCCCACCATGAGCGATCAAGGCAGGGTCAACAACATTCGTGAACCCAACATTATGAGGGATTTTTCCAAGTTCACTTTGAAAACCCCCCAAAGTTTCTAATGAGCGTTTATGGATTTCCTTCGCATTTGGATTTTGACAAAGCAAAAGTCCCAGCCCGCAAATCATGCTATCTCTTGCCCAAACCTGCTGATAGGCTTGGTTTGAACCTAGCAGCCCTATATCCCCACCATTGGCCAACAAGAGATCTTCGGCTTTTTTTCTTCCTTCTTTCACTATGTTAGCTGTCTTTACTGCCTGATTCGTCATACTAATGACCCCTTATCGTTTTCAACTTTACTCTTGGTGTAATCAATTAACGGAAATAGAATCCTGCCGGCAAACCGCTTTGGATGTCTTTCCACCTCTCCTACTGATTCATTTAGCCAATTAAGTAAACTTTTAATATCTTCTCTTTTTTCCAACGCCCTTAATATAGCTATGGCTCTTCTGCCGGCCCACGCCCAGCTTTCCATCAATTCAATCCATGGCAAGAGGTTGTTTCGCAGCCCATAATTCGTTAACCTAAACTTTAAGTGATATCCCGCTTCATCTAATAAATCTAGATATTGGTACAGTTCGTTAACGGTTTGAGAGGTTGATGCTGATTCACCAGAATGAAGTGCATGCAGTGCATTAGCTGTGAGTGTTTCGAGTTTCACAGCTTCCGGCAATCCAAGACAGGAATATAATGAATTTTCGGCAAAAGTTTTTAATGCCTCATAGTTTTCTTCCCCACCGACTGTTATCAATGCCTTTTTCCATGAAGTCCAGGGGTTGTAGCTTTCTGGATTTTCAAAGTAATCAGCAAAAGATATTAAAGCAATTTTGGATGCCTCCGCTTGAGTCATTGTATTAACAATAAATCCTTTACTTACATTTGAAAGTGAGGCTCCGCGGCCCGTTATCGGTCCGATATGCATTTCTGATGTCATGGCTAAATCATTAACCGGATAATTATCCCAGATAATCGGTTTCCGATTGATAGCATTAGCAAAATCTGAAGCATCCTGTTCCGTTATATCTTTTGAACATATCTCTGGACCCGTGTAACAAATATCGATTTCTGGTTGTAAGCCCTTGCCAATTTCATAAATATAGTCACTAAATGGTGCCTTGCCATGATAATCTGTAGGGCAAATAGATAATTGACAGTTCCGATCCAGTGACTTTAACCAATGATAAAGTTTATTGGTTAGCTCAACATGTGCTTCACCATAACTCTTGAACATGTTCCGTTCTTCTTCATATTGAAATTCAGCCTTTATATCGTCCAGCATGATCATAAACGTTTTCACACCGATATCAAAAAAGGCTTTAAATTTGGTCATAATATGGTGAAAGTCTTCCTCTGATGCATAATTGATCGATACACCAGAGCCGATGGAGTAACAAAACTCGATTCCAAGTTGCTTGGAATGAGCTACCGTTTCGGCAAACTGTTTCATAATAAAATCAGGATATGGCTCTCTCCACCTGGCTCGATGCTGCCGGTCATTTTTAGGACCATAGACATACAAGTTATATCCATATTGAGACATAAAGGATAGTAAATCATTGCGTTCAGGTGCCGTATAAAAAGCACCATAAAACCCTTCTACGACTCCCCTTATCGGAAAAAAGGAATTGTTCATATTGAAACCTCCTTTTAAAGTTGGAATGTTCCAGCCTGATTCGCACTGCCCAAGTATTCTTCCATTTTTTCTACGACAGTCCTTTCGACCGCGTCTTGCGCTAATTTCAACTGTTCAGGGATCAAAGCCTTGCATTGTTTATTTGTCATTCTTTCTTCTCGTGATAGGGATTTTAACAGGGCAATTTCTAAATCAGTTGCGATATTCACTTTACTAATCCCCCCATTGGGGATTTTTAGTGCCGCTTTAATCATTTCTGACGGAACACCAGAACCACCATGAAGAACCAAATGAACAGGAGTAAGATGACGAATCGCTTTTAATCGTTCCACATCTACCTTCGGCTGTCTTATGTTGGTATAGACTCCGTGTGCCGTACCAACAGAAACAGCTAAAGCATCACATCCTGTTTTATTCACAAACTGTAACGCTTCTTTAGGGTCTGTATAAAGTTCTTCATCATTATCCGTTTCCACAAAATCAGTGGTACCAATCTTACCTAATTCCGCTTCCACAGATACACCTTTTGCGCGGGCATATTCCACTGTTTTCTTCGTAATGGAGACATTCTCCTCAAATGCTCTCTCTGAAGCATCAATCATGACCGAAGTAAATCCTGCTTCAATTGCATCCTTGATGACCGAGAACTGTTTGGTATGGTCCAGGTGCAGAACCACAGGAACCGTAATATTTTCTTCTGTTAAGGCTGTATAAAATTCCTGTCCAAATTCATACGGGGTAATTCCATACCGCTCTAGTTCCTTTTGAGAAATCTGCACAATTAGTGGTGATTGTGTTTTTTGCCCTGCCCGCAAAATAGGGCGAATCATCGAAGTATATCGTGGTGAAAAAGATCCGATCGCATAACCGTTTTCTTCCGCCTTAACTAAGGCTTCTTTTAAAGTCAATACATTTTTTAATCGCAATTGCTTTGTCATTAAAATAGGCTCCTCAAAATTAACTAATTACTTTTTGTTGATTTGTTTGTTTAATATATTGTGAGATAACATGATTTACATACATATGTGCATCTTCCACAACACCATAATTATTAGAGGAAATAATGAGCGATAGGTCTGAAAAATCCTTCATTCTTCCTTCTTGACTGCCAATTAATGATATAACTACCGCTCCATTGTCTTTGGCATACTGAAAAGCACGAACAATGTTTTCAGAAGCACCAGAGACGGATAAACCAATCACAATATCACCTGGGTTAAGGAAATTTTTTAACTGTTCGACAAAAACTTCGTCAAAGTCAACATCATTCCCATAGGCAGTAATTAATGGGATATTATCAGTCAGTGCCATCAGCCTATAGCGGATGCTTTCTCCATCATTTACTCCCTTTATAAAATCGCAAGCCCAATGTGAAGCACTGGAAGCACTTCCACCATTTCCAACTAAAAAAATTTGGTTTCCGTTTTTCCGCGCATCCTCCAATGTTTGGTATATTTTCTCAATTACTTCAAAATTTAAAGAATCGATGGTTTCGATGAATTCCTTTTTGTAGTTATAATAATAAGAAGCAAACATGTACAGCCCTCCCCTTATCTATAAATTATGAATAACTTTATACATTCCAATAAATCAAGCTGGCTGCTCCTATTAACCCTGCCTCAGGGCCAATTCCTGTTGTAAGAATAGGAATGGATTTATTTGACTCACTAATTACTGAACATTCAAGCACTTCGGATATAGAAGGTTTTAGCAATTCAAAAGACTGACTTACACCACCGCCAACAATAATAGCGGCAGGATTCAGTAAATTGATAGCATATGAGAATGCTCTTCCGAGATAATTCCCTGCCATACGATAGATCTCTAATGCCGGCTCGATCCCTTCATTTGCAGCAACAGCTACATTTTCGGCTGAAATGGATAAGTTTCTTCTATTAAAATAGGCAGCCAGTTCTCCGTATTGACCCTGCTCTATTTTGCGCTTTGTTTGTTTCGCTATCGCTGTACCCGAACTATAGGCCTCTAAACACCCCCTATTTCCGCAAGTACATTGATAACCCTTTTCCCACTCGACCACAAAGTGTCCAATCTCACCGGCTAATTGAGAATTTCCTTCTATAAGTTGACGATTTTGAATAATTCCCCCGCCAATCCCTGTACTTATTGTGACCCAAAGGAAGTCAGTGAAGGTCTTCCCTTTCCCAAACAAAAGCTCACCGACTGCGCATGCATTTACATCATTAGCTATTTGTACTGGAGTATTAGGCCAATATTGTTGGATAATCTCCCGCATCTTTATATTTCTCCATTCCAAATATGGGGCATGAATAAGTATGCCTTTTTTGGAATCTACTAACCCAGGGGCATTAACTCCAATACCTAAAATGGTTTTTATATTGTTTTCCTCCAGAAGTGTTTTAGAAGCATATATACACTTCAATAAATGTTCCACTGGTGAATTAAGTATATCTGTAGGAAATTGGTATTTAGCAATTGGTTTACCCTTCGGATTTATGAGGCCGATTAGTGTTTTTGTACCGCCTATATCCATTCCAATAACAACGGGTTGATCCATTTTCATCTATCCCCTATTCCTTGGACTGAAATTATAAACCTTTTTAAAAATCCGCTCTTGGGGATTAGCCCTTTGATCCCGCCGTTAAATTCATGCCTTCGATAAAATATTTTTGGAAGATAAAGAAGATAATGATAACTGGAAGTAAAACAAGTAATGAACCTGCCATTAAATAGTTCCATTGGGTGTCGAGCTGCCCTTTAAACACCTGAAGCCCTAATTGCAACGTATATAGAGTATCATCATTGATATAAAGCAACGGACCTAAGAAGTCATTCCACGCACCATTAAATGAGAAAATGGCTACTGTTGCGATTGCTGGTTTTGCGAGGGGAATCATGATTCTTGACCAGATGTATATATGGCTGGCACCATCGATTTTTGCTGCCTCAATGAGTTCATTTGGTACCCCTAAGTAAAATTGACGGATTAAAAAGATATTAAAGGCACTCCCAAAAAAAGAGGGCAAAATCAATGGAAGGTAGGTGTTTAACCACCCTATTTTCGAATACATGACGTAATGTGGAATCATCGTTACAAAGCCGGGTATCATCATCGTGGCTAATACCACGGCAAAAAGCACGTTTCGACCCCTAAAACGGATTTTGGCGAATCCATATGCAATAAAAGAATTCGATAGTACATTCCCAATCACAACACAGAATGTAATCAATAATGTATTAAATAAATATCTTGTAAAAGGTGCTGCCTTCCATGTCTGAATGTAATTTTTAAAGTGCCATTCTTTAGGGATAAAGGTTGGAGGAAATTGCATGATTTCTCCCATACTTTTTACAGAAGTGGCGAACATCCACCAAACAGGAGACAAGATCAACAAGCTTCCAAGTATGAGAATAATCGTAACGATGGTTTGTGAAATCCTTTTCCGAACTTTCACACTTTCGAAATATGAGGTCTTCTGTTTTGATGCTACACTCATTTTGGAACATCCCCTTCATAGTGCACCCAACGAGGAGCTAATTTTAAGTTAATAACGGTTAGAATTAAAACAATGATGAATAGGATCCACGACATTGCCATTGCATATCCCATGTCAAACGATTTAAACGCCTTATTAAACATATGAAGATTAAAGAAAACAAGGGAGTTAGCCGGCCCACCTGTCCCATTTTGTGTCATGACGTAAGCTTCCTGGAAAACTTGGAAACCTCCAATAAAGCTTGTTACTACGTCAAAGAAAATAATTGGCGTAATCATTGGTAAAGTAATATGTCTAAAACGGTGAAAAGTATTGGCACCATCAATCTCTGCTGCTTCATAAAGTGACTTGGATACTCCTTGTAAGCTTGCGAGGTACAATAGCATTCCGCCTCCAACGCTCCAAAGCTTCATAAATATCAAGGCAGGCTTGGTCCAATTTGGATCAAATAACCAGGCCGGCCCTGTTATTCCAAACCAAGATAATACCGTGTTGACCAGCCCTGAATCCGGGTTTAACAATTGCATCCAAAGCAAGTAAACTCCGACCCCTGATAAAACGGCAGGAAGGTAATAAATTGTTCGAAACAGCCTCATTCCCGGAACACCTTGGTTTAATAAAACCGCTAGCAGTACAGCACCAATTGTCGTTAATGGAACGGAGACAGCGACATAATAAAGGGTATTCCCAAGCGAAACCCAGAATAGGTCATCTTGAGTAAACATACGAACATAGTTTTTTAAGCCGATGAAATCCATTCTTGATGTCACATCATAGTTAGTGAAACTGGAATATAGTGAAAACAACATTGGGCCAGCTGTTAAAATAAGAAATCCGATCAGCCATGGAGCTATAAAGAGATATCCATTCAGACCATCCTTTTGCTCAAGGGTCATTCTTTTAGATGATTTCCTTACTTTTGATCGAGCACCTGCTTCTTTATGAATCTCTGTTTGCATATTTTTCCGTCCTCCTTTTCTTATGTAATCAGGGAGCGAAAATAACCTTCACTCCCTTTGAATAACTATCAACTACTTTGAACTTTTCACTAGGTCTTCTACTGCTTTTTGTGCATCATCCAATGCCTTTTTAGGCTTTTTACTGCCTAACAACGCCTTGTCCAATTCAGGGTTAATTAAGTTAATATAGTCAGGCGCTTCAAGTGGAATCGGAGTTAAAATGGTATCTTTCAAATTTTCTACAGCGGCATTGTATACACGCTTGTCATTTTCAGACATGTCACTGCTTTGACCAGCATTTTTGGCTGCTTCAATATTGGCTACATTATCAAAGTTTTTAACAGCCCAATACTCTTGTGCCTTTGCACCTGTTAAAAACTTAATAAATTCATAAGAAGCTTCCGCATGTTTTGCCCCTTTTGGAATTTCTGCCACAAATCCGCCTCCCCACATGGTATGACCATTACCAGGGGTAAACTCAGGCATTGGAGCCACTCCAAAATTCATGTTTTTAGCATAATCACGTAACTTTGTATAATCTGTAGCAGTTTGAACGATCATCCCAAGCTTGCCGGATACGAATGGATCGGCCTGGCTATCACCGAATTGAGCTTTAAAGGAATTAATAACCTTATCCCCATATTGCTGTTCATAGTCGCGAACCCATTGAAGTGCTTCCACTGCTTTAGGATCGTTTACAACTGCTTTATTTTCTTTATAGTCCCAGTATCCATGACCAGTAGCATTAAGCATCCAAATATCGGAATTGATACTTTGTCTTGGGAGGAATCCCATACGTACATAACGGCTGCCATTTTTCTGATCGATTTTTTTAGCAAACTCTTTCAGTTCATCCCATGTTTTTGGAGCCTGCTCTGGATCTAAACCAGCTTGCTTGAATATGTCTTTGTTCCAGAATAGTAAACGTGTATCAGTGTTGAATGGGAGAGCATAAGGAACGCCATCCTTTTCAACCGCCTTCCAAAGTTCCGGAAAATATTGATCTTTTAATCCAGGGTCTTTCTTGATGAATTCTTCTAAACTTTCAACCTGGTTTTTTTGAGCGCGCTGGCGTACTGTGTTAATGTCATTGATGATAACATCCGGCGCATTACCCGCAGCTACTGAAGCAAGCTCTTTTGTCCAAATATCCCCAAATGGAAGATATGTATATTTTACGTGGATCTTATTTTGTGACTTATTGAAATCATCAACAATCTTTTCAATGATCGGCTTACGAATTTCAGATCCCCAGAATGACCAAAAATCCAATTCTACTACTTGATCTTTTGAACTGCCACTTTTAGTAGACTTCTCTGTCGATGCTTTGTCGGTCCCAGAACATGCTGTTAAGAATGTTACCAAACCTAACATTAGAACTAATAGTAAAGATAAAGATTTTTTTAAACTGTTCATACATTTTCCCCCTTTATAAAATGTTTAAGTCATCCTCAAGCCCACAAAAACTTTTTTAGATTAAAAGATATAAAGATGATGAAGCATTCCATTGATTTATGACGTTTTCTATTTTTAGGAACGTTCCTATTTTGGTTTTTAGACTGTTTTTGTGGTTTGTTGTTGACTTGACTTTATTATCAATGGATACGCTTTCATTGTCAATAATATTTTGACAATTTTTTAAAAAAATAGAGAAAAGCTGAAATGGACATCTTTTTCAGTATTCTTTGTGCAAGACTGAAAGTGCTCCCTTCGTTGTAAACAACGCACACAAACTCCCAAAAAATAAAACTCCTATTCCTGTAAAGAAAAATAACAAAGACAAACACCCCAAAATACCACAACAGACCAACAAAACGTTAATAGGTTTTTTCATGGCTAAAATAAAGGCTAGAGGGAGCGCTTTAAACCATGATACCTCGTATTCTATAAAAACTGGAATACTGTAACAAGCGATTGGTATAAACAAAACAGTAATAATTAAAAGAGCGTATCGTAGAATCAGCAGGATGCTGCCCGCCTGTTCTTTTAAAATCATCATATCTGCATATAAAAAGGCTCCAATCATGAAGAGAGCAAACCCAAGAGGGAAACTCTTTTTAAAGTATTTTTTAAAATCTTGTATAAAAGTCGGTAATATGTCTGCTTCGTCCTCTCCCTTTACTAACTTAATAACAACTGAATACATAGCAAAGGTCGAGGGAATGACCGTAAACATAGGTATGGAAAACAATAACCATAATAGATTAATCCACGAAAGCCGCCAAATCCAATTCATAATGAAAATGATTAACCTGAGTCCCATGAAAAATCCTCCTCAGACAAAAGATTTAGTGAAAGCACAAAAATGAGCGAGCTAGAAAAGATAAGTCACTTACTATTTTTTCGATAATCACGGGGAGATACGCCTGTAAACTTCTTAAATTGTTTATTGAAGGTACTTAGAGATTGAAATCCGTTTGCATAGGCAAGATCAATCATACTCTCGCCTGTTGAAACAAGAAGAGAATTCATGGCACTTTGTATCCTCAGACGGTTAAGAAATTCATTGGGAGTAAGTCCTGTTAACCTGCGAAACTCTTTAAAAAACATTGTTCTCCCCATTCCCGCCTGCCACGACAGTGTTTCCATATCTAGAGGCTTTTTATAATGATTTAGCATGTATCCTACAACTTCTGCTATTTCATAATGTTGTAAATTCAAATCATCAGCAACCTTAGATTCTTTTACAAACTCATTTACTTGGAGCAAAATCTGAATGAAATGCATGTATTGACGGGTCATCCATACTCCTATCCCCTGTTCTTGAGCTTCCATCGCTAATACAGCGGCCTGTCTTATTTCTTGTGCGTAACTTGAAGAAGCCGGTATAAATGGTTGTACCCCTTGGACAGTATAGAAGGGTTCTAAAAGCAGATTTCCTTCCGGGATGTTTCGAAGAGCAGACGGTGTGAATAAAACCAGAATGCACTCAAACGGTCGATCAGACCGGGCGAAACTCCAATGTGGCTCAAAAGGACGGCATAGAAAGACATCCCCTGGACGGCCATGGTACGTATTGTCGTTGAATCTATATTCCAGTTCATTGTTAATAACCACTCCGATTTCCAAACAATCATGAACATGCAAATCATGTTCTTCATGTGACCCCCATACTCGGCAAAATGCAAATGATCGCTTCAAATTTAAATGCTCTACGTACATTTTCGAAACCCACCTAAACTAGTTTGGTCTTATTTTGTGTACAAAATGATAAGTTTCTCTCTCATTTGGAGGAGAACCTCATTTTGGGATTATGGTAGTGTAAAACTATCAATTAACACTGAGGTGACAGAGATGAGACTTTATATTATCGGTGCGGGAGTAATCGGACGTACCCATGCGGAAGCAGCCTACAAACTTTCTGAACCAGTTCAATTGCGTGTAGCTGATACAAATCCGAATACCCTTACTTTATTTTGTGAACAGTTCCCTGAAGCTGTTGGTTTTACAAATGTACAAGAAATGCTTAACTCTGAGGCGGCACAAAAAGATGATATTGTGATCATCAGTACTCCGCCAATGGCACATTTTGATCCAACCAAACAGGCTCTGGAATCCGGACGCCATGTCCTATGTGAAAAACCTCTTGCGATGAACGAATCACAAGCCCGTGAAATGATTCAAATTGCTGATAAACATAATAGATTAATAGGCTGCTGCAGCGTCCGTTTTAAAGGCATGCCTCACATGGAAGCCGTAAAGAAGGTAGTCCGCTCAGGCTGGCTGGGAGACATCTATCATGTTACGTTCGTTAACAAATGGGAACGAAGCCGATCTGGAATTGAATATCAGCCTTCAAGCCGCTGGTTTTTAGATTCAACGAAAAGCGGCGGCGGTGTTTTAATGGATTGGGGACCTTATGACTTTACGACTTTGAACGACATTCTGAATCCAAACAAAATTGTATTCAATACTGCTTGGCGCGCAAAGCCGATGACAGAAATTGACCCACACGATATTCCATTCGATGTTGAAACACACGTCGGTGCATCTATGACCTACTTCCGTAGCAACCATCCTATTCATGTTCACTACGAGCGTGCTTCATGCGCCCATGGTGAGGGTTACGTAAAGGCAGAAATTGAAGGTACTCTCGGCTCATTAAGATGGACGCCATTCGATTCTAAACAGCCTGTTTTCCGTAGATACGATAAGCAAGGGCAAACCATTGAGGAACAGATTGAAACCGGACCTCGCAGCCAGTACACGATTTTTGATAATCCACTTCATCACTTTTATCGCAAAGTAAAAGGACTTGAATCCCACGCGAACGTTAACGATTATGCTCTGCAGAATTTTCAGTGCTTACAGTCTCTGTATTCCGTTGCGGAAACAGGCCAGAAACAAACAATCGACTTGTCATCGAAAGGAGTAACAATATGAACATACTAGGATTTTCATCTAATATGTACGGCTGGGTAGAACGATGGAAGACGGACGGTAAAACTCCAGAATGGAACGAAATATTCCGTGCTTGTGCTGAAGCAGGTCTGGATGCTGTAGAGATTGACGCTGACCCAGCTAAACTTCAATTGGCACGGTCTTATGGATTGTCTGTTTCTGCTTCCTACGTCGGTCTACCATTACATGTCCCATTCAGCCAGCTTGAAGCTGAGCGAACGGTATTACCATTTGCGGAACGTTTAACAGCCGCCAATGGCCGTGATTTGTTATTAAACGCTGATCCGGTCAGTTGGAACACCCATGCAGAAAAGTCGGAAGATCAATTCAGGCAGCAAGGCGAAAACTTAACCCGCATTTGTGATCTTGTTGCCCCAATGGGAATAAAGGTTAGCCTGCATAATCACGCTGCAGATCACCACAATGCAATGGGGGATCTCCGGTCAGTCATTCAATATGCGGATAAGCAAGTAGGTTTATGTGTCGATACTGCATGGGCCTACGTTTCTGGCTGCAATCCAATCGAATGGATAAATAAATATCCAGAACGCATATACGCTTTCCATTTCCGCAATCAAAACGGGAACGTTCCAACTGAAGATTTACTAGCAGGTGATATTGATTTTGCTTCTGTTCTAAATGCCGCAGCGGCCGCTCAATATAAGGGCTGGCTGGCGCTCGAACTATGGCATCCGGGGCAAACACAGCCAATCAGAACAATGAAAGAAGATGTCGAGCGATCCATCGATTATTTAAAAAGCCTAATGGTTAGTCACTCCGTATAATATTAGGCTAAGCCTTAGCGTTTAGGGTTTGCTCTTCTTTTACAATCAGGCATGTTGTCCATATAAGGGACTCCTGCCTGATTGTTAAATTAATCTACCTTATAAACCATTTTTCCATTAACCATTGTCCATATAACCTCAAACTGATCGTTCATAAGAACTAAGTCAGCATCGGCTCCTGGTTGAATTCTTCCTTTGTTTGCTAACCCCAATACATCCGCTGGTGTCTCTGTTGCCATCTTAACGGCATCTCTCAATGGGATCCCGGATTGAACTGTTTTTGCCAATGCCTCATTCATTGTTACCGTACTGGAGGCAAGTGTCCCATCAACTAATGTTGCAACCCCGTTTCTCACTGTAACGTCATGTCCGCCGAATAGATAGGTTCCATCCCCCATTCCCATCGCTTGAAGGGCGTCTGTTATCAAAACCATTTTGTCAGGTCCCTTTTCCCTATAGATAAGCCTGACGATTGCAGGATGAAGGTGTACACCATCTACAATGGCTTGAACACTGACATTGCTTTCTTCAAATGCCGCTATGACTAACCCGGGATCACGGTGATGAATCGGTCTCATCCCATTAAAACAGTGGGTAACATGACTGGCACCATTTTCAAATGCTTGTTTCGCTTCTTCATAGGTTGCATCTGAATGGGCGATGGCCGCTATGATTCCTCGTTCCCTTAAAAAACCAATCATTTTAAGCCCGCCTGGTAATTCCGGTGCTAGCGTCACCATTTTAAGTAACGAACCTGTATTTTGGATGATTTTTTCCATTTCTCCTTGATTAGGATGACGCAAATAACACTCATTTTGCATCCCTTTTCGTTTTACATTCAAATACGGTCCCTCAATATGGATTCCGGCAATCCGAGCTCCTGGTTCCTTACCTTCCAGTTTTTTTACATTAGAAACCATTTTCAAAAGGTCATCCAGTGAAGATGATACCGAAGTGGCTAAGAAAGAAGTGCATCCGGTCCGGGCACACGCTTTTGATACAGCTTCAACACTTTCTATGGTGCCGTCCATCATGTCAAACCCTTCTGCCCCATGAATATGAACATCGATCATTCCTGGAATAAGAAAATGTCCATTTCCATCTAATTCAGAATCAGCTTCTATAATAGAGGATTCTGTTTCGGAATGAACCAATACTATTTTGCCATTACGAATGAGAAGACACCGTGGCTGCGGCTCTTTATCACCAATCAAACGAACGTTTCGAATTAAGATAGAACTCATGACTTTGATAGCCCCTTATTAGGATTTCGCAATTTAAAATACCTTATTTTTAGAAAGGCCCCCTCTTCTATCACCTGGAGAAACCGGAAATATGGAAAGGGCATTTTTTCCATTGGCTCTGATAAATTTGGCTGTTGATTGCAGCGAAAGAAGCTCGCTTTCCGCGGGAGTTCCGGAATATCGTTTAACAGAGCTTTTCCATTAGATTTTTACTTTTATACCTGTTTCAAGTGCTTCGACAACTTTTAAAGCTACCTCAAGTGATTGAATGCTATCTTTATAGGTTGATAGGACAACGTCTTGATTATTTTCCGCAATGGCCTTTGCAAATGCCTCCAGCTCAAGTCGATATAAGGCGTCATCGTTTGATTCGAAATAGACTTGGATTTCATCCACTTTACCACTAACAACCCCTTTTACTAGATCAAGAGTTAAGTGAAGTTCATCTGAAATAAACTCTATTTGCGTAACCACACCTGGATATGACCACGTATGTGTATGTGATTGCAAAATTCCATTAGTGTATTTCATAGTTACACTAAAACTGTCTTCAATGGTAAAGTCATCTGCCTTTGATACAACGAGATTGTCTTGATAACCCGTTACCCGGTCCACTTCCCCAAGCAAATATCGTGATAAATCAAAGATATGAATGGCTTGGTCAAATGCAGGTCCGCCAGAACGTTCTTTATCAAAAAACCATCGCGGCCAGTTTGGTCTCAGTGCCAGCCCATCAAGCATCGCACTTCGCACTAATGCCACCCTTTTACCTGCAATTAGTTCTCTCGTCTTCTCAACTGCGCCGCTATAACGATACATAAACCCAACACTGTTAATGACACCTGTTCGATCTAATATTTCATCAACTTTTTTTGCCATTTCAAGATTTTTGGCAGGCGGTTTCTCTATAAAACAATGAATTCCGCGTTCAGCAGCCTCGCGTACGAGGAACTCACGTACTTCCGGAGGTGTACAGATAATAACTCCGTCCGGCTTTGTTTCTTCTAACATTTCGACATAGTCATGAAAGCCTTTCACTCCAAATTTGTTCACGGCCTTTGTTAACATTTCATCATTTAAATCACAAATACCTACAACTTCAATTTCATTAATATCTTTCATGGTGGACAAATGACCTTGACCTTGCCAGCCTGACCCTGCCACAGCTAAACGTACCATTGTGATCCTCTCCTTAATTAAAAAAATGAATAGTAAATGTTAGTTCCTACTGGAATGGTTTTCCATGGCATTCTCATCAAGCATTTCCTGAATCCACTTTAGAGCGATGGCGCACTCTTCTGTGGGATCATGGTCCCCGGACTCTTGCTCAATGGAAGCTGTTTTATTGTAGTTGATTTCCTTCAATACCTGGACACACTCTCCAATATTCGCAATTCCTGAACCTAAGGCCACCGGATGATGCTCCCCTGCCTCCCTAACGTCCTTTAAGTGAACATTGAAAAGATTGTCTTTTAATTCCCAAAGCGCTTCTGGTGCATGGTAGCCTTGTGTACCAAACCAGCCTGTATCAACGGCTGCACCAATTAAATCCCCGTAATCCCCAATCACTGCTTTAATTTCATCAGGACTTTTCTCCGGATGATTTTCAACTGCAACCTTTAATCCGTATTCATTACACATACCATATATACTCGGGGCGGATTCCTTCGAGATTCCGCTTGTAATCATGTTTATCCCAAGCATTTTCGCAGTTTCAAAGCAAAGACGGGTCCACCTTGGATACCTTACCGGATCTCCGAGGGAACAAGAATAGGAATAGACACTTAATCCATTCCGCTGCCAAATCGATTTTAATTCGTCTGCCAAATAGGGAGTCATAAACTTAGGAAATGCATGCCCCATCCAAAGCTCTATATGTTGAAACCCTGCTCCTTTAATATCACGGCAAATCCGCTCGAATTCAGCCAGACTAAAGTTTTCAATCACTTTTCGTTCTGCAGCTCCCCATTCATCCATACTAGTTTGATAGTTTGTTGATCGAGCAAAATAATTGGCTGTTTGAAAACCTAAAAGCATGAAAAACACCTCTTGTCTCATTATAATTAATCCGAAAATCACAGGGGTCACGTACCATTAATACATAAAGCTTTTTAATAGAAAAAAGGTTTAAACATAATTTAATCCTTCAGGGAAAGGGAGTGGAATTGGAAAAATCCCCTGTAAATCAGCATCTAAATTAGGATTTCCTTGCAAAATCATTTTTTCCAAGGCAGCATCGTCAACGACAAGTGACTTATCATGAAATAGCAGTTTCATATAATTCTGTTCGGCTTTTTCGATCTTTATTTTTCCATTAAAGTATGGTTGTAATTGCTTCAACAACAAATTTAGATTAGTAATTTTAATGGTCCCTGGAAAAGCTGCCACTGTTTTTTCAAAAGAGCCGAGCAGCCCATTTAGTTCCGTCTCATATGTTGGAATGGATAGTTTTAACGTATTCACTCCATGTTGAAAAGAATTGGCCAACAAAGCATGGATCGCTTGAGGGTCCCCTCCCCATTCAATCAGGCGGGCAGGTGTTTGATTAGTAGAAGAATTAGGAACACCTAGAACAATAAACCCTTTTATTTCATTTCCCGATTCTGCTACTAAAATCTTATGTTCCAACTTATGGATACTGGCGAAGCCTTTTGATTGATGAAGAACAGCAAAATCAAAGATACTTTGATCAACATAAACTTTACGAGCCTCGTTTAATTTCCGCAGCTCAAACCAATCATATGGGAGAAATTCTCGAATCGAATATCCACCTGCTATTGGTAAATCTCCTTTTTGAAATTCGTATACATTCCGTTCCCCATAAAAGGTACAGCCCGCTTTTCGATAGATGGGCAAATCTCCGGATACAAATAAAATAGAAGCTTTCGCCCGTTTAACGTGAGCGATAACCTTTTCTAGAAGAATGCTGGCAAAGCCTTTCTTTCGATGATTTGGGTGTGTACAAACCGCGCCAATCGAGTATGCCCGAATTTCAGCAGACTCGAGATGGATAACGGAAGGGACTAACCCAATAAAGGAAACTAGTTCATTGTTAATAAAGGCACCGTATGACTGGCTGAGTTCATGTGAAAATACATAGGGAAATGCATCCCCCATCGATATTTGCTCATCATCCCGAAACGTTTTGTCAGCTAATGCGATCGCTTGATCGAATTCATCATAGTGTAACAATCGAAATTCTATCATTGGTTTTCTCCTATTCAGCAATCTACTGTTTCCTTGTTTCTTCTATTAAAATTACGTTATTAAATCCATCAGTTTGCTAAGTGGTTTATACTGATTTTCATAGATATCACGATAGGAGTCATAGATTTCTTTATTTGGCTGTACTATTTTATCCGTTTCCTTACGAAGGTTGGCCACAGCCTCTTCCAAGGAGGAAAAGATCCCTTCAGCTGTTGCACCAATTAATGCAGCACCACACAGCGCCGCTTCTGAAATATTGGGCAAGACAAGATCATTCCCTGAAATGTTAGCTTTTATTTGAATCCAATGAGGATTACGGACACCGCCTCCAATCACACTCATTCTACTAATTTTCATTTCGCTGGTTTTTTCCGCTTCCTCACGAAGCATTTCCATCTGATAGGCATTCCCTTCTAACACCGCTTTGAGAAGATCGGTTTTCCCATGGTTTTTCTTTAGTCCAAGGAAAGCTGCTTTTGCATTTGGGTTAGGGGCTGGAGCACCGCGGCCGGTTAAATACGGGTAAAAAATGATTCCACTAGGATCGTCACCTGCCAATTCTAAATAGCGATTAATCTCGGCATAAGTTAATCGATCATCCCCGAGAATATCACGCATCCATTCAACCGATCCTCCTGATGATGAGTGCCCCCCCATCCAAAAATAAAGCTGGTTAAGGGGATGCAGACCGAACGATAAGCCAGATTGATAATCGTTCCTTGTTAGCTTCCGTTTATTAAAGGTACCGACTAGGGTCTCAGCTGTTCCCATGGAATTATAAACACTCCCTGGTGAAACCACTCCTGCAGCGAGTGAGGAGCTCACATGATCATGCCCAGCTATATAGACATTTGTAGTGGTATTTAATCCTAAATAACAGTTTTCCTCATTCACCACTCCAATCGGCTCCAAACAATGCGTGACAGGAGGGAACAGTTCAGGGCTTAATCCAAAATGAGAAATCAAGGATTTGTCCCATTCTCCCCTGTCAATTTGATAGACGAAGGTCCGAGCTGCTAAACTTTGTTCCTCTGCAATGACACCTGTTAAGCAATACCCGATAAAAGATGAAATTGATACCCAAACAACCTGATTGTTGAAGAGAGCACTATCGCGTTCCCGGAGCCAAAGCAGTTTAGAAAGTCCATGCTTAAAGGACACATGGAGCCCTGTTTGGCAAAATTGTTCAAACGAGTCTATCTCACCTTCAATAAAACCTGCTTGTTTGATGGAAGAAGGATCAAACCATGGAATGATTTCTGAAACAAGTCTTCCATTGTCTGGGTTTATTAACAGCCCGCTCTCCGCCATACTTGTAATACTCACAGCTCTGATTCTTGGACTGCCAGAGGACTCAATGGTTTTTTGAATGAGTCCAGACACTTGATTCCATAGCCCAAGTGCAGGTATATACGTATATCCTTCCGGATGATGTACGTACGGGGTTTGCTCCGTAGATACCATTGTTAAGGACCCATTCTCTTCAAATAAACCTACTTTAAGATTGGTAGTACCTAAATCTATTGTTAAAATCAAAATAAACACCCCTATCCAGAAAAGGTTCCTGCTGTAACAATCCGATGATAAGAATTTCTTCCTAAAGCGCCTTCTGGCATCATCCATGGGGCATCAAAATAAAGGCGTTCTTCTTCGAGCTCTTCGATATTATTAGCATCACCGTTCAGCCATTGCTGAAGCCGATACTCCGCGGATTCTAATCTTGCTAATACTCCTCCATAGCGAATATCGATGATTTCCCAACCGAAAGGCTTCATAGTTGAAAACCATAAGGAACGGTGAAGCTTTCGTAGATCATCCACCATAGCTCGTAATCCAGGCATTTCGTTTTTTAATTTTGTGATTTGATCCTTGTCGTTTCGGTCGTAAGCTTCTTTTATTTTCGTTCCTAACATGGCTTTTACACTTAAAACCTCTGCAAGCTGTTTATAAAAGGTAAAAATCTGCTTCCAGTTTTTATTCCTTTCCTTCGCTCTATCCAATCTTGATGCAAGGTTTGCATAATGTTCCTGCAACGGCAATGAGCGAATATTTGCATCATATAAGCCGAGTAAAACATCCTGCCATAGTAAAAATTTTGATGGATGGGATTCATGAAGATTATCTTTTGATACACCAGGTGTCTCATCAAATTCATTTAGCGCAAGAAAATCGTCCCAATTTCCGCCCGTACAAAATGCAAAGCGTTTTGCCATTCTTTCTTGGCTAACATCATTTCCATATCCAAGTTCTGCAAACAGCTGCAGACCGGCCAATCCTGTGAATGGATGGGTTTCGGCACCGTTATCTCCCCACATAGTTGCAAAAACTTCGGAAATTCCTTCTTTTTTACAAGCATTCAGTGCTGGTATTGTGGTGGCAATGGTTTTACCATAGTTGGGGGCAATCCCGTTCCATGTCCAGACACCGCCGGCAAATATTGGTTCAGAGCCGAACTTTTTGTGTTTTTGTAAAAAAGTCCGATAAAATTCTTCGTCTGTATGGTAATAGTCCCAATAAACCAACTGTACGTTGTTTGGCATCGATTCAATGACATCTTCAGGTATTTCCGTATTCAGGTCATAATAATTTCCTGTTTTTGATCCCAGGCGGAAATACATATCACTCCAAATCATTGGCTTTAATGATAGATTTCCAGCCAGTTTTGCCACGATTTGCAAATGTTCATTCATAATTGAAAAGCGTTTTTGGTAGCCATGCTGTTCTAAGTATTTTCCTAAGCCAAGCTGGTGGGCTTCATCCATACCAATATGAATACGCTTACTTCGAAATGGTTTAGAGGCAGCTTTTAATAACTCTTCAATAAATTCATATGTTTCCTGATTGCCAACCAACAAAATATCGGGAGTATCTTTGATTTTTGCAGCATAATTCCATTTCAATGCCTCGGTTAAATGGGCAAGTGTTTGAATACATGGAATCATCTCAATCCCAAGGCAATGAGCATACTCATCACATAATTCCAACTCCTTCTCACTATAACGACCGCGCATATAGCCGAAGTAAGGGTATTTTTCAACTGTAAACGTATCTTCTGTATACATCATGACGACATTCAAACCCATTAAAGCCATCTTTCGTAGGAGAGTTTGAATCTCTTCAACGGTCATGACAGCATTGCGTGAAACATCAACCATAACGCCATTTGTTTTAAATTGAGGCTCTTCACTTACATGAAACTCCTGATTTTCCTTAAATTCCTGTAACCATAAACCTAATGCACGGAAGAAGTGGATTTTTTCCTGAAAGGAAATTTCGCCGCCCTTTCGTGTACAGCTGACTACTAATGGCCCTTTCTTTTGTTTCAAGTGAATAGGAAAACCATCATCATTACGTTCAATATTCAGCTCATTGCAGATAATCTCTAATCCCTGCCCAACACTTTCAACGTCACCAAGAAAATGAATTTTCATATTAGTGCTACACCTCAAACCAATGATTTTGATTCAATTTACTGTACCAGAAGAAGCTATCTTTTTTCGTTCTTTTTAATGTCTGGTAGTCGACATGGACAAGACCGAATCGCATGCTATAGCCATAAGACCATTCATAATTATCCATCAAGGACCAAATACAATAGCCTTTTAAATTAACACCTGACTCAAGTGCACGACTAATCTGCGTTAAGTGCTGCTTCAGGTATTTAATTCGTTTGTCGTCTCGGACTCTGCCATCAACTGGATCCTGATTGTAGGTGGCTCCATTTTCCGTTATGTAGATTGGAACATCACCATATTTATGTTTAATGTCCATCAGCACCTTATAGAACCCTTCAGGATAAATGGTGAAATCGATATCCGTATGATCAAAGCCAATATCAATATGCTCACAATCAAAAGTTCCCTGGCCTTCTTTATAACGGGAAACCGTTCCAGTATAATAATTGATGCCCAAAATATCGATCGGCTGTGAAATAATCTCCATATCGCCTTCCTCGATGTTTACCTTTGCTCCTTTTTCTGCAAACCAATCCACTAATATCTTGGGATAGGTACCTTTGAAAACAGGATCGAAGAACCATTCCATGAACCACGCAGATATACGCTGGCAAGCCTCGATATCCCGAGGACGATTACTGTATGGTTCATACCAGGTAACATTCGGTGCAAAACCAATTTCACCGGGTATTCCGAGTTCTTTAAAGCGTTTAACCGTTTTTCCGTGGGCCAATAATAAGTGGTGCGCAACATCTAAAGCCGCTTGTAAATTTTTTTCGCCAGGTGCTTGTTCCCCTATGAAATAACCTAAGAACGACACACACCATGGCTCATTGATCGTCAGCCATGATTTGATTTTCCCGGAAAACTCACGGAACAATAATTCTGAGTACTCCACGAATGCTTCAATTGTTTGACGATTCTTCCAGCCGCCTTCATCTTGAAGTGCCTGCGGTAGGTCCCAATGATAAATGGTACAAAGCGGTTCAATTCCGTTTTCTAACAGCTTGTCAACAAATCGATGATAGTGTTCAAGACCTTTTGGATTGACCTCTCCTCTGCCAGTTGGAAAAATTCTTGGCCATGAAATGGAAAAACGATACGTGTTTACACCTAATTCTTTTAATAAAGCAATATCTTCATCCATACGATGATAGCTATCACATGCGATATCACCGTTGTCCCCGTTTCTGACCTTACCTGGAATCCGGCTAAAGGTATCCCAAATCGACATGCCTCTGCCATCTTCGTTATAGGCTCCCTCAATTTGATAGGCAGCCGTGGACACCCCGAAGTGGAAATCATTCGGAAACGTAATAATTGCCATGATTGTTAACCTCTTTTCGATTCTATTATTCAATGAAGGTAGGCATGCTTTTATATCCCATTTAGTAAGAGATCCATCATGCCTGTTCTGTTAAACTAAGAAATTACTTTCCTTAAAATGATTTCATTTTCATCTGCTAGATCGGTCTGATAAATATAGGGCTCGGGAGTGATGCTTGCTTTTACTTTTTCAAGCCAGTCGGACCAACTCTGTTTGTCCATTCTTAAATGGAGTCCACTTAATCTCTTTAATTCTGAATGAGCCTGCTTGCTAAGCAGGGAACGAACATCATCCAGATAACGGATTAAGATTTGATACCCTTTTTTACTTCCGCATCTTGCTAATGCTCTCCCTATCGCCAATTCAAGGATAGAACGCCTTTCAAGAAAGTAATCTGCTTGATGGCCCTGATAACAATGTTGATGATTTACAAATGGAATTTGTAGTAACTGTTTCAGGACTGGTATAGCATCCTGGCTGCCTAATCTCTCAGCACCAATCGAAACGGCATGGATATAATAGAAGATTCCCGACATCGAATCTTTAAAATCTTCCTCGGAGGGATCTAGTAATTCCGCCACCTTTTGCCAGACCTCGATGCTTCGCTTATCCCTAGGAAGACCCAGGGAATAGAGTAAATAACAAACATCCGGCATGGCACCATGGTCAGGCGGCATGGTTACATACAAAATATTCGCCGTTCTTTTCGGCAGCCCCTCACCTTGAAGCAAGGTCATGATTTCGGAAATTAATGTCGGTACACCAACTGTTGACTCATAAATCGCCAGAGCTTGTGCAATTCGAACTTTCCGAACCCCTTCTGCCTCTTCATGTGCTTTTTCTAAAAAGGGAATGATTCGTTTTCCGACCGAACAAATTTCAACAAACGGTATTCGGTTTTGATAGATTTCATTCATCCTCATATTGGAATATTCATATAATGGTTCGTCCACTTCGATAGAATGAATTAGTGACAAAAGTTCTTCATCAGTGTAATGAATCGGCTTCAGTTTCCTCGTCAAAATCCGTTCGGACAGAAGCCCTTCCTTCACGATTCTTTCCTGTAAAAGCGGATAGTCAAGCTGTCGTGGAAATTTGCCTTCTTTCACAGCCATCGCAGCAGCAAGACCTGCAATACCACCCAAATTTTCCAAATCTGATTGCATCCGGATTGCAGGCAGGGCATCATGGGTTGCAGATATCGCTTTTCCTGCCACTAGTATTCCTTCAAGCCCTTTTGGCAGCAGCAGCCGATAAGGGATTTCAATTTCAAGGTTTGGCGGGATTAAACCGGAATGTACCCAGTTTGCCTCACTGATTCCTTTTATATCATGGTTGCTAAAATGAATATTAATGACATCTGGCCAGCTTCGCTGCAGCAATTGGTCGCTTATCTTCATGACAACGTCGCCAACAATATGGCGGCTTTCACGGGGAGCAACATAGACCCCATGATCATGGCATCCATCAACATCGATACTCCATCTTCTTCTGCCCGCCAAAATTGCTCTTGTATAATCCCGCACATCTGCCACATTCACCATACTAGTAAAATTATTTTGTAATTTGCCCGGTGAATTATATTGTGCCAGCGAATACCACATGACGAGATTGTCGCGGACAGAACCATAAACGAATTCTGCGCCCGCAAAGGAAACAACATCCCCATCACCAGTGGCATCAATCACACAGTCCGCTATAATCGAACATACTCCCCATCTGGTTGCCGTAATACAGCCGCATACACGAGAGCCCTTTATGACAGCCCCAAAAGTAATCGTGTTGAAGAGCATCTCGATTCCTAAGTCATCAGCAGTTTGTAAAAGCGCGTATTTTTTCGCTTCAATATTCCATTTATAACCCTTATATTTAATTCTTTTCTGGACATCATGAACCAGCTTCGTTATCCTCTCAGCATACCCATGACGTTTCCCAAACCAATAACTGTCAACGCCGCCGAAAGTACCAGTCCCGCCAAGACCTGGGTTAAGATCAACCAATATCGTATTCATTCCTTCTTGTGCGGATACAATCGCGGCTGGGCCGCCGCTAGAGCCGCCGCCGCAAACGAGTACGTCGGTTGTTTTCAATAAGGAAATCTCTTGACTAGGAACGTTCCCAAAATTAAGATTCTGTTCTACATAATCAACTGGAATTTTTATATCATATTCAGAATCGATTTCTGATACAGACCGATTTATCTGAATGGGGCCCTGTTCTTCTAAGATGAAGTCTTTTACTAAATCTGCAAACTGTTCACCATAAGTTGCAGCTGTGACAGGGTTAAGCCAACCCTGATTGTTATTTTTATAAAAATCCTGATAAAAGCACCATGTGTTAGGATGGTTAATCGCTAAGTTTTCAATTTGTATATGTTGTCGAGCATGGATACCCGATTCTGCTTCATCCACCATATACGGCCCTTTTAGTTCATTAGAACTTGAACACAGCAGCGCTTTATGGAAGGATGGAACCTCATGGACTAAATATTCCGCAAGAGAAATTCCCAGTTTTTGTGCAGCAGTTTCACGAAGTCGATTTCCTTCTAAACTGTTATCCACTTCTAATACCATTTGGTATTCAACATAGTAATGGCCATTTTCATGAAAACCGGGGTAGAGAATCACTTTATTCTCCCTAATTCCTAATGATGCGGGTACTGGAATTTCTTGTTGAACTATCTCCAGCACATTTGTAAACTCTACTACACGTTTGTAAGTCCCTTTATCTTTACCTGCTGGTTTGATTGGCTGACCTGACAAAAATGTGGTGATCGCTGTTTCAGTCGCATCCACGATTCCCTTACACTCAATTAATTGTCTGCCAGATTTATTGGCAATAACTAAACCATTCCCATTTTCCTGAGAACGAGTAAGACCGATTGGCAGCGATGCATATAATAATTGAACACCTGCTTCTAACAATTCCTCTTCAAGCTTACTTTTCAATTTGTCGAGATGGAATACGAACCAATCAGAACTTCCAAAAGATACTGTTTTTCCGCAACTCTCTTTACATATTTTTATTAATTTAGAAGATATCTGCTCAGATGGATTCATCCAAGGAGAAAGTGCTGCAGTCATTTCACTCCCTAAATAGGTCCTTGGTTCGACTACGATTACTCGTTTACCTTGATTCGCGAATTGTAAGGCACTTGCCAAACCAGCAAAGGTTCCACCAATAACGGTGACATCAATCTCTGCTAAGATAGGGATACTTTGAGCGGGCAATTGCTGATTTTTCATAATGACTGACCCCCTCTAATTAGTGAGCCTCTTCAATCTCAATCAGGACTTCGCCTTGGATATTAGAACAATTAATGGTATAAAGCTGTTCATTTGCCGGGTCTTGTAGAATCATTACGTCTTTACCGTTCACTGTTACTTTCTTAGGTTCGTTTTCAGACACCCATCCAAAAACTCCCCCTTCTTTAATGATAATCTTAAGTGAGTTCTCATTATTCCAAACATTTACGATCCCATCTTGACAGATAAGCTTATTTAAAAGGCCAACCGGTGTAACAGAATCCTGTATCGGAATAATTAAATATAAGGATACGCCGTTTTCGGCTAATTCGATGCTAATCCTATCATCTTTGTTCACAGTCCATTGCCGTCTTGTCATCACGTCAAAAATAACAAACCGCTCACCATCGAGATTTGGAACATCACTTGGTCCGATCAAACCATGAACAGATTCGGACTCTTCATGAAGATGAAATGCTGCGACAACTCCCGTGCCTTTACAGGTATTCCATATTTTTAACGGTGCTTTTGTTTTAATTGGATCGATAAATAGACAATCCTCAGTTGGAACGCCAGGCTGTTCACAACGAATAATTCTTCCATCCTGATAAATGAGCGGCCAAATATTGTCAGCATTGGTTTGATTTACGGCATCACTAAAATAAATGGGGCCTCCGCTAATCACGCGTAAGATCATATTTTGTAAGTCATCATGGTTTTGCGTCCAATACATATCCCAATCACCCCAATAAAATTCCCCGTGATAGAAGGAGTTATAGGCATTTTGTAAAGCATGTTCTTTGAAACTATTTGTTTCTTGCGGGACAAAGTCATCACTATTCCTTGAAACAGAGGAGTAAGGACGGTGCCAAATATTTTCCGCTGCCATCCCCATACAATTGATCACGGTATTATCAAAATGTAAGGAGCAGGATGCTTCTAAAGCTGAATGTGCCCCACTTGCTGCCTCGCCAACAGCTTGGTTATTCACCATGAAGTTTAAGATCGCACTTTGGCTGTCTACCTTTACAAAATCAATTCCATCTTTTTTCAACTTTGAATGCCAGGCGTGCCAAAAACCAAATCCTTCTTCTGCTTTTGGTGAAGGTATGAGACTCCCATTCTTTGTTTTATATAGATGCTTGTCTAACGACTTAGCTAGTGGACCTTCTGGTGCAATCCCTTCCCAGTATCCTGCAAGAGTGTGCCATACTCCAACCCAGCTCACACCATAATCTTCTTTTAATAATGAAACGGTATTGGATAATCCATTCGGAAATTTCTCTTGGTCAGCGTTAAATGACTGCAGTTTTTTCCCGTTAACCTCAGACCAGCCGTCATCAATCATCATCCATTTAACAGGGAGCTTCTTTTCCTTCAACTCATCTGCTTTTGCCAGAATCCCTGCCTCATTTACTGAATGATAAAAGGCATCCCAGCTGCACCAGCCCAAGTAATCCAAAATTTCAGGGTACTTTTTTTCCTCTCTTGGTCTAGTATTTTGTCCAGCAGTTTTTATGGCCGCTTTAACATTTTGATTAACTAATTCGAACGGATTATTTGCAGTACCTAAAACAAAAGCAAGGGTTGATAATTGATCATAGCCCCCATGGAATGGTGAAATAGAGATCTGCAAGCCTTGTTCCGAGCCCTTTACATCTGTCCGTGTCACTTCATCACAAACTGGCAGGAAATGATAATATCTTTGTTCTTTTTTTAAAAGCAGGGACTGTGTCCGTTCCGGAACCTCACGGATATTTTTTGTAAAAAATGGGCGTGTCCACCAGTCCTTATGCTGGTAATTTGCAATAATCTCATATGGCTCAGGGATATTTTTAATGGTAAGATTGACCGCATTATGCGGTGAAAAAAACATTTGTTTTTTAAATAATTCTTCATTTTTTATAGCTGAATCTACGAAAGCTGCTATGAATGAATGGTAGCATCGAAATCGTAACGTTGCGGATATCATCTCTCCATCATCATGAAATTGATATCGATATTCTCTATAAACACCAAGAGGATCTTCCCCCGTGCTCTCCTCTGATGCTTTAAAATTTAAACCTAGATTTGATTGATCAGTAAGATTGGCAGAAACTAAAATTCCGTAAATAATCGTCTCATTATTTACCAAACATTTTAGTTCATCTTGAATTTGCTGGAATTGAAACATCGTAACACTCCTTTATTCCTTTTTAGCGGCAGGCCGAAGCCCCTTTACCCTTTTATGTCTAACGCGTATCTGGCAACGGAAAGAGAAGCTAAATCTCCAACATTCTCTTTTAAACCTGAAGGAACAACACTGCACACCTCAAGGGAATAGGGAAGTGCCTCTTTTTGAAGTTCTTCGATCACAAATGGCTTTAATAATTCTTTCTGTCTTAAATAAATACTGCCAATCACAATCTTTTCAGGATTTAAAATGTCCACCAAGAATGCAAGTCCCCGTCCTAAATTCTGTCCAACTACTTTATAAATTTCTCTCGCCAGCTCATCTCCTGCTTGAGCGGCTTCTCCCACGGTTTTTGCCGTAATCGATTCAATATCTTCCGAAGAAGAACAGATCGATGTAACTTTGCCTTCCGCGAACCACTCTTTTACCATTGTTTGAGACAGACGCGCAATGCCGCCCCCACTGCAGAATCCTTCGAATGAACCTGATTTCCCATAACCGGTCGGGCCGTCAGATTCTAGTCGTACATGGCCTACTTCTCCTGCCATATCATTGGTTCCGGAATATAAACGTCCATCTAAAATGAAGCCAGCGCCCATTCCCGTACCAAAGGTAAGAAAAATCATGTTATTCGTGCCTTTTCCTGCTCCCCATTTCCATTCAGCCAAGGCACAGGCATTTGCATCATTTTGTACAGCGACTGGAACCTTAAAACGATGTTTTAACGGAGTAAGACAATCGATAGAGTCCCAATGCGGCAAATTTGGCGGAGACAGGATCAGTCCTCTTTTACTATCGAGCGGACCACCACAGCTGATTCCAATCGCTATTAATTTAAGTTCCTCTTGGTCAAATAGTAATTTTTCTAATTCATCCATCATCAATTCCAGTGCTTTTTCAGGTGTGTCCGGTGTTGGAAAGCTTTTTTTGGCGATTAACTCAATCCCACTATCGACTTCTAATCCAAGAACAACCGCACATTTTGTACCGCCTATATCCAAACCAGCTAAAACAGGAATCATTCAAAAAATTCCTCCTCTAACAATAGGCACAGGGTATGGTAAATCGGCAGATGTCTTTCTTGAATATCAGGTGTAGAATCAAATGGTACGGAAATGGTTACATCACATAGTGTTTTTAAGGCACCACCGCTTTTTCCCGTGAAACCGATTGTGACTAATCCCAATGCCTTCGCCACCTTCACGGCATGGTTGATATTGTTGGAATTGCCGGATGTGCTAAAACCGATCAATACGTCCCCAGGTTTCCCATATCCATACACCTGCTGGGCAAAGACCATGTCAGGAGCGACATCATTGGCAAAAGCGGTCATAAGCGCCGTATGACTGACAAGCGAGATTGCAGGCAGCGCCCCCTGCAAATTCTCACCCAAGTAATCATCTCCATCAGAAAAACCCTTTAATCTTTCTTTCATTTCATGTGGCAAAGGGCGTTTTGACATAAAGCCCTTCATTAATTCACCAACCACATGTTCACAGTCTGCAGCACTGCCGCCATTACCAGCCAAGAGCACCTTCCGGCCAGACTGATAGGCCCGCTTAATTGCCTCAAAGGTTTCTTTAATGCTGGATTGACATTCTACTAACTCCGGATATTTTTCAAATAGTTTTGCTAATCTTGCATGCATCGCTACCTCCGTCTTCATGGTAAAAGACCCCCTACTAAAATTTTAGTTTAATATTCTTTGAGGTGATGAATCGCCTTTGCAAAGAAATCCCTGCTGCCAAAGCTTCCTGACTTCAAGACAAGCATCCGTGCCGGCTCATTTAAGCTAATACACGATGGAAGACCTGGTTCAATTTCTTGCCAGACGGTAAGGCCTTCAATGCCAAGCTTGCTGCATACCGATGCCGATGTTTCACCGCCTGCCAATAACAAGCGATTAACGTTCGTTCTTTTACACGTTTCGTCCACGACAAACGCGAGAGACTCTGATACGATCCTTGAAATGGTTGTCTTTGAAAAGCCTAAACCGGCGCCGATTTGTTTTGTTTCCGTGACAATCTCAGGTTGGTTGGAAGAATGAACAAGCACATCCTTGCCCTGTTTTAACAAAGTAACAAGGTTCGTGACAAGCTGCTCTAGATGGGCACTTTTTTGTTCAGAAAATAATAGTTTCGTATTCATTTCAAAAACCGGAAGGTCGCGCCGTTTCATTTCTTCTACCTGATGATAGGTTTGCGGCATTAAACTTCCAGCAGCACACAATACTCCGGTCTCTAATTTAGGAACGGTATTGGACCAGGTGCGCTGTTCCCCTTTATTCATTTCAACCGCTAATTCTTCCGCAATACCTGATGCCCCGCAAATAATTTTTTCTTCTTTTATCGCATGGGCAATCGTTTTTAAGGATGACTGATCTTTTACATCCAAAATTAAATAATTACATTGAGTGCGCATTTTATCGATTTCTTGTTTTAGTTTTTCGCTTCCTTGTTCAACCACTTCGATATTAATAGAGGCTACTTTTCTTTTTGTTTGTGCCTGCAAAATGGCGGTCAAGTCCGAGTTGTCCATTGGGTGGACAGGATCAAAGCGAAACTCAGACTCTGCCAATCTTTTACCATGGACATAATGAAGCCCATTCAATGTAATTCTGCCGTTTTTTGGGAAACCAAGAACAATCACTGCGAATTCTGCTTCAAGCGCATCCAGCATCGCATCGAATTCTGCTCCGATATTTCCACGGAAAACAGAACATGTCTTATTGAAAAATTGATTAATTCCAAGTGACTGTAAACTTTTAGTACTCGTAAAAACCTTATGATAGGCCTCTTTATACGAATCTAGGCGAGAGTTAGTGTCAACGACTAAAGCACTGGGTAGGAACGTTCCCATTTTTGTGTTTATTGGATGTGGGTAAACTTCTGTCTGCCAATCTGCTTTTGCAAACATGATCCCAATATCATTTGCACCTGTGATATCATCAGCAATGATTCCGATCAACGTTCCCATCTCCTTCGTGGCTTATAACCTGATTCATTTAGAAAGCTATCTACCACGCTCTTGGAAAGCCATTGAACTTCGACTCCTGCCTCTATGGAAATTAATAGCATACGACAAGCCATTTCTAAAGTTTGAAGCGCCATTTTCGCTTCTTTTAAAGAGGTATCATAAACAAGAACGCCATGATTCTCCAATAATAATATGTTTGCTTTTGTGGCTTTTTCTCTAACGAGTTCCCCAAGTTCACTGGAACCAGGATGTGCATAAGCTACCCGTTCAATCCGTTCTAAATAATACATGCTTTCAACAAACCAATCCGAAGGAATATCAACGTTAGAAGAAGCAATGAGCGTACTATATAATGGTGATGCATGTAATACAGCACCAATTTCAGGACGGGTTTCATAGATTGCTTGATGCATCGGGACTTCTTTGGATGGTTTTTTTCCTATATGAATCTTCTCTTTTGTTTCTAAAGAGCACTCCGCAAAATCTTCTATATCCAAATCGCCTAAATACGTCCCGCTTGCTGTAATAAGAAAGGAATTTTCCTCGGTTCTGGCACTGATATTTCCTGAATTTCCCCATGCAAGTTCATATTGCATCATATATTTTCCGGTTTCTTGTAGTTGTTTTTTTAATTCTTGATTTTTTTCCACTATGACCATGTTTACTCATCCCATTCAATCAAATTAGTTTCCGTAACAGGTTTGTCCCCATCTTTTGGAATACGGAAAGTTTTAATTTCTGAAGGCCCAAACGCAGCCTTGAAGGATCGATTAAATTTCGGTAAATGGATTTCAGTTTCGGTCTTTAGTTTACTTGTTTCGAACAAGCGAATAATCAAATCTTCATTGTCTTCTGCTTTTTTAATCGCACTTACAAGAACATTTTCTGCTGTTACTTTCACATAAGAATCGGTTTGTGGCAGGGATCCTGTATGGAACGTTTCAATAATCGAGATCGGTTTACAATTAAGTTCCGCTGCTCTTTTTGGAGTTTCCGCTTGTTCCCAGCTTCCTTCGTGGGGAAGTAATGAATACTCAAACCTCTGTATTCCTTGGTCAATAAAGGTATACTCTCCATCATCCTCTGGAACAAGTGGGTCATGATGAGCATAAATTGGGCTCCGTAACACTGTTAGAGAAAGTTCTTTATTGTGTATGCTGTAGCTATATTTCGCGTCATTTAATAGACTTAAACCATATACACCTTCATGATTTGGTCTAATCCCTGTAACATCCACCCAGCTTTGCCCCGGCTCTTCTTCCCCATTATGCTCACGCTCAATGGTTCCATAAGGAATTTCATATGTCTGTTTTCTAAAGATGGCATTAATCGGAAATACAAGCTTTAGCATCTTAAAGTTTTCACGCCAATCAACGGTTACCTTTACATCAATTTGGTCTTTTTCCTGATACATAGTAAAGTCTTGTATTAAGATGGAACGGTCATATTCACTTTTCACCCGGATGACTGATTTAACTGGACCGTGCTCGACAAGAGAGACTTTTGATGCTTTGAAATGTCCGGCTATATCATTAAAGTGCAGTGTATCATGGCTCCATGTATCCGATTTATCATGGATTACAACCGGTTTTGCTGCAGGTCCTATAAATACTTCATGTCCTGCCTTTTTATCATAAAGGCTGGAAATCCAACCTGTTTCAGCGTCAAATTCAATTTTAAAGCGATTATTTTCCATCGAATACTGACTGGCATTAATTGGAGCGAAGTTTGCTTTAACGCTGCTTAACTCGGTATATAGTTTATATACGCGGTATCCCATTGCTGGCAGCTCAGCCAAAAAGTTTAAACGGTAACGGCCCCCAGCTGTGGCTTGTGATTGGACAGTTTGGAAAGGAACAGCATTCCCCAGGTCGTCCAGTAATACGGAAGTCGGCTTTAAACCGCCAATTTCAATTTCTACATTTACCTTGCTTTCCCAGGCATGTGGATTAAAAACGACAATCGGTCTCATTCTCTCATCTTGTTCAATATCTATTTTCCATGAAATGGATTGTACGGCATTATTCAAGGCCCGATCAGCAATCGCCAATGCTTCTCCGTATAAATTACGCGCGTCTTCATAAGCTGACTCAATACTCGTTCCAGCTAAAATATCATGGAACTGATTAAATAAAACATCCTTCCAAGCCCTGTTAAATTCCAGCGGGTATGGCTGTCCTGTTAACCAGAAAGCAAGGGCTGAATACTTTTCAGCGGTCAGGAGCATATTTTCTGCTTTCCGATTGTAATGTTTGATACCGGAATGAGCAGCATAGCAGCCACTCGCATGGTGCTGCAGATCATCATGAACAACCGGTAAATCACTAGTATTTTTCATTTTTTCAATATACGTTTCAGGTGTGGAGAAAACCAGATTTGGCAGATTAGGATCTTCATTAAGTTGATAAATGCTTTCGATATTTTCCTTCGTCGGACCGCCTCCATGGTTGCCAACTCCATAAAAGAGCATTAACTCATCAACGCTGCCTTTAAACTCACCTTTACATCTATCCACATATCTTTGTAATTCCTTGCCCCATGAAAGATACTCATACATGATGCGGAATGCCAGCACTCGTGAACCATCATCAGATTCCCACCAAAATAGTCTGCTTGGAAGCCCTTTTTCATTTGGCATTGGCCTCATGAACACATAACCATCCATTCCGCTTTTCTTCAGTATTTGTGGAAGCATACCGTGATGGCCAAAGCTGTCGACATTGTAGCCAACCTTTGCAGTCACACCCAGTTTTTCTCGAAAATACCGCTGACCATAGAGCCCTTGACGGACAAACGATTCTCCATTCGGAATATTGCAATCAGGCTGAATCCACCAGCCGCCAACAATGCGCCAGCGTCCTTCTTTCACGCGCTCTTTAATTTCAGCAAACATGTCAGGGTCATTCTCTTCTACCCATTCATACATCGCTGCGGAACTTGATGTAAAAATAAAGTCGTCATATTCTTTCATTCGGTCCAACGCCGACCTGAATGTAGCTTTTGTTTCCTGGAATCCCTCTTGCCATTGCCAAAGCCAAACTGGATCTAAATGAGCATTACCTATCATATGGAATGTTTTATCCTTCATTTTTAAAGTCCCCTCCGTATTACGTTGTATTAAAGTTTAAAATGACTTGCTTTGTTATTACTTAGTAAAAATTCAGTTATTTTTTCTACAACTGTTTCTTCAACAGCGTTTTGTCCTTCTAGCAGCTCCTCAGCAGGCAGCAATTTACACTCCGCATTTGACATTCTTTCTTCACGATTAATGGCACCTAAGAAAGCAAGCTCAAGGTCTGTGGCAATATTGACTTTACTTACACCGCCGTTTGGCAATTGAAAAGCCTTTTGCATCATTTCACTGGGTACTCCAGACCCGCCGTGAAGAACAAGATGTACAGGGGTTAATTCACGAATAGCAGTTAATCGGCCGTAATCAACCTTTGGCTCACGAACCATGTACACTCCATGGGCGGTGCCGCACGAAACCGCTAATGCATCCACCCCAGTCTGTTTGACAAAATCAGCTGCTTCAACAGGGTCGGTGTATAATTCTTCATCTTTATCCGTTTCAATAAAATCAGTTGTACCAATCATGCCAAGTTCAGCTTCAACAGAGACTCCTTTGGAATGGGCATATTCGACAACTTCTTTTGTGATGTTAACATTCTCTTCAAATGGTTTTTCTGAAGCGTCAATCATCACCGATGTGAAGCCTGCCTCGATTGCATCCTTAATTACCTGAAGCTCTTTTGTATGGTCCAGATGTAGAACAACAGGAACAGTTATCGCTAGTGCTTCAACCTGCTTATAAAACTCGTCTGCGAATTCAAAGGGGGTAATTCCATAACGTTCCAACTCTTTTTGTGAAATCTGAACAATTAGAGGTGAAGCTGTTTTTTGTCCCGCTTTTAATACAGGTGCAATCATAGCTGTATAGCGAGGTGAAAATGAGCCTGTAGCATATTGAAATATTTCGCTCATCTCGAGTGCCGCGGTTAATGAGATGACGTTGGATGATTTAATACGATTCATGAAAATCCTTCTTTCTACTTTTTTTATTTATATAAAATTTGTTTTACGGCTTCCATTCCTAATTCGGGACTCGTTACAAAACGGCATTGTTCCTCAGGAGAAAAGGTAGAAACAACTCTAGCCATAGAGGCCTGTGCTAGCACTACTATCTCCACTTTTTCAGCCAACTTTTTTAACGCCGCTGATAAATCAGAATCATGTCCCTCTTTATCGTTTGCGAGTAATTTTTGATAGGCAGACTCAATTAGAATCGGTTCAAACTCAACCTGTTTCTTTCGCTCCTTAGCCTTTTGCTTTAAAAGTTCTAAAGTAGGTCTAAGAGTCGTTTCCAATGTTGCCGCTACCCCAATCCTCTCCCCTGAGTTAACCGCGAATTCAGCCATCGCATCATCAATCCGAACGATTGGTGTTGCTACCTCCGGCTGTATGTACTTAACAAGTTCACCAATGGATGAGCAGGCATTTAAAATACAATCGGCCCCTAGTTGTTCTGCGCTTTTCGCGTAATTTCCCCATCGCTCAGCTATTTCTAGGATGTTTCCCCCATTTTGACTTAATTGAGGCAGGATGGAATCGTCAACTAAATTAATAATCTCGCAATCTCCGATTATCCTTGCTGCTAAACCCTTTAACGGCTCAATCGTGACGGGGGTGGTATGAATAATCGCTAGTTTCTTTTTCATACAAGACTTCCTCCTTTTTTAGGTGATGAAATGCTTCAATAAATAAAATTAACCATCATGGAACCCCGTGATGGTTAATTAAATTTTCATTTAAGAAAGCTGCAAGACACTGTTAAATGGTAATGCCTCTTGAGCAGCATAAAGCATGAGCCCCACACACCAGGAATGAGATAGCGTTAACATCATCCCTTTCGGCTGGAAACAATTCGTATTATAAAAACGCTCGGTAACCATTCCTTTGTAAGCATTAAAATCGCCATCTTCTCTAGCAATAAATTGCAAGAAACAAGCAATATGATCCCGTGTCCGATCCAGGTAATATGGGTCATCGGTATATTTCCATAGCCGGAGCATCTCTGGAACACAAAATAGTCCATAATTATGTAAATGCTGATTGGAAGGGGAAGCCTGGTCAGCACCTCGTGAGCGAAAATCATATTGATGCAAAAAGGTCTTCTCCGGAAATGCGAGATTATAGGTCCACCGGAATGTCATTAACCAATCAGCTGACTGTTTGGCGAGCTCCAGCCACTTTTCATTTTTATTATTTTCATAGAGTAGGACATAGGCGACAACGGCATTATAAGCATCTTCTGATGTTGGTGTTAAATGAACATCTTCTGGAGCCCCATAAATATATTCGTCTAATACGAAACGTTCATAATAATGACCAGCCTTTTCTGCTGCTGAACGATAGCGGTCATTATCAAAATAGCCGCTTCCTTCCAATAATGAAGCAATCCACAAAATGCCGCCTGCTCCATCCCATTCCTCTACATCGCCAGTTTCACAATGATAATAGGAGCCAAAATTCCCATCCATACATTGATGATCCACAGCAAAGTTTAAATTGGATTGGACGGCTTTTTCCCACTCAGGATGATGAATTCCCAACTGCTTTTCAGACCGAAGTGCACGTATCAAAAACAAGGCTGCTTCTGCAATAGTTCTCGCTTGAAGCCACGTATTTTTTGGATTCCAACCAGTTCCCCAGCCCTTTCCAAGTACCCATGATGCCCAAAACGTACCACTAGGAGCAATTGCTGACGCCACATTATCGATTACATCGATGGCAGCATCAACATACTCTTGGATGCCATTTTTTCTTCCGTAAGTTAGCAATGCATAAGCATAAGGCACGCCGCTGACCCAGCCAACATGCATATGAGGGCGGTCTCCCATTCCCTTCACATTATTATTAAATTCACGGTCGAAGGCAGCTGTTTCAGCAAGAATTCGATGTTCAGGCATGTAATGCCAACGATATAAGCCATGTGCGGTTAATTCTGCTGCTTCCTCTAGACCCATCCAAGGATTTAAAGGATACTCTTGTTGATGAAGCTGATACATCTCACGAACAAATGGATCATACGAATGTAAATCCGGGGATGCCGTATAGATTTTTAATTGTAGATGGACGGTTTCACCTGGTTGAAAGGTATATAATGATAGATCCTTTGGCTTTGGAATGGCTTCTCCAACAAACGTTACTGGCTCCTCCTTATACGGGAAATTAACCCAGATAGAGGTAGATGACACATTTCCTCGAAAACCAATTCCGGTTAGCCCTAGTTCAGACATTTCCTCAACACAAAGGGCACCGCACATTTCTTCATTCCAGGCAAAGATAGCTGGAAGTGCGGCTCGATCGGAACGGAATGACCAATGGTCCGAGACCATCTCTTCATGACTGCCCCCCCGGTAATCGTACCTTGGATATTTCCGTGTATTATGTTCAAAACGATTCTCTTTATAAAAAGCCCCAGGGATCATCCAGGTTGGCCTTCCGCTCCCCATTAAATCAGCGTTAAACTGTAATCCAAAATCCCCTACAGCTCCCTGTTTATAACAAACAGTTAGATCTACTTGAATAAAGCCGCATCCTGTTTTTACATACTTCCATTCAGATTGAACCGAGAAAAAATCTCCTGTTCCTGATACATAGAAACACCCCGCTTCTTCCTTCACCACATCAATGTTGATTTTCTCGACAACATTTTCAGAGTTATAGATTTCGAGAAGTGAATCTAGCCGAAGAAAGGCATGATCGCTCTTTCGTTCCGAGGAGTAGACCTGAAGCTCCGATTGTTTCGTCTCATCCTTCTTTACCTTGATACATGTTGCCAATGGAATCACACCTTTATTTTGTAAAGTTCTAAAAGATTTTCTCTAAAAATCCGACCGGCAAACTCTACCGCTTCTTTTTCCGTTAATATTCTGTCTTGTACTTTTTCTACTAAAACATCGCCAACAATTTTTCGTGCAAGCTTCTGATGTGCATAAGCCCCTTCGACAAAATTATAATCACCGCCAAAACCGAAAATTTTATTTTGAGGAACCATTTCAATCATTTGGTGCAAAATTTGTTTGGCAATGGTAGGGGAAATCACATACACCCAAGTAAAATCCGCATAAACATTCGGGTAATTCTTAACAATACTCAAATATTCTTGATGGTATGGGATACCGCAATGGAGCAGAACAAAATTAGCTTCAGGATATGCAGCTAACAGTGGAACTAAATCAGATACGTTCGAGTTAGTAATGATATTTCCATTACCTGAAACACTGGTCTCATGATGACCAGTATGAATCTGTATTGGTAATTCATAATTAATGGAGCTTTGGATAATATGATGAATCAAGTAATCTTGTAAAACAGCCGATTCTTGCTGTGACATCGGTGCATCTATAATAGAGGAAAGCAGGCGATTAAAGCATTGTTCGGCCTCAAAAAATGTGGGCTTCGACGTTTTTAATGTTCTCCAATAGGCATGACCTAATTTAGTAGCAATCATTCCCTCGGAAACAAATTTATATAATAAGGCATCTACAGCTTGAAGATAATCTTGGAAAGTATGTACTGTCCTCCCAGAGTCTCTTTCAATGATCTGAACATCCTTAAGGTTTCTCAATTTATAGGCATAGTCCAAAAACATGATAGGACGGAAAAGGGAAAAATCAACATTGGTTGTATATGCTAGTGTAAAAGCTACGTCAATTCCCGCCTTCTCTTTTAACACTTTCGTATACCATTGTTCATCGTTCGTTGCTGCTAAAACTTTTTCATTTAACGATAGTATGCCGTTAACAGACCAATCATCCATTCCGTATAAATCATGCACCGCCGTTTTTAATGTTCTGGCGTAGGTGGTATTCTTCGTTTTATGATAAAAAGTCAAAAATTGTTCAGCCTTCTCTTCCACACTTAATTTAGAGTTCGGGCTTAAAATCCCGCGTTTCATTCCAGCCGTAATTAAGTCCGAGTCTAAATAGTGGAGGAGGCCAAAAAAATCCACTCTATTCTTTTTTCGAATTTCTTTTGGGTCGATGTGTTCATGACCATCAATGATGCGAATTTTATTAAGTTCTTCATGTATACTGCTCATCGTACTACCCCTTCCAATGATAAGGATGACTATCAGCATCCCCCCCACTTGAGGGGGGGATTTCAGTTTTAAGTCATCCTCTTCCAACAACCAACTACTAATTAATCTACTTTAAGTTCTGGGAATGTGTTTTTTACTTCTTTCTTAAAGTCCTTAATCACTTCTTTAATATCCGCATTGTCTTTTATCCCTTGCCCTGCAACTTTTCTCCATTTACTCAATACTTCTTCACCATATTTGTCAGGCTTATATGCAGGGATATCCTTAACTGTTTCGTAGTAAGGCTTTAGGATATTTTGATCACCAAACATTGGCGATTTGAAGGTTTCTAAGTTGTCTTTGTAGACAGTTAATAGTCCTGGCATGTTTCCGGTAGCTTCCAAATTATGCTGCTGCCATTCTTTGCTGGCGATAAACTCGATAAATTTATAAGCTAAATCTTTATTAGGTGATTGTTCATAGATGGAGCGGTAGGTACCTCCCATATAAAAACCTTTTGGCGTTTTTGCTACGCCAAATTTTCCATTCGCTTTATTATCTTTGTTATCAACCATGAAGCCAGCCCATGCAGGCATAGCAGTTAAAACAACACTTCCGTCATTAATGGCATTGCCCCAGCCAGCTGAGAAGAATTCCAACTTTGCATCAACATTATTATTGAAAATTTCTTTTTGAATTTCATAGTTTTTCTTCCAAGCAGGATCGATTGTTAACTTTCCATCTTTTACCCACGGCTTCGTATTATAGGCTTCGAGGTTATAGACATCGCCAAAGTGGGAAATTAAATGCACTTTTCCATTACTGTCTTTATTTACTTTTTTTCCTAGCTCAATAATTTTGTCATAAGAATCAACCATTTCACTGATTTTTTCCGGGTCATCTGTTCCTAAGTATTTTTTTGCATTTTCTCTGATATACCAGAAAGCGCCTGGTGAAGAATGATCAGAAATCGCTTTCAAATCACCCTTCGTATCTCTTCCTAATGCTTGTACATAAGGGACATAATCTTTCACAAGATCTTCCGCACCCATATCCGAGAGGTTGGCTGCATATTTAGAATTGATAAACTTGTCAATATAGCCTCTTTCTAAGTCAAAAATATCCGGCACATCTTTGCCTGTTTGCAGTACGTTTAAAAGCTTTGTTTGATATTGATCACCAGGGAACACTTTCACTTCCACTTTAGCATCTGGATATTTCTTCTCAAATTGGGCGGCCATATCTTTTACTTGACCAAAGAAAGTCCAAATGGTTAACTTACCTTCAACTTTATTGTTATTACTTTTATTAGTACTTCCAGATGCCGTTTCATCGTTTTTTGAACAGCCAGAAAATAATGATAGAACAAGGACAGCAGTAAATAGGATGGAAAGCCATTTTTTCATATAGATATACAGCCCCTTTTTTTGGTATAATTAAAATCATTGTTTTTTCTTATCAATCTATTAAGTGGCTAAGACCGTCAATTCTTTAACACTTAATCCAGATTGTTAAGTTAAGCTTTGCTTCAGTGGAGAGTATGTACTTCTTCACTGAGGAATTTTTCTTGAAATGATGTTTTTCCTTGTCATCACCTCCACCAAGCCATTTATTATTCTTAACCCTTTAAAGCACCTGCCGTCACACCGCTAATAATCTTCTTCGAAACGATCGAGAAAAAGATTAACACCGGAATGACTGAAATAACAATTCCAACATACATGGCGCCAAAGTCAGTAGAGAACTGAGACTTAACACTCGCTATCATAACTGGCAGCGGTTGCAATTCATTGTCAAATAGAATAATCATCGGGGTTAAGAAATCGTTCCACTTTCCAATGAAGGAAAAAATCCCTAATGTGGCCACTGCTGGCATTAATAACGGCAGTACTAAACGATGGAAAATCTTAAGCTCCCCGCATCCATCGATTCTTCCCGATTCCAAAATTTCATTCGGAATACTAGAATCGCACATTTGTTTCATAAAAAAGATCCCAAAAGCGTTTGAAATCGATGGCAGAATGATTGGCCAATAAGTATTTAACATATGAAAGGTATCCATCAGCTTAAAGAACCCGATAATTCCTAATTGCCCTGGAATCATCATCGTTCCCAAAACAGCTAAGAACAGAATGTTCTTGCCCTTGTAGTTATATTTTGAGAATCCATAACCTGCCAGAGCTGAAAAATATAAGTTTAATGCCGTTGAAGTAATCGTTATAAACAAACTATTAGCAAAACCTCTCCATATCGGCACCGTATCGATTAAGCGATTATAGTTATTCATAAACTCTTTCCCTGGCATCAATAGTAACTTCCTAGCAATCTCTGAATTCGTGTGGGATGAAGTGACCATCATGCTATAAAAGGGCAACAAACAGGTGAATGCGACTAAAATAAGGAAAAAATACACAGAAAATTTAACTAATAACTTTTTCATATTTCTCTCTTTCCTCGGTTTACTATCACTTAATGAAATGCTTTTGGCTGCTAAACTAGTATCCGCTTTCATAATGATCTCCTTTCATTTAATTCTGAAAGTCTCCGCTGTATAGTGAATCGCTTTTTTATTGTTCAACCTTATTCATCTTTGAAAACTTCATAGAAATCACGGAGAAGATTAAAATGATGATAAAGATGGCATAGGCGATTGCGGCACCATAACTGTAATCAAAATTTTTGAAAGCTGTTTGGTATAAATACATAACCATGGTCAATGTTGAATTATTAGGACCATTTCCCAGCATTAATGGGGCATCAAATAACTGAAGTCCACCGATAATCGACGTAATAAAGGTAAATAACAAGACAGGCTTTAATAGTGGCAAAGTAATTTTTGTAGCCACTTTCCAACGTGTAGCCCCGTCAACTGCGGCAGCTTCATACAATTCTGGTGATATGGACTGAAGTCCAGCAATAAATACTAACATATTAAAGCCAAAGTATTGCCACATAATTACGAGCGCTACAATAAGCCTTGATAACCAAGGGCTATTCAACCAGTTCACTGGATCATCAATAATACCGAGACCCATCAAAAACTTATTAACACTTCCCGTCTGCCAGTCGAACATTAAGCTGAACAGGACGCCAAGTGTGACTGGTGTCACGATATGCGGAAAATAGTAAACCGCTCGAAAGAAATGCTTTCCGCGAATAAACTTTTCATTAAGAATCATCGCTAATGCTAGTGCTAGTACCAATTGCGGAACAATCGAAAGGACCCAAATAATTAACGTGTTCCCGATTGCCTTGTAAAAAAAAGTATCGTGAAGTAAACGCGCATAATTTGCAAACCCTACGAAAGTTGGATCTGAGAAACCGTCCCATTTGGTAAAACTCAGATAGAGAGAATAAATAATCGGAGTTAACCCAAAAACAAGAAATGTGACGAAAAATGGGAGTACAAAATAGAAACCATATTGCGATTTGTTAATAGATGAATTCCTCATATACTCACAGCCTTTTATACTTTTTTGTTCCATCGATTACTTGCTATGTATAAAATCAATCAATCTGTTTAAACAAATTGATCGATTTTCTCTTGATACCCCTAGTTGTGGACTGACGTCACTAATTTTCTGCATGAATCTCGAATAATAAGTTGCGGTTTTAATAAATGACGTTCAGGAGTGTAGTCCTCCCCCTCATCCATTCTTTTAAATAATTCTATTGCTGCCTTTTTCCCCATATCCAAGAAGGGTTGTTTCACCGTAGTCAAGGGTGGATATGTCCAGCTTGCTAGTGTTATATCATCAAAACCGGTAATCGATATATCCGCTGGAACATTATAACCGCGCTCTTGAACCGCTCTTAATGCCCCGATTGCTGTTTCATCGTTCGAAGCAACTACAGCTGTGAAATCACCAACAGTCATCAAATGATTCATGGCGCTATATCCTTGTTCGTTGGACCAATTCGTTGGAACGATTCCATTTGGATCCACATCTAATTCCAATTGTTTCATTGTCTCAAGATAACCCGCTAACCGTTGATCCGTTGCAGCTTCACCAGAGGGTCCAGAAATATAAGCAATTTTCCGATGACCAATTCTATGTAAGTATTTAACAAGTTCTGAAATACCATAATAGTTATCTACATCGACTGATATTAAATCATTCACTCCGGCAGAATCACCGAAGACGACAACCGGAATACTTGCTTCGGCTATGTCCAACAGATCCTGTTTATCCCTTTTTGTAAAACTAACCATTATAATTCCATCTACATGTCCCTCAAAAAATATATTTTGGAAATGAGATTCCTTAGATTTGTTAGAAGACATGCTATAAAATACACAATTGAACCCCTTTTCCTTGGCAATATCTTCAATTCCTTTAAAAATCATCGGATAAAACATATTGGAAATACTATCGACCACAATTCCAATCGTTTGTGTTTTGCTTACAACTAATCTCCTCGCATTTTCATTACGATGATAGTTTAATTCTTTAATCGCCTTTTTGAGCGCTTCTTCTGTTGCTTTTTTTACTGGCAGACCATTTAAATAACGTGAAACCGTACTTTTCGATGTATTGGCCAGTTTGGCAACATCCTTAATCGTTGGACTCACTGCCATACCTCCTTTTTCTTTATTCTTTTAAATTAGGAACGTTCCCACTATAACTCAAAAAAATTTACAACCACTTTTAAACCTAGGGACCTATGTAAATAGTCCAATATTCCTTTTTTTAACTGTTATTGATGTGGATTTCAGTTTATATGACTAATTAATACAAATATGAACCAGTAAACGTTTACATTATCACAAAAAATTTTATGATCGCTTCCTATCAACCGTAATAACAGATTAACAAAGAATTCAATTAGAACCCCAAAATGGGAACGTTCCCATTTTGGAGAAGAAAGTTTTCTGTATAATCAAATAGTAATACCTTGGCCCACTTTTGTCAAACGAATTTTTACATATTTCGCAACCTATTTCGCAGAATTACCTCATCTATATTTTACGAATCGTTTGGTATACATACCACATCCACATATAGCTAATGACACTTCCACTAAAAAACAGAAACAGCACAGGCACCTTCATTAAAAGAAAATAAATGATATAGGAAATAATAAATATACCAGCAGTTTTTAGCGGTGTGGAGACACTATATAGGAAGCTGTACTTGAAATAATCGAAAAAGCGATAACGAAAATGAACGAAAATCGGAAAAAAGTAAATACATGTGGTACTAAATAAGTAAATGATTAATAGGGTCACTATTTTTAATATAGAATTGCCCATTGATATACCAAAGGTAAAGAAATGGTAATCAACATATAATAACCACCCAATGGCAGACAAAATCAACCCGAGTCCGTTTACTCTAACAAATTCTGTTTTATAGGTTTGCCAAAACGTTTTAAAAACGGGTATGTCCTCTTCACCTATTATCCACTTGCGAACAACAGAAAACATAGCCGCCGTTGAGGGGAAAATTCCTAGTAACCCCAGTCCCACCAAAGTAAAGGCAATCCATAATAGTTGGAGGTAGGCAAATTGCATCACCAGTTCAGTGATCATATAGATAAAACCGCTAAACCCTTTTCTCCTCATTCATCATCCTCCTCTCTAGCAGTAAATTTGCTAGCATTCGATTGATATATAACCTCCCACTTATTCCCCCCATCAGCCTAACCAATGACTACCGAATGGATACTTTCATATTCTCATTACCTTAGATTTTTTACAAATGTTATCAGCACTTGTTTATCACTGCTGCCTTAACAATCATGTAAACCATGAAAGATTTCTTTAAGTGAATCATAAGCCCTTACATAAACTTGATAAAGCTTTTCGTACTTTTCATGCAACGCTGAATCTGGATAATAAACCATCTCATGCTGATACAAGCCCCACTTTTCTGCAACTTGACTTAGAGTGTTAAAATCACCAGCCCCAACCGCAGCTAACATAGCTGCTCCATATGCACCGCCGCCACGACTGTTATTTCTAACAACGGGAACATTAAAAATATCAGCTGCTGACTTCACCCACAAATCATGTTGGGCACCGCCGCCTGTTAACAACAGGTACTTACACTTTTGTCCAATGGTTTCTTCTACAATTTTAAAAGATTGATATAAAGAAAAGAGCACCCCTTCCACAACGGCTCGTGACATTTCAGACTTTGTATGCTCATTAGTAAAACCGATAAAAGTCCCCTTTGCTTTTTCATCCATATATGGTGACCGCTCACCAAATAAATACGGCAGGAAAAGTAAATTTTTCGAACCCGCACTCGCCGTGCTTGCCAAGGCAAGCAATTCTTTTATTTCCAATTGGCTGTCGAAAATGGATTCGGCTAACCATTTAAAAGACATTCCAGCCGACAATGTAGCACCCATCAAAACCCATTTTCCGGGATCAGCATGAACCAACGTATGAAGCTTACCACTCTTTTCCATTGCTAGCCGGTCCGTACTTACAAACAACTGACCGCTTGTCCCAACTGTACATAACCAATCCTTTGGATGAATAATTCCGTTCCCTAAAGCCTGGGCTTGGGCATCACCACAACCACAAATCACCGGTGTTCCTTCTTTAAGTCCAAGCGTTTCAGCTGAGATCCTTGTGATCGAGCCTGAAAACGATATCGAAGACTTGATCTCAGGAAGCTTGGAGCGCTTCAGGTGAAAAAGGTTCATGATTTTTTCTGACCATTTTAATGTGCGAATGTCTAATAACAGTGTTGCCGATGCATCAGAGTAATCTGTTTCAGCTATACCTGTTAGCTGCATGCGAAGATAGTCCTTCGGTAGTAAAAACTTATCTGTTTTTACATATAGCTCAGGTTCATGATTCTTAAACCACAAGATTTTACCAAGAGTGAAACTAATATTCGGACGATTTCCAGTAATCGCTACCCACTCTTCATTGGTTAATTCTGTTTGAAGGGCAGCCAGTTCCTGCTCATTTCTGCGATCAGACCAAATGATTGCATGATGCAGTGCATTCCCGAATTCATCGACAGGAACAATTCCGTGCATTTGCCCCGTCACAGAGATTGCATTGATTTCTTTTAGGATCTGTGAATCTAATTTTTTCAGATCTGTTAGTGCTTCCTTCAAGGCCTTTAACCATTGATCCGGATTTTGTTCTACCCAGCCTTCGTTTCGAATGATAACATCATAATGTATAGTTGAACTATTTACAATTTCTCCTCGCTGATTAACAACTACCACTTTTAATGAGGAGGTTCCTAAGTCAATACCTAAGTATTTCTTCATACAGTTACCAATGCCTCTTCCAGATTTTCAATTAAATTAGTCTCGTAAATGGGCTCCTCTGGGTTTGTTGGAATACAGAATGTTTTAATTTCCGATGGACCAAAATGCAGCTCCATAGATCTCCCCCACTTTTTCAAATTCACTTTTGCCACCGTTTCCTGGTGATTGGTTTCATAAAGTCGAATAATCATATCATCATGATTTTCCGCCTTTTTTAATGCAGAAAGAATCACATTTGGCTGATCAATCGAAATAAAGGAATCCTCTTGGGATAATGAACCGTTATGGTATGTTTCCACAATAAGCTGCAGTGGTTGATTCAGCTCTAAAGCGTGTTTAACCGTTTCAGCTTCTTCCCAGCTGTCTTGATGTGGCAGCAATTGATACGTAAAGGTTTGGATGCCCTGATCAATAATTGGATAATCTTCTTCCATATCAGGAATAAATGGCGCATGATGTGCGAAAATGGGACTCCTTAAAACCGTTAAACTAATCGTATTGCCTTTGACATCGACACCATATTTGCTGTCATTAAGAAGGCTTAGTCCATAAATTTCTTTTCTTTGTTTGCTAATCGTCCCTGTTACATCAATCCAATTTTGCATTGGCTTTTCATCCCCATTGGCCTCACGTGCAGCATGTCCATAAGGGATTTCGCTGGTTGTGTTTCGTTGATTAAAGCTTACAGGAAATTTCAGTTTTAACGTTTGATAGTTTTCTTGCCAATTTACTTTCACTTTGACTTCTATCTTATTCAATTGTTTATACATAATAAAATCTTGGACAATGGTCGAAGCCTTATACTTAGAGATTACTCGAATCACACCTTTAACAGGACCCTCTTCAAGCTTTCTGATTCGAATCGGCTTGAATACGCCGGCAATCTCATCAAAACGAAGCGTTCCATGGCCCCATGTATCAGATGTATCACTCATTACGACGGGAATGGCTGCATCGCTTTTGAATACTTCAATTTGCTTTTCCTTGTCATACAGGCTGCTAATCCCGCCTGATTCTTTATCAATAACAAGCTTGAAGCGGTCGTTTTCCATGTCATAATCGGACACTTTTACGGAAGGAAACTCTTGTGTTGGCTTCACGGCACGAAGCTTGTATGTGCTATACCCCAATGGCGGAAGCTCTGCCAAAAATGAGACTCTTTTTCGATTTGGAATTTTTGCGATCGAGTCGATGATTTGATGGGGAACTTCATTTCCATTTACATCTTCGATAATAAACTCCTCTGGCAAAAGATAATTCACAAACAGCCCGTATTCAATTTCGACATTCACCTTCACAGGCCATGAATGGGGATTGAAGATCACCAATGGCTTCATATCTTTTTCTTCTTCAATACCAATATTCCAACTAATCGATTGTAAAGCGTAATTCATATTCCTAGAAGCGATACTAATCGATTCACCATATAAATCTCGGGCATCATTATACCCTGCTTCAATACTTGTACCGGCCAAAATGTCATGGAATTGGTTAAATAAAATCCCTTTCCAAGCCTGATTCATATCATCAGGATATGGCTGCCCTGTTGTCCAGCTGGCAATCGAAGAAAACTTCTCAGCCATTAAGATGAGATTTTCAGAATAGCGATTTAGCTTTTTCACTTCGGAATGAACAGAATAGCAGCCTACGGCATGGTGGTGCAGATCATCATGAACAACTGGAAACTGATCCTTAAAGCTCTCCACATGTTCGAAAAAGGCATTTGGCGAACTAAAGAGAAGATTTGTATCTTCCATAGATGCATTTATTTTCTCAATGATTTCGATGTTTTCCTTTGTCGGTCCTCCCCCATGATTTCCGACACCGTAAAAACACATTAGGTTGTTAAAAGAATGCTTAAATTCACCCTTACAATGCATGATATGGTTTTCGAGATGATCAAAGGTACAATATTCAAATGGGATCCGAAAAGCTTTTACACGTGAACCATCCTTGGATTCCCATAAAAACAATCGGCCAGGTAACCCTTTCTCCTCTGGTCCTGGTCTCATAAATACATAGGAATCCATACCTGATTTTTTTAGTATTTGCGGCAGCATGCCATTGTGTCCAAAACTATCGACATTGTAGCCAACCTTTGCCGTGACTCCAAATTTTTCTTTAAAATAGTTTTGACCAATCAGTCCTTGACGGACAAACGATTCACCACTCGGAATATTGCAATCTGGCTGAATCCACCAGCCGCCGCAGATGACCCATCTGCCTTCTTCTATTCTAGCTTTTATTTCTTGAAACATCTTTGGATCATTTTTTTCAATCCATTCATAATAAGCGGCTGAGCTTGATGTGAAAATAAAATTCTCGTATTCTTTCAAACGATCAAGTGCAGAGCGAAATGTCGCCTTCACTTCTTGGAACCCTTCCTGCCAGCGCCATAGCCAAACTGGATCAAGATGGGCATTGCCAATCATAAACATGTTTTTCATTGTTGGTCCTCCTTTTTTTAGCATGTGATTTCTTCTAAGTTACAATTGAAAGCGTTATTATAACTTAGTTGATTTATTATAGCAGTTAATGTTTGGTTTGTGTATCCAGTAGACTAAGTCTGATATAAACTAAACTCTCTTTTATGTTAAACAGGTGTCGATCAACCATAAAAGAGGAGCGTGTTTTTTATCCCCGTAAATTTTCTTAATAAATAGAACACTATGTTTAATAATTTATGGAAATTTTGTTAAAATAAAATGATTAACTTTATTAGAGGAGCTTTAAAGATGACAAATAATAATAAGTATCACGGTTTTATTGGAACTTATACGAAAGGAGATAGTAAAGGAATCTATTCTTTTACACTCAACACCGATGAAGCAAAAATCGAAAATATTAAAGTGGCGGCTGAACTAGGGAATCCTACCTATTTAGCAATCAGCAAAGACAATCGCTACCTTTACTCGGTTGTTAAAGAAGGAGATACTGGCGGTATCGCCGCTTACTCTATTGGTGAAGCTGGGGACCTCACACCTATTAACAGCCAAGTACTAGCAGGAGCGCCGCCTTGTTATGTGAGTGTAGACAGCAAAAACCAAATGGTGTTTGGTGCCAACTACCATAACGGGCTTGTACAATCACATCTCATAAACCAGGAGGATGGCTCTGTGTTACCTTATGCTTCCATTAGAGAGCATGAAGGCTCAGGCCCTGACCCAAGACAGGAAAAGCCACACAGCCATTATTCAGAACTAACACCTGATGAAAAATATCTAGTAGTGTGTGAGTTAGGAATTGATGCGGTTATTACATATGCAGTCGCTGACGATGGCACGCTTACAAAGGTAGACCTTTTGCCTTTAAAAGCAGGCAGCGGCCCTAGACATCTTGTCTTTCATCCCAATAGGGACATGGCTTATGTCATGACAGAGTTTAGTTCTGAGGTTATTGTGTTAAATTACAATCCTGAAAATGGCCGTTTTAGTGAGGTTCAATATATTTCAACGCTGCCTGAAGATTTTAAAGAAAACAATCAAGGCAGTGCGATTCATATTTCTGCGAATGGACGTTATGTTTATGCGGGCAATCGTGGGCATAACAGTATTGCTGTATTCAGTGTGGATCCGGGAAATGGTGAGCTTACGTTTGTGGAGCATACTTCGACTGAAGGAGATTGGCCACGGGATTTTGAGATTGATCCGAGTGGGAAGTTTGTGGTGGCAGCGAATCAGGAGTCTGGTAATGTGGTGTTGTATGCAAGAGATGAGGATTCTGGTCGATTGACGTTGATTACTTCTGATATTACGGTTCCTTATGGGGTTTGTGTGAAGTTTTTGAATTATTAAGTTTGGATAAAAAAACAGCTTATCGAATTGGGTTAACAATTTGGTAAGCTGTTTTAATTTAATTGAAGTATTATGATCATATGCTATTCCCTCTGATAAAAAATTTGGAAAACTATGTATGTATAGCTGCAATGGACGAACAGGATGACTCTGTTTTTGAAACATTTAAAGTATGGTTTCTTTAAGGTTTAACAGGTTTCTCTAGGAATTCTTTTATTTCTTCTATGGAAAGTCCTAATTTTTTCGCTTCAACTATCAGGTCTAACCATTCTTTATCAGTTTCTTCAGCAGTTAATACAGCCACGCCCTTACCCTCCCAAAATTTTTATGACTATTTTAGGTAACTCAGCCGTCCTAGTTAATAACCTTAGACCTGTAGCTTTGCGTCCCACTCTTTCGAATGGTTTGCCTTTGTCATTTATAGTATTAAAGTATTATTTCATCTAAATTAATAGTACTATAGTCTGTCTAACACCAAAATCTAAATATTTCCAAAAATATCGACATTGTTTCGACAAGAACCATTATATGTAAACTACTTATTATAAATAAGAAATTGTAGTATACATTTTTCATAAGTTACTTTACCTAATTCAATAAATTTTAGTTTCCTAATGGGTTTACTTTTTATAGAATTTTATACTTATTAAATTTTGACCTCATGTAGATAAATGGAGTCTTTTATGATGTGCATCTAATTTTCTTCTTTTTTAGTGGCTATAAGATGATTCTCTTTCCTTTCTAATCTTCATTTCCTTAAAAAGAACATTAATTGTTTATTATAAAGAATCATAGGATTCTCTAAGTGGATTTTTGGTTTTTATGCGTTATTCGAGGATATAAATATTTCCATAATGTTTAGCTTTGATATACAGTTGTTGTTTTAAATTTCAAATTGCTTATATGTTGCTACTTGTATGGGTGATAGATGTTTTGCCTTTGGTTGCAAAATTTATTTTTTTATCGCTAAACATTGACAATTTTTTCAACAACATGTCTATTATAATCAAATATGAGTAAGTAGTATGATTGGAGAAAAGAATTATGGCAAATCAACCAATAGAAAGAAAAAAAAGAAATACTTCTAAATCTTTAAATCGAAAAGTTTTTATAACATTACTAACTATTTCATGGGGACTGTTTTTGGGATTAAATACCTGGACTGAGAGTCTTGAGCAATTACTAGATTTACAATCGTTGGGATTCAAATGGGTCCCAAATCCTAATTTTAAATCATTTTTCTATTTTTATGATTTCACATTGTTTCATCCCGATTATGTTGAAGTAAAACTGGGGCATTTTATAGGGTTTGCCATAATGGATTTATTCCTATTTAGCCTTCTTAAAAAACATAGATATGCAATTTTGTTATCAATTGTTTTTGCATTTATAACTGAATTTTTTCAGCTCTTTTTTGGGAGGGATGGAAGGTTTTATGATCTTTTAATTGATTCGTTGGGTATTTTAACTGTNNAATAAAGATAATTAAATAATGTGTTTAGCAATATAAATTTTAATGAAGTAGTTTTTGTAATTTACAATTTTTATTTTATTCTTTTTTAATCTCCTATGGCAGTTAGTTACGAGTCTTGTGCTTCGCAACTATTGGTAACCCCAATCCGACAAAAGAGGTGCTTTTTCAACTTCAAATTTTACTTAAGGAAATTCTCCTTTTTCATGCATGTTTATATATTAGGAATCCGTTCAAAAACCACCTCTTAAAATTAATATGTTCTCGTAATAGGAGGTGAATCTCTTTTTATATGCATGTTTGAATAGGGGTTAAAACTAACAGAGTAATCACACTTAAATTTAATATTGTAATATTTTTTCTAATTACATCTTGCTGTTCTATATTATACCTAGGCTTAGTAAGTATCTTCCCTAATCTGAAGGTTTCTCAATTAACCAATACATTAAAATTGCTACTAAAAATGAAATAAAAAGGAAATAACTAGAATTAAGTTGCCTGAATATTTGTCGTAAAATACATTTAATGTCCTATGACAATAAACATGTGAACTAAATACAAACTATAAGATATTCTTCCTGCAAAAAGTATTGGCTTTAAATGTTAAGAATCTTTAGTTTTTGAGAATTTAGTCCTGTAATAATAAATATTAATGAAGTGATAGTTGACATCCAATAATTTATAATAAAAATATTTTCTAGTCCTATATTAGAGAATCAACATGAATAAGCTTATAGCATAAATCCAATTAACAGTAACAAGATTTTAACTGTCGTTCTATTCTTCCCGTATCGTTTGGCAACTTGAGCATTATACCTGGCAGTAATTGCTCCCAGCATAAAAAATGAAATAAAGTGTATTGTTAAGACTAAATTTGATTTATTATAACTTGAAAAATAAACCCAAGTTGAATATTTTTAAACAAAGATAGTAAGTGGTAAATAACAAAAAAGAAATTATTATACTAATTACATATTATGTTTAAAACTTAATTTCAAAATGCACAATATAATTATTGGAAAAATGATTGAGATTCTCATTTCATAAACTAGTGACCATATCACAGAATTAATGTTCTCATTCGGAAAACGTCAATTTATAAAGATGTCTAAAAATCAAGTCTTAGGTTGGCTTAGTAGTCTATATAGCATTAAACTATGGTTCATTTGAGATATTCCCATACTAGAAACTGTTTCTATGAGTAAGACAGTAATAAAAATAGATACCATAAACGGAGAGTAGATTCTTATTGATCTCTTTATTAAGGATTCTCTAATTCTGTCTTGTATTCCCGTAAAAAGGTAGCGTAAAAACAAATCTACTTAATACAAAAAATAACATTACAGATTCTCGAACTTAAAAGAATATATAAAAAGAGGACTATATCTTAATTCTTGCAAATGAACATCTGGTATCATTAGTAATAAGTGGTATAAAAAAGAAAAATTGTAACAGAAGGTCCCCGGAAAGAATCCAATTCATAGTATCTTTGATTCATATCTCTCCTCCAAAGTATTAGTAGAAAGGTCACCTTATTGGAAAATTTCTATATTATCCCGATCTCCTGGATATCACTCTATATTCCCATTATTTTTTTTCTGAAGTTCCTCCCGGCTTCCCTTATCAAAATTAATATTTTTTATACCCTTTGAGAATAAAAGGAGCAGTAAGGTCCCCTTTCGTGAGTTCCTGCCCCACAAGGTTGTGATTTGATTTAGGGCTAATCCCTTTTCCAGGATTCTACTATGTCTTGACTAAAATTGTAGTTGCCGGTGGCATAAGATACATGGCTAAGAGTAATTTTGGTTTATCTTCATTTTCACCTCTTTAATGCATATTGTTCACTATAAAGAACAAAAAGGTCAAAAAAATATTTCACAATGAAAATTATATCTTGTTTATCCCTGTTGGTTAAGTAAATTTAAGTTAAGAGTTTTTTTATGGAAGTTTTTGAATTTGAAACTATATTTTGATACTTTTTATTTAACCTATAAAGTTTAAAATAATTATCAAACTTCTTTAAATTTAAATGCGAAGCAAATATTATCTTCTGATAACCTTTCAATTTCATATTATTTAAAAAAGCTTCTTGATTTTGAATAATAATATTTTTAATCATTTCCCGATTTTTCTTTTGAGGATCTAATTCTTTAAATATTTGCAGCATTTCATAATGGAACATTATTTGATTAAATAAGTGATATTCTGCCATGTTAAGTATTTCTGGTTCATTTATTCTCTGCTTTAAAAAATTGTACCGTTCTACTTGTACTTCCAGACCATCTAGATTATTTAGAGAATAATTTCTTTGTTCTCCCATCGTACTATCTTCTCGTTTAATATAATTGTACTTACCCCTACCCAAAAATACATACTTATTAAGCTTATAATATATTTTATACGCCATAAAGCTGTCTTCGTATAACTTTTTCGGATATCTTAAATCATTAAATAATTCTTTTTTATACAATTTAGTACAAGGACCATTTAGGTAGGGAAATTCTAATAATTTTTTTAGAGCAAATAAATGATTTCCCTTCTCAATTTTCCCATGATTCTCTTTAGGTGATAAACCATTTTCGGAGACGATATTCAAACTGCATTCAGCAACATCCGCATTATGTTCAATAGCAAGACGATACAATGTTTCATACATGTCCCTATCAATATAATCATCACCGTCCACGATGCCTATATACTCACCTTGTGCAACATCGAGACCTGCATTATATGCTGAATATGCACCTCCATTCTTTTTATGGATGACCTTTACCCTTTTATCCGTTTTTTTATACTCGTCACATATTCTACCACAGCCATCGGGGGATCCATCATTTACTAAAATTAGTTCAAAGTCAAGAAAAGTTTGAGCTAAAATGGAATCAATACAATTATGAAGATATTGCTCTACTTTATATATTGGAACAATTATACTTATGGTTGGATTCACTTCTCTTTCCACTCCTATTCCTTTCGCCTTTAAAACTTTCAAATTGATTAAGGCTTATAAATGAGCTTTTTTGCTTAATTAATGATTTAATATATATTTTATATTTCAACTCACGTTGCTTTTCGTCTTTATGTACAATTCATATAAAAATGAATTTAAAACAAATAATCTCCACAAGATTTTTTCTTTCTGGTTATAATAAGGATTTTTATTTAATGTTTTTAAATTTCTACGAAACTCTCTTTTCATTGTTACCAATTTGAACTCAGAGTTAGGAATTGTATTTTTCGCCTTAAAATAATACTTAAAAAATAAATTAACATAGTTGTATTCTGCCTTTCTCTGAAGATCCGTTAAATTTACCTGTTTAAAAAAATCAGCTCGGCTTTTATAAGCTTCAACTGCATCCAACTTATCAAAGTTAAACTCCGTACCCATAATTCCGTCTTTCCTCTGAAGATAGTAATATAATTTAATTGGAATATAAACAACCTTAGAACTTCGATATAAAACTTTATGAGTTATAAATTCATCTTCATGAATTTTTCCTTCTTCAAATTTAATATTATCAAATAAACTTTTTTTATATAGTTTATTCCATACTACGCTTCCAAATTGCATTTTCTTTTCAGTAAATAATTCATTTAAAGCCTCAATGTTGTTATAACTGTGCTCCTTTATAACATCAATAAAACTTTTTAAATCATAGTGATTCCCTTCAAGCGTTTCTAAATAATCACAGATTACAATGTCAGAGGAATGTTTACTCGCATAATTGTGTAATAATGCATACATACTTTCATGAACTAAATCATCACTATCAACAAATGCAATATATTCTCCAGATGCAACACCTAGCCCTACATTCCTAGCAGAGGAAACACCACCATTATTTTTATGAATCACCTTGATTCTATGATCTAATGAGGAATAACTATCGCATATTAATCCACTAGTATCACTGGAACCATCATTTACAAGTATTAATTCAAAGTCTTTAAATGTTTGACAAAGTATAGAATCAATACATCTAGATAGATACTTTTCAACATTATATACTGGAACAATTATACTAATTATTGGTTTCATTACAAACCACCCTCTCTACAATGGAGTATTAAAAGAATTATTCATTAAGATGATCTCTCTAACTTTTTATTAAGTGAAACAAGTTTACCTTTATTTATCTTGTAGACAATATCACAATTTTCTATTGTACTTAATCTATGTGCGATAATGATTAATGTTTTATCTCCTTTTAAACTGTCAATCGCACTCATGATTTGTCTTTCTGTATCACTATCCAATGCTGAAGTTGCTTCATCCATAACTAATATTTCTGGATTGTGATACAATGCTCGAGCAATCCCAATTCGTTGACGTTGACCACCTGAAAGTCTAACTCCTCTTTCGCCTACAGATGTATCCAATTTTTGAGGTAATCCTTCAACAAATTCCTTAAGCTTAGCCTGTTCTAAAGCTCTCCAGACTTCTTTATCATCAATTAAATCCCCATCAATACCAAAGGCCACATTACTACGTATTGTATCATCTGACAAAAAAATCGACTGAGGTATATATCCTATTTTCTTTTGCCAATTAATTTTCTCCTCAATCAATTTCTTCCCGTCAACTAAAATATTTCCTTTTTCCGGGCTGAATAATCCAAGTATTATATCTACAACTGTTGTCTTTCCTGCACCTGATTCTCCAATAAAAGCAACAGACTGGCCTATTGGAATCTTCAGTGAAATATCTTTTATCGACCAATCCTTTTGATTAGGATACCGAAAAGAGACATCTTTTAATTCTATTGAATCATTAAAGTATCTTGTTTTGACATTTAATGGCTCAAACAATGGGACGTCAACATCTTTATTATCATCTAAATCTCCTTTAATTAAAAATAGATCCTGATATACGATATCTAAACCGGGTTTACTGTAACGAATAGAAGTAATTAGACCTATTACCCTGCTTATAGAAGGCATTAAACGAAATGCTGCCATTGCGAAAAGTGCCATTGTTGAAACTAGTTCTCCTGCATTCTTTCCTTGATGAATAATTATCAGCATCATAATAAGAACAGTGGAAACAAGGATGGTTTCAATTGTATATCTAGGAATTATGTCTAATAACCTCATATATACATTATTATTAATACTAATTTGACTTTGTTTTGTATAAGCAGAAATAAAATATTTTTCCTTTCCATTAACCTTAATTTCCTTACTTGCTCCCAACCCCTGGTTAACCCATTTAATCATCATTGCGCTAACCATTTGTTGCTCTTGACCTAACTCGTTTATTTTCTTTCTAAAGATCCTGAAAAATAAAATAATACTCCCGCCTAAGATAATGCATGCTGCTAATGTTGCTGTTGGAGCAGTAGTAAATATTAAGCCTAAAATACAAGTAATCACTAGTATTTCTGTTAATAACTGAAATGAAGACATTATAATCCCTTGATAGACCTTAGACACTTCTCCAGTTACATTTCGATATAAGTCTGCAGAATTTCTTTCCAGATGAAACTTATATGGTTTTGTCAAATAAGCTTTAAATAATTCGCGAGAAAGTTTAACTTGTTGATTTAAGATAATCTTATTTTGGAGGTAATTGAACAAAACTAAATAAATATTCTTTATAATAAATACTAAAAGAAGTGTCCCAACTGAAAGTAATATAAATTCATTTTCTGATTTAAAATTAAATAAAACATAAATATAAGAGAGGAATTGTTGTTTATGGATTAGTTCCGGATTTGTAACTATACTAACAAAAGGAACTATTAATCCTATACCCATTGTTTCAAGTAAGGCAGCTAACAGCATTAAGAAAAGCAAAAGTACGAACTTCCCCTTTTCTTTTTTATTTAAAAGTTTTGATAACTTTTCAATTGAATCCTTCAATTTTCCCCCACCTTTTTAAACTTACAGTTAATTTTTATTCTTTTTTGCATTCAAAATTGTTCTATATAATGAACATATAATAAAAATTGTACAATGTCAATTATAATTAATATAATTAGTCCTCAATCCTTAATATACTCCAAGTAACATAATCAATTACATTGATTTATGCTATGGTACTTACATTTTTACTGATTTTTCGAAGTATTCAATTACTTTTAAATCCTCTTTCTCGTCAAATTTTCTTGCAAAAAATTTATTTGAATCTCTAATGGTCTCAATATGTTCCATTTTTAATGTAATAGGGTTATTCCTACTTTTTAATGTCTCTCCAAATTTAATGTACATTAGATTATTATCAACAACATCTGATTTGTAGTGCGAGTTCATTATTAAGGTTTGGTAAAAGAATTCATCGGGACATAAACTATTTTCAAATGATTTATAATACCAATTATTTTCTTCTATAAATTTAATTATATATTTAGCAACCTCAAGTGGTATACAAAACCAATTTGAGCCATTATAAATGCAGAAATCCTGCGGCAACATATGTGGATTAGGAAACAGATTTATCCCAAGGCCATATAAACTCTGGATAGCTCTCCTAAAAAGTCTATTTGGATGAAAAGGATTTATATACAGCCTTCGTGTAGATTGTGGCCAACTGACATTAGCAAATGCTGCGTGAGCATCCTTCTTATCAACAAAATAAGCATTCATAAATATCTTTTGTGGATTATTTAATAGAAACTCCTTAAAACCACTTCTAACTAAGAGATCTTGACCGCTCCTTAAGCACACAAAATTGTAATTTCTTCCAGTCTTTAATACCTCTTTTATTAATAAATTAGTAGCATCAACCAGAGTTATATCACCCCATTTTACATCTATACTCTCTTTTAAGATTATGACATTAGCATGCGGGATTAACTTACTATGTAATTCTTTATAATTCTTTCTATCAATATGAATAAAGACATCTGCATTTCCCTCTGAAACAACTTGTTTAACAAACTTATTTACCTGAACAGGATTTTTATGAATCGTTAAAATATAGGCAGTTCGTGAAGCAGAATATGTACTCACAATATACATCTCCTTTTGAGTTAAACACTGGAATTATTACAAAAAAAAAGATATTCATACTAAAAAGTACAAATATCTTCCCTGAAAATAATTTTGTTTTAACTAATTCTTGATATTATTTCATTTATATATTTAGTATCAGCTATATCGCCAACACCTTTTCCGGCACCTGCTTCGCAAACATATTTATTTTCAACACTAATTTTAGTATCTGCCTTTTTTAAATACCATTCGTATTCTATATCTACATGACCTATATCTATTGCCTGATATCCTAGTTTGTAGAGATCATATGATAGAACTGTAGCAGTGGGACCTATAGCTAATAAAATTAATTTATTTTTTTTCATCCTCTTTACTTCATCTAGAATTTTATCATATTGACAAAATGCATTTTCCTCAGGAACTAAAATTCTTTCTATAGATAAAGTATTATTAAACAAATCATTACCAACACCTAATCTACTTTTTTTTCCCTCAACAATAACTACTTTTTTACCTTCCCATAATAATTTTAGTTTGGTTAACCAAATACCAGATTTCGACTTATTTTTGAAAGGGTAATAAAACCTTGAAATAAAAGAATTATAATAAACCTTGTCTTTATTTAAAAGTTTATACCAAGCTAATCTATTCTTTGCAATGTGAAGCTGCCAATATGATAAAGGCTCTTCTGCTAATATAGATAGATTCTTAAAGACATTTGGTATACAGACTAAAAAATTCTCATCTTTGCTCAATAATATTTCTCTTAATCGATTAGATAATGTTAAATCTGCTCTTTGAAATGTAATACTTTGATTTTTTATTAGTTTAAATTCCCCATCACCATATCTACCGACAGAAGCTTTTTTTTTTATTATTTCCTCCAAAGTTTCATCCATTGATTTAATGATAGGTGGGCTATATATATATTGTACAATTTTATCTTTTAGAATTTGATATTTATTAAGAGCGATATTTCTTTCATCAATTATTTTATTCCAAAGAGTAACGAGTTTTTGTTTTTGCCTTATCACATTACAAGCCTCTCTTCCAGGTATATAGAGTTAGGAAAGGATAAAATGAGTATATAC